>OY365741.1:0-890000 GCA_959347425.1 uncultured Amylibacter sp. | reverse complement strand
CCTGAAACCGGACGCCTACAAACAGTCGGAGCCCCCTTGTGGGGTGACGGCGTACCTTTTGTATAATGGGTCAACGACTTGGTCTTACAAGCAAGCTTAAACCGATAGGTGTAGGCGCAGCGAAAGCGAGTCTTAATAGGGCGATTTAGTTTGTGGGATCAGACCCGAAACCGAGTGATCTAGCCATGTGCAGGCTGAAGGTTGGGTAACACCAACTGGAGGGCCGAACCCACTGATGTTGAAAAATCACGGGATGACGTGTGGCTAGGGGTGAAAGGCCAATCAAACTCGGAGATAGCTGGTTCTCCGCGAAATCTATTTAGGTAGAGCGTCGTGCGAATACCTTCGGGGGTAGAGCACTGGATGGGTAATGGGGACTCACCGTCTTACTGATCCTAACCAAACTCCGAATACCGAAGAGTAATACACGGCAGACACACTGCGGATGCTAACGTCCGTAGTGGAAAGGGAAACAACCCTGACCTCCAGCTAAGGCCCCTAATTCATGGCTAAGTGGGAAAGCAGGTGGGACGACCAAAACAACCAGGAAGTTGGCTTAGAAGCAGCCATCTTTTAAAGATAGCGTAACAGCTCACTGGTCTAAATAAGTTATCCTGCGGCGAAGATGTACCGGGGCTCAAGCCATGAGCCGAAGCTGAGGATGCACATTTATGTGCATGGTAGCGGAGCGTTCTGTGATAAGAACGTTGCTTTTTTAATTCCAGTAATGGTATTAAGATAGCGAAGTTCTGACTGTGAAGCCGGGCTGTAAGGCATCCGGTGGAGTGATCAGAAGTGAGAATGTTGACATGAGTAGCGATAAAGGGGGTGAGAGACCCCCTCGCCGAAAGTCCAAGGGTTCCTGCTTAAAGCTAATCTGAGCAGGGTAAGCCGACCCCTAAGGCGAGGCCGAAAGGCGTAGTCGATGGGAACCACGTTAATATTCGTGGGCCAGGAAGATGTGACGGATCAAAGAGGTCGTTCATCCTTATCGGATTGAATGGGCGGCTGATTGGTTCCAGGAAATAGCCTTCCATTAAGATCGTACCCTAAACCAACACAGGTGGACTGGTAGAGCATACCAAGGCGCTTGAGAGAACTATATTGAAGGAACTCGGCAAAATACCTCCGTAAGTTCGCGAGAAGGAGGCCCGATTGGGACGCAAGTCTTGGTCGGGGGCACAAACCAGGGGGTGGCGACTGTTTACTAAAAACACAGGGCTCTGCGAAGTTGTAAAACGACGTATAGGGTCTGACGCCTGCCCGGTGCTGGAAGGTTAAATGGAGGTGTGCAAGCACTGAAACGAAGCCCCAGTAAACGGCGGCCGTAACTATAACGGTCCTAAGGTAGCGAAATTCCTTGTCGGGTAAGTTCCGACCTGCACGAATGGCGTAACGACTTCCCCGCTGTCTCCAATATAGACTCAGCGAAATTGAATTGCCTGTTAAGATGCAGGCTTCCCGCGGTTAGACGGAAAGACCCCGTGCACCTTTACTACAGCTTCACACTGGCATCAGGTCAGACGTGTGCAGGATAGGTGGTAGGCTTTGAAGCATGGACGCCAGTTCGTGTGGAGCTTCCCTTGAGATACCACCCCTGTCTGTCTTGATGTCTAACCGCGGTCCGTTATCCGGATCCGGGACCCTGTGTGGCGGGTAGTTTGACTGGGGCGGTCGCCTCCTAAAGAGTAACGGAGGCGCGCGATGGTGGGCTCAGACCGGTCGGAAATCGGTCGCTGAGTGCAATGGCATAAGCCCGCCTGACTGCGAGTCTGACAAGACGAGCAGAGACGAAAGTCGGTCATAGTGATCCGGTGGTCCCGAGTGGAAGGGCCATCGCTCAACGGATAAAAGGTACGCCGGGGATAACAGGCTGATACTGCCCAAGAGTCCATATCGACGGCAGTGTTTGGCACCTCGATGTCGGCTCATCTCATCCTGGGGCTGGAGCAGGTCCCAAGGGTATGGCTGTTCGCCATTTAAAGAGGTACGTGAGCTGGGTTTAGAACGTCGTGAGACAGTTCGGTCCCTATCTGCCGTGGGTGTAGGAGACTTGATGGGAGTTGCCCCTAGTACGAGAGGACCGGGGTGAACGATCCACTGGTGGATCTGTTGTGGCGCCAGCCGCAGTGCAGAGTAGCTATGATCGGACAGGATAACCGCTGAAGGCATCTAAGCGGGAAGCCCCCCCAAAAACAAGGTCTCCCTTGAGGGCCGTGGAAGACCACCACGTCGATAGGTCGGATATGTAAGCGCAGTAATGCGTTCAGTTGACCGATACTAATCGCCCGATAGGCTTGATTTGATTCAGTAATAGACAGATTTATTCTGGCTTTACTGGGCTGCAAAAGTGAAAGACAAACATCTTATAAAATCCCCCTTCCTCTTTGGTTTGGTGGTCATAGCGTGAGCAAAACACCCGATTCCATCTCGAACTCGGTCGTTAAGTGCCACTGCGCCGATGGTACTGCGTCTTAAGACGTGGGAGAGTAGGTCACCGCCAATCCAAAGGGGAAGGGTAAGGATAATGCTTTTAATGAATAATGTATGTGTTGTAAAAACAAGGAAAGCCACCCGAAAGGGTGGCTTTTTTGCTCTTGATTATCTGTCGGCTATAAAATAAAAGACCATTACATTTTATAGCAAACCCATGTTATAAATTTAACTTTCGAGGATACCCCTATGGTACAACAAGAATGGCAATGCGTTATGGTGTGTTGGGGTGATAAATACACCGTTGCTGACATCAATCATCTGGTTTCAAATATCATCAAAACCAGCAGCATAATTCCGCATTTTTACCTGATTACAGACCAGCCGCGCCTCAAGATGGATAAAACGTTGCACAAGGCAATCCACTGTCTTGCCTTCCCTGATTTTTTCAGGAACCCGCAGTTCAAAAATATAGGATGCCAAGCAAAATTGGCAATGTTTGAACAAGGTCTTTTGCGCGATGATCTTTGGGCGGTTTATATCGATCTTGATACGGTGGTTTTGGGCGATTTGTCGCAAGCGGTGCATTGGGCAAAATCTGATCGATCGATCGTTATGCTTCGAAGCGTGGGCTCGTTTTCTGCCCTTGGGCGGTTTATTTGGCGCATAACCAAGACCAAAAAATACCCCAGAGGCAACTCGTCCCTTGTTGTGTTTCACCCAGCCCATTGTGGCTATATTGCCCATCGGTTTCAAGTTTTGTTTCAGCAAAAAAATGATTTGCACCTCAAATCAATGATTGCGGACGAGCGGTTTATCAGCTGGGTTGCCCAACCCTATATCAGCGCATTTCCAAAGCATTTCGCGATTAAGTTCGCAACCGAATTTATGATGTATTGGCGCTGGCTGACCCTGCTTAAAACAAGTCTGTTTTGGGTTGAAAAACGCCGCCAAAACCTGACGGTGGTCACACTTGCGGGGGTGGTTGCAAAGCCAAGCAGTCTGTTGGAATTAAAAGACGGCGCGGTGATTTCTGATAATAAATCGCGCAAATTAATCTGGAGTCATAAAGGCATCGGTGCAATGAAACGCATGCTGATAGATTATTATAAAAACGACTAAAACTTCTTGGTAAAATAAAACTGCGTCACGCCACTACCACCCTCATACCCCACACCCATGGTCACGGTTTCATCGGTAATCGCGCGGGTGAAAATCTCTGCCGATAAAATCCCCACGGCCGCCCCCGCCAGAACCCCCGCCAAATCGTGATGATCCGAATGAATCCGCGAATACCCGACAAAAACCGCACCCGCTAAGGGCGCGGCCGAATACCGAATACCATAGCGTTTGTGCAAATACCACGCGCCAGAAAACGCCGCACTGGTATGACCAGAGGGAAAGTTAAAATCGCCACCATTGGGACGTGTGCCCAGCTGATAATCGCCAACTCGCACATTATTCAACCCGCGTTTCAAAACATGGGTTGCGACAAAATTAACACCTATCGTCTTTGAAATCTGTGCCAAACCTTCCCAATCGCTTTTGAAATAACTGATGCCAAGGGCGGTCAGGGGATTAAGGATTTGAATGATATCGCCCGCCGTTTCAATGGTTTCATCCGTGCCCGCCCGCGCGGCGCTGGGGCTGGCGGATAGGCAGAGTATCGCAATTAGGTGGGGAATGGAGGTTTTCATACACGGGTAGATAACATTTTTATGATTTTTTTACACGCGGGAATGCGCCCATATTATCCTTAAAAACAACAAAAAGACAAAAAAAAGTGATGCACAGGTGTGCACAAAAAACCATTTACCCCTTGCATTCTGCGTGATTTTTCGTATAATGCGCAAGCCTTGGGCAAACTTTGGCATATTTACTTTCATAATAGGACTGCTATGTCTCGATTCTCCCTGCCTTATTTTATCCGTGTTTGCGTTGTTTTGCTATGCGCGGGGGTGCCGTTTGCGCCATCTGTGCTTTACGCCCAGCAACAGCAACAACCGCAACCGCGCTCTTTGAAAGAGATTGAATTGTCCAAGCCGACAAAGCTGTTTTTCACCCTTGATTATAGCAGGCATAAGGGGGCTGAATTGCTCAGCTTTGGTCTGTTTCATGCCCGTTGGAAGGAGACTCCGGATGAGGCGTTTCGCCCCGGGTTCTACGCCAGTTTCACCACGAATTTGGATACTGAACGCCCTATTTTTTATGATTTTCTAACCGTGGATAGCTTTCCACAGCATCCGATTGAGAAACGCTATTCGCGTACTACTATGGTTAATTTCGGGCTGACTTTTGCCACCTCGCGGTCGTTAATTTTGTACGGCGGGCTGGGGTTTGGGATAGAAGCGGGACGGGTAGAGCTGAATGATGCCTCTGGTGCCCTTAATAACTCGGGCGAACGGAATTATTCTGTGCCTGATGAGGCGACCAGCCGTAGCGCGGTTAATCTTAATCTTGGCGCGATTGTGCGGGTGAAACGGGTTGGGATTAATGTTGGGATTAATACCTTTACGGCAGCACCTTATATCGGGGCGGCCTGGGGGTTTTAGGCGGGTTTTAGCGATTTACCGTTTAATATAAAGGGGAGTGTGTGCCATCAAGGGCGACCCTTTCCACCCTTTACCAAGGGTGCAACAACGGGCAAAAAAATCTGGCAGGGGCTGAGGGACTCGAACCCACGACCCTCGGTTTTGGAGACCGATGCTCTACCAACTGAGCTAAACCCCTATAAACCAGATATGGGCGGTATAACCGATTATCGCACAGATGGCAAGGGGTTAAAAAAATTAAACCAATCGTCCCTATAAACCGCGATAAACCGCGATAAAACCCACTTTTACCCTTTGTTATTGTCTTGTTTTTTGCTATCCTGCGGGCGGTATTACTCCGAACACTCTTCTTAAAAACAGGACTTACATGACCCGCCATTATTTGAAACGCGCCTCTAAAACCCACGCCACAGATTCAACCGATGTGCAGAACATTGTTCAAAATATGCTGGCAGAGATTGAAACAGGCGGTGAGCAAACCGCCCGTGATTACGCGGCAAAGCTGGATAATTACACCTTGCCACCCGTGCTGAACGCCGATCAAATCGCCGAAGCCAGCGCGAAAGTATCGCAAAAATTAAAGGACGATATTCATTTTGCCTATGAAAATATCCGCAATTTTGCCCAGTTGCAAAAGGACAGCCTTGCCGAATTTGAAAACGAAATCCGCCCAGGTTTGATTGCTGGGCAAAGGTGTATTCCGGTTCGCGCGGCGGGCTGTTATGTGCCGGGCGGGCGGTATAGCCATATTGCCTCTGCCATGATGACGGTCACGGCGGCGGCGGTTGCGGGTGTGCCACAGATAACTGCCTGTTCGCCTCCGCGTGGCAATGAGGGCGTGAGTGACGCGATTATTTACGCCGCCAATCTGTGCGGGGCGAGCGATATTTTGTCCATGGGCGGGGTGCAGGGTGTTGCTGCTATGGCGTTTGGCTTGTTTGGCTTGCCCGCCGTTGATATCGTTGTTGGGCCAGGGAATCAGTTCGTGGCAGAGGCAAAACGTCAGCTTTATGGGCGGGTTGGTATTGATATGATAGCCGGGCCGACCGATAGTTTGATTCTGGCGGATAACACGGCGGACGCGGAAATCGTTGCGACCGATTTGGTGGGGCAGGCAGAGCATGGCTATAATTCTCCCGTCTGGTTGGTGACGGATGATAAGGTTTTGGCGGAATCGGTGATGGCGCGGATGCCTGATTTGATTGCCGATTTGCCACAGGTTAATCGCGATAATGCCACCGCCGCTTGGCGTGATTATGGCGAAGTTATTTTGTGCGATTCGCGTGAAGAGATGGCAGCCTGTTCGGACGACTACGCGCCAGAGCATCTTACCGTTCAGGCGAAAGATTTGGATTGGTGGTTGCAAAGGTTGCAATGTTATGGCTCGTTATTTTTGGGTGAAGAAACCACGGTTGCTTATGGTGACAAAGCCTCTGGCCCCAGTCATGTTCTGCCCACGGCGGGGGCGGCGCGTTATACGGGCGGGCTTTCGGTTCATAAATATATGAAGATTGTCACGTGGCAAAGGGCAACGCAGGAGGGTGCAAAACCAATCGCCGTGGCAACCGCTCGGATTTCGCGTCTGGAGGGGATGGAGGCACACGCCCGCACCGCCGATATTCGCCTGAAAAAATACTTCCCACGGGAAAATTTTGATTTAAGTGCGGAAGATTAACCCATGCGAAGCTGGATAAAACATGGCTGACGGGTCTTTCGCAATTTTGCTGATTGCCGCTGGGCTGACCGATATGGCGTTGAATTATTGCACTGTGCCAAAGGGCTGTTTGGTGATTACCGATACCGTGCCAAGCTGGTCTTTTTCGGCGGGGCAGGTGGTGAAAGACACGTTTTCGCTTAATCGCAGACAGGTGGTGAAACGCCCCGCCCCCGCCGTGGCGGAGGTCTATGTGCGCTATAATTTAAACCATAAAATAGGTCCTTTTGGCAGTGCCGTTGGCTTTTCTGTCGGGGGTAATGGCGAGCTGTGGTTGGGCTATGGTTCTACCTATGATTTTGATTTTGGCGAATCGCCGATTTTTCTGGAATTGCACGGGATGACGGGGATTTATGCGGAAAACAACGGCTATGATTTGGGCGGGGTGATTGAATTTCGCTCTGGTATAGAGGCGGGGTATGAGAATAAAAACGGCGTGCGGTTTGGCGTGTCCTATGACCATCGCTCCAATAACCAGATTTATCGTAATAATCCGGGGATTGAGACTTTGCAATTTCGCGTGAGCATCCCGATGAAAAGCGGGCGAAGACCGCGTGGCAAACAGCCGTTGCGGTCGGGGCATAAGTAGGCACTTGACATCCCTTTTATTAAGATTTATTTAGGTAATCCCCCCTCTAAAGAACAGCATTAGAGAACAATGGGGGAAAGATTAAGATATTGTGCTGTTCACAAATCGTGGAATTGTTAATTTTTTTAACGGCTTCATAAAATTTTTATCTAAAAAAGGAAAATAAACAATGAAAAAATTGTTATTTTTAATGCTTTTAGCAAAAGGTTCTGTAATTGCACTTCGCCATATTGGCGGAGGTCTAATACTGTATTCTGGTGGTAGATATATTAGAGGCACGCTTGTTAAGGGTGGTATCTTTTATGTAATCTACAAATTATTTACTAAGTAAATAGTTGCTAAAAGAACTGGTCAAGCGGTGTGCTTTGCATATCGCTTGACCTTTTCCTTAATTATCCTGCGCCGCTTCCCACGCCATCATCGCGCGTTTAATCGGCAAACCCCAGTGATACCCGCCCAGCCCGCCAGATTTGCGCAAGGCACGATGGCACGGAATCAGCCACGAAATAGGATTGCGCCCAATCGCCGTGCCAACCGCGCGAACCGCACGGGGATGGTCGATCGATTCGGCTATGGTGGTATAGCTCGCCCGCGCACCTGGGGGGATGGTCAGCAAAGCCTCCCACACCTTAATATGAAACGGCGCACCGATAAGATGCAGATTTATCGGGGTGTTTTGCGCGGTTTGATTAAAAATAGTCTGCGCCAAGGGGGTGATTCGCGTGGGGTTTTCGTTAAACTCCGCACAGGGCCACCGCCCGATAAAATCATCCAAGGCGGCGGCGCGCCCGCAAACACCAGCAAAGCCAACGGCGCAAATCCCCCGCGGAGTTGCCATAATCAGGGTCGTGCCAAACGGGCTCTGGGTCCAGCCGTAATCAATAACCAGCCCCGCACCCTTTTTCGCGTAGTCGCCCGGGCTCATCGATTCCCAATTTACGAACAAATCGTGCAAGCGACCAGAGCCAGACAGCCCCGCGTTTAACGCCGTGTGCATCAGGGTTGTTTTGTTTTCCAGCATGGTTTTCGCGTGAATAAGGGTCAGGTATTGCTGGTATTTAGTCGGACTGATACCCGCCCATTTGGTGAAAACACGTTGGAAATGGGCTTGGGATAGACCCGCCGCCTGCGCGATTTCCGCCAAAGACGGCTGGGCTGGGCGGTTTTCCTCGATAAAATCAATCGCGCGTTTTATCAGGTCATAGTGGTAGGGGTTTTTATCGTCCATAGGGGGAGTATGGGATAATTTTGGCGAAAAAGCGACCCGAAACGTGCTAATTATTAACGATTAACGATTAACGATTAATGATGCCCTGCGGGTCTTCGTCATCGCTTACGCGAATGCCGACCAGCATGGTCTTTTGTGCGTAGCCCCCGCTTTGCGGGAGCATGCCAAAAGCCCCTTGGTTACAAGACGATAATGATTCTATAAAATTACTATCTGGAATAACAAGACGATAAATTGGATTATTTGTTTAGAATACTTGGGAAGTGGTGATGGGCTCGCTCTAAATTTATTTAGGCTTTGCTTAAATGCAAAGACAGGCTTTAGCCAACAAAACCCGCTCGCCCAAGCCTCGCAGAGGGGTGGGCGGGCGGGAAGCCCGAACGAAGGGGCTTGTCCCCAAGTGAGGGCGCAAGAAAAGAATCATTCATCGTTAATCGTTAATCGTTAATCGTTAATTGAGCCCCCTATTCAAAAACCTCTTCCATCCCCGCACCCCAGATTTGCGGTTTTTCCATCCATCCCCACACGCCACCTTTTGACACGCGACACCAATCCGGCGCACAGGCTTCCAAAAACGCAATCGCCCCGCGTTCGGCGCTGCCGAGCGGTTCTGCCTCTGCTGATGGCTTTTTATACAAGGTCACATCCGTCATAAAAACAACAGTGCGTACCCCTGATAACAGGCGAAAATGCATCCACCCGCCTTGCCCTTCAAAATCCACCACCCGCCGCCAGTGTTCAAAT
The DNA here is from genome assembly GCA_959347425.1 of uncultured Amylibacter sp. Next base: position 880,740 of record OY365741.1, on the reverse strand, counting down.
TCATCAATCACTTGCAGTGGCATATTTTGATGCCGAAACACCCAGTCAATGCGATGATGCAGGTCGGGGCCACGCCGCACATTGCCCTCCGCCGCCTTCATGGAAACCCAACGTGGGATGGGCAAACCTGTGACTCGCCCTTTTTGCCCGTTAGCTTGCGTATCCGCCTGCGCCCCCGCACCCGTGCCAAAAACGACACAGAGCCACAGAGAGATAGACAGAGCCACACCAAATTGTAAAAACCGCATATCGCATCCTTTTTAACCTTGCGCTTTTATAGCCTAAGCCATAAGATAAGGTAAGTAAAAACCGCGAAAGGCAGTGAAAAAATGCCACAAAAACCCAAAAAAATACCGCTAAAGGTTATCGTCACGCGTAAGCTGGATAAACAGGTGGAAGACCGTCTTTGCACCTTGTTTGATACCGAATTGAACGCGACCGATAGCCAGTTTAGCCAAGATCAACTGATTGACGCGATGACTCGCGCCGATGTTTTGATTTCCACCCTGAATGACCGTCTGGATGGTGAAACCCTACGCCAAGCCAGCCCGAACCTGCGATTGATTGCCAATTATGGCGCGGGGTTTGACCATATTGACATCAAAACCGCCGATTCGCGGGGGATTGCCGTGTCCAATTCGCCGTCCAAATTCACCGCCACTGATACGGCCGATATGGCTATGGCGTTGATTTTGGCGGTGATGCGGCGTTTTAAGGAAGGCTCTGCCGTGATGCAATCGGGCGATTGGGCGGGCTGGTCGCCCAGCGATTTTCTGGGCGGGCGACTGGCGGACAAACGGCTGGGGATTTTGGGAATGGGGCGGATTGGCGTGGAATTGGCGATGCGAGCGCGGGCGTTCGGCCTCAGCATTCATTATCATAATCGCAAGCCTGTGCATCCGCAAATCCAAGACCAGTTGCAGGCGGTTTATTATGATAAATTGGATGATTTATTGGGGCAGGTGGATATTTTATCCATTAGTTGCCCGTTTAACGACCAGACGAAAAACATTATGGATGGGCGATCCTTGGGGTTATTGCCCAATCACGCGATTGTGATTAACACCAGCCGTGGCGAGCTGATTGATGAGGCGGCGCTGGCGGCTCTGTTAGAAAACGGACGGTTGGCGGGTGCGGGTTTGGATGTTTTATTGCGCGGGCAGAGCATCAATCCGTCCTTGCGTAATATGGCGAATGTGATGTTATTGCCGCACATGGGCTCTGCCACGAAAGAGGCGCGGATAGAGATGGGGGAAACCGTGATTTACAATATAAAAATGATGGAAGACGGGCATACTCCGCCGAATCGGATTATTCCCGCTATGCTTTAATCTTGGTTTTAGTCGGGGCTTTAATTTTTGTTTTAGCAACCTTGCCACAGACCGCGCAATTCTTTGCACGGCTTATTTTTATCTTGCGGGATTCCGCGCCCAAAGCATCATAAATCATCAAATGCCCCTGCAAAACCGCCCCCGCACCGGTTATCCATTTTATCGCTTCGCTCGCCATCATCGCCCCGATTATCGCGGGTAAAGCACCCATAACCCCCGATTCGGCGCAGCTGGGCATTTGGTCGCGGGTCGGCTCAATCGGGAAAACGCAAGCATAGCAGGGGGCATTATCCGCGTTTGGATTAAACAAGCTAACCTGCCCATCCCATTGCCCTATCGCGCCAAAAATAAAGGGTTTTTTTGCCCGCCAACAGGTTTTATTAACCAGCCATCGCGTGGCGAAATTATCCGAGCCATCAATGATTAAATCAAAATCTTTGATTAAATCGGTGGCAATATCGGCATCAAATCGGCGGTGATAAGGGGCGATTTTCACATAAGGATTCAGCAGGTTTAACCGCATCTGGGCGGCGAAAACTTTGGGTTTATTCAGGTGAGTTTCATCAAATAAAACCTGTCGTTGTAGGTTGGAAACATCCACCACATCATCATCAATAATGCCAATTAAACCGACCCCAGCCCCAGTTAAATAAGACAAAATCGGCGCGGAGAGCCCGCCTGCTCCAATCACCAAAACCCGTGCTTTGCGCAGGCGCATTTGCCCAGTACCGCCGATTTCACGCAGGACAATATGGCGGGCATAGCGGTCTAATTCGGCTTCCGATAATGTGGTGTCTTTGGCGGATTCTTTGGAGGATTCGGGCGGGTTAGGTTTTAATCTGGTTGCACTTAAAAATCGCAGATACACCGCCAGCGCGATTATTAAACCGATTAAAAACGCGCCCTTGGCACTAAACCCGTTTGTGATGATTTGCCAAAATCCGTTCATCCCTAACCCCGTCCAGTAGAGCCGAAACCACCATCCCCGCGTAGGCTATCGGGCAGGGTATCCACCCGCGTAATATCCACCCGCACAATCGGGCTAAACACAATTTGGGCGATTCGCATGCCGTGGGTTATGTGGAAATCCTCGCCCCCGTGGTTTATCAGAATCACGCCTAACTCGCCGCGATAATCGGCATCAATCGTCCCTGGACTGTTCAAAACGGTAATCCCATGATGCAGGGCAAGCCCTGAGCGCGGACGTATGCTTGCCTCCATAGTATCAGGCATTGCCAATCGCAAACCTGTGGGGATAAGCCCCCGCGTGGCGGGTTTTAACACAACCCCCGATTCGCGCAAATTAGCAGGAAAATTGGCGTGTAAATCCATGCCCGCCGATTCGGGTGTGGCATAGCAGGGCAGGGGGATTTTTTCATCCGCCGAATCGGTATAGCACATGGCAACGCTCGCGTTATTCATTTGCTAAATCCCCAAGAAAATCGCCAATTGCTTGTGCCAGTTTTTGCCCAAGGGCAGTTTTGCTCATCCGCGCCCAAGGTTCAATATCTTTTTGCTCACCCCCGCGAATCACAACAACACGGTTGGTCGCACCACCCATCGTTTCAGGCTCGCTAACATCATTGGCAATCAGCCAATCACAGCCTTTGGTTTTGTATTTCGCACGGGCGTTTTTAATCACCGAATCGGTTTCAGCGGCAAAGCCAATGACTAATTTAGGGCGGCGGGTTTTATGCTGGGCGACCTGCGCCAGAATATCGGGGTTTTGAATTAAATCCAGAGTCGCGCCCGTATCCCCAGTTTTTTTAATCTTCTTTTTCATCTTCTGGGTGGCAGGAGTGCGCACCCGCCAATCCGCCACGGCGGCGGCAAAAATGGCAACCTCGGCGGGTAGGGCGGACATCACGGCACGCTCCATATCCTCGGCCGTTTGAACGGGGATAATCGCACAGCCCGTGGGCATCACCCCCGCCACTGGACCCGTGATAAAAGTCACCTTTGCGCCAAGATGAACCAGTGCAGTGGCAATCGCCGCCCCTTGCTGACCAGAGGAGCGATTGCCAATATACCGCACAGGGTCAATCGGCTCGTGTGTCGGGCCAGAGGTGACAATAATATGTCGCCCGTTTAGGGGCATCGGGGCGGGGGTGTCCGCCAAAGATTCGCCTATGTTTTGCACTATCATATCCACCTCTGCCATCCGCCCCATGCCGAATTCCCCGCAAGCCATCGTGCCCTCCATAGGGCCGCAAACCCGCACTCCGTCATTCAAAAGCGTTTGCAGATTACGCTGGGTCGCGGGGTGGTGCCACATCCGCACATTCATGGACGGCACCAGAATCGCCGGTTTATCCCGTGCCAACAGCAAGGTTGTTGCCAAATCATCCGCCATTCCGTGTGCCATTTTCGCCATTAAATCTGCGCTGGCGGGCGCGATAACGATTAAATCGGCACTGCGTGACAGTTCTATATGTCCCATCCGTGCTTCGCGGGTTAAATCAAACAGGTCAGTGCAAACCTCCGCCTCCGCCAAGGCAGCAACGGACAAAGGGGTGACAAACTGCGCCCCCGCACGGGTCAGCACAGGGATAACCACCGCCCCACCATCGCGCAGACGGCGGATTAAATCCAGCGATTTATACGCGGCAATACCCCCGCCGATAATCAGCAGGATGCGTTGGTTTTTCAATATGTCGGTCACTTTGGTATCTTTCTTTTAGGGGGTATTGTAGAGTGTGGGGGCGGGCTATGCAAGCCTAATTTTGTGGCGGGCGTTTTGTGGCGTTGCGATTTTGCCGAAAAATGGTAAAAGAGCAAATGGTAAAACAAATTCCCAATAAAATTCTGGTGCTGGGCGGGGCTGCCAGTGGTAAATCCGCCTTTGCTGAGGGGTTGTTGGATGGTGTGAGTCCGCGTGTTTATATTGCGACAGCGCAGGCGTTTGATAACGAGATGACCGATAAAATCGCCCAGCATAAAACACGGCGGGGCGGGGATTGGCACACGATAGAGTCCCCGCGTGGCTTGGCAAAGGCGATTGAAAATGCTCCGCCCAACGCCCCGCAAGGTGCGATTCTGGTTGATTGCATGACCATGTGGCTGGCGAATATCATGGATACTGATATGGACGCGGAAATTGCCGCGTTTTTGCATGTCTTTGAAACCAGTGAAAAACGGCTGATTCTGGTCTCCAATGAAACAGGTTTGGGGATTGTGCCTGATTCGCCGCTCGCTCGGCGATTTCGCCAAAGCCAAGGCGAATTAAACCAAGCCCTTGCCGCCCGTGCCGATTGCGTTATCCAAGTTATCGCGGGCTTGCCGTTAATCTTAAAGGGGCAGATTTGATGCGGTTGTACTGGGTACGCCACGCGCCAACGGGCAATAAAAACCTGATTGGCTGGACGGATGTCCCCGCCGATTTATCCGATTCGGCGACTTTGGCGACCGCTCGCGACCAGTTGCCAAAGGATGCGTTTATCGTGTCCTCAGATTTATCCCGTGCGCGGGCAACCAAGGCGGCGTTACGAACGACACAAACCGATTTACCCGATGATTCGCGGTTGCGCGAAATCCATTTCGGCGTTTGGGAGGGCAAATCGCACGAGCAAATCGCCAAATCCCACCCCCAGCAGTCGCGTGATTTCTGGACGAACCCGTGCAATACACCCGCCCCGATGGGCGAGGATTGGGGTGCCTTGTCCGCCCGTGTGAATGCCTGTGTGGCGGAATTGGTGAAGACCGCCACAGATAGCACCATAAATAGGGACATGATTATAGTGTCGCATATGGGGCCTATCTTATGCCAAATCGGCCACGCCCGTGGGCTGAATATCCAGCAGACTCTGGCCTTGCGGATTGAACATCTATCGGTACATTGTTTTGATTATGATGGTGCGGGGTTTTCATACCTATAGGCTTTTATTTTCCCAAAATCCAAGCTATAAAACCACAAAACCACAAAACAGGAGCCCCCCCTATGCCCCCTATGCCAAACATAAAAACCGCCGCTATCATCGGAGCGGGCGTTATTGGCGCGGGTTGGGCTGCGCGGTTTGCCCTGAACGGCTGGACTGTGCGGATATTTGACCCAGACCCAGACGCGCCCGCCAAGCTGCGCGAAGTCATGGACAACGCCCGCCGTGTGTTGCCGATGTTGTACGAATGCGCCTTACCAACCGAAGGCAAAATCACCTTTCATCCCAGCATAGCCGAGGCGATAACCCCTGATACCGCGTGGATACAAGAGAGCGTATCGGAACGCCTGCCCCTGAAAACCCAAATCTACCAGCAGATTGAACAGGTCGCCGCGCCCGCCGCGATTATCGGCTCTTCCACCTCTGGATTTCGCCCGTCGCAATTGCAAGAGGGGCTGAAAAACCCCGCTGCCGTGATGGTCGCCCATCCGTTTAATCCGGTCTATTTATTGCCGTTGATAGAGGTCGTGCCGACCCCGCAAAACCCCCCTGAAACGATAACCCGTGCCTGTACGATTTTAACCAGTCTTGGCTTTCACCCCCTGCATGTGAAAAAGCAGATTGATGCCCATATTGCCGATCGGTTTTTGGAGGCGGTTTGGCGCGAAGCCCTCTGGCTCGTGAAAGACGGTATCGCCACGACCGAGGATATAGACAACGCGATTCGCTATGGATTCGGGTTGCGTTGGGCGCAGATGGGTTTGTTTGAAACCTTTCGTATCGCGGGTGGCACGGCTGGGATGGAGCACTTTTTGCATCAATTCGGTCCGTGTTTGAAATGGCCATGGACTCGGCTGATGGATGTGCCTGATTTGGATGAAACCCTGATTGGGCAGATTACCCAGCAATCGGACGACCAAGCCAAGGGGCTGTCAATTCGCGAATTGGAACAGTTGCGCGATAATAATCTGGTGGCGATTTTGCGGGCGTTAAAGGCGCAAAATGCGGCGGCGGGGCAGTTGATAAAGGACCATGAAGCTAGCCTGCCCAAACCCAAAAACACGCCGAAAAACACGGGCAAAGATAAACCCCTGCAAACCGTCAATCGCACCATTCCCATTGATTGGACGGATTACAACGGTCATATGAATGAGAGCAGATATGGGCAGGTTTTCTCTGACGCGGCCGATTCGGTTATGCAAACTATCGGCGCGAACGCGGATTATATTAACGCGGGGCAGAGCTATTTTACCGTTGATATCCATATTAAATTCCTGCAAGAAACCCATAGTGGCGATAAGATTTCCGTTGAGACTATTGTTCTGTTGGCGCAGGGTAAGAAGCTCCGCCTGTTTCATAAAATGTTTGGCGCGGATGGCACGCTGCTGGCAACGGGCGAACAGATGCTGATTCATGTGAGCCTGACAACCCGCCGTGCTTGCGAGCCTCGCGTTGATATTTTGAACGCGGCAGAAAAACTGGCGGCACGTCACGCCGACCTAGCAATAGGAGTCTAAGAAATGGATTTTGCCCTAAGCCAAGAACAAGAGATGATCGTGCAAACCGTGCGCAGTTTCGTTGAAAAAGAAATCTACCCGCACGAGCAAGAGGTGGAACGTACCAACACCGTCCCCCCCGATTTGGCGCAGGATATCAAACGCAAGACCAAAGAGCTGGGCTTTTATGCCTGTAATTTCCCCGAAGAAGTCGGCGGGGCTGGGCTATCGCATTTGGATTTTGCTCTTGTTGAACGCGAATTGGGGCGGGGGTCTATGGCTTTGACGCATTATTTCGGACGACCGCAAAATATCCTGATGGCGTGTCAAGGCGACCAAATTGAACGTTATCTTCTGCCCGCGGTGCGTGGCGATCGTATGGATGCTTTGGCGATGACCGAGCCCGAAGCGGGCTCTGACATTCGCAGTATGGCCTGCACGGCGCGGCGTGATGGCGGAGATTGGCTGGTGAATGGGACAAAGCATTTTATCTCTGGCGCGGGGGCGGCCGATTTTTTCATCGTCTTTATCGCAACGGGTGAGGATAAAACCGAACGCGGTTTGAAAAAACGCATCACCGCGTTTTTGGTTGATCGAGGGATGAAGGGGTTTGAAGTCCGTGATGGTTATCGGTCGGTTTCTCACCATGGTTATGATAATAAAATTCTGTCTTTTGATGATTGTCGTTTGTCGGACGCGCAGGTTTTGGGCGAGGTTGACGGCGGCTTTGCCGTGATGAACGAATGGCTTTATGCCACGCGAATTACCGTGGCGACTATGTGTGTCGGGCGGGCGCGACGGTGTTTTGATTACGCGTTGGATTACGCCGCCACGCGCAAACAATTCGGGCAAACCATCGGGCGGTTTCAGGGTGTTAGCTTTCAAATCGCCGATATGATAACCGAAATTGACGCGGCCGATTGGTTGACTTTGTCCTCTGCTTGGCGGTTGGATCAGGGGCAGAATGCCAATCGTGAGATTGCCAGTGCCAAAGTTTATGCCTCTGAAATGTTGGCGAGGGTCACCGATGCGACCTTGCAAATCTTTGGCGGAATGGGATTGATGGATGATTTTCCAATCGAGCGATTTTGGCGCGATGCGCGGGTTGAACGGATTTGGGATGGGACATCGGAAATCCAACGGCATATTATCAGCCGTGATTTATTACGGCAAAAGGGCAGTTAAATGCGCGCGGATTTAACGATAGATTTATCGGCACTTCAGCATAATTGGCGGTGCTTTCGCGACCTGTCATCTGGGGTGACGTCCGCCGTGGTGAAGGCCGATGCTTACGGTCTGGGCGCGGGTAAAGTTGCGGGTGCTTTGGCGGCGGCGGGGGCGCGTGATTTTTTTATTGCCCAAACGCAAGAGGCTTTTGCCGTGCGTCAAGCCATCGGTTCGGGCGGTAAAATTTACCTGCTGGGCGGGTTGTTCGCGGGTGATATTGACCTTATCAAACGCGATAATATCATTCCCATTTTGAACACGCCAGAGCAAATTAAATTGCATAAAAGCATTTTAAATAATCACCCCTTTGCCGTCCATTTGGATACGGGGATGAATCGTTTGGGCGTGTCGCCCGTTGATTGGGCTTCGGTTAAACCCCATATAAATAACGCTGATTTGATTATGTCGCATCTTAGCAATGCCGAGGATAAAACCGATTCAATGAACACCCACCAGCGTAAATTGTTTATGGATTTAACCGATGGGATGACCCCGCCGCGCTCCCTAAGTGCCAGCTATGGTACGGCTTTCGGAGCCGATTTTCATTTTGATATGACCCGCCCCGGAATTGGGCTTTATGGCAGTGCGGTTTTGCCGAATATAAAACCTGTGGTCGGGCTATCCCTGCCGGTTTTGCAGGTGCGCAAAATTGCCGTCGGGGCGCCCGTGGGCTATGACGGGACGTGGGTCGCGCCCGTGCCGAGCACGATTGCCACGTTAAACGCGGGCTATGCCGATGGGATTTTTTATGCTCTGGCGCGGGGTGAATTGCATCTGTTTGCCGATGAAACCGCCTGTCCGTTAATCGGGCGAGTTTCTATGGATTTGATGAGCGTGGATATATCGCATTTGGCGGATACGCCCACGCATTTATCGCTCTTGAATCATCACCAAGGAATTGATAGTGTCGCGCAAACCGCGCAGACTATTCCCTATGAAGTGCTTTGTGCTTTGTCCCAGCGATACGCACGACATTATATTAATGCCCGATAAAAAAGAATCAATAAAATGCCAAATAAAAAAATCACAAACCCTCGGCTTATCAATATTCTAAAACACACGGATATATCAAAAAAAGGTATAGAAATCGCCCCCTATCACAACCCGATTCTGCCCAAAACAGACGGTCATAATGTTTTTATTTTGGATGTGTTTGATACCGATAGGCTCCGCGCAAACGCCAACAATGATAAGGATATTAATAAAACAGAAGAGGCAAAAATTGAACCTGTGGATTTCGTTGGCGATGCTTGCGAAATCGGGGCGATTATTACCAAGGCGGGGATGGCTGGGCAGTTCGGTTATGTTGTGTCATCGCATAATTTTGAACACTTGGCAAACCCGATTAAATTCTTGCAAGGGGTGAGTGCGGCATTAGAAACGGGTGGAGTTTTATCCATGGCTATCCCCGATTATCGCTGTTGTTTTGATAGGTTTCGTGTGCCGACCCGCCTGTCCGATTGGCTGGTTGCCTATCATTCGAATAAAAAACAACCAGCGCCAGCAGACCTGTTTGATAGATGGACGGGCACGACGGTCATGCAAGATCGCCGTGCCTATATTGCTACATTAGATAATCCAAATCCGCCAACACCATACCTAGAGTGCCTGCATTTGCGCGATCAATATCAGGCGTTTTGTGAAAGGTTAAAAACACCCGGGACTTATCAAGACACCCATTGCAGTGTTTTATTTCCAGACTTGTTAGAGCTCTATTTACGTGATTTGCGCCATCTTGGTTTGATTGATTTGGAACTGATAGACTCACCAAAACAAAACGGCGCAGAATTTTTTGTTTATTTAAAAAAGGTGGCAACTCCATCACAAACCAGCGAAGAAGACCATCGCAAAATCCGCCAAGACCTGCTGATAAAAATTATGCACGGCATGGGTGAGGGTGGATTTAGACGTAAGAAAACCATCTTCACCTTTTTTAAATCATTGAATCATAAACGGTTGGCGCGGCGGCGGGCAAGTCTTTCTAACAAACTCCAACCAAAAGAAAAAAAATGACCTATAAAAAATTTATAAATCCAAGATTTAAACGTCTTCTAAAACATACCGATATATCAAAAAAAGGTATAGAGATTGCCCCCTATCATAAACCGACTCTGCCCAAAGCAGACGGCCATGATATTCTTATTTTGGATGTGTTTGATACCGATAGACTTCGGGCAAATTTCAAAGATAATTTTGGCGATGATAAACAGAGAGAGGCACGGATTGAAGCTGTGGATTTTGTCGGCGATGCCTGCGATTTGGGTGCGATTATCACCAAGGCGGGGATGGCTGGGCAGTTCGGCTATGTCGTATCTTCGCATAATTTTGAACACTTGGCAAACCCGATTAAATTTTTGCAAGGCGTGGGTGTAGCCTTGGAAACGGGTGGAGTTTTATCCATGGCTGTCCCTGATTATCGCTGTTGTTTTGATAGGTTTCGTGTGCCGACCCGCCTGTCCGATTGGCTGGCCGCCTATCATTTGGATAAAAAACAACCCGCGGCGTGGGATATATTTGATTTTCAAATCCATTTTTCCGTTACGGAAGATGGAAAAAACCATTATTGTGCTCCTGTTTTAGAAGACCCCAATTCGCCCATGCCTTATATACGTTGTAAGGATTTGCGCGATGAATATCAGAAATTTTGTAAAGAGATAAAAAAACCATCCCCCTACCAAGACATCCATTGTAATGTTTTGTTTCCAGAATTGTTAGAGCTATATTTACGCGATTTACGTCATCTTGGTTTGATTGATTTGGAAATAACTGCACCATCAAAATCAAAGGGACAAGAGTTTTATATCTATTTAAAAAAGGTGGCAACTCCACCACAAACCAGCGAAGAAGACCATCGTAAAGTCCGCGAAGACCTGCTACGAAAGATTATCCAAGAAATGGTAGATAGCAAATATAAAAGAAAAATAAATCGCCTAGTTGGTTTTGTTAAAATTTTGAATCGCAAAAGACTGGCGAAACTGCGACGGGCAAGACTTTCTAAAAAAACGTGACCTGATAAAATGATTTTTATATTAAATACTTTTGGCTCTATCGGGCGTTCTGTTTTATCGCTGTTTCACACGATTGGTGCGATATTTTTATTCATGTGTCGCGGGGTGGTGCATATTATTTTACCGCCGTTTTATCCGCGTGCTTTTACCCAGCAACTGTTGCAAATCGGGTTTTTTAGCCTGCCTGTCGTGGGCCTTACCGCGTTCTTTACAGGGGCTGCACTGGCGTTGCAAATCTACGCGGGCGGGGCGCGGTTTAATGCCGAATCGGTTGTGCCGTCCATCGTTGCCATTGGCATGATGCGCGAACTTGGCCCTGTGCTTGGCGGGCTGATGGTGGCGGGGCGCGTGTCCTCATCCATCGCGGCAGAGCTGGGAACAATGCGTGTGACCGAACAGATTGACGCGCTGACAACCCTATCCACCAATCCGTTTAAATACCTTGTCGCACCGAGGTTACTGGCGGCGACTTTGTCTTTACCCGTGCTGGTTTTTATCGGTGATATTATCGGAATTATGGGCGGGTTTTTGGTCGGCACAAGGCGGCTGGGATTTAATGAAGCGACGTATTTAAAAAATACTTTTGATTTTTTAGAACCCTCTGACGTTATATCTGGGCTGGTAAAAGCGGCCGTGTTTGGCTTTATTATCGCGCTGATGGGGTGCTATCATGGCTATCATTCTGGGCGTGGAGCGCAGGGGGTGGGGCGTGCGACTATCAGTGCGGTTGTCGGCGCGTCCATTATGATTTTAACCGTCAATTATATATTGACCGATTTGTTTTTTAACTAGGGGCGGGCGATGATACAGATTGAAAACCTCTCTAAATCTTTTGGCGCGAACGCGGTTTTGCGCGGGATTAATATATCGATTGCCACGGGCGAAAGCCACGTTGTCATCGGTGGCTCTGGCACTGGTAAATCGGTTTTATTAAAATGTATTTTGGGATTGATACAGCCCGAACAAGGGCGGATTTTGGTTAATGGCACGGATGTTTTGCGAGGCTCTCGCGATGCGTTTTTGGCGCAATTCGGCATGTTGTTTCAGGGTGGTGCATTGTTTGATAGCATGCTGGTTTGGGAAAATGTGGCGTTTCGCCTGCTGTCTGGTGCGGGGAAAAAATCGCGGGCGGAGGCAAAAGATATTGCCATAGAAAAACTACGCCGTGTGGGGTTGCGAGCAGAGGTTGCCGATATGTATCCCGCCGAATTATCGGGCGGTATGCAAAAACGTGTTGGCTTGGCGCGGGCGATTACGGCAGAGCCAAAGATTATATTTTTTGACGAGCCGACAACGGGGTTAGACCCGATTATGTCTGGCGTGATAAATAAATTGATTCGCGAATTGGTGACAGAGCTGGGCGTGACCGCGATAACCATCACCCACGATATGTCCTCGGTTCGCATGATTGCCGATTCGGTGACGATGCTTCACGCGGGGGCTGTGCAGTGGAGCGGCGGTGTTGCCGATTTGGAAAATTCTGGCAGTGCGCATTTGGAACAATTTTTATCGGGCTCGGCTGATGGGCCGATAGAATCTGTTAGATAAGGGCAGTTGAACCTGCCCGTCAAAAAAAATAGTTTAATGTTCGGGGTCGGGTTGTGGTAAGTCCGCCACCGCTCCATTTTCATCATTTAAAAATTCTGTTGGCATAGATTTCTTTGCCTTCGCCCCAAGGGTTTTTAATTTTTCCGTCTTGCCAATTATATTCCCCCGCCCCGTGGATAATTTATTCATCGCGCCGTCATAGGTCTTTTGCACCTTGCCAAGCTGGTTGCCAATCGCGTCCATATCCTCGATAAACCCCACGACTTTATCGTATAATTCGCCCCCTTGTCGGGCGATTTCCACCGCGTGTTTATTCTGCAATTCCAACCGCCAAATAGAGGCAATGGTTTTCAAAGTCGCAAACAAAGTGGAGGGACAAACGATGACGATTTTCTTATCCCACGCATAGCGATGAAGCTCCGTATCGCTCTGCACAGCAAGGGCGTAAGCACCCTCTATCGGCATAAACATCAAGACAAAATCAGGCGATTCCAGTTTATCAATATGTTCATAACCGCGGTCTTGTAAATCGGTGACATGCTTTTTGACAGAGCGCAAAAACTGCGCCAGATATTGGGATTTTTCTTCCGCGGTTTCCGCCGAACAAAAACCCTCATAATGCGTTAGCGAAACCTTTGAATCAATAATCACATGTTTATTATCGGGCAGATGAATCACAACATCGGGACGTTGGGATTTGCCCGTTTCAGATTCTTTTAATCCCATACCCGCGCCTTGCACGATATAATCCTGCCCCTTGCGCAAGCCCGAATCATCAAGGATTTTTTCCAACATGACTTCGCCCCAATTGCCTTGGGTTTTCGAATCGCCCTTCAGCGCATCGGTCAATCCGCGAGTTTGTAAGGTCATGCTCTCATGCACCTCTACCACGCGTTTTATTTCTTCTTTCAGGGCGAATTGTTCTTTCGCTTGCGTGCCGAAAGAATCTTTCACCACGGTTTGGAATTGCTGGAATTGGTCTTTGAACGGGGTCAAAAGATTGGTAATATCTTTTTGCGATTGCTCGTTAAATTTTTTATTTTTCTCGTCCAATATTTTATTTGCAACATTTTCAAACTGCACACCCATTTGGGCGACATTGTTTTTATGCTCTACCAGTTGCGTTTCTGCGTGGGTTTTATCGGCGGTTAATCGGGCGTTTTGCTGCTGGGTTATTGATAGATTTTCTTGCAGTTTATCGGCGCGATTTTTTGCTTCTGTAAGTTGGGTTTTAAGTTCATTGTTTTGCGTTTCTAGGATAGTTTTTTGCTCATCCGCACCCGTATCCGCACCAGCACTCGTCTTGCGTCCTCTCGCTAGAAAAAACCCAAAACCTGTGCCAGCTATGCCAACACCTAAAGCAATAAAAATGATAGTAAAAAAATCCATAACGACACTCTAACCCCAAACGCCACAAAAATGCAAGCGGGTTTAGGCGGTCAATCCCTTGGGGTCATCCAGCCCCGATGCACGGCAAAACGCGGTGAGGGTATTGGACAGCAAACAGGCTATCGTCATTGGCCCAACCCCGCCCGGCACGGGAGTAATCGCGCCCGCATTTTTCCCAGCAGAGGCAAAATCAACATCGCCAACCAGCATAAATTTACCGTCCTTTTCGGGATGCGGAATACGGTTAATGCCAACATCAATGACGGTTGCACCCGCGCCAATCCAATCGGCGTTAATCATCTGCGCCCGCCCGACAGCGGCCACCACAATATCGGCGGCGCGGGTGATTTTTTCAATATCTTTCGTGCGGCTATGGGCGATTGTCACCGTGCAACTATCGCGCAATAACAGGTTTGCCATCGGCTTGCCGACTATATTGGAACGCCCGACAACCACAGCATTCAAGCCCGACAAATCGCCGTAATGATCGCGCAGCATCATCAAACAGCCCAAAGGCGTGCAAGGCACCATGGATTTCTGCCCAGTTGCCAGCATTCCAACATTGGAAATATGAAAGCCATCAACATCCTTATGCGGGGCAATGGCGTTGATAACAAGGTCTTCGTTCAGGTGCTTTGGCAGGGGCAACTGGCACAAAATCCCATGCACGGCAGGGTCATTGTTTAACTGATTTATTAACGCAAGCAAATCGGACTCAGAGGTATCCACGGGTAGTTTATGTTCAAAACTGTTCATCCCAACTTCAACCGTCGCGGCGTGTTTATTGCGAACATAAACGGCCGAGGCAGGGTCTTCGCCAACCAAAACAACCGCCAATCCTGGGGTCGCACCGCCATCCACGATAATCTGCGTCACATAGGCTTTGACCTTTTCACGCACGGTGGCGGCAAAGGCTTTGCCGTCAATTATTATCGCATCATTGGACATCTAAAACAACCCGTCAATGACACCGTCTTTGTTAATGCAAATCGCCTCTGCCGACGGTACGCGGGGCAAGCCAGGCATTGTCATAATCTCACCACAAATCACCACGATAAAACCCGCACCTGCGGACAGGCGGACTTCGCGCACGGGCAGGCTATGCCCCGTTGGCGCACCACGGCGGTTCGGGTCGGTGGTGAAAGAATACTGAGTTTTCGCCATACAAACAGGCAGATGACCGAAACCTTGGTCTTCCCATTGCTTTAATTGGTCGCGGATTTTGGAATCCATCAAAACTTCGTCCGCCCGATAAATCCGTTTTGCCACGGTTTCAATCTTTTGCGTCAAAGGCATTTCATCAGGGTAAATCGGGGAAAAATTGGCGATATCCGAATCGGCAATATGGGCGACTTTCTTTGCCAAATCGGCAGAGCCTTTTGACCCATGCTCCCAATGTTTGGACAAAACAGCCTCCACCCCTTGGGTTTTGGCGTAGTCTTGAATCGCCTTCACCTCGGCATCCGTGTCGGTGACAAAGTGGTTAATCGCGACAATAACAGGCACGCCGAATAGTTTCAGGTTTTCAATATGACGACCCAAATTAGAACAGCCTTCCTTTACCGCCGCGACATTTTCGGGGGCAAGGTCGGCCTTTGCCACCCCGCCATTCATTTTCATCGCGCGAATCGTGGCGACCAAAACAACCACGCTGGGGCTGAGCCCTGCCTTACGGCATTTGATATTCAGGAATTTTTCTGCCCCCAAATCCGCGCCAAATCCAGCCTCCGTCACCACATAATCCGCCAGTTTCAGGGCGGTTTTCGTGGCAATAACGGAATTACAACCGTGGGCGATATTGGCAAAAGGTCCGCCATGAACAAAGGCGGGGTTGTTTTCCAAGGTCTGCACCAGATTGGGCTGCATAGCCTGTTCCAGCAGAACCGTCATTGCGCCGTCCGCCTTTATATCACGGCAATAAACCGGACTACGGTCGCGCCGATAGGCTACGATAATATCACCCAGCCGTTTTTCTAAATCGGTAATATCGTTGGCAAGGCACAAAATCGCCATGATTTCAGAGGCTACGGTAATATCAAACCCAGACTGCCGCGGAAAGCCGTTCGTCACCCCGCCAAGCGAGGTCACGATATCGCGCAAAGCACGGTCATTCATATCAACAACACGCCGCCAAACGACGCGGCGTTGGTCTATTTTCAAATCATTCCCCCAATAAATATGGTTATCAATCATCGCCGCCAGCAGGTTGTGGGCCGAGGTGATGGCGTGAAAATCGCCAGTGAAATGCAGGTTCATATCCTCCATCGGGACAACTTGGGCATAGCCACCGCCAGCCGCCCCGCCTTTCATCCCGAAACACGGGCCAAGCGAGGCTTCACGGATGCAAATCGCGGCGTTATGCCCCAGCGCGTTCAGCCCATCGGCAAGCCCCACTGTCGTGGTCGTTTTACCCTCACCCGCGGGGGTTGGGTTAATCGCGGTGACCAGAATCAAACGGCCGTCTTTTTTAGTTTTTTGGGCTTTGATGAATTCCGCACTGACTTTCGCCTTATCATGGCCAAAGGGCAAAAGGTGCTCGGTGGGGATGTTCAGTTTCGCGCCAACCTCTTGAATAGGGATTTTATTGGCTTCGCGAGCGATTTGGATGTCGGTTTTGTGGGTCATATTGTTTCCTTTTGTGTTCATTTTGGGGTTATGCTTTTTAACGGAGCACTCGGGCGCATTATATGGATTTTTTGCGATTTTGCCAGTGGGAAACCGACCCATTTTGTTAATGAATCGTTAAAAAAGGATAGATAAGATTGGGCTGTGGATTAAAACCCAGCGCAGTCTGCGGTATTGCCGATGGTCGCGCAGGTTGTGTTTATTCTGGTGTGAGACAGTGCATTTAGGCGGTCGAGCGTTTCTTTATATTCCAAACGGCGTTCGTTTTCGGCGCAAAGCGTGATTTCGGGGGTGTTTTCGGCGTAGCCGTAAATCGCGCATTGTTCAATGAAACGCGCCATGGTTTGTTCGGGCGGTTCAATCGTGCAGGCTGTTAATGCCGTTATTATGAGGGCGGAGGCGAGGGTTTTTGTGGTCATAGCGATGTTCCCTTTTTGCGGTGTTAGGGTGCGGTGGATGCACCTGTTTAGGGATGATATGATGAAACGGGGGAAAGTTCAAGTGAGTTTTTAGTGATTAGTGATTAGTGATTAGTGATGAATTGTGAATTGTGAATGATGAATGATGAATGATGCCCTTCGGGTCTTCGTAATCGCTTGCGCGATACCGACCAGCGTGGTCTTTTGTGCGTAGCCCCCACTTCGTGGGGGCATGCCAAAAGCCCTTTGGTTTCAAGACGATAGTGATTCTATAAAATTACTATCTGGAATAACAAGACGTTAGATTGGATTATTTGCAAAGAATACTTGGGAAGTGGTGATAGGCTATTTCTAAATTTATTTAGGCTGTGCCTAGATGCAAAGACAGGCTTGGGTGCGCCAGCCCCGAAGAGGGCTTGCCCTCAAGGGTGCGGGCGCACCCCGTGGTGGCATCCCAAAGGGATGACGCAGACCCGAAGGGCTAAAAAACTAATAACTAATAACTAACAACTAACAACTAACCCGTCGGTTTCGGTTTTAACCCCGAACCCTTGCCACCAGTGGGCTTGGCTTTCGGCTTAACCTTTTTCGCCGTCTTAGGAATCGCCGATAACGACGGCGCAGAGCCACCATCAGGATCATCATCCATATCCAACGGCTTGCCATCAATCACTTTTTGCAGCTCATCCCCCGTTAAAGTTTCATACTCTAATAACCCCTTTGCCAACCGCTCAAAATCCGCCTTACGCTTTTTAATAATCTTCACCGCGGTTTGATAGCCCGTGTCAATAATCGTTTTCACCTCAGTTTCAATCAATTCCTTAGTCGTGGCGGATATAGAAAACCCGCCGACATTACTGCCGCTATACCCCTCGTGCGCGGCCTGATAATCAATATCGCCCACCTTATCCGACATCCCCCAACGCATCACCATCGCCCGCGCCAAAGCCGAAGCCTGCTGAATATCGCCCGAAGGCCCATTAGTGACATTTTCCGCCCCGTACTTGATAATCTCCGCCGCTTTACCCGCCATAGTCATGGCAATACGATGCTCGCACTGGCGTTTGTGCATGTTAAGCTGGTCGTTTTCTGGCAAGGCCATGACCATGCCCAGCGCACCACCACGGGCTATAATCGTGGCTTTATAAACGGGATCGCATTCCTCCAAAGTCATGCCGACAATCGCATGCCCCGCCTCGTGATACGCGGTTTTTTCCAACTGTTCGCGGGTGCGTACCATAGATCGCCGCTCTGCCCCCATCATAATTTTATCCTTGGCGAATTCAAAATCATCCATAGTCAGTGCGTTTTTGCCACCACGGGCGGCGGTCAGGGCGGCTTCATTCACCAAATTCGCCAAATCCGCGCCAGTAAATCCGGGCGTACCCCGCGCGATAATCCGCAAATCCACATTCGGGGCAAGCGGGGTTTTGCGGGCATGCACTTTTAAAATCTTCTCTCGCCCTTTGATATCGGGGTTCGGCACATGGACTTGGCGATCAAACCTGCCCGGACGTTTTAACGCGGGATCAAGCACATCGGGGCGATTCGTTGCCGCCAGCAAAATCACACCCTCGTTGGTGGAAAAGCCGTCCATCTCAACCAGCAATTGGTTTAGGGTTTGTTCGCGTTCGTCATTGCCACCGCCATGACCAGCACCGCGATGGCGACCGACCGCGTCTATTTCATCAATAAAAACAATACAGGGCGCGTTTTTCTTGGCCTGTTCAAACATATCGCGGACGCGACTGGCACCCACACCGACAAACATTTCCACGAAGTCAGAGCCTGAAATGGTGAAAAACGGCACACCTGCTTCGCCCGCGATTGCCCGTGCCAGCAGGGTTTTGCCCGTCCCAGGGGGGCCAATCAGCAGGGCACCTTTGGGGATTTGCCCGCCTAGGCGAGAGAATTTATTCGGGTCACGCAGGAAATCCACGATTTCTTGCAGTTCTTCTTTAGCCTCATCAATCCCCGCGACATCGTCAAAGGTTTTGCGGTCTTCGTTTTGGTTTAACAACCGTGCCTTTGATTTGCCAAAGGACATAGCCCCACCGCCCCCGCCTTGCATACGGTTCATTAGGAATATCCAAATGCCAATCAGCAGAATGAACGGCAAAAGATAACGCAGGATGGAGCCCAAAAAACCCTCTTTTTGCGATTCGCCTGTGACGGTGACTTCTGCCTCTATCATGTGGCGGAGCAACTCGCCGTTGTCCTCGGGTTTTATCGTGGTGTAGCGTACGCCTTGGGTATCGGTGGTGGTGACGGTTTCCCCGCTGATATCGGCGGATTGGATTTCCCCGCCATCAACCATTTGGATAAGGCGTGAGTATTCCAGCGTTTGGGTGTTGCCCTCCGTGCGGTTGCTGAATAAATTAAACAGCCCCATTAGCAGGAAAAAGGCGATGACATAAAGGATGATTTTACGGTTATTGGACAAAGGGGAGTTCCTTATTAAAGTTGGGTGCGGTCGGGTTAGTGTGAATATAGCGAATGTTTAACAAAATATCAAGGCTGGTTTTTTGAATTGTGAATTGTGAATTATGAATGATGAATTATTGGTTATTATCGTTATCCGTCATCTAAAATAACTAGGGTGAGTTATTCTTGGTTATTTTAATTATTGAATAGCTAGGTGTTCGTTATTTTAGGAAAGAAGTCTCAAAGCAAAACCCAATTCACCATTCACCATTCATAATTCACAACTAAATATGCAGTTAATCAAAACAGATTTATCCGCGTTATCTGCATCGGGTAGGAACGGAGCGGCGATAAGGTTATCCCCTTGCCATAGGGCGGGTGTGGCGGCCAAGGCTTGGCGGGAAAGTCCCGCATCGCGCCAGTTTTTACAGAGCAAAATCCCAGTTTCAGCCAAAGGACGTAGTTGCATTCCTGCCGTATCTCTCACCATGTCCCCCGCATCGCCCGTAATTTTAATCTGCCAATTATTATCATAGACAAAAGCCTCGCCTGAAATATCACAAATCGGCATCGCCTTTGGCTCACGTGATATTTCCATAACCCCATCCACAAACCCGACAATACACCCTGCCAAAGTCGACCGTTTGCCCTCGGTTAAATGCTGAAATAACGCAGTCATAGCCGTGGCACGTGGCGGATAACCCGCCCCCGCAATAAATCCAAAACACTGCATCAAAACCCGTCTTTGGAAATCAAACGGCTCGGCGGATAAGCCCTGCCAATCGACCCGCAAACTGCCAGTTTTCGCAACGCTAATATGGGTCGCCATCAGTTGCTGAACGCGGTAATCCAACGCTTGCCTTGCACCCGCCAAATCCTGCGCGGTTGTGTAAATCCGTGCGGGGTCTATGCCCAGTTTAGCCAATTCAGGCAGGGCTTTGCGCACGCGAACCCGCTCAAATATTTCATCCTCATTCGTGCTGTCCTCTGCCCAAGACACGCCCTTTTCACGCAAATAATCGCGTAAAGCCAGCCGTGAAACAGATAAAAACGGGCGCAACCACAAAACCCCTTGCGCCGAAAACCTATCGCGCATCATTGCCAGTCCATCAACACCTGAACCCCGTGCCAAACGAATCACAAAGGTTTCAATCACATCATCGGCGGTGTGGGCGATTAAAACCGCCGATAGCCCCAACCGCCGCGCCCACTCAGCAATTAAATGCCGCCGAGCCATCCGTGCCTGGGCTTGCAAATTGCCCTGCCCGTCCCAATCCTGCCAAGATAAAACAGCGTGGGGAATGGATAAATCGGCGCAAACCGATTGCACGAGAACTATGTCATCGTCCGCTTCTTTACGCAAGTGATGATGAACCGTGGCGGCGTGTAGGGGGGTGTTAGTTTGCGTGCAATGCGCCGCCAATGCCACCAATAATGCCATAGAATCGCCCCCGCCAGAGACGGCAATACCGATACCGCCACCACTCGGCAAATCCTGTTTGGCAAGGAAAGTTTTTAAAATTGTAAGGGGCGAGTCGCCCGCCTTACCCGCCAAATTTTCCACACTCATGTTTTTGCCCGCCATGCTTTTGCCTTCTGTGTTTTCACACTCATGTTTCCACACTCATGGACAGCCTATTTCCAAGCCTTTAATCTGTGCTTGTTCAATCATCAATCCCTCAGCAGGATAGCGGTGTTCCATCAAGGATAACATCCGACATGCGGGCTCTTCCTGTTCATCGCGCCACAACCCCAAACCATAGCCAAGCAGAGCATTCGCCCCATACCGCCCCGCTGGTTTATACTGCAAACTGTTCAAATAATTGCTGGTCGCCAAGTCCCATTTTTCCTGCCGAGCCTGTGCTTCGCCCAACCAATAATGGGCATCCGCGCCAAGGTCGCTCTGCGGGTATTTTTGGATAAACAGAGTAAATTGCCCCTCCGCCGCGGGTAATATATTGTTTTCAAAGGTTTTTATCGCGCGGTCATAGCTATCGCGTTCAGCCTCATCCAAAACCATCTCGGCGGGCGCGGGGGCAAGCGTGGCAAAGGTATCCGCGTTTGACTCGGGCTCGGCAGCAGCATCGGCGGTTATGATAATATCGGGTTCGGGTTCGGGTTGTTTGGCGAATTGCGATACATCGCCGCCTTCCAGCTCCACCACTCTGTATTCCAAATCTTCTAACTGATTGGTGGCGCGTTCCAATCGGCGTTCTATTTTATATTGCAAAGTTTCAAACCCGCCAGTGATTTTGCGCAAGGCGAGTTCCATATCATCAAGGCGGATAGCCATGCCTTGGATTTTGGTCGCGTTGCGTGCGCGTTTTTTACGACCGCCACGTTGGGTTTCAAGAGCGGTGCGTAAATCGTCGCGAAGCTCCTCAATCTGATCTTGCAGATTAACGATATCTTGGCGCATGCGGGTTAGGATTTGCTGTTTTTGCAACTCCGCCTCTATCAGTTCGGCGGTATTTTGAAGGGATTCGTTTTGGGCAGATTCGTCTTGAAGAGGCTCATCTTGGGCAAAAACGGGCGGGGCATGCCCCATTATCAAAACAAGACAAGCCAATAGCCATAAACGAGCACCCTTTAAACAAGGGCGCGACCACAGATGTTTCATCATCCTTATCCCTTAAAAACTGCCACCATCCAAAACGGTCACACCACGGCGATTTTCGCTATAACATGTTTCATTGGAACACAGCGAATCGGGGCGTTCCTTGCCGTAAGTAATCGTGCGCATACGGTTAAACGGAATGCCTCGGCTGACCAGATAATTCTGCACCGAAGCCGCCCGCCTTGCACCAAGTGCCAAGTTATATTCGCGTGTGCCTTGCTCATCCGTGTGACCTTCTATTAAAATAGTCACGCGGCTGTTTTCCAATAACCAATCGGCTTGTTCGTCCAGCAGAGCAATGCCTTCTGGCGATAAACGCGATTCATTTATGGCGAAATACACGCGGTCGCCCACGGTTTCCTTAAAATAAGCGGCCGTGGCGGGGTCAAGCGCGTTTTGGGATATGTTAGAATCTTCCCCCGCTTGTCGGTCTTCTTTGGGCTGACAGGCAGCCAAAGCAAGCAGGCTTGCCCCGACCAATAGGATTTTTAGGGATAGGTTTTTGTGTGTGTGGTGCATGATTTGCCCTCTTTTTTATTTTATAGTTTGCGTTTCTCCCCCGTTTAATAACAAAACGGCGGATTAACATAGCCCACTTTACCGCGAAAACGCTAGGGACGCAACCCCGACCAAGACGCATCCGTGGCAAAGGCGGGTGTGGGGACTCTTTTTACATTGCGCCCCGTGATATCAACGGAATAAAGATACACTGCACCCTCGCTCCCCGCGAACTGCCGTGTGAACATAATCACCCGCCCATTAGGCGACCAAGTCGGTGATTCGTCCAAAAACCCGCGTGTGAGCAGACGTTCCTTCGTGCCATCGGTGCGCATCACGCCAATGTGAAACTGCCCACCGCTGATTTTGGTAAAGGCGATACTATCCCCGCGTGGCGACCAAACGGGGGTGCCATAGCGACCTGTGCCAAAGCTAATCCGCTTTGCTGCGCCACCAAAAGCGGGCATAACATAGATTTGCTGTTGCCCACCACGGTCTGATTCAAAGACAATCTGCGTGCCATCGGGGGAAAAGCTGGGTGAAGTCTCAATCGCTGCCGTATTCGTGATTTGTTGTTTTTGCCCGCTAATCAAATCCAGCAGGTAAATATCGGCGTTGCCGTTTGTTGATAAGGAAAGCAAAACCTGCAATCCATCGGGGGAAAAGCGTGGGGAAAAGGACATGCCCGTGTCATTATCCAACAGGCGTTTTTCACCTGTGGTGATATCAACCAGAAAAATTTGCGGGCGACCCGTTTCATAGCTGGTATAGACGATTTCCCTGCCATTGGGCGAAAACCGAGGCGATAGGACTATCGCATTATCATTCGTAAGATAGGTCAGGTTTGCCCCGTCATAATCCATAATAGCAAGGCGTTTCGTGCGGGCGTTCTTTTTACCATCCTCAGCAATAAATGCCAATCGGCTGTCAAAATAGCCCGATTCTCCGGTCAAGCGAGCATAGATAATATCGGCGGATTTATGGGCGATACGCCGCCAATTATCGATGTTTGTGCCAAATTGAATGCCCTCACCCAATTCCGCACCCGAAAACACGTCATACAGGCGAAACCGAAAGGTCATGGAATCGCCTTGCACGTCCAATTCGGCTATGATTAAGGCTTGGGCGTTAATCGCTTTCCAATTGGCGAAGGTCGGGGCAAGGGATAAATCGGTTGGCTGGCCGATATAGGCTTCACGCGGAACAAGGCGGAGCAGACCCGTATTAATCAAATCGTTGGTTATCACTTGTTGCATGTTAAAACGCAGAATGGCGGCGTTTGAATCGCTGTCCTTTGGCGTGAGGGTGTGGGTGGTATCATTGCGTTGCTCCTTTGTGATAAAGGTTGGCATAGCAAAGGGCAGGGTTTCAATCACGCCTTGGGTGATTTCAAGGCGGAGCGGTGTTTGTGCGGGGCTGGCTTGCGCAAAGCCCAGTAGGGACGCAAGCAGGGTGAATATGAATAAAAAGCGGTGTCGTAGGGTCATTTGCGGGTGAGTATAGCATGGGATTTGTCAAACCGCAATATTAGTTGTTAGTTATTAGTTATTAGTTGTTAGTGATTGGTTATTAGGGATTGGGGGCTTGTTATTAGGAGTTGGGGATAGAGGTTTTTTGTTGCGCCATTTCTTCGAAATGTCGCCCGCCCGCCCACCCCTCCTGCGGAGAGCTGGACGGGTTATTTTTTGGCTGGGGTTTGGCTCAGCGTCTTGTATAGTGTCTAAATAAATTTATAGAATCACTATCGTCTTGAAACCCAAGGGCTTTTGCGCCACGTCTGCTTACACGCCCGCAGGGCGGGTAAGAGACTACGCGCAAAAGACCACGCCATCGCATGGAGCTGGTCGGAATTTTTATTTTTTATCTTGGTCGGGCAGGTTCAACTGCCCTTATGCAATGACGAAGACCCGCAAGGGCTAAAAAACTAATAACTAATAACTAATAACTAACAACTAAACCCCGTAATCCTGCAACGCACTCACCGTCATCTCGCCCGAGTGCATCGTCAGGATAGCCCGTGCGGTTGCGTTCCCAGCCGCCGCCGTCGTGCAATACGGGATCTTGCCACGCAAGGCCGCCGCGCGAATATCTTTGCTATCTTCAATCATCTTTTGATTGGGCGTGGTCGTGTTCAAAATCAAATCCACCTCACCCGCGCGGAGTTTATCCACGATATTCGGCGACCCCTCATAGCCTTTTAAAACCAAAGTATTACCCACGCCGTTTTCATCCAGCCAAGCCGAGGTCCCCGATGTTGCCAAAATATCAAACCCCAGATTAAACAAAATCCCAGCCGCCTCTAACATCGTCGCGGATTTATCCTCTTCCTTAATGGAAATAAACACCGTCCCGCCGTCAGGCAAAACCACCCCCGCCCCCAGTTGCGCCTTGTAAAATGCCCGCTCAAAGCTGACATCCAAACCCATCACTTCACCTGTTGACCGCATTTCTGGCCCCAACAAAGGATCAACCCCTGGGAAACGATTGAACGGCAAAACAGCCTCTTTCACCGCGAAATGCGCAGGAACGGGGGATTTCAAATCAAAATCACATAACCGCTCGCCCGCCATAATCCGCGCGGCTATCGCGGCGATTGGGGAATTCACAGCCTTAGCAACAAACGGCACGGTGCGCGATGCACGGGGATTGACCTCTAATATAAAAACCTCGTCCGCTTGGATGGCAAACTGCACATTCATCAGCCCAACAACCCCCAGCCCCAGCGCCATAGCACGGGTTTGCGCGGTCATTTTTTCAATAATATCGGCGGACAGGGAATAGGGCGGTAGGCAACACGCGCTATCGCCCGAGTGAATCCCTGCCTCCTCAATATGCTGCATAATCCCTGCAACATGGACATCCGTACCGTCGCACAGAGCATCAACATCCACCTCTATCGCGCCGACCAAATAGCGATCCAGCAAAACCGGATTTTTACCAGAAACACGAACAGCCTCGCGTATGTAACGATGCAGGGACTCGTCATTATAAATGATTTCCATCGCGCGACCGCCCAAAACATAGGACGGGCGAATCACCAAAGGATAGCCCAGATGCGCGGCTATCGCTATTGCTTCATCATCATTATGGGCAATGCCGTTTTGCGGCTGTTTCAGGTGCAGGCCTTCCAGAAGTTTTTGAAAACGCTCGCGGTCTTCGGCCAAATCAATCGCATCGGGGGAAGTCCCCAGAATGGGGATTCCAGCTGCCTCCAACCCCTCTGCCAGTTTCAGCGGAGTCTGCCCACCAAACTGCACAATCACCCCGCAAAGCGTGCCGTTCTTTTGTTCGGTATGTAGGATTTCCAAAACATGTTCCAAACTTAGCGGTTCAAAATATAACCTATCAGAGGTGTCATAATCGGTTGACACAGTTTCAGGATTGCAGTTAATCATAATCGTTTCATAGCCCTGTGCGGACAGAGCATAGCAAGCATGACAACAGCAATAATCAAACTCTATCCCCTGCCCGATACGGTTTGGCCCACCGCCCAGAATGACTATTTTTTTATTATCGGTAGGGTGGGAATCGCATTCCACACTGTCCATGGCGGGGGTTTCATAGGTGGAATACATGTAGGGAGTTTGCGATTCAAACTCGGCAGCGCAGGTATCAATCCGTTTGAAAACGGCGCGAACACCCGCTTTATGGCGACACGCGCGAATATCCTGTTCGGGCTGTTCGGTTAGAATCGCCAGCCGAGCGTCCGAAAACCCCATCATTTTAATCTGCCGCAAACCGCCCGCATCATCGGGCAAACCATGGGTTTTAATCACCGACTCCATATCTATGATTTCGCGGATTCGTGCCAGAAACCACGGGTCAAAATAGGTGGCTTTGTGGATGTCTTTATCCGTCAAACCCTCGCGCATCGCTTGGGCTATTAACAGCAACCGTTTTGGGGTTTGCGCCGAAATCGCGGTGATAATCGCGGATTTATCGGGTGCGCCTTTAATGGCTATATCATCAAATCCGGTCAAATTCGTTTCCAGCGAGCACAACGCTTTTTGCAAGGATTCGTGAATAGTCCGCCCAATCGCCATCGCTTCGCCGACCGATTTCATCGCGGTTGTCAGGTTTTCCTCTGCCCCAAGGAATTTTTCAAAGGTGAAACGCGGGATTTTGGTGACGATATAATCAATACTGGGTTCAAACGAGGCAGGGGTGGTTTGGGTGATATCATTCGCCAGCTCATCCAACGTATAGCCAACCGCCAGCTTTGCCGCGATTTTGGCGATGGGGAAGCCAGTTGCCTTTGATGCCAAGGCGGAGGAGCGCGAAACCCTTGGGTTCATCTCAATAACCACCATGCGCCCGGTTGCGGGGTCTATCGCCCATTGAACGTTAGAACCGCCCGTTTCCACGCCAATTTCACGCAATATATTGATGGATTCGGTGCGCATCCATTGGTATTCTTTATCGGTTAAGGTCAGGGCGGGGGCGACCGTGATGCTATCGCCCGTATGAACGCCCATAGGGTCTATATTTTCAATGGAACACACGATAATAGCGTTATCGGCAGTGTCGCGAACGACCTCCATTTCGTATTCTTTCCACCCCACCAGCGATTCATCAATCAATATCTGGGACGCGGGCGAAGCATCCAGCCCCTGCGCACAGATTTTTTCATATTCCGCGGCGGTATAGGCTATCCCCCCGCCTGTGCCACCCATAGTAAAGGCGGGGCGAATCACGGCGGGCAAGCCGATGTCGTGCATCGCGGCGAGGGCTTGGGGCAGGGTTTCGGCAATCGTGGCGCGGGGCGATTCTATGCCCAATCTGTCCATAGCGGCGCGGAAAAGCTGGCGGTCTTCTGCCATTTCAATGGCGTTGCGGTCTGCGCCTATCATAGTTATATTGTGGCGTTTTAACGTGCCGTCCTTATCCAAATCAAGGGCGGTGTTTAGGGCGGTTTGCCCGCCCATGGTTGGCAATAACGCGACACTGGCGTGCGGGTGTTTGGCGCATTCGGTTTCAATGATACGGGCAACCACGGCAGGGGTGATGGGTTCGATATAGGTCGCGTCCGCCATATCAGGGTCGGTCATAATCGTGGCAGGGTTAGAGTTTACCAGGACGATGCGATAACCCTCTGCCCGCAAGGCTTTGCAGGCTTGGGTGCCGGAATAATCAAACTCGCAGGCTTGACCGATGATAATCGGCCCCGCGCCGATGATGATAATCGTGTCAATATCTGTTCTTTTGGGCATGATTTTTTTTAGCGATTAGGGGTGAGTGGTTAGCGGGGTTTTAACGGTTTAGTGGGGGAAGTTCAAGGGGTATGAGTTGTGAATTATGAATGATGAATGGTGAATTAGGTTTGTGGCAAAATTCTTTCCTAAAATAACAAACACCTATTTATTAAATAACCAAAAATAACTCACCCTAGTTATTTTAGATAACGGATAACAAGAATAACCAATAATTCACCATTCACAATTCATCATTCATCCTTAAAACAGCGCCCGCCAAATAAAGCGACCCACAAATCACAATCCGCGCATGGGCATCCACCGCTATAATATCATCAATCGCACCTTGCACATCCACAGCCGCCACTGCCGATAGCCCAACCCCACGCGCCGCCTCCGCCGTTTCATCGGCGCTGAGGGTTGCGTCTTCACCAGGGATACTGACGCTATAAACCCCCTTAACCACTGGCGCAAGGGCGGTGAAATACCCCGCCACATCCTTGGTCTTTAACATCCCGACAATCAAATAAAGCGGGCGGTTTGGCAAGGCAGACAGGCTCTCACCCAACGCCGCCGCCGCCGATGGATTATGCCCGCCGTCCAGCCAAACCTCTGCATCCAGCCCAGCAAACGCACCCTCCGTCAATTTCTGCAACCGCCCAGGCCATTCCACATTCTGCACTGCCCCTTGATACGCCGCCTCTTCGCGCACATGCAACAATCGCATCATTGCCAAAGCCGCCCCCGCGTTCAAAACCTGATGCGCCCCCGCCAGTCGAGGCATCGGCAAATCCAACAACCCATTTTCATCTTGGAAAATAAGGCGATTATTCTCTTCCCACGCATGCCAATGCTGCCCATAAACCTGCAAAGTCGCATAGGATTCACTCGCACATTTTTCTATCACTTCCATCGCCGCATCCTCCTGCGGGGCAACAACACAGAAGGTATTGCGTTTTAATATCCCAGCCTTTTCAAAGGCAATTTCCGCCAAAGTATCGCCCAAATACTGCTGATGATCCAGTGAAATCGGGGCAATCATAACGGCGGTCGGCTCGTCAATCACGTTGGTTGCATCCAACCGCCCGCCCAGCCCGACCTCCAACAAAACATAATCAGCAGGACACCGCGAAAACGCCAGCAAGGCGGCGCAGGTGGTTAT
Source organism: uncultured Amylibacter sp. (assembly GCA_959347425.1). Next base: position 851,929 of record OY365741.1, on the reverse strand, counting down.
TTCAAAATAAGTAATCGGCGCACCCGCGTTCGCCTGTTCGCATTCGTTCAAAACCGCCTGCAAGGCGGCATCGGAAATCAGTTGCCCGTCTATGCGAATCCGCTCTGCAAATCGTACCAAATGGGGGGAAGTATAGGCATGGACGCGATTGCCAGCAGCCTCCAACCCCGCGCGCAAAAACGCCAAAGTAGACCCCTTGCCGTTCGTGCCAGCTATATGAATAACGGGTGGCAGCGTGTGATGCGGATTGCCCAGCTTATCCAGCAGAGCCAAAACACGGTCGAGCGACAGGTCTATTATCTTTGGATGCAACGCCATCAGGCGCGACAAAATTATATCGGTTTGCCCCTGTTTCATTGTGCCAGTTTCATTATATATAGTGTCATTTTGATTTGGCGCCACCAGCACGGACAGGTTTTTTATGCGATTCGGCAGAGGACGGACGCGGCAAATCCCCCTTTATCTGAGGCGGTTGCTTCATTAACATCCGCAAGATTAACGCCAATTCGCCCCCCAAATCGCGCCGATGCGTCACGCGATCCAGCATCCCGTGTTCCACCAAATACTCTGCCCTTTGAAAGCCATCGGGCAGTTTTTCACGGATAGTTTGCTCTATCACTCGCGGTCCAGCAAAACAAATCAATGCGTTCGGCTCGGCAATATGAATATCGCCCAGCATAGCGTAAGACGCAGTCACCCCGCCAGTCGTCGGATGGGTTAAAACAACAATAAAGGGCAAGCCCGCCTCTTTCAAATCCTGAATGGCAACGGTGGTACGCGGCATTTGCATAAGGGACAGGATGCCTTCCTGCATCCGCGCCCCGCCAGCAGAGGCAAACAAAATCAGAGGCGCGCGGTTTTTCTTCGCGTGCTGACACGCGGCAATCACGGCATTACCGACATACATGCCCATAGAGCCCGCCATGAAATTAAAGTCTTGGGCGGCCATGACCACGGGGACTTGCGCCATTTTGCCAAAGGCTATCAGCATCGCGTCATCCTCGCCCGTTTGCTTTTTGGCGATACGCAGTTTTTCGGGGTATTTCTTTTGGTCGCGAAACCGCAGGGGATCAACGATGGGGTCAGGCGGGGTTATCTCGCGGAATTGCCCGTCATCAAACAAGGCGGTAAATCGCTCGCGCGGTTTGATATACAGGTGATGGTCGCATTCCAGACAGACGTTCAAGTTATCGGCAAGGTCGCGGTGGAATAGCATAGCCTCACACTCTGGGCATTTCGTCCAGAGGTTGTCGGGCGTATCGCGCCCCGCGAATAAAGAGTTAATCTTTGGTTTGACGAAATTGGTTATCCAATTCATAGCGTGAAATCTGCCCCTTCTTCAGATTGGGTTGTTAGGCGTGTTTTGGGGAGCCTAGCGTAAAGGCGGGGGATTGGCAAGGGGGGTTTTAGTGATTAGTGATTAGTGGTGGGTGTTAATGAGCATGCCACCAGTGGCGATGTGGGATTAAATACATAAGGTAAAAAGATTTTCACTATGGATTTGAAAATTACATTGTGTAATTATATCCATACCCAATAACACATCAAAATTAAAATGTGTTTCTTCCAGTATTGAAACATTTACAGAATTGAAGAATAACCCAGAGACTTGCTTTTTAATGATTTTACCATCATCGCCCTGAACCCGCGCCATTTTTGCGATAGGAATTGTTAAATCTATCATACATCTTTCACATCGCACCGCACCACCTACGCCAAACACATTGTGCCATCCACTTGATATAAGCCCAAGTTCATCTGCAATTTTTCTTGTAATACTGGTTTCCTGCGCCCCTGTATCCAGCAAAGTTCCGTAATGCGATAGCGCATTTAAATCATGTTTTTCACCCGTAGCTTTAGTAATGCTACAAGTAAATAGAATTTGATTATCAATAATCTCTCCCGTAAAACATGCCATTATAGGTTATGCCGCTATATTTTTAGAGCCCAAAGAATAGCCCATAATACCTAAATTTGTTATTTTTGTGTTAATCTCTTTTATTGAAAAATTACCTTCACCGTAATCTTTTAAACCTATTTTATAGGCATCTGAGAGGTCATTATAAACCTCTATTAGCTTGCCGTTTGAAAAAAGTGCGATTTTGCCATAGGAGGTTTCCAAAAGCTCTTTTTCCATTTTCTCATAGGCGGCGATGTTTTTTTGTAGTTCATCCATTGGGTTTCTCTTTCTCCAAAGTTTTATACATAGGGTTTCTAGGTGCTTCGCTAGGACTCAAGGTTAATCACAAGTTCAAACTTATGGCAACACCTAAAAGCGAAAATACGGGGTGTGGTAAAAATATAATGATTTATGGATTAACTGTCAATCACTAAATTGCACGTCTTAAAGGTCTGTAAAGGATTGGCAATCAGCCCCGCACCGCCCGTAGCATAACGTCCATATGGCGGGGGTTTGCATCGGGGGTGATGCCATGCCCTAGGTTAAAAATATGCGCCCCTTGGGAAAACGCGGCGACAATCGCGCGGGTTTGGCTCGCCAAAGCCTCCCCCCCCGCGACCAACACCGCGGGATCAAGATTACCCTGAACACAGCCCAAAGGTTGCAAATGCGTGGCCGCCCAATCGGGCGCGAGCTCGTGCCCTATCGCCAATCCTTGCACCCCCGTTTGCTCAAAATACAATCGGTAATCCGCGCCAGAGACTCCGCGGGGAAAGCCTATAATCGGCACATCGGACGCGCTACGCAAACTACGCACAATCCGCACGGTTGGCGCAATAACATACCGCGCGAATTCGTCGCCTTGCAACGCACCAGCCCAGCTATCAAACAGTTTTATCACCTCAGCACCCGCCTTTATTTGCGCCAAAAGATAGGCGATTGTTGCGTCGGTCAACCGCTCCATTAACGCATCAAAAATCGCAGGATGCTCGCGCATAAAACGCAAACTCGTCTTCTGCCCAACCTCACCCTGTCCAGCAATCATATAGGTGGCAACCGTCCAAGGCGCACCTGCAAAGCCAATCAATGCGGTCTCCAAAGGCAAAGCCCCGCGTAAATTCCGCAAAGTTTGATAAATCGGCGCAAGCGTATCGTGGATATCATCAGCCCCGCCCAACGCGTTCATATCGGCGGCGGTTTTTATCGGCGATAATCGCGGACCCTCGCCCGTGACAAAGGACAGCCTCGCACCCAAGGCCTGCGGCACCAGCAAAATATCGGCAAACACAATCGCCGCGTCAAATCCATAACGGCGAATCGGCTGTAAGGTGACCTCCGTTGCCAAATCGGAATTGTAACACAGCGATAAAAAATCCCCAGCCTGCGCCCGCGTGGCGCGGTATTCGGGCAGATAACGCCCAGCTTGTCGCATCACCCAAACCGGCGGGCGTGGCAGGATTTCCCCGTTTAGGGCGCGTAAGATGGATTTGTCTTTTGATTGCATGAGGTGACTTCTTTTTGTCCTTTTAGCGTGCCTGTGGCAAAAGGCAACCTTTCATATTGCATTTTTTGCCCGTGGGCGTTAAAACCAACCCCATGCAGTTTAATGAAAAAAATCCGCTTAAAATCGGCACGCGAGGCTCGCCCTTGGCCTTGGCACAGGCAACGCAAGTGCGCGGGCAACTCATGCAGATTTACAAATGCCCTGAAGCCGCGTTTCAAATCATCCCGATAAAAACCACGGGCGACACGATGGCAGAGCATCCTTTGGGCGAAATCGGTGGCAAGGGGCTGTTTAGCAAAGAGATAGAAGATTGCCTGCTGGACAACCAGATTGATATTGCCGTGCATTCGATGAAAGACATGGCGGTCAGCCTGCCTGCGGGTTTGGTGATTGATTGTATTTTGGCGCGGGGCGATGTGCGCGACGGGTTTTTATCGCGGCATAAGGGGATAATGGATTTGCCCAAAGGTGCGGTTTTTGGCACCTCCAGCCTGCGCCGAGCCGCGCAAATACGGCGGTTGCGCAAGGATATAAAGGTCGTCCCGTTTCGCGGTAATGTGCAAACTCGGCTGGCGAAATTGGATAAGGGCGTGGCGGAGGCTACGTTTTTGGCGATGGCGGGATTGCATCGGTTGGGGATGGCGGAGGTGGCGCGACCGATGGAGGTTTCAGTGATACTGCCCGCTTTGGCGCAAGGGGCGATTGGTGTGCAAAGGCGCGAGAATGATGACGCGATGGGCGAAATTTTGTGTAAATTGGATAACCAAGCCAGCCGTATAGCGGTTGAGGCGGAACGTGCTTTGTTGGCTGGTTTGGATGGGTCGTGCCGTACGCCTATCGCTGGACTGGCGGTGGTGGGGGCGACTGGGATTGTCCTGCAAGGCGAGGTTCTGCGCCCCGATGGGTCTGAATCCTATGGGCATAAATTGGCGGTTGGATTGTGCGATGGTGTGGCCGCGGGGGCAGAGATTGCCCGTGTTTTGCGTGGCAAGATGGGGACGAATTTCTTTGATGAATAATAAATAAAAAAACCCCGCACCAAACGGCACGGGGTTTTTATTTTCATATAATCACCCTGCCATAAAACAGGATAAAACGCCTACTCTTCGTGTGGCAGGATTTGGTTCAAAAGAACCGCAGCCAGCGCAGTTGGCGCAACAGCAGAGGTCGCCAGAACTTTTAACGTCCCAGGCAAATACTGCACCGCCATCGGCACTAGATTCAATCCCAACCCAAAGGCCAGAGAAATCGCGATAATCGCCATATTACGGCGATTCATAGGCACAACGGACAACAAGTTCATCCCTGCCGAAGCAACCATCCCGAACATGACAATCACGCCACCACCCAAAACAGGCAAAGGCATAGATGAAATCACCGCCCCAACCTTGGGCAACAACCCGCACACGATAAGAATTACACCAGCAATCGTCACAACATGACGCGACATAATCCCGGTCATTCCGACAATCCCGACATTCTGGCTGAACGAAGTATTCGGCAATCCGCCAAACACCGCCGCAATGGCTGTGCCGAGTCCATCGGCATAAGTCGCGCCTGAAATCTCTTCATCCGTGGCAATCCGCCCTGCACCCGCTTGGGTGGTAGCGGTTGCATCACCGACCGTTTCAATGGCGGATACGATACAGACCAAGGTCACGACAATCACCGCGCCCAGACTGAATTCAAACCCATAAGGCATGACTTGCAATCCAGTAATCCACGCAGATTTGCCAACCGCGCCGAAATTAACCATGCCAAACATAAACGCCAAAGCATAGCCCGCCAGCAACCCGATTAGGATAGCCGCCGAAGAAATCAGCCCTCGCCCAAAGAATTTACACGCGACAGACACGATTATCACAGTTAACGCGACAGCCCAGTGCATCATAGAGCCAAAGCTGGGCGCGTTCATTTGGAATTCGGCCGCGCCACCAGCAGAATATTTAATCGCAACAGGGATTAGATATAGACCAATCGCCAAAATCACCAACCCCGTTACCAAAGGCGGAAACAGAAAGCGCAATTTTTTAATGAAAGAGCCTAGGATGAAATGCAAAACCCCGCCGACTAAACAGGCGGTCAGGGCGACACCCAAACCTTGGGTTGCGGCCAAACCCGCCAGCACGCCGACAAAAGCGAAACTCGTGCCTTGCATAATTGGCAATCTCGCGCCGACTGGCCCGACACCGATGGTTTGAAACAGGGTTGCCACACCCGCGAATAGCATTGCCATTTGGATGAGATAGATTTGCTCTGTCCCGCCAAAGGCAAGGCCTGCCGCGCCCGCTACGATAATAGAGGGTGTTACGTTTGAAGCAAACATCGCCAGAACATGCTGCATTCCCAAGGGAATAGCCTGCATCATTGGCGGTGTTACGTTTGGATCGTCATTGGACGACATATTTGTTTTTGTAGAAGTCATAGCTCCTCCTTTTTTTATTGTTTGTTAGATAGTGTTATCTAAAGAGTGTGGCTAGGGTAGGGGATTTTTTGCTAATATCAAGGGCAAAACGGGGTAAATATCACGGATTAGTGTGGTTTTTTGGGGTTTTTGGGAAAAAACGGGGGTTTTAGGGGGTGTAAATATGTAATCCTATAAAATCAATACGATATTTTTTTCATAATCGCCTCACGCGCCCGCAATCGCATCACCAAATCTTCCATCGGTCGGTCGCCCTTTACCCTATTACAATTCCCACAGAGCAATTGAAAGTTTTCGTAATAATCCCCGCCACCTTTGCTTTTGGGGATAATATGGTCAATCTCAAAATTCACCGCATCAAACTCTTTTGCACACCCGTTACAAATTCCTTTTTGGGCTTCAAACAATCGGTCTTTTATCGGTTTGGAGGGTTTTTCCACTTTAATATCGGTGCGATGCGGTATTTTATCGGTATGGATAAAATCCTTAAACATCCCCGAATCATCGCCCAGACGCGTCATTAATAAATCGGCCGCTTGGGACTCTATATCAATGCCAATCCATCCTCGCTGTAATTGTTGCGCCGCCACGCAAGTTGTCGCACACCCGCAAAACGGGTCAAACACAACATCGCCTTGACGGCTGGATACGTTAATAATACGATGCAACAAAGTAAGGGGTTTTTGCGTGGGATAGCCCGTGCGTTCTTTCGAACGAGGCGGAATAAAATCAATCTCTTTGCTTCGCAAATAGCTCCACACATCATGCTCACTGGGGCCTTTTGTGTCAATATAAATGATTTTTCTGCCCTTTGCTTTTTCCCTTTTAATAATAGAATCGGGCGTGTCCTCTGGGCGGTAAATCAATAATTGATTCACTTCGCCACCCTGTATATTATAGGGCTTTGGATTGCGTCTTTCCACATGCAAAGGATTAAAGGTATAGGTATCGCTTTTGCTATAAAACAAAATAACATCGTGGTTTTTTTGAAAATGCTTTGAGACATTTGACCATTTCCCATAGTGCCAAACTATTTCGTTACGGAAATTATCTTCACCAAAAATCCCATCTAAAATGATTTTAAGATAATGGCTGGCGACGGTATCGCAATGTAAATATAAACTGCCTGTGGTGCGTAAAACGCGGTGCATTTGGATGAGCCGTTGCGTCATATAGGTGATATACGACATCATCGCTTTGCCGTTAATCGCCCCGATTGAGTATATGTACTCTGCCAATTCTGGGTAGTCCGCCATTCCATTTAGGCATTCTTCATCCACATCGCCCCACGTCCACATATCTTTGAAGGAAGCCCCTGCGGCTTTACTGCCGATTGGGGCGGAATAGGTGCGTTTGGAATTAAACGGCGGGTCTAGGTAAATCAAATCCACGGAGTCGCTGTTCATGCCGTTCAGGATATAGAGATTATCCCCCGTGTAGAACGTGTTTTTCATCGTTAATCCTTGTGCGTGGTTTGCGGTATTATACCGATTGCCATAGTAAAGGCAACCTTTCTTTATAAATCGTTAAAAATATCGTTTGCGGTGTTTATTTTGCCACTTGCAATCAAAATATAATTGGGCTAGTGTCGGGGGGTCGACGAGGCTTAGTAGCCCTCTTCAAGACACTCCGAGGATTGGTGTTCCAATCTATCCTCCCATTAGGTTGGGAGGGCGATAGAATAGAATACTGCTTGCAGGAATATATCGCAACCCGCTTGAAGGGGCTACTAACCTCCCAGCACTAATGTGGTGCTGGGGGAACTTGTCGTTTGTAAAAAAGGACAAGTTATGAAGACTCAAATAATAAAAATAATACCCTGCTTGGTGGCGGGATTCATCCTATCGGCTTGCGTTGGGGCGGTTAATGTTCCGTCCAGTGTGGCAGAAAAAACAACAGAGTCAGACCCCGTTATTAAAAAAACGGCAGTGGTTATTATTGATGACAAAGAACCCGCCCATCCGTGTATAGCAAACCCGTTTAGGGATACCTGCGATTCGGCAGATTTTAATAATGCACGAAAAGCGGTGTGCGTGGGGTCAAATTCCGAGCGATGCGCACCAATAATTAAGCGAGAGTGCGAGTCTGATTCGCTGGATGCGTTATGTGATGGGCTAGAAAAATATTTTACCGCACAATACAGGGCATGCGAAAGCGATAATATGAACCCCCGATGCAACTCAACCACTGCACGGATTTGCAAGGTGGATTCGCTAGATGCGATTTGCAATGGATTGGAAACCTATTTTACGATGCAATACGAGGCATGTAAAGCCTATAATTACGACCACCGATGCAACTCAACCACTGCGCGGGTTTGCGGTGCAGATTCGCTGGATATAATTTGCAACGGGCTGACGGCATATTTTCCTGCACAAAAAATAGCATGTGAAACCGTGCCAAATTCCGAGCGATGCGCTCCAACCAGAGCGCGAATTTGCCACGAAACTCCGTTTAGTGCGTTGTGCCAATCTAACAATCTTACAGGGTATGACCTCAGACTTATGAGTGGGCTTCTAGACGGAATTGGGGGTATTTTTGACAGCTATAATGAACCACCAACTGCCTATTGTTCTTATACTCGGAGCCGTCGCGGTGAGGTCTATAATCAATATGTTTGTATTATTGAAATCCCAGAATTAATTGATATTCAACCATTAAATGATACTAATACTGGAACTGCTACATACGCAGGGTCAGTTTGGTTTCAATATGCCTTTAATCCCGCCCTTATTGATATAGGGCATAGGAGTGATAACCCCTTAAATACTATTAGTGATAACAATCCTGCCATTACTAAAAATATCAATATTATTGCTAATTTTGATGACAAGACGCTAACATATTCGGGTAATTTGGGTTCAGGCGATAATCCTTTTAATATAAATGGCAGTTTCACGGACAGAGGAATTCTAACTGGTACGGTTGATTTTAAGTCTATAGAATCCCCATTAATAGGTCTTATAGGGCAAGATGAAGCGATTGGGATATTTAGGGTTCATGCTCTGATTGGCAACAAATCATTCGCGGGTGGATTTACAGCCACGCGTCAAGAACCAGAACCTACTCCAAATCAATAACGAAACCAATTGAACGTGTTTTAGCCTTTTTTAAATATTTTTATTAAACCCATAGAATTATCTGTAACAATTAACGTATTGCCATTTAACTCAAAGCTTGTTGCTCTGCTACTCATTGCGTCACCTGTTCCATTAACCCATTTTAATATAGCTATATTATCTTCCAGTCGGCATGTATACATGTATCCAGCCGCGCTTTCAAATCCCATAAAATTACCATTGTCTTCAGAATCAATTGGCATATCTTCAAGGCTGAAATAGGTTTTAACTGCCGCGCGACATATCTCTCTGTCTGTCCATGAATCAGTTTTGAGTGGTTCGCCAAGTAGGGGCTTTGCATGTAAAGTTTGGTCACGAATCCACAGCCGTAATTTTTCAAATTCTTCTTCAAAAATATTAGGGTTAGAAAAATCTAAATAAATTCTTGATTCATAGTAATTAGGTAAATATGGCTCGCCTTTTTCATCTTTCTCTAAAATAGCACCAGCAAATTTATCTTGTCCTTTATTCTCATACATTTCTTTTGAAATGATTTGTGTTTCAGTACCAACCCCACCTTTCCTATCGTTAGCCTTATCGGCATAGTCTTTATTAAAAATCATTAAAACTTTGCGAATATCAGGATCAGTAAGCATTCTTTCCATAAAAAAGTTCTTATCATGACCTAGTTTGAGTTCCCATTGATCAAGTTTTACATCCACACCAGAAGCAACCAATTTTTCAGCCAAACGTAAAACCCACTGCTTATGTTCTTCACTAGTCCAAGCATACGATATGAATAATTTTGTATTTTCGGGTGCGTTTGTCATGTTTTAAGATTCCCTTTTATGTTGGAATGTTGTTAAAATATAAAATATAAATGATTTGTTAAATAAAGGCAATAGCAAAAAATAATTCACAACTAACCACCCACAACCAAAACCGCCTCATCCAAAAAGAATTCCACCAAATTATCCTGCTCGCCGATATAATCAATAACCGCAAACACGCCCGACCCAGATAAGGGGGTAAGGACTCCGTGCCAGACATTGCGATGCAGGTTAATGCCTTGATAGGGCGCGGTGATAAACGCCCGTATCCCAACAGGCGCACCGCCCCCATCCCCCGCTACTATCACCAAAAACGAATCGGGCGAGCACGGAATAAACGCTTGCGAGCCAAGCGGATGCCGTTCCAGCAAATCCACCGAATACGGCAAACTGCGCAGCTCAGCCCTAAACATGCTAATCCCCACTTGCCCGTCCAAAACATCCACATCCGCCAAATTATGAAACCGTTTGCATTTGCCCGCGTTAATGGTTTTGGGCGACAGCCCGCGTGTATCCAGCACCTCACCAAACGGTGCAAACGCCTCGGCGGTTATCGGAACGGCTTTAATACTAGCCATAATTCACCCGCCAAACACGCGCAATTTCGGATGGCGATTAACATCCTTATACAAAATATAGCGAAACGGCACATCCCCCGTCGCCACACACGCTTGCGGACAAAACGCCCGTAGCCAGATGAAATCGCCCGCCCCAACCTCTATCCAATCGGTATTCAGCAAATACCGCGCCGTGCCAGATAGGATATAAATCCCGTGCTCCATAACATGGGTTTCCTCAAACGGAATACAGCCCGCGGGCTGGAAAGTAACGATATTAACCGTCATATCATGGCGCAAATCATCCGCCGAGACAAACCGAGTCGTCGCCCAAACACCCTCACAATCGGGCATCGGCGTGGGGGCGACCGATTTATCTGACGTAACCAACGCTTCGGGCGCGGGTATCCCCGCCACGGATTCATAGGCTTTCCTAACCCAATGAAAGGTCGCGGTTTCATCGGTTTCATTCCAAATCGTCCAGTCCGCACCAGCAGGTAAATAGGCATAACCCCCCGCCGTCAAATCATGCGTTTCACCATTGATAGTCACCCGCACCACCCCATCAACGACAAAAATAACTCCCTGTGCGCCAAGGTCTGGTTCGGGTGCGTCAGAGCCTCCGCCCGCTTCCAGTTCAACAATATAATAGCAAAAGGTCTCAGCAAACCCGCTGAGCGGTCGTGCCAAAATCCAAGCCCTCGCCCCCTCCCAATGGGGCAGGGAACTGGTGACAATATCACGCAGGACTTCGGCGGGAATAAAAGCATAGGCGGTCGTGAAAACCGCGCGGCGTTGCAATTCGGTGGATTGTGCGGGCAGTCCCCCGCGTGGGGTATAATAGGTCATCGTAATATATCCTGTAGGCGCAACAGCGCGATGCGTTCAACTTGTGTGCAAGCGGTTTTGAATTCGGTTGCTGTGTCATTGTTTATGCGGTGTTTGAATTGTTTTAAGATTTGGTCTTTGTTTAATCCTTTTACCGCGATAATAAAAGGGAAATCAAACTTTTTCATATAATCAGAGTTAAGCTGGGTAAAGGTTTTAAGTTCTGCGGGCGTTAAACTATCCAGCCCCGCCCCCGCCTGTTCATCGGTGGAATGCTGGGTCAGTTTCTTTGCCTGCATCAATCGCCCCGCCAAATCTGGATGGTTGCAAAGGATTTCTAGCCGTGCGGATTTATCGGCGGCACGAAAAATACGGGCAAAGGCGTTATGCAACCCAAGGGCGGTATTATGTGCCACGCCCAATTCCAAATCCCACGCCTGTTCAGCAATCCAATCGGAATGTTCAAAGACTCCGCCAAACGCCGCGATAAAATCGGGTTTATTCATGCGTGTGGGGGTGTTGCCAGATTCGCTATTAATTTCGGGAGGATGATGTTTTTGCCAATGTTCGGCAATCTCTATCCGTTTGGCAAACCAGACTTTATCGTGGGATTTGACATAATCAATAAACCGAGCGATGGCGGCAATTCGCCCAGGCCGCCCAATCAGGCGACAATGCAACCCGATGGACATCATTTTGGGCGAACCCTCCGCCCCTTCCGCATAAAGCGTATCAAAGCTGTCTTTCAAATAGGTGAAAAACTGCTCTGCCGTGTGGAAACCTTGCGCCGTGGCAAACCGCATATCGTTGGCATCCAAGGTATAAGGAATGACCAATTGATGCGTGTTTTTGTGCGTATGCCAATAGGGTAAATCATCAGCATAGCTGTCCGATACATAGTCAAATCCGCCATTTTCAGCAATCAAATTAACCGTATTGTCAGAGCATCGGCCTGTGTACCACCCCCTCGGCGGGTTGCCTGTGGTTTGGGTATGCAGAGCGATGGCGCGGGTTATATGGTCGCGTTCTTGGTTTGCGGGCATGTCTTTATATTCAATCCATTTGAGCCCATGGCTGGCGATTTCCCAATCGGCGGCTTGCATGGCGGCAACTTGTTCGGGCGACCGAGCCAAGGCGGTTGCCACACCATAAACCGTCAGGGGAACGGCGGTTTTGGTGAAGAGCCGATGGACTCGCCAGAACCCAGCGCGCGCCCCGTATTCATACATGCTCTCCATATTCCAGTGCCGTTGGTTTGGGAAGGGTTGTGCGCCGATGATTTCGGATAAAAATGCTTCGGAGTTTGAATCGCCGTGGAGGGTGCAGTTTTCCCCGCCCTCTTCGTAATTAAGCACGAATTGCACGGCAATGCGGGCGGTGTTTGGCCAGCGTACTTGCGGTGGGGTCGCGCCATAGCCCCGCATATCGCGTTTATATCGAGTCATTTTTTAATACCCTTTCGTTTTTTAAGGGGAGGTTTGGGGGATGATAACCGATTTGGGGGGGATTGTGAATGGTGAATGGTGAATTATGAATTATTGGTTATTTTAGGAAAGAAGTTTGCCACAAAACCCAATTCACCATTCATAATTCATCATTCACAATTCATCACTTGCCTTTATCCTCAATCAAAGATATACAACTCCAAAAAACCCATTTAACCTCATTTAACCAAGAAAGAAACTCATGACAAACGGCTACCTAACAACCCATGTGCTGAACACAGCAAAGGGCATCCCCGCGGGCAATCTACGCATAGACCTGTATGGATTAAACGCACAAAACCCCGCCCTCATCCGTTCGCTCACCACAAATGCGGATGGTCGCACGGACAGCCCAATCCTACCAAAAGACGAATTCGCCCTTGGCGGCTATCGTTTGGATTTCTTCGCGGGCGATTACCTGCGCGGATTGGGCGACCCGACCCCTGATGTTTTATTCTTTGATATTATCCCCATCGTTTTTAATATAGACGATATAAACGCCCACTACCATGTGCCGCTTTTGCTGTCGCCCTATGGTTACAGCACCTATCGGGGGAGCTAACCGATGTATGATGCGGCGATTTTCTTTGCATGGATAGAGCTGGCGGTGCGCTGGCTGCATATTGTCACGGCGATTGCCTGGATTGGCTCTTCGTTTTATTTTATTGCGCTGGATTTGGGACTGCAACCCGCGGTCAAAAAACGCAAAGGCGTGCATGGTGAGGAATGGCAAGTCCATGGCGGTGGCTTTTATCATATCCAGAAATATCTGGTTGCCCCCGATGCTCTGCCCGAACATTTAACGTGGTTTAAGTGGGAGAGTTATGCGACATGGCTATCTGGGTTTGCCCTGATGATTCTTTTATATTATGCTGGGGCGGATTTATACCTGATTGATCCGCGTGTGGCGGATATAACCGTGTGGCAAGCGATTGCGGTATCGGTTGGCTCTATCATAGCCGTCTGGTTCGGTTATTCCGCCCTGTGTCAATCGCGGTTTGGCAGTGATAATCGCCGCCTGATGGTGTTGCTTTATATCCTGCTGGTCGCCTTGGCTTGGGGCTATACGCAGGTGTTTTCTGGACGCGCGGCACTGCTGCATTTGGGTGCAATCACCGCCACGATTATGTCGGCGAATGTGTTTCTGGTGATTATCCCCAATCAAAAAATAGTCGTGGCGGATTTGCGGGCAGGGCGCAAGCCTGACCCTCGCTTTGGGCAAATCGCCAAGCAACGTTCCACCCATAATAATTATCTGACTCTGCCAGTGATTTTTTTAATGTTATCGAATCATTATCCTTTGGCTTTTGCTACGGAATATAATTGGATTATTGCTTCGCTGGTGTTTTTAATGGGGGTGAGTATTCGTCATTATTTTAATACCCGCCATGCACGGGGTGGCAGTCCGCATTGGACTTGGGGAGTGACGGGGATTTTGTTTCTGCTGATTATGTGGCTTTCCACGGCGGGTGGGGCGGTTGTGCCGAGCAGTGGCGGTTCTGATTCTGATTCGGCGCGGGTTGCCCCGATTTCGTTAAACAATACCCAAACGCGGTATGTTGAGGCGGCTGGTTTTGGTGAGGTGCATGATATTATCACCACCCGTTGTTCGGTGTGCCATGCGGTTGCGCCCAGCTATGACGGGTTGCCGTGGTCGCCCAAGGGGATAGTGTTGGAAACGCGGGCGCAGACCGCGCTCTATGCCAAAGAGATTTATCTGCAAGCGGGGGTTAGCAACGCCATGCCCCCCGCCAATTATTCTGGAATGACGGAAGAGGAACGGGCAGTGATTCGGGCGTGGTTTCGGGGCGTTCCGTATTTCTAATTTTTTTGTGCATGGGTTATTGACAATCGGTTGAATTATTATAGTGTTTGCGGTAAGCCTGTAATTGGTAGGTGGGTTTTTATGAAAACTTTAACATAAGGAAAGAAAATGAAATCAATCTTACTAATAGCCTCATTATCATTATTCCCTATTGAAACAATCAATATGGATATGAAAACAGATGTGGAAATGCAAACAACAAAAGTTAAGTGTAATAAAGTAAAATCCGCAACAGACGGGACAACAAAAACTTGTTTTTATAATTGTGGTGGAAAAACGCGTACGATAGTTGTTGCTGACCGCAAGGCTTGTCCTGTTATCCGATAAAGACATGCCCCCGCCCGCAGGCGAGGACATGCCACAACACTTAAATAATATAAGTGTTGTCTAAAACAGATTGTAATAGTCTTAAGACTGCTACAATAAGTAAAGATAAATGAAAAAATAATTTCATTTTGTCTCCTTTCTGATAAAGGGTTAAAAATTAAAAAACGTCTTCTTTTTCTTACACTTGTTTTAGTTTATGCAACTGCTTTCACAGCTACAAGATTTTCATGTAGCATACCATTGATAACAATGACAACCCCTAAAAAACGCTTGCAACCCCGTTTGCCCGCGCCCGCTTGGTAACACCCAAAGAGCAAAAAATTAATTATTAATAGCCACCGCCAACACCGCCTCACACTCGGACGTTTCCGCCTTTAACCGCGCGCAAACCTTATTCGCGTTTATCTCCGTAATCCCAACGAACTCCGCATGGTAGCCCCTGCTGGTCGATTTCACCTGCCGTAACGCCCCATCCAGAGAACTTATATCCGCCAACACCGCCTCTAACAACGCCTTTTCCGCACGAACCCGCGTGCCATAAATCCCCAAATGCACCGCCCACTTGCGCCTATCCGTGCGCAATTTGGGACGTTCAATCACCCGCGCTTCCACCCGCCCCAAAACCACACTGCTTGGCATTTGCTCTATCCCACGGGTGATTGCGGCAATTAACACCGCCTCGCTTTCATCCGCATCCCCCTGCGCTGGCGTGATATTTTCTACCCGCGGAGCCGCCGCCTCACCCCCGCCCAGCTTCGCCAAATTCGCCGATACAATCGCGCGTTCCACCGCCAAAACATCCGTGTTATCCTCTCCCAGATTGGCTGGACGGTATTTCGGGCGGATATTGGCAATCGCCACACGGCGACCGACCGCATCAACCCGCCCTACACCTGGCGGTACCAGCACCTTTGGCGGGGCGGCGGCATAGCGTGTTGCTTTCGCCCTATCAAACCCCATATCCAGCAATTCCACCACCCGCCGATTGCGCGAGGCTGAGCTCTTCCCGCCAAACACCGTGGCAATCACTCGTTTATTGCCCCGCTCTGCCGAGGCCACCAGATTAAACCCAGCCGCCACGGTATAACCAGTTTTTATCCCATCCGCGCCCTTATAGCTGTTCAAAACCTTCCTATTCGTGTTATTCACCGTTTTTATTCCGGTATCGGCGGTTCTACGCGAAAACAAATTATAGTATTCGGGGAAATCTGTCAGCAGCCTGCGCCCCAAAATCGTCATATCCCGCGCGGTGGAGGTATGCCCCCTTTGCGTTAAACCACTGGGGTTTTTGAATGTCGTCTTAGTCATGCCCAGTGCCTTTGCTTGCCTATTCATCCTATCAGAAAAGGCGGCTTGACTGCCCGAAATTCCCTCTGCAATCACCATCGCCGCGTCATTCGCCGATTTCACGGCAGAGGCACGGATAAGATAACGCAAGCTAACGCTTGACCCGGCCCGTAAGCCTAGTTTGGACGGCGGTTGGCGGGCGGCTTTTTTAGAGACCTTGATTTTCGTATCCAAAGTGATTTCCCCGCGTTCCACCGCGGCAAAAGCCACATAAAGTGTCATCATTTTGGTTAAAGAAGCAGGATGCAGGCGGGTATCGGCGTTGCGCGAGTGCAGAACCTCGCCACTTTTGGCATCAATCACCATCGCGGCGTAAGGTGCCGCCATCGCCAGACCAGCGGACAAAATAAAGGCAAAACTAAACAGCCCGCCACGCAACATAACCCATATAAAGCGGGGGATAAAAGGATTATTTCGGCTGATACGGGGTATCATCGTGTTCGATTGCTTACTACTGATTTCACCCCGTTTATCGGGGTTTGTTGTTTTTATAGTGCCATTTATACACAAAACAAGCTAAAAACAAAACAGTTTTTTGATAAAAATGCAAAATTTTGTCAGTTTTATTGATTTTTTAATTTTTTTCTTTATACAGGGGGGAGTCTGTTTGCCCGTATTGTTGCGAATAAAATCACCCAAACAAAAGTATAAATGCCCCGATGAGCCCAAACAATCCCTCCGATATACCTAACGAGTCCGCCGATTCCGATTTGGCAACAAAACCCCGTGCCGAGACAAAACGCCCGCAGATGTACAAGGTCATTTTGCTAAATGACGATTATACCCCCATGGAATTCGTGGTTTTCGTGTTAGAGCAGTTTTTCAAAATCTCCAACACCCAAGCCTATCAGTTAATGCTTATCGTTCATAAAAAAGGGCTGGCGGTTGTCGGTGTGTTCAGCCGCGATGTGGCGGAAACCAAAATCACCCAAGTCATGGCGGCGGCAAAGAAATACCAGCATCCGTTGCAATGTATTATGGAAAAGGATTAGGTTGGTCGTGGAAAGTCTGACGAAATCCAATCGTTTGGATATGGGGGTGGAAAGCGGGCAAATCCCCTTGCCCTCCGCCCCCTTGGTGGTTTTGCGGGCGCGTGTGCGTGGCTTATATCAAAGTTTAAGCCAAACCATGACTCCCCCGCCCCTGTGTGTGCAAGGCTTTTATCCAACTTACCAAGCCCTGAAACACGCGGGGGTTTTGGTGCAGGAGGATGGATGGCAAAACACAAACCCCAAAACCATTATTGTTGAAATTGTCCGTGCCAAGGCGGAAACCCTCGCCCTCATCGCCGATGGTTTTGCCACTTTGGAGACAGGCGGATTGCTGATTATTGACGGGCAGAAAACCGATGGGATAGAGAGTATCTTACGCCTGATAAAGGCGGAATTCCCCTTGGCAGGTGTGTTTTCAAAATCCCATGGCAAAAGTTTTTGGCTGTATAAAGACCGCGATATTTTGCACCCGCAGGCGGAGGATTGGCGCACCCAAGCCGCTCATCGCCAAGATACAAACGGCTGGTGGCACGGCGCGGGGTTGTTTAGTGCCGATAGGATTGACGCGGGGTCGGCTTTTTTGGCCACCCATTTACCGAATAACCTAGGCAAACGGATTGGCGATTTTGGCGGGGGGACAGGCTGGCTATCCGCGCAAATACTGGCAAAATGCCCGAATTTGCAGGAATTGCATGTGTTTGAGGCAGAGGCAATCGCCCTGACCCTCGCCCATAAAAACATCACCGATTCGCGTCTAAAAACCCATTGGTGCGATATTACCGCCTTGCCCGCCCCCCCTAATAATCGCGGGCTGGATAGTATCGTGATGAACCCGCCGTTTCATACATCGGCAAAATCCGAACCCGCCTTGGGGCAGAGATTTATTGAACAGGCGCGCGCCCATCTTGCCCCCAAAGGGCAGCTTTGGCTGGTGGCGAACCGCCATTTGCCCTATGAATCCACGCTGACGCGGTGTTTTAATCAATGGCGCGAAGTCGCGAAAAACTCCAATTTTAAAATAATCTGCGCCCAAGGGGTGAAAACCCAAAAGGCAAAACCCCGCCCGAAAAACGGACGGTAAAACGCATGTTTTTATTTCCCCCAAGACTCGCTATACTATCCATCACACCAACCAAAAGGGCAAAGACATGAGCGTTTCCATTAACAATAAAACCGCCATTATCACGGGCGCGAGCAACGGTATCGGGCTGGCTATCGCTCGGCAATTCGCGCTGGCGGGCGCGAGTGTCATGCTGGCGGATAAGAACGAAGATGCCCTGCTCAGCCAAATTAAAAAACTGCAAGAGGATGCGCCAAACGCAAAACTGAACCTGCGCTATTTTGCTGGGGATTTGCGCCAAACTCTGACCATGGCGAACCTGTTATCCGCCACTATTGATGCGTTTGAACAGGTTGATATTCTGGTGAATGCCGCGCGGGTCGTGCTGCCCTCGTCAAATCAGTTAGACCCGAAATTTGATAATTTTGACGCACAATTCAAACAAAATGTGCTGGCCAATTTGCGCCTATCGCAGATGATAGCCAAGCGGTTTATCAAACAAACACAGGGGGAGGCGGATATTTCATCCGATTCGGCGGGGGTGATTATTAACCTCAGCTCTATCGCCACCGATATGATGCGCGATGATATGATGGCCTATTCGGTGTGCTGTGCGGCGGTGAATCAAATGACGCGGGCGCTGGCGGTCAGCCTTGCTAGCAACAGGATTCGGGTGAATGGGATTGCCATTGGCTCGGTCGAAAGTGAAAGCCTCAGCCGCCTGTTATTGGATAACGATGATTTGCGCGGTAAGGTGATTGAGGCAACCCCGCTTGGGCGGATAGCAGAGGCGGGGGAAGTCGCCGAGGTCGCGCAATTCCTTGCGTCCAGCAGTGCCAATTTTATGACCGGACAGATATTGACGGTGGATGGCGGGCGAACCCTGTTAGACCCTTTGAAATAAGGGGAAAATAAGGGATTTTATTTGCTAGATTTCGGCAAATTAAACAACGCTTCTGCGTCTTTTGGGGCGTTAGAATCGCCCTCAGAATCATCAGAATTCGCCTCCGCACCAAAGGAAAAATTCTCTAATCCGCTAATCGCGCTGGGCATCTTTTGATCGCCAGCCATACCCAAAGATTCCTCAACATTCACCAGCCCTTCGCCCTCCAAATCCTGCACAGGCATCGTGCCATCCTTCTTCATTTTCGCAACAGCCTTTTCAACCGCCGCGTGTAAATCAACCTGCTTGCAGAGACCCAAGGCAACAGGGTCAATCGGTTGGATATTGTTGATATCCCAATGGGTACGCTCGCGCATCGCTTTGATAGTTGGCTTGGTCGTGCCGACCAGTTTTGATATCTGCACATCGGATAATTCGGGGTGAAACTTCACCAACCACAAAATCCCAGCAGGGCGGTCTTGGCGTTTGGATAAAGGCGTATAACGCGGACCACGGCGTTTTTCCTCACCCTTGGTCACTGGATTATCCATTAATTGCAACTTGTAAATCGGCGAAGCCTCACCGCGCGAAATCTCCTCTCGCGTTAATTGATTATTGGAAATCGGATCGAACCCCTTCATTGATACACCCGTGTCATCATCGGCGATTGCATGCACTTCTAGCTCATGCAAACCGCAAAAGTCAGAAATCTGTTTAAAGGTTAAGGTTGTATTATCCACCAGCCAAACGGCGGTGGCACGAGCCATAATAGGTAGGGGCATAAGCAATCCTTTGTTGTGTGCTGTATGGTTAAAAAGACAAAATCTTAACCGCGTTATAGCGGGTTTTTAACAAAAGGCAACCCCCTAAAACCCCCCTAAAATCCTACATTATCCTATCAAAACGCATCTATATCCTATGAATTCCTATAAAAAACCCCCGAAGGGCTAAAATCAATCGTTAGAAACTAATAACCAAACCAACGGCAACACCAACCGCCAGCACAAACCATCCCAAACGCACCCAGAAAGACTTACCCCGCACAGGCACATCCGCTTTCATCCGCGATTCCCAATCGTCAATCATCGCGGGCAGTTTCGGCCCTAACCGCGCCAAGGATTGCATCACGCGCACCCCATCGCGTATCATCCCCGCCGCGCCCAGATGGTTTTTAATATACGTTTCCACCTCTGGCTTTGCCACAGTCCATAGGTTCAAATCGGGGTTTAGCGTCCTTGCCACACCCTCCACCACTACCATAGTCCGTTGCAATAAAATCAGCTCTGTTCGGGTTTCCATGCCAAACTGCGCCGTCACCTCAAACAAATGCGCCAGCAACCGCGCCATGGAAATCTTATCGGCGGATTGCCCAAATATAGGCTCGCCCACCGACCGCAAGGCTTGGGCAAACGCCATCACGTCTTGCCCCTGCGGGACATAGCCCGCTTCAAAATGCACCTCAGCAATTCTGCGATAATCCTTGGTAATAAAACCCATCAAAATCTCCGCATACACCCGCCGAGTATATTCATCAATCCGCCCCATAATGCCAAAATCCAAGGCGACCAAATCCCCCGCCTCGTTCAATTTCAAATTGCCCTGATGCATATCGCCGTGAAACAACCCATCTCGCAGAGCATGACGCAAAAACATCGTAATAATCCGCGCGCCCAAATCCGGCAAATCCCTGCCTGATTTACGCAAACCCTTTATATCCCCCAGCGATAGCCCATCAACCCACTCCGCCGTCATAACCCGCCGCGCACAGAGCGGCCAGAGCACCTTCGGCACGCCAAACCCCGCATCCCCAGCCGTGTTATGGGCGAATTCATCCGCCAAGGCTGCCTCTTGCCTTAAATCCAATTCATTCCGCACTATATGTTCAAAATGGGCGGTCACGGCTTTCGGTCGCAAACGGCGGGTTTTCGGGGCAAGCCATTCCACCATCGCGGCGGCAAAATTAAAGGCATTCACATCACGGGCAAAATCGCGTTCGATATTCGGGCGAAGGATTTTTATCGCAACCTGTTGCCCGGTTTCACGTAAGGTTGCCTTATGGACTTGGGCTATGGAGGCGGCCGCGACAGGCGGGGTAAAGTCGGTGAAAATATCGGTGAGGGTTATTCCCAGTTCCTTTTCCACTTCCGCTATCGCGGTGGATTGGGCAAAGGCGGGCAAGCGGTCTTGCAGGATTTTTAACTCCTCTGCCAGTGCCACCCCGACAACATCAGGGCGAGTGGATAGCAACTGCCCGAATTTAATATAGGCTGGTCCAAGCGCGATAATCGCCCGTAACATAGGCGGATGGGTGGCATCACCCCGCAACCCCAGAATTTGAAACGGTGCGCCAAGTCCTCGTGCCAATATCCGAATCGCCCGCGGAGCTTCTATCAAATCCAGCAGGGTACGCATTGCCCCCGTGCGTTCAAAGGTTGCCCCTGCACGGATTAACCGCCATATATTGTGAGGACCACGCATTATATCTTCCACGCGGAATGGAGGGCGGCTATGCCAAAGGATAAATTACGGTATTTCGCACAGCCAAACCCGCAATCGCGAATTGTTTGTAGGAAATCGTCTTGTTTGGGGAATTTGCGGATGGATTCAACGAGGTATTGATAGCTGTCGCGGTCTTTGGCTATCATCTGCCCCATTGCGGGAATCACATTAAACGAATAGGCATCATACGCCCGTTGCAAGGCGGGCAAGGATAAATGCGCGAATTCTAGTATCATCAAACGACCGCCGATTTTGAGGACTCGGTGGGCTTCCGTCAGGGTTTTGGTAATGGAGGTGACATTGCGAATGCCAAAGCTCATCGTATAAACATCAAAGGTATCATCCTTAAACGGCAAGCTCATCGCATCGGCACAAACCCAATCGGCGCGGTCGGTCAGGTTCTTTGCGGCCGCCCTCGCCGCCCCCGCATCCAGCATAGCAAGGGTCATATCGGCAATCACGGCGGTGGAATTCGGCGCACGGTTCAAAAACCGAAAGGCTATGTCGCCCGTACCCCCCGCCACATCCAGCAGATGTTGCGAATCCCGTGGTGCCAGCCAATCAATCATCATATCCTTCCAAATACGATGGACTCCCAAAGACATAACATCATTCATCGTGTCATAGTTCGCGGCAACTCTGGTAAAAACATCCGCCACCATACCAGCTTTCGCCGATTCGCGGATGGTTTTAAAACCGAAACTGGTTGTCGCGGAATCGTTTTTCATGTGCCTAACTTTCATAAAACCTTGCCAAGCGGTGCGTGGCGTGATAGCGTTAGGCGACTCTATACCACATGTCCGCCCAAACAATAAAGACCCGTTATGCCCGAATTGCCAGAAGTTGAAACCGTTATGCGCGGGTTGACCCCCGCCTTGCTGGGGCGGCGGATTGTCGGCGCGGAAGTTCGCCGTGCGGGGTTGCGCTATCCTTTCCCTGCGGATATGGCGGGGCGGTTGCGTGGGGTGCGTGTGATTCATCTGCATCGGCGGGGTAAATATATCCTGTGCGATTTGGATAGTGGGCAGAGTTTGTTGATTCATTTGGGTATGTCAGGCTCGGTTCTGGTGTCTGCTGGGCCGGGGGATTTGGGCAAACACGACCATGTTGTTTTGGATTTGGATAATGGTGGGCGGGTTATTTTTAACGACCCGCGGCGATTCGGTGCGTTGGATTTGATACAGACAGATAAGGCCGATTTGCATCGTTTGCTGGTGGGAATGGGGGTAGAGCCTCTGGGCAATCATTTTAATGATGCTTATTTGGCGGGGGCTTTTGCGGGCAGGGCTGTGCCGATAAAAACCGCGCTTTTGGATCAGCGGATTATCGCGGGGTTGGGGAATATTTATGTTTGTGAGGCTTTGTGGCACGCCCAAATATCCCCGATTCGGGCGGCTGGGCGGATTGGGCGACCTCGGCTGTCGCGGTTATGTGTGGCGATTCGCGATGTATTGGAACGGGCGATTGTCGCGGGCGGGTCAAGCCTGAAAGACCACCGCCAAACCAGTGGCGATTGGGGGCATTTTCAACATCATTTTAATGCCTATGGGCGCGAGGGCGAGGGGTGTTTGGCGAATCTTTTACCGAATCAGGTAGCGAATCAGTCTGGTGCGAATCGGTGTTCTGGCGTGATTCGGCGAATCGTTCAATCCAATCGGTCGACCTTTTATTGCCCAAAATGTCAAAAATAGCCCGTAAAGCGATATTTGCCTCTTGACCTTTGCTAAATTCTGCCCTAAACGGGGCTATTATTTTTGAAACCACTTCGGGATACAGAGGAATACACATCATGGCCAATTCACCACAAGCCAAAAAACGCGCACGTCAAATCATTCGGCGCACGGAAGTTAATAAAAATCGGCTGTCTCGCCTGCGTACGCACCTGCGTCGTGTTGAGGCTGCGATAGAGCAAAAAGACCAGACCGCCGCGCGGACTGCGTTAAAAGAAGCGCAACCAGAATTGATGCGCGGTGTGACAAAAGGTGTTTTGCATAAAAACACCGCATCACGGAAAATGTCGCGTTTGTCGGCACGGGTGAAGGCTCTGGGTGCATAATTTGTGCATAGCTTAACCATAAGGCTTTAGCCTTATGTTGGTGATTCGCCGATTCCCGCCCCGCGATAAAATTGTAATAGTTTTACAATAAAAATTATATCCCCAAAGAAATTTCACAAAAGTGAAAAAAAGTGAAAAATCGCACAAAACATGCGGATAAATATTTTTTCACCCCTTGCATCCCATGCCCATAGACGGTATTCTTTATCAAATGCGCCATGGCTTTGGGCTGGGTCGCACAAGGTTAAAAATACCACAGTCAAACCGTCCGCTTTCGCGGAGGTTTATGGGCTGTGGTTTTTTATGGTTTATCCACAAAAAATCCATATAAAACAAATACTTAACAAAAGAAAATTTTTATCACTTTTGTGTAAAATTCTCTCTTTTAGCCCTTGATAATCCCCCCGAAATTGTTGTATTGTTAACCTACTAATACGTGACAAGATTCACGCTACTGCCAAATATTTCGGGAAACCGTTTCATCCTAATTTGTCTTTTTTCAATAAGATAGGTCGATACATTAAGGTGATTTTTCTGTGAGCCGAACCGCCTTTTATCCCCCCCGAATCGGGTGCGTGTGGTGATTCGCCAAAATATGAATATCCGAAATAAGTCGGATAGGTACAGCGTCAATCGTAACAAGAAGGTTTGTAAGAATGACGCTTGATGATGTTTGGAAAAATGTTCAATCTGCATTGCGCACAGAAATCGGCGAAGGCGCATTTAAGAATTGGATAGCACCGATGGCGTTGGTGTCTTGCGAAGATGGACTGGCGGTTTTATCCGCTCCGACATTGTTCTTTGGCAACTGGGTATCGCGTAATTATGGCAACCGAGTCTGCGCGTTATTAACAACCTACGGGCAGAGCACGTCACGATTGGAATTCTGTCTTGCGACTGCGCCCGCCCAAGAAACCACTACCCAAGAAAACATGGGCGCAACACCGCATCCAACATCGCCAGCCCAATCCCATAACCCCGCGAATCCCTCTAGCAATAACGATGATAGTCCGTCCTCCGCTTTGCCCTCAACCAAGCTGAATAAAAACCTCACCTTTGAAAAGTTTATCGTTGGGGTGCCGAATCAGCTGGCTTATGCCGCCGCCCAACGGGCAGCCCAAACCGATGAAACCAATTTTAACCCCTTATTCATGTACGGCGGGGTTGGCCTCGGCAAAACCCACCTGATGCATGCCATCGCTTGGGATATCAAATCACGCAAGGCAAACGCGCGGATTTTATACCTATCGGCGGAACAGTTTATGTTCAAATTCGTCCAAGCCCTGCGGTTCAAAGACACCCATGCCTTTAAGGAAATGTTTCGCTCTGTCGATGTTTTGATGATTGATGATGTGCAGTTTATCGCGGGTAAGAACTCGACGCAAGATGAATTCTTTCACACCTTTAACGCCCTAGCCAACGCGGATAAGAAAATTATTATCTCTGCCGATAGAACCCCCAGTGAAATTGACGGACTGGAAGAGCGGATAAAATCCCGCCTACAATCGGGGTTGATTGTGGATTTGCACCCGACCGATTATAACTTGCGTCTTGGGATTTTAACCGCCAAGGTCACCGCCTATCAAAAAAACAATCCGCAGATTGTCTTTGCCGATGGAGTTTTGGAATTCATAGCCGATAAAATATCCGCCAATGTGCGGGTTTTGGAGGGTGTGTTAAATCGCCTCTATGCCTTTGGCGAGCTTATTGGGCGCGAAATCAGCCAACCCATGGCGGCGGAATGTTTGGCGGATATTCTGCGTTCCACGCACCGCCTGATTCGCATGGAGGATATTATTCGCACCGTCACCGAACACTATAACCTTACCACCAGCGATATTTTATCACCCCGCCGTGCGCGGGAGGTTGCTCGCCCGCGTCAAATGGCAATGTATCTGGCAAAGAAATTAACCCAGAAATCCCTGCCCGAAATCGGGCGGCATTTTGGCGGACGCGACCATACCACCGTTATTCATGCGGTAAGAAAGATAGAGGAACTGTGCACCAATGATACCCGAATCGCCCAAGACCGCGAGGCCTTGCGGGTGATATTGGAACGATAATCGTTTTTGCCCTTGACGCTTAACCCTTAACCCCCTATAACAATCCATGTAAAAGAGAGACCAGTAAAATGACCAAAGAAAAAAAACCAACCAAACCCACCAAACCCACCAAAACAAAAGACTTAGGAGAGAAAAAAATGAAAGTCAGTGTTGAACGCAATTTTTTATTAAAAGCAATGGGGCAAGCCCAATCCGTCGTTGAACGGCGCACAACCTTGCCTATTTTATCAAACGTATTGATTGAGGCAGAAGGCGACGGTATCAGCTTTCGCACAACCGATTTGGATATTGAAATCATCAGCAAAATCACTGGCATGGTGGAAACCGCTGGGGCGATTACTGTGTCCGCGCATACTCTTTATGAAATCGTGCGCAAATTGCCAGAGGGTGCGATGGTGCAATTATACACCGATGAAGCAACGAACCTGATGCATGTCAGCGCCGGTCGCTCGCATTTCAAACTCACCACCCTGCCACGCGATGATTTCCCAATTATGGCCAGCAGTGAATATCAGTGTAATTTTTCTGCCCCCGCGCAGGTTTTGCGCCGTTTGTTTGACAAATCAAAATTCGCTATTTCAACCGAAGAAACGCGGTATTACCTGAACGGTGTTTATATGCACAAGGCGGATAGGGATGGTAAAGATGTCCTTCGTTGCGTTGCAACCGATGGTCATAAATTGGCGCGGATTGATGCCGAATTGCCAAAAGGTGCCAAGGATATGCCAAGCGTTATTGTCCCCCGTAAAACCGTCGGCGAAATGCGCAGCTTGCTGGAAGAGGATGATAGCAAAATTGCCGTGTCCGTGTCAGAGACTAAAGTTCGGTTTGCTTCAGCAGAATTGACCCTGACTTCCAAAGTCATTGACGGCTCTTTCCCCGATTACAATCGGGTTATTCCAAAGGATAATCCCAATCGTATGGAAGTGGATGCGAAAGATTTGGAACGTGCCGTTGATCGGGTTGCGACCATTTCATCGGAACGCTCTCGCGCCGTTAAAATGAACATTGAAAATGACAAGCTGGTGCTATCCGTGTCTGCCCCCGATTCGGGTGCTGCGGAGGAGGAACTGGGTGTTGCCTACGATAAAACACCGATGGAAATTGGCTTTAACGCCAAGTATCTGTTGGAAATCGCCAATCAAATTGAAAAAGACAACGCGATTTTTATGTTTAACACAAACAGCGACCCCGCGTTAATTCAAGAAGGCAAAGACGATTCCACGCTTTATGTCGTTATGCCGATGCGTGTCTAATTTGATGTTATGGCGATTACTCTTTTATCGCTGTCTTATCTGCGTTCGCACAAAAACACGACGCTAAACATTGACCCCCGCCCTGTTGCCATTTATGGACCCAACGGCGGGGGCAAAACCAATGTGTTGGAGGGGATTTCTTTGCTTTCCCCTGGGCGAGGTTTGCGGGGTGCGACTGCCCGTGATATGATTCGCCAGCCCGATAATCTGGGCTGGAAGATTAAGGCTAGCCTTAAAACCGCGCAAGCCCTGCATCATATAGAAACCGTTTTTGAAGGCGAGCCAACGCGTAAAGTTTTCATTGATGATATGCCCGTGGCACAAACGCGCCTTGCCCAACTGATTCCGATTATCTGGCTGACTCCGCCGATGGATAGGCTCTGGCAAGAGGGCAGTGAAGGACGGCGGCGATTCCTAGATCGCCTAACGCTCAGCCTTATTCCAGAGCATGGCGATTGTTCGCTGACGTATAATCGGGCGATGCGCGAGCGCAACCGTTTGTTAAAGGACGGTATCCAAGACCCCGCGTGGTATAGTGCGATTGAAACGCAAATGGCACAGGCGGGGGCGTTGGTCGGGCAGAATCGCGGGTTGGCTTTGGCGCGGATTATGGCGGAACAAAATGCCTCCACCAGTGCGTTTCCCACGGCGGTTTTGTCGATAACCAATAAACATAGCACCACGCCGATTACCGATTATGAAACTTTGGCACGGGCTTTGCGTGATAATCGCAGGTTGGATATGGCGGCGGGGCGCTCGCTAGCTGGGCCGCATCGCGATGATTTGAACGCGGTTTATCGCGCCCGCGGGATGCCCGCGAATATGTGTTCCACGGGCGAGCAAAAGGCGTTGCTTATCAGTGTTATTCTGGCTTCGGCACGGGCTTTGTCGCAGGATTTCGCGACTCCGCCATTGGTTTTATTGGATGAAATCAGTGCGCATTTGGATGAAACCCGCCGTGCGGCTTTGTATGATGAGATTTGCGCGCTTGGGGCGCAGGCGTGGATGACGGGGACAGAGGCGCATTTGTTTGAATCCCTTGGCGACCGCGCCCAGTATTTGAATATTCAGCCCAGCGATGGCGGGTCAAAGATTGCTTATGAGACGGTTAAGAAAACAGTTAAGAAAACGGGCAAGAAACCCGCCAAGAAACCTGCCAATAAGTCCGCTACAAAACCCGCCAAGACCCCCGCCAAGAAACCCACCAAAAACCCCTCTTGACACTTAGCCGATTTTTTATAGACTGGGTTAAGACACCCAATATTTAGGATGATAAAAATGCCACCCGATAGCACCCCCGATACCACCCCCGATAGCCCGCAACGTATTACCATGATAACCCTAGCGGTTGAGGATATGGCAAAATCACGGGCGTTTTATGCCGCGCTCGGCTGGATAGAAGCCGAAGGGGGCAACGATAAAATCGCGTTTTACTCCATTGATGGGCAGTTCTTTTCGTTATATTCCCGCGATGCCCTAACCGCCGATATTAGCATGCCGATTCACACGCGAACAACGGGCAGTATAACTCTGGCAACGAATTACAAATCCAAACGGGCGGTTAATGCCGCCTATCAAACCGCGCAGGACGCGGGGGCGGTGGTTATTACCAAACCTACCGAAGTCTTTTGGGGCGGATATTCTGGCACCTTTGCCGACCCTGATGGGCATTTGTGGGAGGTTGCCTTTAACCCATTTTGGACATTGAACGCCAAGGGGCAGTTGGAAGGCAACCCGTGAAAATAGAGCCAACAGACGCGGTTTCCCTATGCGCCGATTTGGTGCGCTGTCCCTCCGTCACTCCAGATGAGGGCGGGGCGTTACGCCTGATTGAACCCCTGCTGACCCGTGCGGGATTCACTTGCACACGGATTGATCGGGGCGGGGTTTGCAATTTATTTGCCCGATGGGGTGGGCAAACGAACTCCCGTACTTTCGGCTTTAACGGACACATAGATGTTGTGCCTATCGGCGATGAATCCTTATGGAGCGTCCCGCCCTTTGACGCAGAGATTCGCGATGATGTGCTGTATGGGCGCGGCGCGGCCGATATGAAATCTGGCGTTGCTGCCTTTTGCGCCGCCGCCATTGATTTTGTCCAAACCACCCCGCCCGATGGCGCGATTATTATCACCCTAACGGGTGACGAAGAAGGCCCCGCCCAAGACGGCACACGGGCGATTTTGGATTGGATGGAGCAAAATGGCGAACAGATGACCCATTGTTTGGTGGGCGAGCCAACCTGCCCCGAACAGATGGGCGATATGATGAAAATCGGCAGGCGAGGCTCTATCAACGCGCAAATCACCGCGATTGGTGTGCAGGGGCATGTCGGCTATCCCGATAAGGCAAAGAATCCGATGCCTGCGTTGGTCGCGCTTTTGATGCGGTTAAACACGCCGATTGATGATGGCACAGAACATTTTGAACCCTCAAACCTTGAAATTACCGCGATTGACACGGGCAATTCTGCCACAAACATTATCCCCGCACGGGCAACTGCCTCGGTGAATATCCGTTTTAATGATGCCCATACCAGCGATTCTGTGATTGCGTGGTTAAAGGGGATTTTGCAAACGGCTAGCAAAGAAAGCGATATTAAATTTGATTTGCAAACCCGCGTAACGGGGGAGAGTTTTATCACCCCGCCCAATGATTTTTCTGCGCTTATAGCCGATGCGGTTTGTGCCGAGACCACACGAACCCCCGTGCCATCGACTACGGGGGGGACATCGGACGCTCGGTTTATTCAAAAACACTGCCCCGTGGTGGAATTCGGATTGGTTGGCAAAACCATGCATCAAGTGGATGAATGCGTGTCCGTCCCCCATATCCGCCAGCTAAAATCCATTTACCTGCGCGTTTTGCAAAGCTATTTTTCATGACACCGCGTCATTTGTTTATTATGGTGAAAGAACCGCGGGTTGGGCGTGTGAAAACACGGCTGGGTGTGGGCTTGGGGGCGATTGCGGCGACTTGGTGGGCGCGTCATCAAACCCGCGATTTAATTGCGCGATTGGGCGCGGATACACGGTGGCAAACTTGGCTGGCGGTCGCGCCCGATGTGGCAGGATTGCAGAGCCGCGTTTGGACGAGCCGTTTGCCCCGTTGGGCGCAAGGTCGCGGGGATTTGGGTGCGCGGATGGCACGGATTTTCCGTGCGGATATAAAGGGTAAAATCGTGATTATCGGCGCGGATATTCCCAACATAACCCCACGTTTGATTGACAAAGCGTTTGGCACTCTTGGGCAATATGACGGAGTTTTTGGCCCCTGTCCCGATGGTGGGTTTTGGCTGATGGGGCTGCATCGCGGGGCAAAACCTGTGCCGCGAAATCTGTTTTCTGATGTGCGCTGGTCCAGCGAACATAGCCTGAATGACACCGTAAAATCCATGCCGAATTTGCGAATTGGCTATATTGACGTTCTGCGTGATGTAGATGATATTGGCGATTTGGTGGCTATGAAAAGTATAAATTAAAATGATAAAAACTCTTCCCAAACTACCGCCCGTTATGGTGCTGTCGTGTGACTCTATTGATGCCGCGGGCGATGTCTGGGCGTGTATCGCACAGGGCGAACCCCACGATTTGCGGATTCATTTCATTGCCAAAACGGGCGACCCGTCGCTGAAAGTCGGCGATTTTATGCTCTGTCGTATCAATCCCAGCGAGCAGGATGATGTCGATTTTGAAGCCCGCCTTATTCGCAAAATCCCCGCACCCCGTGATTCGGAAAACACGCAAAACCTGATTGGCATTTATCATGCCACGCCCACTGGCGGGCGGTTGTTGCCGATTAGCAAGAAAACACGAGGCGAATGGGCGGTTGCTGAAAAGGATAAAAACGGCGCGATATCGGGCGAATTGGTACGTGCCACGCAGATTGCGCCAAAGGGGCGGATGGGCTTGCCGAAGGCGCGAATCATAGAACGATTGGGCGCGGATACCGCCCCCAGCCCCAGCATGATGGCACTGCATAACCATGAAATTCCGATAGAATTTTCCACCGCGACCCTGACCCAAACCCGCGAAATAAAACCGATAGACACACAAAACCGCAAGGATTTGCGCGATTATCCGTTTATCACGATTGACCCGTTTGATGCCAAAGACCACGACGATGCGGTGTTTGTCCAGCCCGACCTCGACCCACAAAACAAGGGCGGTTTTATCATTTGGGTGGCGATTGCCGATGTCGCGGCCTATCTGCCTCACGATACCCCACTGGATGCAGAGGCTTTGTTTCGTGGCAATTCGTGCTACTTCCCTGACCGCGTTGTGCCGATGCTGCCCGAACGGCTTTCCAACGATTTGTGTTCCCTGCGGGCAGGTGAAGACCGTCCCGTTTTAGTCGTAGCAATGACGATTGATTTGAACGGTGAAAAAACCAAGCATCAGTTTTATCGGGCGATGATTCGCAGTGCCGCCGCCCTGTCCTATCAGCAGGTTCAAACGGCCTATGATGGTGCGGCGGATGCGGCCACCACGCCGTTTATTGACCCGATAACCCAGCTTTATCGTGCCTATCATGCCGTGGCGATTGCGCAGGAAAAACGCGCCCCGTTAGACCTTGATTTGCCCGAACGCAAAATTACCCTTGGCACGGACGGCACGGTGGAATCGATTCATTTTGCCCAGCGTAAGGATGCTCACCTTTTGATAGAGACCTTTATGATTATGGCAAATACCTGCGCGGCAGAGGAGTTGGAAAATAAAAAACAGCCGCTTTTATACCGAATCCACGAATCCCCGCCAAAGGAAAAACTGGATGCTTTGTCCGATGTTGTTCGCTCGTTGGGTTTGAAATTGGCAAAAGGACAGCGTTTGCAACCCGCCCATTTGAACCGTTTATTGGCACAGAGCAAAAAGACTGCCCACAGCGAATTGGTCAGTATCAGCGTTTTGCGTTCCATGACTCAGGCCTATTATGGGGTGGATTCCTTGGGGCATTTTGGGTTGAATTTAACGCGGTATTGCCATTTTACCTCGCCGATTCGCCGCTATGCTGATGTGATTATTCATCGTGCTTTGATACGGGCTTGCGGGCTGGGGGATGACGCGGGCGATACCCCCGCCACGGAAGTTTTGGCAGAGATTGGTGCGCAGATTTCAGTGAGCGAAAGGCGGGCAATGATGGCGGAACGCGAATCGGCAGACCGCTATCTGGCGGCGTTTTTGGAGCGGGATATTGGCGCGACTTTTGACGCACGAATCGCCGGATTTTCGCGGTTTGGTATTTTTGTGCGGTTGATAGACACGGCGGCCGATGGGGTGATTCCCTTGCGCAGTTTGCGCGGCGAATACTGGCAATTTGACAGGGATAAAAACGTCTTGCAAGGTGCGCGGTCTGGCTGTATTATCGGGCTGGGCATGGACGCGCGGGTGTGCTTGCAGGATACCAACGCGAACACGGGCGAAATCGTGTTTGATTTGATTGAATTAAATGGTAAGCCCTTACCCAAGTCTGGTTCTGGGCATAAAAAGCCGAGGTCGGGCAAGCGGCGTAAGCATACTAAAACAGGCAGAAGATAAAAAATGCGCATGATAAGGACGGGTATTTTTGCGGGTGTTTTCGGGGTGCTATGTGGTGTGGCGACCCCGATATTTGGCGATGACATATTTAATAAAAAGGCAGAAACTATGACAGATGAAACAATTATATTGGCACAGGCGGATACGGGGTTTGACGCTTGGGTGAAGGATTTTCGCGCCGTTGCGTTGAAAAATAATATCACCCCCGCCGTTTATGATGCGGCGTTTCGCGGTGTGCGATTGAATAAAAAAGTTTTGAAAAGCGACCGTAATCAGGCGGAATTTACTTTGCAGATTTGGGATTATTTAGACCGTGCTGCCTCCCCCGATCGCGTGCAGCAGGGGCGTGAAAAGCAAGGCGAGTTTGCCGATATTTTATCACAGATAGTCACACGGTTCGGCGTTCCCGCACCGATTATTTTGGCGGTTTGGGGGCTGGAATCCTCCTACGGTGTGCGGATGGGCGATATTGATACGATAGAGGCTTTGGCGACTTTGGCGTATGATGGACGGCGGGGTGAGTTCGCCCGTGGGCAGCTTTTGGCGGCGTTAAAAATATGGCAAAATGGTGATAATGGGACGGAGCGGATTATCGGATCTTGGGCGGGTGCGATGGGGCATACGCAGTTTATTCCGACAAGTTATCAGGCTTACGCGGTGGATTTTATTGGCGATGGCGCGCGGAATATTTGGTCGCGAACCGACCCGACAGACGCGCTGGCTTCCACTGCCAATTATCTGGCAGAGCATGGCTGGAATGCCAACCGCCCGTGGGGGGTAGAGGTGCGATTGCCCGCTGGATTTGACTATGGCAAGGCGGATTTGAAGACGAAATTATCGGTGAAGCGGTGGGCAAAATTGGGTGTGGTTTTGGCGGATGGTGCGGATTTGCCAAAGGCGAATTGGGGCAAGATGGCAATGTTTTTACCTGCTGGTGCGAAGGGGCCTGCGTTCTTGGTGACCGCCAATTTCTTTGTGATAAAGCGGTATAATAACGCCAACGCATACGCTTTGGCAGTGGGACATTTGTCTGATAGACTGGCGGGCGGGGGCGAGGTTATCGCCGCCTGGCCGCGTGATTTGAACGCGTTATCTTACGCCGAACAGCGAGAGTTGCAAGAGCAATTAATTCGTTTGGGTTTTGACCTTGGCGAAGTTGATGGGATTATCGGCGAGCAAACCCGCCAAGCGATTCGGGCGTTTCAAAAATCAATCGGGCAAGTGGCGGATGGGATGGATAGCCATGAGTTGTTAGGTATATTAAAGAAGGCGCGGTAGTTGTTAGTTATTAGTTATTAGTTGTTAGTTATTAGTTGTTATTTATTATCCGTTATTTATTATTTATTATCCGTTCTTTATTATTTATTATCTGCTCTTTATTATTTATTATCCGCTCTTTATTATTTATTATCCGTTCTTTATTATTTATTATCCGTTCTTTATTATTTAATCGACTCTTTATTATTCATCACTAATAACTAACAACTAACAACTAACACCTAACCAAGATATTTTTTCAAAGCAGGCGGTGGATTTTCCAAAACCTCCGAAGTCGCCACGGGCGGATACGCCACACCCTCTGCCACGACAATCGTCTGTTCTGCGATATAGGCCGCGTCCTCTGGCAAGTGCGTCACCAGCAACAAAGTCGCCCCAGTCTCTGCCACAATCTCTGCCACCAAATCCAGCATCTCATAACGCAAGGCTGGACCAAGTGCGGCAAACGGCTCGTCCAAACATAACACGGGTTTGCGCCGTAATAACGTCCGTGCCAAGGCCGCCCGCCCCGCCTGTCCGCCCGATAATTGCGCGGGCAAACGCGTGCCATAATCCGCCAGTCCAACCCGTGCCAAGGCACCCTCCACCTGCGCCCAATCCGCCGATGACAATCGCAAATCGGGACGCAATCCTAGTGCGATATTTTGGCGCACAGTAAGATGTGCAAACAAATTATGCTCCTGAAACAACAGCGACACGGGGCGTTGCGCGGGCGGCAAATCGGTAATATCCTGCCCGTCATAAATAATCCGCCCCGCGTCAATATCCATCAGTCCAGCCAAGGCAATCAGCAAGGTTGATTTGCCCGCGCCAGACGCGCCCAGCAGGGCTATTTTACGCCGAGGCTCTATGGTAAAATCCGCGCTTAAAGTGAAATCACCACTGCGGACGATAAGGTTTTCAAATGCTATCACCGATTCGCCCCCCTTTATCACACAGCCAAAACAGCCCGAAACTCAGCCCAACCAAACATAACGCAACCCCGCCCGCGGCGGCTATTTGATAGGACTCCATTAACCGATACATCAGCAACGGTAGGGTTTCCAAATTCGGCGGGGCAAACAGGGCTATCACGCCAAGATCGCCCATGGATAACGCCAAAGCCAAGCCCGCAGCAAACCCCATCGGGCGACGCAATCGCGGCCAAATACACAGGCGAAACCGTGTGGATGCGGTCATTCCCAAACTGGTGCCTAGGCGACCATAGGACGCTTCCGCCCGTATCATCGCGGGCAGCAGAATCCGCAGAGCAAAGGGGATGCTCATCAAAGCATTAACCAAAATAACCACACCCAACGCGACATCAAACGGATTGATAAAACGATTGATAATAATAAATAACCCCGTTCCCATAACGAAAGGCGAGGCGGATAAAATAAGCACGCCAAAGGATTCTATCACGCGACCAGCCCCCGCTCGCGTGTTTGCTCGCGTGTTTAAAAGACGAATAATCAGGTTTGATAAGGCGAGCGTCATGGCTATCGTAATCACCATCGCCGCCCCCGCAACCAGCACCGAATTCAGACCCGCCCGCCAGATAGTATCGGGCAGAACCAGTAGCCCCGCCAGCCCGCGAAGAGCTATCGCAACCAAAGGCAAAAACAAAAACCCAGCCGTTAAAATCAAAACACCAGCGTCAAAAATACGCACGCACGCCCCGCGTCCATCCCAACGTTTCGGCGGGCTATCCAGCCCCAGAGTCATATCGTATTTCCGCGTGGCAAACACCGCCAGCATGGATAAAATCGCACACAACGCAAATTGAATCATCGCCAGATTCGCCGCCTTACCCAAATCAAAATCAAACCGTAGGGATTGATAAATTGCCAGCTCTATCGTCGTGGCACGGGGTCCGCCCCCAAGGGCAAGGGCAACAGCAAAACTTGACACGCATAATAAAAAAATCAAAACAAAACTGCTTGGCACGACACTGCGTAAAATCGGGCGTTCCAGAATTTTATTGATGTGGTTTGACTCCATCCCCAACTGCGCACATAGGCGGAATTGCTCGGTTGGAATCGCCAGCCAACCTTGCAAAATCAAACGGGTAGCCAAGGGCAAATTAAAAAACACATGCGCCAAAACCACGCCAATAAATCCGTAAATATTAAGCGGCATAAACCCGAATTCACCGATGACAGAGGACACCCAACCCGTCCGCCCCCAAACCGCTATCAGCGCGAAAACCGCGACAATCGCGGGCAGGATAAACGGCGCACCCAGCAGGGCGACCATAACGCCTCGCCCCCAAAATATCCGCCTTGCCAGCGCACGGGCGACAAAAATCGCCAACCCCACGCTGATACTAGCAGAGGCCCCCGCTTGGAGAAGGGTAAAGCGAATCGCCGCCCAATCGCTTGGGGTCAGGGGCGCGGATATATCGCGCCACAGCCAGACCGCAACCAGCGTTCCCAGCGTTAAAAACACCAATAACGCCACCGCCAAACCGCCGAAAATATAGGTATGGGGTTTTACTGGCTGAGCACGGTAAGCCATTCGGCAATCGCTTTCTGACGCAGTGCCTCCGCCTGTTTGGGCGAGAATATCAGGCTCTTTCTCGGCGCAATTAACCCGTCAAATCCATCGGGCAATCCCGCCTCTGGCAACACCGCAGGATACATCCAATTTGTCGTTGGAATGACCGATTGAAAACCCGCCCCCAACATAAAAGCAAGGAAATCATCTGCCAATTCTGGCGTGTCGCTGGCGGACAATTTGCCCGCAACCTCTATCTGCATATAATGCCCTTCGGTGAAATTTGCCGCGGATTTTGTCGGGTCTTCTTCCGCTATAATATGATAGGCGGGGGAGGTCGTGTAGGACAGCACCATATCGGCTTCGCCTGCGACGAACATGCCATAAGCCTCCGACCAGCCCTTTGTTACGGTCAGGATTTTCGGGGCAATATCGCGCCATATATCGGCGGCGGCATCGCCGTAAATATGCTTTATCCAAAGCACTAAACCAAGCCCTGGGGTGGAACTGCGCGGGTCTTGAATAACGATTTTGAAATCATCGGGGCGGGAGGCCAAATCGGCAAAGCTATCGGGGGGGTCAGGCAATTTCGTGTTATCATAAACGAAAGAAAAATAGCCCCAATCGTAGGGTAGAAATACATCATCCGCCCAGTGAATCGGCAAATCCAACGCGGGGGTGGGGTTTGTTAAAGGCGCGAATAATCCGGTGTTTTTGGCGCGTTCGGTCAGGCTGGTATCCAGCCCCAAAACTATGTCGGCATCGGTGCGTGTGCCTTCCAATTGCAAACGTGATAAAATCGCCACACCATCGCCCGCGGCGACTAGCTGCAAATCACAACCGCAGGTTTTTTCAAACGCGGTTTCTATCAAGGGGCCGGGCCCCCAATCGGACACAAAGCTATCGTAAGTATAAACCGTTAAAATCGGTTTATCCTGTGCGTGGCTGGGAATTATTGTGGTTATGGCAAGCGCGATAAACGCGGCTATTATGGCGGGGAATTTCACGGAGTTTCGCATCACATCGTCCTTTGTATAAAGCAAACAGGCAATAGACAAGGTGATTGAAAGCGATTTCATGCAACCTTTCCTACGCCAGTATAATCTGGTTCAGGTTCAACGGGTTTATGCACGCGGCACATCTCAGATTGCAATAATCCCCCCGAGGTTGCCCCCATCATAGCGTTTTTTTCCCCGCACGCAAGCCCAAATCACCCTAATTTTCGTTTTTATACCGCCCATGCGTTGCCACGCGGGTGTTTTTACGGTAAGAGAGCATAAGAACCTTTAAGGAAACCCTGCTATGTCATTCAATACTTTCGGTCATTTGTTTCGTTTTACCACCTGGGGGGAGAGCCATGGTGCCGCGCTGGGCGCAACTATTGACGGCTGTCCGCCCAATATAGCCTTGGATGAAACCGATATTCAGCAGTGGCTGGATAAACGCAAACCCGGGCAAAACAAACACACCAGCCAAAGGCGCGAAGCCGATAAGGTGCAGATTTTATCGGGGGTTTATCAGGGTAAAACCACGGGGACTCCGATTCAATTAATGATTGAAAATACTGACCAGCGGAGCAAAGACTACGGCGATATTTCGGATAAATTCCGCCCTGGGCATGCGGATTTGTCCTATTGGCAAAAGTACGGAATTCGCGATCCGCGTGGTGGCGGGCGAAGCTCTGCCCGTGAAACCGCGGCGCGAGTTGCCGCGGGTGGAGTCGCGCGGAAGGTGTTATCGGCGATGTTGCCAGAGGCACGGATTCTTGGGTATATGGTGCAGATGGGCGAGCATAAAATCAATGAAACCCGTGATTTGGCGCAGATTGACCAAAATCCATTTTGGGTGCCAGATGCCAAGGCGGCGATGGATTGGGAAGATTATTTGAACACCCTACGCAAGGATGGCAACAGCGTTGGCGCGGTGATAGAGGTTATCGCGCAAGGGTTTCCTGCGGGTTTAGGTGCGCCGATTTATGCCAAATTGGATACGGATATTTCGGCGGCCATGATGTCCATTAACGCGGTGAAAGGCGTGGAAATCGGCGCGGGCTTCGGCGCGGCGGAGTTATTAGGAACGCAAAACGCCGATGAGATTGATTTTAAAAATGGTGCGCCAACCTATCGCTCCAACCACGCGGGCGGGATATTGGGTGGAATTTCCACGGGGCAGGATATTATTTGTCGCTTTGCCGTCAAGCCGACCTCGTCCATTTTGCACGCTCGTGATACGATTACGGCTGGCGGTGAGGCTAGCCAAATTATCACAAAAGGTCGCCATGACCCGTGCGTGGGGATTCGCGCCGTGCCAGTGGGCGAGGCTATGATGGCGTGTGTTTTGCTGGATCATATTTTGCGGCATCGTGCCCAGATGGGCGGTGCGGTTGGCGATACTTTCGGCAAAATCGGGGGCTGATGATGAGCGTTGATTTGATATCGCTCTTGGGGTTTGTTATCGTGTCGTTATGGACTCCTGGTCCGAATAATACACTGATTGCTCTGTCGGCCGCGCGGTTCGGGTTTCGGCGGAGCCTGCCCCATATGGTCGGCGTGGCGTTCGGTTTTGCGATTATGAGCTTTCTGATAGCCTTTGGCTTGGGCGCGATTTTCCAGCAGAGCTGGGTGTTGCGCGAAGCCGTACGCTGGACGGGTATCGTGATTTTGCTGTGGTTGTGTTGGCGGATAGCCACTGCCTCTGCCCCCAATCTGGATGGGAAAACCGATAAAAAACCGTGGGGGTTTTTGCAGGCGGCGGCGTTTCAATGGATTAACCCAAAGGCGTGGGTGATGGCGATTAGCGTGACCAGCCAGTTTGTATCACCCGATGCGCCGTTGCGCTCTGCTTTGGTGATTTCTGGGATGTTTGCGGTGTTGGGGTGCGGGTCGTCTGCGGGTTGGGGGCTGTTTGGCAGCACGATAGTGCGTTGGTTAAAAGGCGACTGGCAGGTGATGGTTTTTAATCTGGTGATGGCGGGGTTGTTGCTGTTTTCTATTGTGCTGATAGTGGTTGCGGATCTTTGATTAGTGATTAGTGATTAGCGATTAGTGATGAATGCTATTCGCAATGCCGACCAGCTCCACGCGAGGGCGGGGGCTTTTGTGCATATAGAGCTTTTTCATAAGGGCAGTTGAACCTGCCCGACCGAAATAAAAACATGAAAAAGCCCATACACAAAAGCCTTTGGTTATGTTTGGCAAAGCCTTTTCAAATAAAATAACCATTAGTCATATTTGGCACGGGTCGCGCGAACCCGAAGGGTGTGCGTCTTGTTAGCTAGGTATAAGGGATTTTGCGTCACCAACGACTCTTTAATACTTCTGACCCAGTACAACCGATAAGCTGACGCGCACCCGTGGGGGTGAGGGTGCGCGCGACCACCCTTTGGGCGGTCGTTTCCTAGATTATTAGGTCTGCTCTAGAATAATAATGAATGCCCTTACGGGTCTTCGTCATTTCTTCGAAATGCCGACCAGTCAAGAAGTGGCAAAAAATCGTTAATTGTTAATTTGTGCCTAAATGCAAAGACAGACCATAGTAAATTTATAGAGAACCTATCGTCTTGTAACCAAAGGGCTTTTGGCATGCTCCCACGAAGTGGGGGCTACGCACAAAAGACCACGCTGGTCGGCACTCGCGCAAGCGATGACGAAGACCCGCAGGGCTAAAAATAGCCACAATCACTTCTTATGAAACAAAACCTTATAGCCCCAGATTATCAGCAAAACCCCGATAACACTGCCCAGCCCAATGCTCACAGGCAAAGGGAAAATCACCAGAGTCCGCAACAAATACGGGATAATAAAAAACCCAGCAACCGCGCCCAAAATCCCCAAACCCATAGTGGTTAGAACATCGGTATTCATCCCCATCATCCGCGTGCCGACAAACCCCAGCCCCGCGCCGATAAAAACAAATAACCCTATCATCATAAGCATAGCCATTTTATACCCCCTAAAATTAACCCAACAGGGCAACCAGAGTCTCACCCAATTTCGCGGGGGAGGGTGCGATACGCACCCCCGCATCCTCTAATGCCGCGATTTTATCGTCCGCCCCGCCTTTGCCACCCGATATAACCGCGCCCGCATGTCCCATAGTTCGCCCTGGCGGAGCCGTCCGCCCCGCAACAAACCCCACGGTTGGTTTTGACCGCCCGCGTTTGGCCTCGTCTATTAAAAACTGTGCCGCGTCCTCTTCCGCTCCGCCACCGATTTCCCCAATCATAATGATGGATTGCGTGTCCTCATCCGCCAAAAACAATTCCAAAATATCGATAAATTCCGTCCCCTTCACAGGATCGCCGCCAATACCAATGGCAGAGGATTGCCCCAGCCCGCTAACCGTCGTTTGATACACCGCTTCATAGGTCAAAGTCCCAGACCGCGACAACACCCCAACCGAGCCTTTTTTAAAAATAGCCCCAGGCATAATGCCGATTTTGCATTCATCAGGGGTCATCACTCCCGGGCAATTCGGCCCAATCAGGCGCGAGCCAGAGCCTTGCAAACGTTCCTTTACCCGCACCATATCTTGGATGGGGATACCTTCGGTAATACAGGTAATCAGGGAAATCCCTGCGTCTATTGCCTCTTCAATCGCCGCGGCCGCGCCCAAAGGCGGGACATAAATAACGCTGGCGGTCGCACCAGTCGCGCTTGCTGCCTCTGCCACAGTCGCGTAAATCGGCAAGATTTCCCCGCCCGCACCCTGCCAATCGCTGCCCCCTTTTTTAGGATGCACCCCTGCGACCATTTGCGTGGCGTGATATGCCAAAGCCTGTTCCGTGTGGAAAGTGCCAGTTTTACCGGTCAACCCCTGCACGATTATTTTTGTGTTTTTATCAATAAGAATCGACATGTTCTACCCCTTTACCGCACGGACAATTTTTTGCGCCGCGTCATCTAAATCATCGGCGGCGATAAGGTTCAGCCCGCTTTTGTTCATTATTTCTTTACCCTGTGCCACCCGCGTGCCCTCCAATCGTACGACCAGAGGCACCTTCAGCCCAATGTCTTTTACCGCCGCGACCACGCCTTCTGCAATCACATCGCACCGCATAATCCCACCGAATATATTCACCAGAATCCCCTTAACTTTAGGGTCAGAAGTGATTATTTTAAACGCCTCCGTGACCTTTTCACGGGTTGCCCCACCGCCCACATCCAGAAAATTCGCGGGCGTAGCACCGTATAATTTGATAATATCCATCGTTGCCATCGCCAAACCCGCGCCATTCACCATACAGCCGATTTCACCATCCAAAGCGATATAGGCAAGATCATGGCGCGAGGCTTCAATCTCTTTCGGGTCTTCTTCGGTTTCATCGCGCAGCTCGGCAATATCTGGATTGCGAGACAGCGCGTTACCGTCAAAAGACATCTTTGCGTCCAGTACCTTAATATCGCCCGATTTAGTGACGATTAACGGGTTTATTTCCAACAGCGACATGTCCTTTTCGGTAAAAGCACAATACAGCAATTTGAACAATTCCACACCTTGCGCTCTGGTATCGCCCTGCAAACCCAAGGCATCGGCGATTTGTTCGCCCTGTTTATCCTGACAGCCTATGCTGGCGGTTATGGCTATGGTTTTCACGCGGTCGGGGGTTTCCTCGGCAACCGTTTCAATATCCATACCACCGGCGCGGGAGACGATGAAACTAACCTGCGCCGTGGCGCGATCAACCAGAATGGACAGGTACAATTCGTCTTCAATATCCGCGCCATCCTCGATATAAAGCCGATTGACTTGCTTGCCTTGCGCCCCGGTTTGTTTGGTGATGAGCGTGCGCCCAAACATTTCCTTGGCGTTCTGTTCGGCTTCCTGTGCGCTGAAACACACGCGGACTCCGCCTTTGGCATCTGGTAAATCTTTGAAATGTCCCTTGCCGCGTCCGCCCGCGTGGATTTGGCTTTTGACCACCCAAACGGGGCCGGGCAAGGACGCTATCGCGCTTGCCACGCGGGTTATATCGGTGATAGCCACGCCTTTGACAACAGGTGCGCCATAGCCCTTTAGGATACGTTTTG
Organism: uncultured Amylibacter sp.; assembly: GCA_959347425.1. The sequence continues at coordinate 809,718 of OY365741.1, read as the reverse complement.
CTTGGTATTCGTGGATGTTCATGGTCTGCCCTTATTGTGCATTTATTGTGGTTTTGCCCGACTGTAAATGATTTTTATGAAAATGACCAGTGCGATAATTCTAAACTATACAAACCCGCGTAATCTGTTATAGTGTGGCAAAATAAAAAAGGATACTGTTATGAACACCCCCATAAAAACCCCGATAAAAGCCGCGATTTGTCGCCAATTCAAAGCCCCCCTTACGATAGAGGAGGCTATCCTAGCCCCCGTCTCATCCGGGCAGGTGCGGATAAAAATAAAAGCCTGCGCGATTTGCCATTCCGATATTGCCTTTATAGACGGTATGTTTGGCGGGCATTTGCCTGCGGTTTATGGACACGAAGCCGCTGGGGTTGTTATGGAAACGGGCGGCGGGGTTGCGGGGTTTGCCACGAACGACCGCGTTATCGTCACCCTGATTCGCTCTTGCGGGCAGTGTTGCCCTTGCACGCAAGGACAGCCGACCGCATGTAGCACCGATTATGACCGCCTAGCCGATTCGCCCTTACAGACGAAATCGGGTGAAAAACTGGAACACGGCATGGCGGTGGCGGCTTTTGCTGAGGAAGTCATCGTTGACCAAAGCCAAATCCACCTTATCCCCGATGCCTTGCCTATGGAAGTTGCCGCACTCTTATCATGTGGAGTCATCACGGGTTTTGGCGCGGTGGTGAATTCCGCCAAGATGCGCAGTGGTGCGTCTGTCGTGGTTATTGGCGCGGGCGGGGTTGGCTTGAATACAATCCAAGGCGCACGGATTGCGGGTGCAAGGCAGATTATTGCCGTGGATGTTGCCTGCGATAAACTGGATTGTGCGATGGATTTCGGCGCGACCGATACCGTGCTTGCGGGCAAAGATTTAACCGATAAAATCCATACCCTAACGCAAGGCGGGGCGGATTATGTCTTTGTCACCACGGGCGCGATAGCCGTGTTTGATACCGCCCCTGATTTGCTGGCACGGGGTGGCGAGATGGTGATGGTTGGCATGCCGCCCGTTGGCGCAAAGGCGAATTACGAGCCGATTAACATCGTGTTTTCCAGCCAAGTTTTGCGTGGTTCGCGAATGGGAGAGACGGTATTGAAACGCGATATCCCCATGCTATTGTCGCTTTATGACCAAGGGCGGTTGAAACTGGATGAGTTGATTACCAACCGCTATGGATTTGCCCAGATTAACGAGGCGATAGCCGATACGCGAATCGGCAAATGTCAGCGTAATGTGGTTATTTTTGATTAGGCGGGTTTTATAGCCGTGTTTTATTAATCACATAATTTTTACAAATTTTACAGATTTACAGAATTTATTGTAATTTATTACACAATTTTACACGATATTAATACAATTGCAAAACAATCCGTCTTGACTTTACCCGCGTTATAGGCAAACTTGCCATTTCACGGTGTAAAGGCTTTGCCCCGATTCGCAAAACGATTCGCAAAGATTCGCAAAACCTTACATCATAACGTAAATAAAAGACCCGCCTTTTCGGGCGGTTTAACAGGAGAAACACTAATGTCTAATTTTACACGACGGGGAGTTATCAAAACAGGTGCCGTTCTAGGTGCTGGTTTGGCGATGCCTACCGTTCTTACGAAACCTGCCAACGCATATACGAACGAGCCTTCTGGCAGTTCGGTTACGCTCGGCTTTAATGTGCCACAAACTGGTCCCTATGCGGATGAGGGTGCGGACGAACTTCGCGCCTATCAGTTGGCGGTTGAACACCTGAATGGTGGTGGCGATGGCGGTATGATGAATACCTTTTCATCCAAAACCCTGAAGGGCAACGGCATCTTGGGTAAAAAAGTGGAATTCGTTACGGGTGACACGCAAACCAAATCCGATGCGGCACGTGCGTCAGCAAAATCCATGATTGAAAAGGACGGGGCGGTTATGATTACTGGCGGGTCTTCTTCTGGTGTGGCGATTGCTGTGCAGGGTCTGTGTCAAGAGGCTGGGGTGATTTTCATGGCGGGTTTAACCCATTCCAATGATACCACTGGTAAAGATAAAAAAGCGAACGGGTTTCGCCATTTCTTTAACGGCTATATGTCAGGGGCGGCACTTGCCCCCGTTTTGGAGGCACGTTATGGTTCCGACCGCAACGCCTATCATTTGACGGCGGATTATACTTGGGGCTGGACGCAACAAGAATCTATTCAACAAGCAACCGAAGCAAAGGGCTGGAATACCGTGAATAACGTTCTTACGCCTTTGGCTACGACTGATTTTAGCTCGTATATCGCCCCCGTTTTGAATTCGGGTGCGGATGTGCTGGTGCTGAATCACTATGGCGGGAATATGGTTAATTCATTGACCTCTGCCGTGCAGTTCGGTCTGCGTGATAAGCAAGTCAATGGTAAAAACTTTGAAATTGTTGTGCCGTTGTATTCTCGCCTTATGGCGCGGGGTGCGGGTGAAAATGTGAAGGGTATCTTTGGCTCTACAAACTGGCATTGGTCTTTGTCCGATGCGGGATCGAAAGCTTTCGTCAAATCATTTGGCGAAAAGTACGGTTTCCCCCCATCACAGGCCGCACACACGGTTTATTGTCAAACTCTGCTGTATGCTGACGCGTGCGAGCGGGCTGGCACATTCAATCCATGCGGTGTTGTGGAGGCCTTGGAAGGCTTTACATTCGATGGTTTGGGCAATGGTCCAACCGAGTATCGTGCCGAAGACCATCAGTGCTTTAAGGATGTTTTGGTTGTGAAGGGCAAAGAAAACCCGACCTCCGAATTTGACGTTCTGGAAGTGGTGGAAGTCACACCCCGTGCGCAGGTGGAATATCCTGCCGACCACGCAATGTTTGCGGGTGGGGAATTGGGTAAATGTAACCCAGGCGCGTAAGCGTTTTAATATAAGGCCACGCTGGCGGTTTGCTGGCGTGGCTTTTTTGTTTTTTATAGCATATAGACAGGTTCATGGAACAGGTATTATTACAAATCCTAAACGGCTTGGATAAAGGCAGTGCCTATGCACTGATTGCCCTTGGTCTCACGCTGATTTTCGGCACGCTGGGCGTGGTTAATTTCGCCCACGGCGCGTTGTTCATGCTCGGCGCGTTTTGTGCGGTATCGGTACAAGCGTTATTAAATGTATCAAAGGTAGCCCTTGACCCAACCCGATTGGATTTTCTGGGCAACCCATTAAAGGTGAAAACCCCCTATGTTATGGATTGGTTTGGCGAATCCATCGGGGCTGTGTTAATTGATTGGTCTGTGCCTTTGGCGATTATAGTCGCCATCCCCGTGATGATTTTAATCGGGTTTATTATGGAACGCGGGCTGATTAAACATTTTTACAACCGCCCGCATTCTGACCAGATTCTGGTGACCTTTGGGCTGGCGATTGTTGTCCAAGAAATTATCAAAGCGTTTTATGGCGCGAACCCGATTCCTACACCCGCGCCTGACCAGTTTGTCGGCTCTTTTGATTTTGGCGTGCTGATTGGTGCGCCCGTTAATGCGATTATTTACCCCTATTGGCGGTTGATTTATTTTGCCTCTGCCGTGGCGATTATCGCGGGGATATTTTCGTTTTTGCGATATACTACCTTTGGCATGGTTGTGCGCGCTGGCATGGCAGACCGCGAAACTGTTGGGCTGTTGGGGATTAATATCAATCGGCGTTTTACCATTATGTTTGGCATAGCCGCGGCGGTGGCGGGTGTTGCAGGGGTGCTTTACGCACCGATAAATTCACCCAATTATCACATGGGTATGGATTTTCTGGTGCTGTCTTTTGTTGTCGTTGTAGTCGGCGGAATGGGCTCATTACCAGGGGCGGTGCTGGCTGGATTTTTATTGGGGATATTGGAGAGTTTTGCATCAACAAATTACGTAAAAGCGTTTTTCGAAGCCTTATACCTGCCGTCCATTGACCAGATTATTATTTATCTGGTGGCGATTATTGTGTTGCTGGCACGTCCGCGAGGCTTGCTGGGGCGCGCTGGCGTGATGGAGGATTAACAGATGAAAACCATCGCAAAATTGTGGGGCAGTTCGGATAAAAACCTGATGCTCTTTGTTATTTTTATCAGCCTGTTCGCGCCGTTTTTATTAAACCCGTTTCCTGCCGATTCCTCGCTGGCGCAGTTTAACGCGGGCTATCCTGATTTGATGCAACGGTTTGCTATCTTTGGGATTTTGGTTATTGGCTTTAATATCCTGTTTGGATTAACGGGGTATTTGTCCTTTGGGCATGCGGCGTTCCTTGGGGTTGGGTCGTATTCGGCGGTTTGGATGTTTAAATTATTGAGCATGAATATCGTGCCCGCGATGATTTTATCCGTGGTAGTCTCTGGTATTTTTGCCCTGTTAATTGGGTTTATATCGCTACGCCGTTCGGGGATTTATTTTTCTATCTTGACGTTGGCGTTTGCCCAGATGAGCTATTCTTTGGCGTATTCGGTTTTAACCCCGATTACCAATGGGGAGACGGGATTGCAATTAACCCTGAGTGACCCGCGTGTTTTGGATGGCGCGGTGGAGCAAGGCAATTTGCCTGTTACAAATTTATTTGGGTTAGAGATGCGCGATACTTTTGCACTGGATTTGGGCGCGTGGACGTTTCAATTTAATATCGGTTATTATACGGCGGCGTTTTTCCTGATTGCCACGTTTTATCTGTCTTTGCGGATATTCCGTTCGCCCTTTGGGTTGATGCTCCGTGCCGTGAAAACCAATCAAACGCGGCTGAATTATACGGGGCTGAATGCGCGACCTTACACGCTGGCCGCCTTTGTGATTTCTGGCATGTATGCGGGGCTGGCGGGCGGTTTGCTGGCATGTATGGATCCACTGGCAGGGGCGGAACGGATGCAATGGACGGCTTCTGGCGAAATTGTTTTGATGACGATTCTGGGCGGAGCGGGGACTTTGTTGGGTCCCATTCTCGGCGCGGGTTTTATTAAATATTTTGAAAATATATTCTCAAAGATTAACGAGACGGTTCTGCATGGGTGGTTTGCACTTCTGCCCGATGGGTTGGAAAACACGATAGTTTGGGTGTTAAAAATCTTCGTGGGTAAGGGTTGGCATTTAACCCTTGGCATGCTGTTTATGCTGATTGTGATATTCTTGCCCGGCGGTTTGATGCAAGGTGTGCAAGGTATATCGCGGTGGGTTTGTCGGCTGGCATCGCGGCTATCGCGTAAGGAGGACAAATAAAATGGGTATTTTAGAAGTCCAAAACGTGAATAAATCTTTTGGCGGTTTGCATGCTTTGCAAAACGTCAATTTGAATATAGAGCAAGATACAATCCACGCAATTATAGGACCAAACGGCGCGGGCAAATCAACCTTGCTGAATTGTTTTGTTGGCAAATTACTGCCCGATACAGGCACGGTTATGTTTGATGGGAAATCTCTGCTGGGTATAAAACCGCATGAGATTAACCAAGCGGGGGTGTCTCGCGTTTTCCAAACGCCCGAAATTTTCTTTGATTTATCGGTTTTTGAAAATGTGATGATTTCGTGTTTTGCCAAACGCGATGGTGGATTTCGTCTGAATATGTGGCACGGTACGGATAGCCAAACCGATGTGCGCGATAAAACCAGCGCGATTTTGCACGATGTAAATATGGATAGCAAAGCCGATATGATTGCCGCTTCGCTATCGCGTGGCGATAAACGCCGCCTTGAAATGGCGATGTGTTTGGCGCAAGACCCGAAACTGTTATTATTGGATGAGCCAACGGCGGGGATGGCACGGGCGGATACCAATAACACCATAGAATTACTGGCGGAAATCCAAAACAAACGGCGCATTACCATGGTTGTGATTGAACACGATATGCATGTGGTGTTCTCCCTCGCCCAGAAAATCAGCGTTCTGGCGCAAGGTACGGTGATAGCCGAGGATATACCAAAGAAAATAAAAGGTCATCCAAAGGTGCAAGAGGCCTATCTTGGGGGGGCGCACTGATGAATAAAGAGATGAATACACAGATGAATACCGAAAACCCTATCCCTTCCGTTTATTTTTCTGCCCATGATTTGCATGCTTATTATGGTGAGAGTTATATCGTGCAAGGCGTGTCTTTGAATCTGGATGAGGGGGAAATTTTGGCTCTGCTGGGGCGTAACGGTGCGGGTAAGACTTCCACCTTGCGGGCGATTGCACGGATGGATAATCCGGCCCTGCATCGGGGCGAGGTTTGGTTGAATAACGAACCCTTGCATCTGGTTGAATCGTGGCAAGCCGCGCAGTCGGGGGTTTCGCTGGTGCCAGAGGATAGGCGGATTATCCAAGGGCTATCCGTGGAAGAAAACATTATGCTGGCGCAGATTAAACCGCCCATCGGTTGGTCGCTGGAGCGGATTTATGAATTGTTTCCCCGTTTGGGCGAACGCCGCCGTCAGGAAGGCACGACGCTTTCAGGGGGCGAGCAGCAAATGCTGGCGATTGGGCGGGCTTTGGCTCGGGATATTAAATTGCTGTTGCTGGATGAACCTTATGAAGGACTCGCGCCCGTGATTGTGCAGGAGATTGAAAAAACCCTGCATTTGATTCGCGAACAGGGGATTACCACTATTATAGTGGAGCAAAACGCGGTTGCTGCCCTTGGGCTGGCCGACCGTGCCGTGATTTTGGACACGGGGCAAGTAGTGTTTGACGGCACGGCAAAGGAAGTGCTGGATAATGTAGAATTGCGCCATGAATACTTGGCGATATAACACTTGATAAAAAGGTAAAATAAAATGCCCGATAAACCGATAAATAAAATCCACCCGCCCTCCGAGTCCACAATAAAACACGCCCATATCACGGCAGAGGGCTACGCCCAAATGTACGCCGATTCGATAAAAGACCCTGCCAAGTTTTGGGGCGAACAGGGCAAACGGCTCGATTGGATAAAACCTTATACCATCGTTAAGAACACCAGTTTTGCCTACCCCGATGTGTCGATAAAATGGTTTGAGGATGGTATCCTAAACGTCTGTGCGAATTGCGTTGATCGCCATTTGCCCACGCGGGGCGACCAGACGGCTATTATATGGGAGGGCGACGACCCCAATATAAGCCAACACATAACCTACAGAGAATTGCACGAGCAAGTCTGCCGTTTGGCGAATGTCTATAAATCCTTGGGCGTGGGTAAGGGCGACCGCGTGGTTTTATACATGCCGATGATACCCCAAGCCGCCTATGCTATGCTGGCTTGTGCGCGGATTGGCGCGATTCATTCCATCGTCTTTGGCGGGTTTTCCCCTGATGCTCTGGCAAGTCGCATTACCGATTGCACGGCAAGCCTGCTGGTAACCGCCGATGAAGGACCGCGTGGTGGCAAAAACGTGCCGTTAAAGAAAAACGTTGACGCGGCGTTAAAAATTTGCGGGGATATTCCCACGCTGGTTTTTGCCCGCACGAGCGCGGGTGAAAATAAAGACGGGCGCGATTATGACTATGATACTATGGTGAAAAACGCCAGCGCGGATTGCGCGGTTGAACCGATGAATGCGGAAGACCCGTTGTTTATCCTTTATACTTCGGGCTCTACGGGCAAACCAAAGGGTGTCGTCCATAGCACGGGTGGTTATTTGGTTTATACCGCGATGACGCATTATTATACCTTTGATTACCATGACGGAGATGTTTATTGGTGTACCGCCGATGTTGGCTGGATAACCGGGCATAGCTATATCGTCTATGGTCCGCTTGCCAATGGCGCGACAACCCTGATGTTTGAAGGCACACCAACCTACCCCGATGCCTCGCGGTTTTGGCGGGTGTGTGAAAAGCACAAAGTCAATCAGTTTTACACCGCCCCGACCGCGATTCGCGCGTTAATGGGGCTGGGGGATGCGCCCGTGACGGCTTGCGATTTGTCGTCTTTGCGGGTTTTGGGAACGGTGGGCGAGCCGATAAATCCAGAGGCTTGGAATTGGTATAATAAAGTTGTGGGCAAGGGGATTATCCCGATTGTTGATACTTGGTGGCAGACGGAAACGGGCGGGCATATGCTCACGCCCCTGCCCGGTGCTACGCCAACCAAGGCGGGCTCGGCGACTACGCCTTTCTTTGGCATACAGCCCGTGGTGTTAAACCCCGCCACAGGACAGCCGATTGTGGAGGTGGAGGCAGAGGGTGTTTTGGCTATAAAAGACAGCTGGCCTGCGCAAATGCGCACGGTTTATGGCGACCATAAGAGGTTTGTGGAGACTTATTTTGCCGCCTACAAGGGTTATTATTTTACCGAGGATGGGTGTCGCCGTGATAAAGACGGCTATTACTGGATTACTGGGCGTGTGGATGATGTGTTAAATGTATCGGGGCATCGCATGGGAACGGCAGAGATTGAATCGGCGCTGGTCGCGCATGCTTGCGTGGCAGAGGCTGCGGTAGTAGGCTATCCCCACGATATTAAGGGGCAGGGGATTTATTGCTATGTTACTTTGAACGCGGGGATTGCTGCCAGCGATGATTTGAACACGGAATTGCGCGGGTGGGTGCGCGGGCAGATTGGCCCGATTGCCACGCCTGATTTAATCCAATTCGCCCCGGGTTTGCCGAAGACTCGTTCGGGCAAGATTATGCGGCGGATATTGCGTAAGGTTGCAACGAATGAGTATGATAGTTTGGGCGATATTTCTACGCTGGCAGAGCCTGAAGTGGTTAAGGATTTGATTGCCAATAGGATGAATCGGTGATGGTTGTTAGTCCTGAATCCGCCCGTGCTAAACCCGCCGCGTTAAACTGGCAAGACCCGTTTTTATTGGAAGACCAGCTATCGGGGGAAGAGCGGTTAATTCGCGATAGTGCCGCGGCCTATGGTCGTGATAAATTAACCCCGCGTGTGATTGCCGCGAATCGCGGCGAAATCTTTGACCGCGAAATCCTGCGTGAAATGGGTGCCTTGGGATTTTTGGGTGCAACCCTGCCGTCCGAGTACGGCGGGGCAGAGGCGAATTATGTTTCTTATGGTTTAATAGCGCGGGAGATTGAACGTGTGGATAGCGGCTATCGTTCCGCCATGTCCGTGCAATCGGCGTTGGTTATGCACCCGATTTTCGCCTATGGGACAGAGGCGCAACGTTTGAAATATCTGCCCCGTTTAGCAAGTGGTGATTTGGTCGGGTGTTTTGGACTGACCGAACCTGACCATGGCAGCGACCCTGGCTCTCTGATAACACGGGCGCGGTTTGAGGGTAAAAATTCTGGCGGGGATTACCGTATTTCTGGCGCGAAAAGCTGGATTACCAACGCCCCGATTGCCGATGTTTTCATCATTTGGGCAAAGTCGGACGCGCATGATGGCGCGATAAAAGGCTTTATTTTGGAACGCGGAATGAAGGGGTTAGAAACCCCACGGATAGAAGGTAAATTTTCTTTACGCGCCTCTGAAACGGGGATGATACAGATGGATGATGTGGTTGTCCCTGCGGATAATATATTGCCCGAAGTGTCGGGGTTGGCAGGGCCTTTCGGTTGTTTAAATCGGGCGAGGTTTGGCATCGTTTGGGGCGCGATGGGGGCGGCCGAATCGTGCTGGCTGGCGGCGCGTGATTATACTATGAATCGCTCGCAATTCGGTCGCCCTCTGGCGGCGAATCAATTGGTGCAGAAAAAACTGGCGGATATGCAAACGGAAATCGCGCTGGGTTTGCAGGGGGCGTTACGGTTGGGGCGGATGTTTGATTCGGGGGTGGCCTCGGCGGAGGCTATCAGTTTGATGAAACGCAATAATTGTGGCAAGGCCTTGGACATAGCCCGCATCGCCCGTGATATGCACGGCGGCAATGGCGTGTCCGATGAATACCGCGTGATTACTCATGCGATGAATTTAGAGGCGGTGAATACCTATGAAGGCACCCACGATGTGCATGCTTTGATATTAGGACGCGGGCAAACGGGGTTGCAAGCGTTCTTTTGATAATGGTGAATTATGAATGGTGAATTGTGAATTATGAATGGTGAATTATTGGTTATTAGAGATTAGGGGTTAGGTATTGGAAGTTAAGGGCAGAGGTTTTTTGTTGCGCCATTTCTTTGTGGCAAGCCACTTCGAAATGCCGCCCGCCCGCCCACCCCTCCTACAAGGGCAGTTGAACCTGCCCGTAAAATAAAAATAATGAGCTGGACGGGCTATTTTTTGGCTGGGGTTTGGCTCAGCGTCTTGTATAGTGTCTAAATAAATTTATAGAATCCCCATCACCAATTCCCAAGTATTCTAAACAAATAATCCACTCTCTCGTCTTGTTATTCCAGATAGTAATTTTATAGAGACCTTATCGTCTTGAAACCCAAGGGCTTTTGCGCCACGTCTGCTTACGCTCAAAAGAGCGTAAGAGACTACGCGCAAAAGACCACGCCCTCGCGTGGAGCTGGTCGGCATTCGCGTAAGCGATGACGAAGACCCGAAGGGCTTTTTTGGGCAGACTCACTAACGCCTATGAAAACAGCACATCATGCATCACGCGACCGGGCAACAGCGTAAAAACCCCCGCCAATATCAAAGCATAAAAATAAAGGGCTTTCATCGTTCGCTGATGCGTTTTTATATCCCCTCTGCGCACCGCCCGCATGGATTGAACCAAAAAATAAAGGGTAATCAGGCTGAGCAAATGAATCAAACTGAACGCGCCAAATTGACGTATATCATTGATAAAAAAGCTGCTGATGGCGACTATACCTATCAATCCGACCCATAAGCGACCTATATTTCGGTGCAAGGGGGTGCCTTTTGGCAATGCCAATTGAAACGCACCAAGCACTAGGGCAGTTAGGGCGGCATAGGCGTGGGTTGAAATCAAAAGACCGCCGTCATGTAAAGGGGCGAGCATCATAGAAAAAACTAATCGCTAATCACTAATCGCTAATCACTAAAACCCCAAGCCTTCATACTTCTTCTTAAACTTGGAAACCCGTCCATCGGAATCCAGCAAATGCTGATTCCCACCAGTCCACGCTGGATGCACGGTTGGATCAACATCCAAGGTCAAAGTATCGCCCTCTGCCCCATAGGTAGAACGCGTTTGATAAGTCGTCCCGTCAATCATTTTAACGGTAATCGTGTGATAATCTGGGTGAATCTCTTTTTTCATTTCTTTTATCCTTTGTCTTTTGGAGCGCGGTAGTTCGTTTGCTCTGCAATCCGCGCTGATTTACCACGCCGTTCGCGCAGATAATACAATTTCGCCCGCCGAACACGCCCACGGCGCAGAACGGTAATCGAATCAATACTGGTGGAGTGCAGGGGGAAAACCCGTTCCACACCCTCGCCAAACGAGATCTTACGCACGGTGAAAGAGGCTTTGACAGACCCCCCGCCTTGCCGCGCGATACACACGCCTTCATAGTTCTGCACACGACTGCGCGTTCCCTCAATAACCTTATAGCCGATGCGAATCGTATCGCCCGATTTGAAATCGGGGATAGCATGCCCCAGTTCGGTTAGGTGTTCAGCGTTAAGCTGTTCTATCATATTCATCGTTTTTTCCTTTGCCCTATTCATCAGGGACTTTGTTTTTATTCATTTGGTACAGCTGCCAGAGGTCTGGCCGCCTGCGGTGTGTCAAGGTTTTGGCTTGCTCATCCCGCCACTGACGAACCCGCCCGTGATGACCTGAAAGCAAAACCTCCGGTATTTCGCGACCCTTCCAATCAAAAGGTCTTGTATAGTGAGGATATTCCAAAAGTCCAGAGGAAAACGACTCCTCTTTTATCGATTCTTCATTTCCAATAATGCGCGGTATAAGCCTTATCGTCGCATCAATCAAGACCTGAGCGGCTATTTCTCCGCCAAAAAGGATAAAATCTCCGATAGAAACCTCTTCAATCGCATATTCTTGGATGATTCTTTCATCAATTCCTTCGAATCGGCCGCATAAAAGCGTGATACCCTCGGTTTGGCTGAATCGCTGGGCATCCGTTTGGGTGAAACGTTTACCGCGTGGGGATAAATAAACAATCGGCCATTTGGCGCGGTCGGTCGGGGTGTTTATCGCGGCGTGGTCTAGGGCGGGTCCCAAAACATCGGCGCGCATCACCAGCCCCGCGCCACCGCCCGCAGGGGGTGCGTCAACATCGCGGTGTTTGCCGATACCGTAATCGCGCAAGGCGATGGTTTCCAATCGCCATAGGTTGTTTTTAAGGGCTTTACCGCTGAGCGATAAATCCAACGCGCCTGGAAAAGCCTCTGGAAACAGGGTGATAACCCGTGCTGTCCAAGGGGCAGGTTCTTGTGGAGTATTTTGCGTTTCCATTTTCCTACAATCCTAAAAAGCCTAAAAAAGCCCATCTGGTGTATCAATAACAATCTGCCCTTTGGCGATATCAACGAGCAGCACAACGGCGTGGCTAAACGGCAACAAAACGCTATTTTCTTTTGTTGCGGTTTGGGGTTGAACCTCCAAAATATCGCCCGCGCCATAGTTATGCACAGCAATGATATGCCCCAAAGCCGTGTTATCCTGCCCAACAACCGCCAGACCAATCAAATCGGAATGATAAAAATCATCCGATTCAAGGTCTGGCAGGTCGCCTCGATTCGCGAAAAGTTGCGTATTTTTAAGGGCAATCGCGTCTTCGCGTGATTGCACACCGTCTATACGCACGGCAATCCCGTCCTTTATCGTGCGGAGGCTGTGCAGGTGGAATTTCTGCCCCGACTCCGAAAACACATCGCCATAGGCGGTGATATTTTCGGGAATCTGGCAAAAGCTCTTCACGCGCACTTCGCCATGCACGCCAAACGCGCCAAGAATGACGCCAAGGCAAACGGGGGAAGTCACCGAGTCCATCGCATGGTTATGATTTCACCTCTTCTTTTGGGGCTTCCTCTGCGGGTGCTTCTTCAGCAGGTGCTTCGGCTTCAGCAGGGGTTTCCTCTGCTTTGGCTTCTTCTGCTGGAGCTTCGGCTTCGGCAGGAGTTTCCTCTGCTTTAGCCTCTTCAGCAGGTGCTTCGGCTTCGGCGGGAGTTTCCTCTGCTTTGGCTTCTTCGGCTGGTGCTTCGGCGGGAGTTTCCTCTGCTTTAGCTTCTTCAGCAGGTGCTTCAGCTTCGGCAGGGGTTTCGGCTGGTGCCTCTGCCTCTGCTGGTGCTTCGGCGGGCGCCTCTGCTGGAGCTTCTGCCACTGGTTCTTCAACCACGGGTTCGGCTACTGGCTCTGGCGCGGGTTTCGGCTTTGCTGCCTCTTCCTTTGCCACCTTCTCAGCTTCGGCTTTTTCCGCTATCCGCGCTTCTGCCTTTTTGCCAATCAAGGCTTTTTTCGGATTATTGCGCACGGTTTTTTCCATAACCTCGGCCGTTTCCAAAAACCGCCGCACCCTGTCTGTCGGTATAGCACCCACGGACAACCAATGCTTGATACGCTCAATATCCAGATTAATCCGCGCCTCATCATCTTTGGGCAAAAGCGGGTTATATGTCCCCAGCTTTTCGATATAACGCCCATCGCGCGGCATCCTGCTGTCTGCTGCGACGACGCGATAAAACGGACGTTTTTTGGACCCACCGCGGGCCAGTCTGATTTTCATTGCCATTGATATTTACTCCTTGTTGGCTTTGTTTTTATACAGTTCATGTTTTTTAATGACTTCGCCAATCATGAAATTAAGAAATTTCTTAGCGAAGTCGGGGTCTAAGCCCGCCTCAAGCGCTATGCGCTCAAAACGTACCATCTGTTCAGCCTCGCGATCAAGCGACGAGGTTGGTAAATCGTAATCACCCTTGATCTTGCCAACGGCGGCAGTTTGATTAAACCGCTCTGCAAGGGTGTAAATCAGCACAGCATCAAGGCGATCAATAATATCGCGGTGCTGTTTGATTTGGGGAATAGGGTCTTTTTTAGGTGTCATGAGAGCTCCTTTAGGGTTGGGTGGCGATAGACAAGGCAATCGGGGTCGTGGCTGGCGGTTGTCTTTTTATCATGGAACGCGCCGAGCCGTTCTGCCAGTTTAATGGAACGGGTGTTTTCGGGCGCGATATAGCTGACCGCACCATCCCAACCGAGCCGTTGATAGGTATCCAAACGCACTGCCTGCACGGCTTCATAGGCGATTGATTTGCCCTCAAACCCCTCAAAAACATGCCAGCCGATTTCGCGTTCATCCCAAGCGGGCATGTAAAACGGACCAGCCAAGCCAATAGCCGTATCGCATCCCCGCTCGCAAATTGCCCACAGTCCATAACCACGGATTTGCCAATGTCCCAGATTCGTGGCAAAATCGCGGAATCCGTGGTTTGGCGACAGTCCCCTTGGCGGGCGATCACGCAGGGATGAGGCAGCATAGGCAGTGTAATCCGCGCCAACAGGTGGGCGTAAAACCAGCCGTTCGGTTTGTAAGGTTAGAGTGTCAAAAGAGTGCGTCATGCTATTCATCGTTTCTTACCAAAACCAGACAGACCTGGGGGTAATTGCACCCCGCCACCAAATCCAGACAGACCACTGGGTAAATTATTGGGCAAACTATCAGGCATCTCATCTATCCGTTGCATGTGTTTGCTGGCCTCTGCCAAGGCCCCCGCATCGGGCGCGCCCGCCCCCATAGGATTGCCACCTTTACCCATCATCATGCTCATCGCTTGTTTCATCATCCCGCCTTTGCCCAGTTTTTTCATCATATCGCCCATTTGCCGTTGCATTTTTAACAACTGGTTTAGCTGTGGTACGCTTAACCCCGCACCCTTTGCCACGCGCTTTTTACGGCTAGCCTGCATGATTTTGGGATTGGCACGTTCCGCCTTTGTCATTGATTGAATTAAGGCGATTTGGTGTTTTAGAGTCTGGTCGTTAATCCCTTGTTTTTCAATTTGTTGCGAGATTTTCTTCATCCCGCCCATCATACCCATGACTCCGCCAAGCCCGCCCATGTTAATCATCTGTTCCAACTGCATTTTCATATCGTTCATGTTAAACAAGCCCTTTTTGAACCGTTTTTCCATACGTTTGGCCTGTTCAACCTCTATCGTTTCTTGCGCCTTTTCCACCAAGGACACGATATCGCCCATGCCCAAAATCCGCCCCGCTATCCGTTCTGGCATAAAGGTTTCCAGCGCGTCCAGCTTTTCCCCAAGCCCGACAAATTTAATCGCACAGCCCGTCACCGCCCGCATGGATAACGCCGCACCACCGCGCCCATCGCCATCCATCCGCGTTAGAATAACGCCAGAGATATCAAGCCGTTCATCAAATTCTTTGGCGACATTGACCGCGTCCTGCCCAGTCAATCCATCCACCACCAGCAGAGTTTCACGCGGGTTCGCGATATCGCGGACAGCTTGGACTTCGTCCATCAGGGCGGAGTCTATATGCAACCGCCCCGCCGTATCCAAAATATAAACATCATAACCGCCAAGTTTCGCCTGTTGTTTGGCGCGTTTGGCGATTTCCACGGGGGTTTGCCCCGCGACTATTGCCAGGGTATCCACCCCGACTTGCGTACCCAGTATCGCCAACTGCTCCATAGCCGCAGGGCGGTTTGTATCCAAAGAGGCAAGCAGAATTTTCTTTTTATGCCGTGCCAGCAGGTATTTCGCCAGTTTAGCAGTGGTTGTGGTTTTACCAGACCCCTGCAATCCAACCATTAAAATAGGCGTTGGCGGGTTGTCTATTTTTAACTCGCCCGCGTTGGCATCATCACCCGCAAGGAAATGCACCAATTCGTCATGGACTATTTTAACGACCTGTTGGGCAGGGCTGACGGATTTGGTGACCGCTTGCCCTTTGGCTTTATCGCCAACGGCGCGGATGAAATCGCGCACGATAGGCAGGCTGACATCCGCCTCCAGCAAGGCTATGCGTACCTCGCGCAGGGCGGCCGCAACATCGTCTTGGGATAAAACCGCGTGTTTGGTGAGTTTATCAAAAACACCCGAAAGGCGTTCGGACAGAGTATCAAACATATCTTATTGCCTTTCTTTTTGGCGTTTTGCCTTTTGGGGGCGTTTTGCGCAAAACTTGGTGGCAAAGCATAACGACACCCGTGGGCGCAACGCGCTGACGGATGGTGATCCTTGGACCAGAAGTTTTGAACTTCTTGTGGATGTTTTGGCGTTTAGGGGGTTTTTAGGGGAAGGTCAAGGGGTTTTTTGGGGGTTTTTGTGCATATAGAGCTTTTTCTTGCGAAAAAGCCCATACACAAAAGCCTTTGGCTATACTTGGCAAGTATTTGTTAAATAAAATAACCATTGTTTATGTTTGGCACGGGTCGCGCGAACCCGAAGGGTGTGCGTCTTGTTAGCTAGGTATTAAGGAATTTGCGTCACCGAAGACTCTTAAAGACTATTGACCCAGTACAACCGATAAGCTGACGCGCACCCGTGGGGGTGAGGGTGCGCGCGACCACCCTTTTGGGGCGGTCGTTTCCTAGACGATAAGTTTGCTCTAGATTAACTATGAATGCCCTGCGGGTCTTCGTCATTGCTACGCAATGCCGACCAATCAAGAAGTGGCAAAAAATTATTCACCTTTCCTCTTTTATCACTCCTCGTTAATTTACTTAGGCTTTGCCAAGCATAGATCGGGCTTTTGGCATGTCCCTGCTCACAGAGCAGGGGCTACGCACAAAAGACCACGCTGGTCGGTATCGCGCAAGCGATTACGAAGACCCGAAGGGCTAAAACCACTAACAACTAATAACTAACAACTAACAACTAAAAATTACCGTTTCGGACACAACATCGCAATCCGAATAAACGCCCGTTCCAACACCGCATGATCAGGCACAGGATCACCCGACCGCAACGCCAAATCCGTTTGCACCAATAACCGCAACACACTCTCTAACGCGGGCAGAGTCCATCGGCGCAACTGATTTAACAACCGCGTCCGCCTCGGTCCAAAAATCGGCGGTTTAGTCGCGTTTAACGCCGCCTCTGCCCCGCGATCAGACGCACGCATCGCGTATAATAATTTAAAATGACGGCTCGCCATAATACACAACGCCACGGGGGCGGTGCCTTGGGCAAACAATCGTTGTAAAATCGGTGCAATCTCACCAAACCTGGCCTCTGCCAAGCGGTAAATCACATCATCAATCGCCGCATCCACGCTGCTGGGGGCGCATAAGGCAACCTCTGCATCGCTTAACGGCACCTCATCTTTATACTTATACAAAGCGATTTTCTGCAATAACTGATTAAAATCCCCAACCCCCATATCTTGGCTTAACGCGATTAAACTGGTCATAGCCGCATCGTCCATCCCATCAAGCCCGTTTTGCTTTAAGGTCGCGATAATATCATCGCGGCTGGGCGGGTCTTCGTAAAGCGGAATCGTGGCGATATTGGGCGATTTTTCACACAATAGACGCAGTTTTGACCGAGCATTCAGCCAACCCGCCGTGATAATCAAACGAGCATCGCCCGCTTGCCAATCGGCCATCGCACTTTCCAACGGTTTTGCCAAGGAATCGGTTGCCTCCTCTATTAACACCGCACGGGGACCGGGGAAGAAGCCCTGCGCCTTTATTTCATCGGCTATCTGGCTGGGGTCAGAGCGAATGTCGCCCATGCTCAAACGCGATAACCGCATATCGGATTCGCCCTTTTCACCGATAAACCCGATAATCAGCCGTTTTTGCCAAACATCAATCTGCGCCTTATCCATACTATACAGCATCACACCCGCGTGGGTATCATTGGGCTGTTTTAGGTAATTCTTCGCGCTTGCTCCGCTGAGTTTCATTGCCACCAATCCTGTGCTGTTATGCTTAATCGGCTGTAGGCCTGTTCTGCCAGTCCTTCGATTAAACGGGTGTTTGCCGATTCTTTGGCACGGCGAGTCGGGAAAGTTGCCCCTGTCGCGCTGTATGATACGGTGTTGGATTGGCTATCGCGGAATAAGGTTGCGCCCGTGGTTAAATCGGTAATACGATAGGTTAAGTGTCCAGTTAGCAAAAACCGAACCGTGTCAATATTGCCAATGACAACGAGGTTTTCTTCGGTGATTCGCAGGGTGTAACTCATCTGAAACTGTGGTGATTCCTGTTGCCCAAGCCGTAATAACAACGATTCGCGGAATTCAAAATCATTGCGGTTGTTGCGTTCGGGGATTTGGATTTGCCCGTGTAAATCCCGTGCTTGCGAATCCTGTTTGTAAAGCGGTTGAAATCCGCAGGCGACCAGCGATAGCATCAGGGCAAAGCCGATTAAAAACCGCAGATTAAAAGGATTAGACCACGACATTCACAACCCGCTTCATGACTACGATGACTCTTTTTATCGGCTTGCCGTCTATCGCGCGAATTACACCCTCTTGTGCCAAAGCCCGCTCTTTCACCTCTGCCTCGTTCATCTCGGGGGAAACAGATATCTGGGCGCGGCGTTTGCCATTAACTTGAACGGCGATACCAACATCTGCATCATAAAAGAACTCGGGGTATATCGTTGGCCATTTTGCCCTTGCAATCAAACCCTCTCCCCCAAGCTTTTCCCAAATTTCCTCTGCCAAATGCGGGGTGAAAGGATTCATCAAAACAGCCAAATCCAGCATAGCCTTACGGCGGTTGGCTTTGGGCGCGGTTGATTTTGCCAATACATTGGTGAAAGTATAAAGGGCAGCAATTGATTTATTAAAGCTAAATCCCTCTATCCCTTTGGTCACCGAATCAATCGCGATCCACGAATTGCGACCAAGTTCTTCGATCATCGATTCACTCGAGACTATCCCCGAATCACTCGGGTTCCACGAGCTTTTGACAAGTTTTTCTCCATCCGCCATCTCATCAATTTCCACGGCAATCCGCCACACCCTTTGCAGGTGTTTCCACGCACCCTCCACCCCCGCGTTAGACCATTGCAAATCGCGTTCTGGCGGGGAATCCGACATCACAAACCACCGCGCCGTATCCGCGCCGTATTGGTCAATAATATCATCAGGGTCAATCACATTCTTTTTGGATTTGGACATTTTAACCGAGCCACCAACCGTAACGGGCGACCCATCATGGGTTTCATAGCCATCCGCACCCTTACGCACTTCATCGGGAGTTATCCAGTTGCCATCGGCTGTTCTATAAGTCTCATGACAAATCATCCCTTGGGTGAAAAGCGCGTTAAACGGCTCTTTCGCCGATTCGGGCATAGACCCACTCGCCACCATCGCACGGGCGAAAAACCGCGAATATAACAAATGCAAAATCGCGTGTTCAATCCCGCCGATATATTGATCGACATTCATCCAATAGTTGACAGCCTCGGCATCCGTTGGTGTATCGGCATGGGGCGCGGTGAAACGGGTATAATACCAAGAAGAATCCACAAAAGTATCCATCGTATCGGTCGTGCGCAACGCAACCCCGCCACATTGCGGACAGGTGCAGGTTTTCCACGCGGTGTGGTGATCAAGCGGATTGCCCGCGGATTCAAAACTGACATCCTTTGGCAGAACAACGGGCAGGTTTTCCTTTTTTTCGGCAACAATACCGCAAGCATCGCAATGGACGGCTGGAATAGGACAGCCCCAATAGCGTTGACGCGAAATCCCCCAATCACGCAGGCGATAGTTTATCTGGGCTTCGCCCATCCCCGCATCGCTAATCCGTTTTATCACTTCGGTTTTCGCCGCGTTTATCGTTAATCCGTTCAGAAAATCCGAATTGATAAGACTGCCCGTGGCGGTATAGGCGGTATCGTTAATGGTAAATTCGGCGGGGTTAGCATCGCTGGGGCAAATAACCGGCAAAACTGGCAAATCATACGCCCGCGCAAAATCCAAATCGCGTTGGTCGTGGGCGGGGCAACCAAAAATAGCCCCCGTGCCATACTCCATTAGAACAAAATTGGCGACATAAAGCGGCAAAACAGCGTTTTCAATAAACGGATGGAGCAGTTTAATACCCGTATCAAAGCCCTTTTTATCCGCCTTTTCCAAATCCTCTTGCGCCGTGCTGGTCTGGCGACATTCCGCGTTGAACCGTGCCAAATCAGGGTTTTGCGTTTCTAACGCTCGCGCCAAAGGATGGTCGGGGGAAATCGCCCCAAAGCTCGCCCCGAACAGAGTATCTGGGCGGGTGGTATAAACCTCCAACTCGTCAAACCCCGTGGGCGCGTTTTGCGTGGTAAAGCGGAATTGCAAGCCTTGGCTTTTGCCTATCCAATTGCTCTGCATTAAACGGACGTTTTCTGGCCAGTGTTTCAAATCATCAAGGCTATCCAGTAAATCCTCGGCAAAATCGGTGATTTTGAAAAACCATTGTTCCAGCTCGCGCCGCTCCACAATCGCGCCAGACCGCCAACCGCGACCGTTTTCCACCTGCTCGTTCGCCAAAACGGTTTTATCAACGGGATCCCAGTTGACCACTGCCTTTTTGCGATAAACCAGCCCTGCCTGCATCATATCAATGAACAGAGCCTGCTGATGGACGTAATAAGTGGGGTCGCAAGTGGCGAATTCACGCGACCAATCAAACGACAGCCCAATCGGTTTTAACTGGTTGCGCATATCGTTTATGTTTTGATGAGTCCAGTCGGCGGGGTGGATATTTTTATCACGGGCGGCGTTTTCGGCGGGCATGCCGAAGGCATCCCAGCCCATCGGGTGCAGGACATTAAACCCCTGCGCGGTTTTATATCGGGCAACGACATCGCCCATGGTATAATTGCGCACATGCCCGACATGGATGCGCCCAGAGGGATAGGGAAACATCTCTAATATATAGTATTTTTCGCGAGTGGAATCAGGGGTAGTTTGGAAGACTTGGTCGGTTTCCCACTGGGCTTGCCATTTGGGTTCGCTGATTTTTGCGTTGTATCGGGACATTTTAATAGGGGGGTTATAGGGTGTGGAGGTTAGAGATATGGGTTAGTGTGTATTTGATGGATTTTTGCGGGATTGTAAATAGTTATTAGTTTTTTTTACCACTTGCAATCAAAATATAATTGGGTTATTGTGGTGGTGTCGATAAGGGCCGGTAACCTTTAAGAGACACACCGAGAATGGTGTTCAAAGTAATTCTCCCATTGGGTTGGGAGGGCGATGGAATATAATACTGCTTGCAGGAATACGTCGCACCCACTCTTGGGGCTTACCGGACTCCCAGCACTAATGTGCTGGGAGGTTAGCTTGTCGTTTTGTAAAAAAAGGACAAGTTATGAAGACTCAAATAATAAAAATAATACCCTGCCTGTTGGCGGGATTCATCCTATCGGCTTGCGTTGGGGCGGTGAATCTACCTGCTGGAACGATAGCTGAATCCAACACCGAAAAGACAGAATCAGCACCGATTGTTCTTACCCCTGAAGCCATCCTTATTAACAAATGTATTATAGGCAACACCGCCCAAGCCGACCCAGCTTGCGCGAAAGTTGTTGCAGATACGAACGGGTGCATCACCAATCCGTTTTTAAGTGGGTGCGAGGCAAACCCGCTTTTCACCGCACATGTTCAAAATGCGAGGGATGAACGGGTGAAGTTTTGTAATGATGCGGATAATAAAGATGATAATCATTGCACGGGGTCGGATTCTGTAAAGGATATTTGCAAACATGATTCATTCAGCAAAGTTTGTGATAGTAATTACAATTACGCCCGCGAGGTTATTTGTAAAGATGAGCCAACTTCTGAGCGTTGCTTGGATACGATAATTACAGCTTGCGGTGCAGACCCTTTTATTACCGCTTTTTGCTTTCAAGATAATACCTACAATAAAAATCGCGAGAGTGAGTGCAGTGATAGAGCAACAACTGAACGTTGCGCAACAACTGTAAGCAGAGTTTGCGAATCAGACCCATTTAATACTGCCTTGTGCTTTGGGGGCAATACTTACCATAAAGTACGTGAAACAACATGTGTAGGTGAGCCAATGTCGGTGCGTTGTAAAACGACTGTAAGCAGGATTTGCGATGTGGATGCTTTAGATGTATTATGTAACGGGCAAGAAAATTATTATTCTGCACAAGAGCGGATATGCAACCGCGAGATAAATTCTGACCGATGCGCCCCAATCGTTGCACGTGTTTGCAGTACAAAGTTACTGGATTATTTGTGCCACGACAAAGAAATCTATTTTACCGCACAAGAAATGATTTGTGAAAGAAGCCCAAATCGCAACGGATGCTATACAGCAAGAAGACGGCTTTGTAATAGAAATCGGTTTCATGACTTTTGCTATAATCCCCAAGATATGTCCGCCCGTGAAATAATATGCGCAGACGAGCCAAATTCTGACCGATGCGCCCCAACCGTTGCGGAAATTTGCGGACTAAATATTTTTGATTCTCTATGCAATAAAATTGAAACCTATCACGCTATACAAAAAACAAGATGTGCAAGAGAGCCAAATTCCGAACGGTGTGCTTTAACAGTTGCGCAGGTTTGTGTTGTCAATCCGTTTAATAGCTTGTGCGATGGCAATGAAACCTATTATCTTGCGAAAGAAACGACCTGTGCGAGCGAGCCACGTTCCGATAGATGCGCCCCAACGCTTGACAGAGTTTGCGGGGCAGATGTATTTGGTGTGTTTTGCCAATCAGTCAATCTTACATTGCATGATATTCTTTCAAGTCATTCTATTAATCAATTTGCTGGCGATTCATTAAATGTTAATTGTGATGTCACGCTTATTGGCTTTAGCGATGATTATTATAACTATCGTTGCCATGTTAATAGTTACCCAAGCGGAATAAACATTAAACCGTTAAATGACTCCAATACTGGAACTGCCATATACGCAGGGTCAGTTATAGCACAATATCACTCTAATCGTGCCAATCCTGTTATTACTAAAAATATTGATATTATTGCTGATTTTGATAACAACACGTTAAGCTATTCTGGTAATTTAGTTGCAAGTAATAATTATTCTAGTGTTTTTAGTATAAACGGCAATTTCACGGATAGAGGAATCCTAACAGGGAAAGTTAATTTAGGGTCTCAAGAAACAAATTTAAGAGGTCTTATCGGGCAAGATGAGGTGTTTGGGGTGTTTGCTAGTGAAAGCGTTCGCTTCCGTGGAACTCTTGTTATTGGCATATTTGCGGGTGGATTTACTGCCACACGCCAAAAATAAAACTTGACAAGGGTTAAAAAGCCACTATGCTTTTATCAGCATAAAACAATTACTAAAAGGAGTGCCTATATTATGTTTAATTTATCGCAACCAAAAAGAATCGCTGAAAATCTAACTAAAGATGAAGTCACATCAATATACCATGCTGTAAAATTTGCTTCTTATAATAACAAAACCGCTAAACAAGCTTTTTTGGCAGTTGAAGACAAGGTAAATGATGATTTTACCCCTCGCTCCTGCGGTCGTTTTTTTAAATGTTTTGAGGCAATGCAGACTGGTAGCATGTATAAACAGTCAATTGGTGAAAACCCAACACGCTGGTTTCTTGAAATAATCCGTAAGGAGGATGAATGCGAGGGGCTAGAATTGGCGTTAAATGCTCTCCGAGCAAATATTAAACATCGTCAAACCCCTCCTAACAAACATAACATGGGAGGTTATATTAAAATACTTACAGATTTTTCTGACTGCCAAAACACGCAAACCCATAAACACTAACCGAAAGGAAAAACCAAAGTGAAAAGTTTTAGCGAATTTCTAGAAGACAATAAACCAGAAGACGATAAACCAGAGGAAACTCTAGTCGCATATATTGACAAACATGGCGGTGATTTTCTTGATTGGTATTGCGGAATTACCAAATCTCCTAAAAAAAGATTAAAACAACATGAACTTGAAAATAATATTAAAATAAAATTGCATACTAGCGTAAAATGCGGTTCTCAGATTAAAGCAATAATTTTAGAAAAAAAGATGCAGAAAAAAGGTTGCGACGGATATAAGCCTTCTGGTCCTGGTGGGGTTAAAGGCAATTCCAAGCATGTTTACGTTTTTAAATTAAAATAACTAACCACCAACCACAAAAAACAAAAAGGGGCAGTTCATCACTGCCCTTTTTTAATAACTAACAACTAATAACTAATAACTAACAACTAATAATTCACCCCTCACAATTCCAAAAGCCTCGGCATAATTTCCACAAAATTACACGGCTTATGGCGGTAATCCAATTGCGCCTTCAAAATCCCATCCCAGCCGTCGCGACACGCACTCGGGCTGCCAGGCAGGGCAAACAAATACGTCCCACCCGCGACTCCGCCACAGGCACGGCTCTGCACCGCCGACACCCCGATTTTATCCATAGAGACCATGGCAAAGACCACTCCAAACGCGTCAATCTCTTTTTCATAAACATCGCGGTGCGCCTCCACCGTTACATCGCGACCTGTCAAACCCGTGCCTCCCGTGCTGATAATCACATCAATCTGTGCGTCCGCAACCCACCCACGCAAAGCCTCGGCAATTTTGGCACGGTCATCGCGGACGATTAACCTCGCCGAGACCTTATGCCCTGCCTCACCAATCAATCGCGCCAGCATATCGCCCGCGCCATCGGTTTTGGCATCACGGCTATCCGATACGGTTAAAATCGCAATATGCACGGGGATAAAATCACGCGAGTTATTGCCCATCCTTGCCACCTTTATTTTTCCCTTTATCCGCCCCTTTATTTTTGTTTGTATCCAAATAAGATTTCATTCGCAAAAGGTCAGCCCAAGATTGCCTCTTTCGTATCGGATCGCGCAATAAACGAGAGGGATGCTGGGTGGCAATAACGGCACAGCCTAGCCCCTCGTGCATCACGCCAACCGCACGATGTGCGTCCTTATTCCCCAGCACAGCCTGCGCGGCGGCTTGCCCCATAACCACCAGCAGCTCTGGCGCGACCAATCGCACATGAGCCGCCAAAAACGGCGTCATCATGGCAATTTCATCATCATAAAGCCCGCGCCCCTGCGGTGGATGCCAAGGCGAAACCTGCGTTAGATATAACCCATCGCGGGCAAACCCAATCGCGGCAAACATCGCATCCAATAACCCCCCCGCTTCACCAGAAAAACAGGTGGCGGTTTTGTCATCCTCCCTATCGGGTGCGTCGGCAATGACCATAATTCGGGCGTTCGGCGACCCCTGCCCAAAGACAAAATTCCGTGCACCCTTTTTCGGCGCACAATGGTCAAATATATTCAGTGCATCGCGCAAATCATCCAAGGTCTGGCATTTCTGCGCCAACATCGCGGCGATTTCTGGCACAGCTTTTTCAGGCAGAGCGGGGGCGGTGCTGACTTCGCGCAAATTTGCATCGGTAGTGGAGGTTTTAACAGGCACAGCGGGTGTGGGTGCGGGCGGTTTCACCGCAATTTTCTTCGCCACCACCTCTTTATACCTATCAGTCGGTGATTCGCCAAAAACCTCATCCACGCCCGATTCCTGCTGCCATTGCATGGCGGCAATTAACGCCCGTATCTGCGATTTTGAATACCCCTCTATCTGTGCAACACTGCCCAAAGCCCAGCCCCTTTTTTATCTAATCGCCCTAGCATAGCCGATTTTCCTACCCATGTTAAGAGTTTTTTATTGATTCCCCCGCTTTTACCCCCGTTTTATTATTGCCTTATCCCCCTCACACGGCTATAACGCAAAAAACGATAGCGAGGCTATGTATGAAATTTCGCGCAAACCATCTTTTGGGAATTGAACATCTTCACATAGATGATATTCATAGTATTTTGAATCGGGCAGAGGATTACGTCACCCTCAACCGCCAAACCGCATCTGCCCCGCCCATTCTGGCTGGGCGGACGCAAATCAATCTATTCTTTGAAAATTCCACCCGCACACAGGTTAGTTTTGAGCTGGCAGGCAAACGGCTCGGCGCGAATGTGGTGAATATGGTCATGGCGGCATCAAGCATTAAAAAGGGTGAAACCCTGATTGACACGGCTATGACACTAAACGCGATGCGCCCTGATTTGCTGGTTGTCCGTCATCCCGAATCGGGGGCGGTGGAGTTGCTGTCTAAAAAGGTGAATTGCGCCGTGGTTAATGCGGGCGATGGGCGGCACGAACACCCGACCCAAGCCCTGTTGGATGCCTTGACTATCAAACGGGCAAAGAGCCGCCTGCATCGCTTATCCATAGCCATTTGTGGTGATATAGCCCATAGCCGTGTTGCCCGTTCCAATATCTTTTTACTGGGTAAGATGGAAAGCCGCGTACGGCTGGTTGCCCCGCGTACGTTATTACCTGCGGGGGTTGAACGGCTGGGGGTAGAGGTTTTTGAGGATATGAAGCAAGGGCTCGCCGATGTTGATGTCGTTATGATGTTGCGGTTGCAACGCGAGCGGATGGACGGCGGGTTTATTCCGTCCGAACGCGAATACTATCACCGATGGGGTTTAACGGCGGAAAACTTGGCAGTGGCAAAGCCCGATGCGATTGTTATGCACCCCGGTCCAATGAACCGAGGGGTGGAGATTGATGGTGAAATCGCCGATGATATCAGTCGCTCTGTCATACACGAACAGGTGGAAATGGGTGTTGCCGTGCGGATGGCGGTGATGGAGCTTTTGGCGGGGGGGGATGCAAAATGAGTGGTGGTATGAGCGATAAAATCCTGTTGCACAATGCGATGTTAATTGACCCTGAGAATCGCAGCCAAGGGCTTGGGTCGGTTTTGATAGAGGACGGTAAGATTAAAGCCATCTCCTATGAAACCGCGAACGGCAAAGCAGGTGGCAAAACGCAAGATATAAAAAACACAAAAGACGCAGAGACTATCGACTGCCACGGGCATTACCTCGCCCCTGGTATCATAGACATCGGGGTAAAGGTTTGCGAACCTGGCGAACGCCACAAGGAAAGCTTCCGCAGTGCGGGCTTTGCTGCCGCCGCGGGTGGTATCACAACAATCGTCATCCGCCCCGACACGCACCCCGCGATAGACACGCCCGAATCCCTGACCTTTATCGTCCATCGCGCCGACCACGCAAGCGCCGTGAAAGTCCTGCCCTTGGCCGCCCTAACCAAAGGGCGATTGGGACAGGAAATGGCGGAAATCGGGTTTCTAAAAGACATGGGCGCGGTCGGGTTCAGCGATTGCGACCATGTCGTTGTCGATAATAAAATCTTTGCCCGCGCCTTGGCCTACGCCGATTCCCAAGACGCATTGGTGATTACCCACGCCCAAGACCCGTCTTTGTCTTTGGATGCGGCGGCGACTTCGGGTGTTTTGGCGACGAAACTGGGCCTACCCGCCGTGTCAGTTATGGCGGAACGATTGCAGTTAGAACGCGATGTTGCGGTTTTGGAAATGACTGGCGCAAGGATACATATTGACCAGATTTCCACGGCGGTTGCCTTGCCCGTTTTGGCGCGAGCAAAGGCGGATAAACTGCGTATCACGGCTGGGGTTTCCATTCATCATTTAACCTTGAATGAGCTGGATATTGAAGGTTTTGGCAGTTTTTTCAAACTAAAACCGCCCCTGCGGGCAGAGGATGATAGGATGGCTATGGTAACCGCTTTGGCGAGTGGTCTGATTGATATTGTCGGCTCTTTCCACACGCCACAGGATGAAGAAAGCAAGCGGTTGCCGTTTGCCACGGCGGCATCAGGCGCGGTGGGGTTAGAGACATTTTTACCCGCGTTAATGCAGGTTTTCCATAGTGGCGCGATGGCAATGCCCGATTTATGGCGGGCGGTATCCTTGCATCCCGCGCAATTATTGGGGCTGGAATCGGGGCGGTTAAGCGTTGGTGCACCCGCCGATTTGGTGGTGTTTGATGCGGATAAACCGTTTGTGTTAGACCGCACGAAATTGCTTTCCAAATCCAAAAATACTCCCTTTGATGGGCATAAAATGCAAGGGCAGGTTTTGCACACGATGGTCAATGGACGCAGGGTTTATCCGCTATGATGATGGGGATTTTGGCGGGGGTGTATTTGTTTATCGCCTATGTTTTGGGCGGAATTCCGTTTGGGTTGGTGATTGCGCGGGGGTTAAATCTGGGCGATTTGCGCAAAGTAGGCTCTGGCAATATCGGTGCGACAAATGTTTTACGAACGGGCAATAGGCTGGCGGCGGTGGCTACACTGGCGTGTGATATGGGCAAAGGTGCGGTTGCGATTGGGCTGGGTGTTTGGCTGGGTGTGCCCGATTGGTTAATGGGGGCAGGGGTTTTGTGCGTGGTGTTTGGTCATTGTTTTTCCCCGTTTTTGCGGTTTAGTGGGGGCAAGGGGGTCGCCACATTTCTGGGCGCGATGTTGGTGTTAAGTTTCGGCGTGGCGGTGTTGGTGTGTTTATGCTGGCTGGTTGTGGCGTTTTTATGGCGGATATCCTCGCTGGCGGCGTTGGTGGCAACGGCGGGTGGGGCTGTGGTTTTGCTGGTGTTTGGCGGGGTGGATATAGCGGTGGGGGTCGGGTTATGTGCCGCATTAATCTGGTGGCAACATCGTGGGAATATCGTGCGATTGCTTCAAGGACAAGAACCCCGTATTGGCGGTTAAAGATTAACGATTAAAGACTCTGGTTTAATTCATTCCCCGCAGGAATTTCACGCTCCCGCCGTGCGATATAATCCAACAACGCCTCATCCACAGCCTTATCCAGCTTGGGCTCTTGATACTCTGATAACAGCTTTCGCGCCAACACCCGCGCCCGTTCACCGGTTTTCACACCACCCTCTGCCTGCCATTGCTCTATGGAATTGTTATCAAAAACCTCTGGCATAAAAAACGCCGATTGGAAGTTTTCTTGCGTATGGGGATGCCCCAGATAATGCCCGCCCGGGCCAATATCGCTTATCGTCTCCACCGCCTCATCAAAATCATCCCAACGCGCACCCTGCCCCATGCGATAGGCCATAGCACACTGCTCTGAATCCACAATAAACTTCGCCACGGAACAATGCATACCCGCCTCATTCCAGCCCGCCGAATGCCAGATATAATTCGCCCCCGCATGCAAGGTCGCGCCCAGAGTTGTCGCGCTTTCATACCCCGCTTGCGCGTCAAACACCTTTGCCCCGCCCAACGCGGAAGACGACCGCCAGGGAATCCGATAAAACCGCGCCATCTGCCCAATCATAAAGTTCATCAGGCTAATCTCTGGCGTGCCCGCCATCGGCGCACCCGATTTCATAGACACGGTGGAAAGATAATGCCCGTAAATCGCCGGGCAGCCCTTGCGCACAACTTGGGTATAGGCGAGCGCCGACAAAGCCTCTGCATTCAATTGCGCCACGCTGGCAGGGACAGAGGCAGGGGTATTCGCCCCGCCCAACACAAACGGCGAGCATAAAACTGGCTGATTACGCCGACAAAACGCGCGCATCGCCCCCAGCATCGTTTCATCCCAAACCAGAGGCGAATTGGCGTTGCAATTGCCAGTGACTACCGCGTGGGTTTCCATAAAATCGCTGCCGAACAGCAGGGCGCACATGTTCAGCACATCCTCGGCATTTTTCGGGCTGGTGGTCATGCCCATAAAGGTTTTGTCAGAGTGCTTCATGGAAGAATAAGTGATTCGCAAATGCCTTTGGCTTATCGGGTGGTCGTAGGGTTCAACGATATGATGCGACGTGCTATGCAACGCGGGTATCATATGCGATAGCTTATGAAACATCGCCAAATCATCCAGCGTGGGATTGCGCCGAACATCGTCCAAATCGCGCAAATAAGGCGCGCCCGCCATAGGGACAAAAATGCAATGCCGCCCGCCAAAGGGCAGGTTGTTTTGCGGATTACGGGCGTGGTAGGTGAAACCTGAGGGGATGGATTTGATGAGCTGTTTTACCAGCCCTCGGTCTAGGTAGACTCGCTCGCCGATGACTTTCGCGCCTGCTTTCTTCCAGTCATTTATGGCGGTTGGGTCGCGAAAATGCACGCCCACGTTTTCCAATATATCGGCAGAGGTTGCGTCAATTTTTTCCACCTGTGCGCCGTTCATTATTTCGCACAGGGGCAGGGTGTTTTTCAGCGCGGGGAGCATTTTGAAATCACGCGTGGCACGGAGGGTACGGCGAGATGCGCGGCCGCCTGTGCGCTCGCGTTTGGGTTCGGTAAGGGTCATTTGGTTTTCTGTCTTTAGTTATTAGTTATTAGTTGTGAGTTATTAGTTGTGATTTATTAAGGGGTATTTTTTGAATTATTGCAATAGTTTTATTTTGGGGAATGTGATTAGTTATTAACGATTAGTGATTAGTGATTAGTGATTCTTTTCTTTCGCCCTCACTTGGGGGCAAGCCCCTGCGTTCGGGCTTCCCGCCCGCCCACCCCTCTGCGAGGCTTGGGCGGACGGGTTTTTATGGCTAAAGCCTGTCCTTACATCTAGGCACAGCCTAAATAAATTTAGAACAGACCTATCACCAATTCCCAAGTATTCTTTGCAAATAATCCAATCCCTCGTCTTGTTATTCCAGATAGTAAATTTATAGAATCCCTAACGTCTTGAAACCCAAGGGCTTTTGGCATGCCCTCACACCGTGAGGGCTACGCACAAAAGACCACGCTGGTCGGCATTCGCGTAAGCGATGACGAAGACCCGCAGGGCTAAAAGCCCTTCATTCCTAATCTAGGGCAGAACTATAATACTAAAAACCCACTAATAACTAATAACTAACAACTAATAACTAATAACTAACTTGACACTTGCCAAAAAACCGCTAAACACCCCCCTAGCGATTCATCGTTACGCGATTTAACGCGCGGGCCCGTAGCTCAGCTGGTAGAGCATCTCACTTTTAATGAGGCGGCCACAGGTTCGAATCCTGTCGGGCTCACCATTTTACTTTGAAAACGTTTTTGGGCATAAACCTATGACACACAAAATCACTATCCTAAACGGCCCCAACCTGAATATGCTTGGGTTGCGCGAACCAGAGCTTTATGGGCATAAAACGCTGGACGATGTCCAGACCGAGTGCGAAACTCTGGCGGGGGATTTGGGCGCAAACCTAACCTTTCTGCAATCCAATTATGAAGGGCAACTGATTGAATGGATTCAAAACGCACGGACGGAGGCGGACGGTATTATCATCAATCCTGCTGGGCTGAGCCATACCTCTGTCGCGTTGCTGGACGCGCTGCATTTGTTTGAAGGACCCGTGATAGAAGTTCATATTTCCAACATTTTGAAACGCGAGGCGTTTCGGCATCATTCCTATGTATCGCTCCGCGCCGATGGTGCGATTATAGGGTGTGGGACGCGGGGGTATAGTATGGCTCTGCGTCAAGTGGTTGCGATTCTTACCGAATCGGATTAGCCGAATCACGCACGGGTTTGGCGCAAGGCTTCGCCCAGGGCAATTCCGGCACAGACAACCACATTTAAACTGCGGGCAGGCGGAGTCATCGGTAATTTCACCCGCCCATCGCATATATCATGGACAGAGTCAGGCACACCAGCCGATTCGCGCCCCAACACCAAAACATCGTTGCTCTGGAAAGAAAAATCCCATAATTCCGTGTCCGCCTTGGTTGTTAAGAGAATCAGGCGACCCGCATTCTGTCCAGATTCCCGCACAGATTCCCTCCCCGCCAAATAAGTTTCCCACGATAAATACCGATGAACCCGCGCAATATCGGCGTAATCCATCGCCGTTCGGCGTAAAATCTTTGTGGAAAGGGGGAAACCGCAGGGCTCTATAATATCCAAATCCAGCCCAAAACACGCACACAGGCGGATAGTCGCGCCCAAATTAGCAGCAATATCGGGTTGATACGCACATATTCGCATAAGTTTTCCACTTTTTTCACTCGTGAAACCCCGCAAGGTCTAGACGATTTGATTTTATTAGTGTAATAAGCCCATCATAATACGAATGCAAGTAGGTTTTGAACGGAGACTTCCCCTATGGCTAAAAAATTGGTGGCGAATAAAAAACAAGACTCATCCCATGGGGCGAACGGCTCGCGCCGTGATTTTCTGTATGTTGCCACGGCGACAACGGGGGCTATTACGGCGGCGGCGGTCGTTTGGCCTTTGATAAATCAGATGAATCCCACCGCCGATGTTCAGGCGTTATCGTCCATAGAGGTGGATATATCGGGGGTTGAACCCGGCACCCAAATCACCATCAAATGGCGCGGCAAACCCGTGTTTATCCGCAGGCGCACGCCAGCAGAGATTGACGCGGCACGCACCACCGCGCTGACCGATTTGCCCGATACCAATTCGCGCAACGACAACGCAATCGGCGATGCCACGGACGCAAACCGCGCCTTGGACAAAGACGGCGAGTGGCTGGTGATGGTCGGAGTCTGCACCCATCTGGGCTGTGTGCCTTTAGGCGATGCGGGTGATTTCGGCGGGTGGTTCTGCCCCTGTCATGGCTCTCACTACGACACAGCAGGGCGCATCCGCAAAGGCCCCGCACCCGAAAACTTGCCCGTGCCAAAGGCGGTTTTCATCAATGAAACAACGATAAAACTAGGATAAGGAAAAACCTATGGCTGGAATTCCCCACGACCACTATAAACCAAAATCAAAGTTTGAAAAATGGCTTCACACGCGCTTGCCGATTGTGTCTTTAGCCTATGATACTTTGATGATACCAACCCCGAAAAACCTGAATTGGATGTGGATTTGGGGGATTGTTTTGACCTTTTGTCTGGTGATGCAAATCATTACAGGCGTGGTTTTGGTGATGCATTATACTCCGCATGTGGATATGGCGTTTGATAGTGTCGAGCATATTATGCGAGATGTTAATGGCGGCATGATGATTCGCTATTTCCACGCAAACGGCGCGTCTTTGTTTTTTATTGCCGTTTATGCCCACATGTTTCGCGGGCTTTATTATGGGTCTTACAAAGCTCCGCGTGAAATCACGTGGATTATTGGGATGCTGATTTATTTGCTGATGATGGCGACTGGGTTTTTGGGCTATGTTTTGCCTTGGGGGCAAATGTCGTTTTGGGGCGCGACCGTGATAACGGGGTTATTCGGGGCTATTCCAGGGGTTGGACCTATTATCCAAGAATGGCTGTTGGGCGGTCCAGCCGTGGATAACGCGACTCTGCAACGGTTTTTCTCGTTACATTACCTGCTGCCCTTTGTGATTCTTGGGCTGGTTGGCGTGCATATTTGGGCGTTTCATACCACGGGTAATTCCAATCCTACAGGGGTGGAAGTTCGGCGCAAATCAAAGACAGAGGTGGAAAAAGACACCCTGCCGTTCTGGCCTTATTTTGTGATGAAAGATTTGTTCGCGCTGGCGTTGATTATGACTATTTTTATGGCGGTTGTGGGCTTTATGCCGAATTATCTGGGGCATCCTGATAATTATATTCCAGCCAATCCACTGGTGACTCCTGCCCATATTGTGCCTGAATGGTATTATCTGCCGTTTTATGCGATCTTGCGCGCGATTACCTTTGATATCCTGTTTTTGGATGCGAAGTTTCTGGGGGTTCTGGCGATGTTCGGCTCTATCTTTGTGATGGCTTTGGTGCCGTGGTTGGATACGTCTGCTACGCGGTCTGGTCGCTATCGCCCGATGTTTCAAAAATGCTTTTGGCTGTTGGGTGTGGCGTTTCTGGTGCTGATGTGGTGCGGGGCGCAAAATCCGGATTATATCATCGCGGGAATGTCGGAGGGTGGCGGTATGATGGTGATGGAGGAAGCGGGCCCGGGCATAACCCCGTTTGTCACCGTGACCAATCTGGCACTGATTGCCACGATTTACTGGTTCGCCTATTTTTTAATTATTTTGCCAGTGTTGGGGCGGTTGGAAACGCCAAAGCCTGTGCCTGTGTCTATCGAGGCGGATTTTGATGCGCATTATCCTGTGGGTGTTAAGGGTAAGGGTGGCGTGAAATCCGTTGCTGTGGCGCGGCAACCCGTTGCCAAGAAACGCGGTCGCCCTGCGGGTTCTAAAAATAAACCAAATTCTGCGTCTAAAAAAGCCGCAAAAAAACCCAATACAAAAGGATAACTCTTATGAAAAACTTTTTGCTCTTTGCTCTGTTTTCGCTTGCGCTGGTTTTGGGCGCGGGGACTGCCAATGCCGCGGGTGCTGGTAAGGTGAAAGACCACGATTTCAGCTTTGATGGGCCGTTTGGCACGTTTGACCAGTATCAATTGCAACGCGGGATGCAGGTGTTTCAGGAGGTTTGCTCTGCCTGTCACGGCTTGCGTCATGTGGCGTTTCGCACGCTGGGGGATGAGGGTGGACCGCATTTAAGCGCGGATCAAGTGAAGGCTTTTGCCGCCAATTACGAAGTTTATGACGCGGAGCTGGATGATTTCCGCACGGCAAAGCCGAGCGATAAATTTCCCCTGAGCGCGGTTGAAAACGCCCCCGATTTGTCGTTAATGGCAAAGGCGAGGGCTGGGTTTAAGGGGCCTTATGGTCTGGGTATAAACAAGCTGATTTACGGCAGTGGCGGGGCGGAATATATTTTGGCTATCATGACGGGTTATACGGGCAAGGAGCGTGAGGAGGCAGGCACGCTTTATTATGAAAACACGGCGTTTCCTGGCGGCTGGATAGCTATGGCGCCGCCTTTGGTGGACGGACAGGTGGAGTTCGCGGATGGTCACGGTAATGATGCAAAGTATATGGCGGCCGATGTCGCGGCGTTTTTGCAATGGACGGCAGAGCCGCATTTGGCGGCGCGTAAGCGGGTTGGATTCTTGGGTGTTGCGTTCTTGGGGTTGCTGACGTTGTTGTTATATTTGACAAACAAACGGTTGTGGGCTCCGCATAAGCATCGCGCGAAGAAATAGCCCTTCGGGTCTTCGTAATCGCTTGCGCGATACCGACCAGCGTGGTCTTTTGTGCGTAGCCCCCACTTCGTGGGAGCATGCCAAAAGCCCTTTGGTTACAAGATGATAATGATTCTATAAATTTACTATCTGGAATAACAAGACGTTAGATTGGATTATTTGCAAAGAATACTTGGGAATTGGTGGCAGGCTATTTCTAAATTTATTTAGGCTATGCCTAGATGCTTGGATAGGTTTTAGCCAAAAATCACCCGTCCAGCTCTCCGCAGGAGGGGTGGGCGGGTGGGAAGCCCGAACGCAGGGGCTTGCCCCGAAGTGAGGGCGCAGATAAAGAATCATTCACCGTTAATCACTAATCACTAATCATTAATTTACGCAGATTTTGCCAAGCATAGATCGGGCTTTTGGCATGCCCCCTGCTCGCAGAGCGGGGGCTACGCACAAAAGACCCCGCAGGGCAAACTCAACACATAAAAACAGAAAAATGGCAGTCCCTAGGGGAATTGAACCCCTCTTTCCAGGTTGAAAACCTGGCGTCCTAACCGATAGACGAAGGGACCGCACGGTATATGTGCGTGCAAATAGCACCTCTGCCCGCCTTTGGCAAGACATTTTACAAATAAATTAGCAAAAAACCGCCCAAACCATGGATTTTATGTGACAAACCGCGTGCCGTCATTGACTCTGCCCGTTGAACCCTGCATAGTCGCCCGATGCAAAATGATAAAAACGACCCGCTGAAAACGCTAGAAGATAAGATAAAAGCGTTGCGCCCGCCCGCGCCCACTCCGCCCGAGGAAAACCATTACAGCGCGGCGCAGGCTGGCTGGCGCATGGTGACAGAGCTGGTTGTCGGGGTTTTGCTGGGATTTGGCGTGGGTTTTGGGCTGGATAGCCTGCTGGGCACCACGCCTTGGCTGATGATTCCGCTGACCTTATTGGGCTTTGCCGCGGGTATTCGCACGATGATGCGCACCGCGAGCGAGATACAAAAGAAAAACGAAGATGCGCAATAAAATCAATACGACACGTTTTTAATCACCTCATCACGGGCGCGGAGTTTTGCCACCAAATACTCCATTGGTCGGTCGCCCTTGACCCTATTACAATTTCCACATAATAGCTGAAAGTTTTCATAATAATCCCCGCCACCTTTGCTCTTTGGAAAGATATGGTCAATTTCAAAATTGACACTATCAAATGGTTTTTCACAGCCACTGCACAGCCCTTTTTGCGCTTTAAACAATCGGTCTTTTATCGGGGCGGAGGGTTTTTCCTCTTTAATATCGGTTCGTTGCGGAATTTTATCCGTATGAATAAAATCCTTAAACAATATATCTCTATCTCCTGTATCGCTTTTTCCACTGAGCCGTTGCACCAATAAATCTGCCGCCTTTGATTCTATATCAATACCAATCCATTGCCTTTGCGTTTGCTGTGCCGCCACGCAAGTTGTCGCACACCCGCAAAACGGGTCAAACACAACATCCCCCGCGTTTGAAGACGCTTCAATAATCCTATGAAGCAAGGCCAGCGGTTTTTGCGTGGGATAACCCGTGCGCTCTTTCGCCTGCGAATTCAAAATGGGGATTTCCCAAAAATCAGGCATGCTCACCTTTTGCTGGTCTTCGCGATAAACGATTTTATCATACCCACCGTGGGTTATTTTCCGTGCGGCTTTTTCCCTGTCATAAACAATCAGTTGCCTTACCCCCTTGATAACATTGGTATGATAGCCGATTTGATAGTGTTTTCGTTGCGATGTTTCTGTATCAAATAATTTATTAAATGTATGATTGCCCCGCGATTTGGCATAAAACAAAATAGTATCATGGTTCTTTTGAAACAGATTGGCGGTGTTCGTCCATTTCCTATAACACCAAATAATTTCGTTCATAAAATTATTCTGCCCAAAGACTTCATCCAAAACGATTTTCAAATAATGGCTTGCCACAGGGTCGCAATGTAAATATAAACTGCCCGTGTCCTTTAATACGCGGTGCATTTGGATGATGCGTTGGGTCATAAAGGTGATGTAGGACATCATGCCTGTGCTATGGATTTTCCCGATTGCGTAAATGTATTCCATCAGCTCGGGGTAAATTTCCAACCCATCCAAACAGTCCGTATCGACATCGCTCCAAGTCCATATATCCTTGAACGAAGCCCCCGCGGCCTTACTGCCTGATGGGGCAGAATAAATACGTTTGGAATTAAACGGCGGGTCAAGATAAATCAAATCCACCGTTTCACTGTTCATGCCGTTGAGGATATAAAGATTATCCCCTGTATAAAAAGTGTTTTGCACCTGTTTGTCCGCCGAGCGAATAAAATTTATAAAAAGTTAGTCTGCCCATATACTAAAATCTACGGAAGACGTAAAATGGATTGGATGTTTAGGCTGGTTGTTTGATAATGATTCAAGATGGTGCAAAGGATGTTCTGTTCCCGCCAACAATTTTTTTATTATCGCCACCTGTTCTGCAAACCGATCATCATTGCATTCATTACCCCAAGCACAGATGATTGTTGTATTCGGTCTTCTTGCGTATTCTTCAATAATTCTAAGATTTTCTGTACCACTCTGGTCATCCACTCTTTCGTAATTATTTTTATCTTTCTGGACAAAAGCAAAAAGGTTTGTCACACAAAATCCGCCAAATTGCGTTCCACCAAAATTATCATGGTGTTCTTTTGCCCTGTTTTCACATGTTGCTATTGCAGTGTCACTATGCACCAATGCTGCTGTTGGTATTGCTGCTAAAGGATTCAACATAACGAACATTAGAACGGGAGTTTCTGGGGCTGGATCCCAGATTCGTTCTAATAAATAACGGTATTTAATGTCTTCAGAGTAAATCGTGAGGGACTCTGTGCCATCTTGTCTTGTATGGCGACATTCTATTGTGTTTAGTGCTGGCATTGTTTTACTTTCTTTTAATTGTTTAATTGTTGTTAGTCTTTAACCATAGCAGAATGAAAAACATTAGACAAGAGAAAATAACGACCCCCTAATAACGCCCCCCTAATCACTAAAAACTAAAAAAACGCAGTTTCCCCCTTTACCTTTCACAAAAAACTGTTAATAACCCCCTTATTGACATAAAACCCCCAAACCAAAGGGAAAACCAAGACATGGCAGTCGAAGAAAAATCAGGCTTTAACATCCACCCGATGGATCAGTTCGTGGTGCGCCCGCTGTTTGATGGGCAAGACTTAAACATGATTACTCCGTCCAATGTTACACTCTGGCTGGGGCTGGCGGTATTATCCGTGGTTATGCTGCTGGTTGTTGGCACGCGCAAACGCGCCCTTGTCCCCACGCGTAGCCAATCCGTGGCGGAAGTCATCTACACCTTTGTCTATAAAATGGTCGAGGATATTGCGGGCAAAGACGGTCTGAAATACTTCCCTTATATCTTTACCCTGTTTATCTTTATCCTTGTGGCGAATATCATTGGGCTGTTGCCCACCGCCTTTACCACGACTTCGCATATAGCGGTCACGGCCACCATGGCTATGGCGGTTTTTCTGGCGGTTACCATGCTGGGATTTTACAAAAACGGGTTTAAATTCTTTGGGTTGTTTTGGATTTCATCCGCGCCCTTGCCCTTGCGCCCGATTCTGGCGATTATAGAGATTATATCCTATTTTGTTCGCCCGATCAGCCATTCCATCCGCTTGGCAGGAAATATGATGGCGGGTCATGCCGTTATCAAAGTGTTCGCTGGCTTTGCTGGCGCACTGGGAGTCTTTTCCGCCTTTCCCATTATTGCTATTATGGCGGTATATGGGTTGGAAACACTCGTAGTCTGTATTCAGGCCTACGTTTTCACCATTCTTACTTGTGTATATTTGAACGATGCTCTGCATCCAGTACATTAGCAGGAATAAAACATCAGCCATCCAATCATTAAAAGGAGTACGAAAATGGCAGTAGAAGGAGATCTTGTGCAAATGGGCGCGTTAATTGGTGCAGGCCTTGCCTGTACCGGTATGGGCGGCGCAGCCGTCGGCGTGGGCCATGTTGTCGGGAATTATCTGGCAGGGGCGTTGCGCAATCCAAGCGCGGCCGCAGGCCAAACCGCAACTATGTTCATCGGTATCGCGTTTGCAGAGGCTTTGGGAATTTTCTCGTTCCTTGTTGCGCTTTTGCTTATGTACGCACAATAAATCGTTTTGAAATCAATCATCAGGTGCGGGCGGGTTTGCTCGTGCGCACCTTTAAATAAAGGACACTCATAATGGCAACGGAAACTACAGAACACGCAGTCGGCATGCCTCAGCTGGATTTTTCCACCTTTCCCAATCAAATCTTTTGGTTGGTTTTAACATTGGTGGTTTTGTATTTTATCCTTAATCGCGTGGCTTTGCCTCGGATTTCGGGGATTTTGCACGACCGTCAGCGTATTATTCAGGCGGATTTAAACCGTGCCGAAGAAATCCGTTTGCAGGTGACGGAGGCGGAAGCCGCCTATAACCAAGCGTTAAAGGAAGCACGAAGCCAAGCCGCCCAGATTATCGCAGAAACAAAGGCAGAGATTCAAAAAGAATTGGATAAGGCGTTGGTTATTGCCGATACCGAAATCGCGGCTAAGGTAAAGGAATCGGAAAAGACTATTCAGGCGATTCGCAAAAATGCCCAAGAATCGGTCTCCGAAGTCGCCGCGGCGGTTGCCCATAATTTGGTGGAGACTTTGATGCCCGCCTTGGCCGATGCCAAGAAAATTAAAACACATGTTGCCACGCGACTGGAACAATAGGATATGCAGATGAAGTCTTACATAAAAACTATTTTGGCGGGGGGGTGCGTTTTCACCGCACCTGCTTTTGTCGCGCCTGCGTTCGGTGCGACTGGTCCGTTTTTCAGCCTCAATAACACCGATTTTGTCGTTAGTATTGCCTTTATTTTGTTTATTGGCGTGTTGTTATATTTGCGTGTGCCTAGCTTGGTTATGACCATGTTGGATAAACGCGCCGATGATATTCGTGCAGAGCTGGATACCGTCCGCGCCCTGCGGGAAGAGGCACAAGGCATTCTGGCGGACTATGAACGCAAGCAGAAAGAGGCACAGATAAAAGCCGAAAATATCATAACCACCGCGCAGGAGGAGGCTAAACACGCCGCCCAAAAGGCCGAACAGGATTTGAAAATATCCATCGCTCGCCGTCTTAAAGCGGCGGATGAGCAGATTGATTCCGCCCGTGCTGCCGCGATTAAGGAACTACGCGACCATGCCGCGTTAATCGCCACGCAGGTTGCTGGTGATATTATTAAAAAAGATTTGTCGCCCGCGCAATCAAATGTGCTGGTGCAAAACGCGATAAAAGAGCTTGCAGACAAGCTCCATACATAAGGTTTTGCCATGCCAACCCTGATTACGATTTGTGATACTTGCAATATAGTAAAGCCCGAAACTCCCCCCGAACAAACGGATGGGGAGGTGTTTGCAGGGCTGGTGGAAGCGGCTGCTGTTGGGCGAGCGGGTGTGCAAGTGCGCCGTCATTCGTGTTTGATGGGCTGTCGCACGGGGTGCAATGTGATAATACAGGGTGCGGGGAAAATGACCTATGTGTTAAGTGCGTTTGAGCCGACTGCCGATTCGGCGCAAGGTGTGGTGGATTACGCGATTTGCCATAGTGAGAGCGAAAGCGGGCAGGTGCCATTCCGTCAATGGCCTGAGGCGGTAAAGGGGCATTTCACCGCGCGGATTCCTGTAGAGCCTCTTGCCGAAGTCTAATGTCTGGTTTGCCCCCCGTAAATGGCAGGGAGCATGCCAGAGAACATGGCGGCGGGCTAGATGCCGCGATTGCCGAATATGGCGGGTTGGCAAAAGATTGGCTTGACCTATCAACGGGGATAAATCCCACGCCCTATCCTTTACCCGATATTCCTGAAACGGCTTGGCATCGTTTGCCTGACGCGGATGGGCTCGCGCGTTTGTATTCCCTCGCACGGGGATTTTGGGGGGTGCCTGATGGGGCAGGGATAATTGCCAGCGCGGGGGTTTCGGCGATTATCGCCAGCTTGCCACGGGTTGCTGAGGCTTTGGTTTCCACCCGTCAAATCCGTATTGATACACCGACCTATAACGAATACGCCACTGCTTTTACCTCGGCAGGGTGGCAGATAGAATCGGGGGACACTCCCGCACCCGTCCGTATTATCGTTCATCCAAACAACCCCGATGGTGGGCTTGCCAGCCTGTCCGCCAATGATATTAAAACCGATATTAAAACCGCGAGTCTTGTCGTGATTGATGAGAGTTTTTGCGATTTAACCCCCAACAAATCGCTGATAGATTTGACGCGATATGATAATGTCATTGTGCTAAAGGGCTTGGGGAAATTCTGGGGTCTGGCGGGGTTACGGCTGGGCTTTGCCATCGGGCAACCCGCGTTGATGAAACGGCTGGATAGCCTGCTGGGTCCTTGGGCGATTTCTGGTCCGGCACAAATTATCGGAGCAGGGGTTCTGCAAGATACCACTTGGGCGGATAATACCCGTGCTAGGCTGCATAAAAACGCGGGGCGGTTGGATGAGATTGCCACGGCAAACGGATTATCACCGATTGGCGGTACTGATTTATTTCGCTTGTATGAATGCAAAAACGCCCCTGCGTTAAAACATCAGCTTGCCAAACATTCCATCTGGTCGCGGGTGTTTTCCTATAATCCAAATTGGATTCGCCTTGGCCTGCCCGCCGATACACCTGCCAACTGGCAAAGGCTAGAAACAGCTTTAGAAACCGCCTTACAGGTCACAAATAGGAGCATAAAATGATTCCCCTCATGACCCCAATCACAATCCTTATCGCCGCGATGATATTGGATAGCTTAATGGGCGAGCCGAAACCATTATGGCAAAGACTCCCCCATCCTGTTGTCCTCATGGGGCGGTTGATTGCCCTGCTTAATAAAATTTTTAATCGCGGACGCGCCCGCAGAGCCAAGGGAATTGTCGTTATCATAACCCTAGCCACGGGCAGTTTTGCCCTAGGCGCGGGCATCGAGCAAATCTCCCCCTACGGTATTTTGGATGTCGTGGTTGTCGCGGTTTTGCTGGGCTATCGCAGTTTAATCACCCATGTGGTTGCCGTGGCGGACTCGCTGAAAGCCAGCACAGAAAACGGTCGCACCGCTGTCGCCCATATCGTCGGGCGTGAAACCAAAGATTTGGATAAAAACGGAGTCGCCTGTGCCGCGATTGAAAGCTGCAGCGAAAATTTCTCTGACGGAGTCCTCGCCCCGATTTTATGGTATTGTGTCGGTGGGCTTGGCGGGCTTATCTGCTATAAAATGGTTAATACCGCCGATAGCATGATTGGCTATAAAACCGATGATTACAGAGATTTCGGCATGGGGGCGGCTCGGCTGGATGATATTATGAATTGGATTCCCGCACGGGTTTGCGCGGTTGCGATTTGCCTAACCCATTGGTCGGCGGTGGCTTGGCGAGTCGTCTGGGCGGACGCTCGGCATCACGCTTCGCCCAACGCTGGCTGGCCAGAATCGGCAATGGCAGGGGTGCTGGATGTGCGATTGGCGGGGCCGCGGGTGTATAAGGGCGCGATTTTCACCGCCCCCTATATCAACGAATACGGGCATAGCGATTTGGGACCGTCCGATATAATAGACGCCGCCCGCGTGATCGGGCGGGTTTGGCAAGTAATACTAGGCGGGCTTATTGTGTGGTTTAGCTGGTTTTGGGTGTTTTAATGCAGATATGCAAATGATTGCGCCCACCACTACGCGAAAAAACAACCTTACTGGATAGCCGTTCAATTAACACCCAGCCAAACCCCGATTCGGGCAAATCCGCCAATTCGCAATTCGCCAAATCAATCCGCAAAGGTTCGGGTGTTTGAAACATCCCCGCGCCCCGATCGTAAGTATCAATGAAAATCTGGTCGTCTTCAATT
This sequence comes from uncultured Amylibacter sp., assembly GCA_959347425.1. The sequence goes on along the minus strand of OY365741.1, from coordinate 767,246 downwards.
ACCATAGCCAAATCAATCTTGGCGTTCGCGGGGGTGTTAAATCCATAGGCGTGCTGGATGATATTGTTAAAAACCTCCACCAATACAATGGACGTATCCTCAATAACCACGGGCGGGATATTTTGCGCGGTCAACCACGCTTGCGTTTGGGTCAAAATATCCGTGGCGGAGGCAAAATCCGCGTTAAACTGCCGCTTGAATTGGCGGGGTGCACTACACAGGTTCGCCTGTCCCATGGGTTAGACCGATGGCACATCGGGCGCGCCCAAGGCCGCCGAAATATCGTCATAAATCGCAAAAACCGTGTCCATGTGGGTTAGCGCAAACATCTTTGCCACGCTGGGGGTTAGGCTTGATAGGTAAAATCTGCGTTCCTCCCCCGTGTATTTAAGATGCGATATTAACGAGCCAAGCCCAGAGCTATCCATAAACTCCACCGCGCGGAGGTCTAGGATAATCCAATCCGCCCCCTGATCCACCAGTGTTTTCAGCGTTTGTTTGAAAGCCGAGCATTCCGCCGCGACAAATCGTGGCTCGTCCAGCGAGATAACCATCGCCTCGCCCCGTATTTTACATGAAAATTTCATATTTCTGTTCCCCTTTAAATAAATAGTATCCAAGCCATAGGTTTGGATTAAAAAGTTTTACAAGAAGTAAATTTTTGGAAATTATTATTTTCCGCCGTTTTACTTCTGTTTTATTTCCGTTTTATGCGCGTTTAGTGGGCAAGATTTTGCCCACCGCTCCCACACCGTATCGGGCCATTGCAACAATCACAGAGAAAAGTTTCCACCTATTTACCAATCCCACAAGCAAAAAATGCCCGTAAAAATGGCTTTTGTATTGAGTGGTGACCCGACAGCGTTTTATAACTGCGGAGTCTCTATGATTATTGCTAAGACGGATTATAGCGAAAACATGGATAAAGTCAAATGAATCATCCGTCACAAATTTTCCTAAAAAAATCAATAAATTGTGTAAAAAATCCAAAATTTAGCAAAAAAATCAATAAAATAGCGTATTTTTTAGAAAATAACATCATTTTATGGGTATTTTGACTTGCTCTATACCGCAACATATTGTTATATGACCGCACCAAAGCACAGAATTTTTCTGTGCATTATTACAATGATGGAGTATATCAATGGCTCAAAAACCAATGACCAAAGCACAACTAGTTGCTAACCTTTCTGACGCAACTGGCGCAAATAAAGTAGACGTATCACGTTTTCTTGACGCTCTTGCTGAAGCCGTATCAAAAGAAGTCGCCGCAGGCGGTGCTGTAACAATCCCAGGATTGGGTAAATTTCAGTGTCGCGCACGGCCAAAACGGATGGTGCGTAACCCTGCTACCGGCGAACAGTTTGAAAAAGCTGCCGATCGCGTGGCTAAGGTGACAATTGCAAAAGCATTGAAAGATGTAATTAACCCCTAGTTTGTTTGAAGATATTTTGAAAAGGCCGCGCCCAGGTGCGGCCTTTTTGATTCGGGGTACCATGGACATTAAATCATTTTTTATGGGGTTGAGCTTTGCCCTGATTTGGTCGTCCGCCTTTACCTCTGCGCGGATTATTGTCCAAGACGCGCCCCCATTGACTATTCTATCCCTGCGATTTTTAATTTCTGGCATTTTGGTGCTGGCGATTGGCTTTGCCCTTGGGCAAAGGCTGCGGTTTGCCACGATTCCATGGCGGGCGGTTATTTTGTTTGGCATCTGTCAAAATACCATTTATCTGGGGCTTAATTTTATCGCGATTCAATCGCTGGAGGCAGGGTTTGCCTCTATCATAGCCAGTGCCTTGCCACTGGTTGTTGGGCTGATAGCCTTTGGTGTGTATCGTGAGCGTATCGCGCCTATGGGTATCATCGGGCTGTGTTTGGGCTTTGCGGGCGTGATTTTAATTATGGCGCAACGGGTGACGCAAGGTGCGGATATCGTCAGTACTGGGCTGTGTATTATTGCTGTGGTTGCCTTGGCGGTGGCGGCTTTGGCGGTACGTGGTGCTTCCTCTGGCAGTAATTTGCTGATTGTCGTGGGGTTGCAAATGCTGATTGGTGCGGCCAGTCTTGCCATACCTGCGATGGTGTTTGAGGATTGGGTGATTAACTGGTCGGCAACGATGATTGTTGCCTTTTCCTATACGATAGTGATGCCCGGGGCGGTGGCAACGATTATTTGGTTTATGCTGGTGAATAGGATTGGGGCAACGAAAGCCGCGACTTTCCATTTTTTAAACCCGTTTTTCGGGGTGGCAACGGCGGCGGTTATTTTGGGCGAGCCACTGGGGATTTACGATATAATCGGCGTTGTTATCGTTATGGGGGCGATTTTGATGGTGCAGTTAAGCCGTGTGCGGTGAATTGTGTTTATCAATTCACCGCCACTTGCCCGCACATATCATTACTGCTTGCGCATATCATCCTTGCTAATCCCCGCGACAGACACGGGGGCTTTCATCGCATCCCTGCGGAACGGCTCACCCAGTTCCTTGTTTAACAAAACTTCAATAAAGGTGGTTTTGCCCGTTTTCATCTGCGCGGTAACAGCCTCTGCCAAAGCATCGCTTAACGCGTCCATCGTGGCAACCTGCACACCAATCAACCCGCAGGCCTGGGCAATCGCGGCGTAAGAGACCTCTTCATCCAGCTCCGTTCCGACAAAATTATCATTAAACCACAGTGTGGTATTGCGTTTTTCCGCACCCCACTGATAATTGCGGAAGACTATCATAGTTATCGCAGGCCATTCGCCCCGCCCAACAGCCGTCATTTCATTCATGGAAATGCCGAACGCTCCATCGCCAGCAAAGCCAACGACAGGCACATCAGGGCAGGCTATCTTTGCCCCGACAATCGCGGGAAAGCCATAGCCACAAGGACCAAACAGACCAGGTGCTAAATATTTACGCCCTTGTTCAAAACTGGGATAGGCATTGCCAATCGCGCAATTATTGCCAATGTCAGAGCTGATAATCGCGTCCTTTGGCAGGGATTTTTGAATCGCCCGCCACGCCATACGCGGCGACATATTATCGGGTTTATCGGCTCGCGCACGTTTATTCCAAGTCGTGCCAGGGTCGTCATCCTCGTGATCCATAGAGGTCAATTCCTGCGCCCAAGCGGATTTCGTTTGTGCGATGGTTTCCTTACGGGCGGCGCGCCCAGTATCGCCCGCAGTATCGGTCAAGCCGTCCAGCAAGGCTACCGCGACTTTCTTTGCATCCCCGACAATCCCAACGGTAACGGGTTTGGTCAGGCCAATACGGTCAGGGTTCATATCGACTTGGATAATTTGCGCATTGGCAGGCCAGTAATCGATATTATAGCCAGGCAGGGTGGAAAACGGATTCAACCGCGTGCCGAGCGCAAGCACAACATCGGCTTTGCTAATCAGCTCCATCCCAGCCTTGCTGCCATTATAGCCCAAAGGTCCAGCAAACAAAGGGTGCGTGCCGACAAAAGCGTCATTATGCTGATAACCACAGCAGACGGGTGCGTCCAGCCGTTCGGCTAGGGCGGCCGTGGCGGCTATGCCGTTTGATAAAACCACGCCCGCGCCGTTCAAAATAACGGGGAATTTGGCGGATGACAGCATAGCGGCGGCTTTACTGATAGCCTCCGCCCCACCAGAAGGGCGTTCAAATTCGACAATTTGGGGCAGGGTGATGTCAATGACTTGCGTCCAGAAATCACGAGGGATATTTATTTGCGCGGGGGCAGAGGCGCGTTTGGCTTGCAAAATAACGCGGTTTAGAGTCTCAGCAATACGGGTTGGGTCGCGGACTTCTTCCTGATAGGCGACCATGTCTTGGAACAGAGCCATTTGTTCCACCTCTTGAAACCCGCCTTGACCGATGGTTTTATTGGCGGCTTGGGGCGTGACCAGCAGCAGAGGCGTGTGATTCCAATACGCGGTTTTAACGGGGGTGACAAAATTGGTAATGCCCGGGCCGTTCTGTGCGACCATCATGGAGACTTTGCCAGAGGCTCTGGTGAAACCATCCGCCATCATGCCCGCGTTGCACTCGTGCGCGCAATCCCAAAAGGTAATCCCCGCCGTTGGGAATAAATCGGAGATAGGCATCATGGCAGAGCCGATAATACCAAAGGCATGCTCAATACCGTGCATTTGCAGGACTTTTACGAAGGCTTCTTCAGTTGTCATTTTCATAGTTTGGGTTTCCTTTTTTAAAGAGAGTTATTGTGGTGTATGGCGTGGGTATAGTGTGGAAAGTGGGAATTGTAAATAGTTAGTTATTAGTTATTAGTTGTTAGTTATTAGTTATGAATTGTGGATAGGCAGTAGTCAGTTATCAAAAAATTGCTTGACAAAAGGTCAAAAAAATCATTAAAGCGGTGTTAGTTTATGTAATAACATTTGCTATTATGAAATAAAAAACGGAGTTTTAGGAATGACTGATACTGGAAACAGGCTGTATAGGGGTGATTGCAAAAGTATCTTAAAAGACCTGATAGAAGAGGGTATAAAAGTAGATTTGATTTATTTAGACCCGCCTTTCAATAGTAGCCGTGTTTATAATATGATTTTTGACGATGGCGGAATATCAGCACAGCAAAAAGCATTCCACGATATGTGGAATTTTACTGAAAGAGCACACCAATTACAGTTAGATTTTGTTGATTTAATAAGAAGCTTGAATGACATCCCAGAATCATTCAAGGAATTCATTAAGGCGTGGGTGCGTGTTTTATCAGACGGAACAGCTGATGATAAAAAACTATTAAATTATCTTATGTATATGACTGAACGTTTGATTCTGATGAAGAAGATATTAGCACCAGAAGGTTCAATTTATTTTCACTGCGATGGCAATGTTTCCCACTATATCAAAATAATAATGGATGGAATTTTTGGCAGACATAATTTTAGAAATGAAATTATCTGGATTTATGAAGGTAGAGAGCTAAAAAAAACGGCATATAACAGAAAGCATGACAATATCCTTTTTTATTCAAAAGGTAAAAAGATGACATTTAATTGGGAGACTATAGCAACTCCCTATAAAGAATCATCAATGAAAGCAATGTCGCGTTTTCTTGATGATGACGGTCAGTCTTACCTGTTAAGATATACAAAAGGTGGGGGTTTTGCCCCCAAAAGTAAAGAAGGTACCCACGGCGTTTATAGGCAAACCCTAACAAATAAAGTGCCCCCTAGAGACTGGGTGCAAATTGATTATGCCAGAAAAAACGAAAGAAGGGGTTATGAAACTCAAAAACCACTAGAATTGTTAAGGAATTTTGTAAAAGTATCTAGTAATGAAAATGACTTAATTTTAGACCCTTTTTGTGGTTGTGGAACAAGCATTGCTGCGGCTATAGAGCTTGGTAGAAAATGGATAGGCATTGATATAAGCGGTGACGCGGTTAATGAAATAGAAGCCCGAATTAAAGAGATGAGAAAGGTTTATCTAACAGAACGATGCGAATATGACACCCATGAAACCAACCCAGAAACTATGCGGGAATATGAAAGATTAAATGCTTATGAAAAACAAGACTGGTTAATTCGCCGTATTAATGGGTTTCCCAATCCAAGAAAAAGCGGTGATGGTGGTGTTGATGGTGAATTAACAATTCATTTAGGTGAGGAAAAATGGGGTAAAATGGTATTTAGCGTTAAAACAGGTAAGCAATGCAGTCCTGCTATGGTGCGGGAGCTTCGAGGAACAATGCAACAAGAAAATGCTACTATGGGCGGTTTGATTTTGGATAGAGACCCATCAGCCGAAATGATAAACAAAGCTGAAGCGGGTGGGTTACTAAATTATGAACTAAAAACCGAGGATGGGATAGCAGAGCAATCTTTTAATAAAGTTCAAATTTTAACATCACAAGAAATCATAGACGGCAAGAGTTTCATTCATCCCCCTACGCTTCGCCAAAAGAAAAATGAAAACAGGCATAAAGGCGATTTGATATAATTTTTTTAATAGACAATGACTAAAAACGCACCGCCAGACCACCCCCCCATCCCCCCGCAAAAAATCGGCGTGATTATCTGCAACCTCGGCACGCCAGAGGCTACGGATTATTGGTCAATGCGCCGCTACCTGAACCAATTCCTATCCGACCGCCGTGTGATAGATTACAGCCCGTTCCTCTGGCAACCCTTGCTACAAACGGTTATCCTAACCACGCGTCCGTCCAAATCGGGGGCGGCCTATCGCTCTATCTGGAACACAGAGGCGGATGAATCCCCGCTTTTAACCATCACCAAAGACCAAACGCACGCCATCAAAACCCGCCTAGCCAAACTTTACGGCGATAAAATCATCACCGATTTCGCCATGCGTTACGGCTCCCCCGCGATAAAAACCGTGATAAAACAAATGAAAGCCCAAGGGGCGGATAAAATCCTGTTCTTCCCGCTTTACCCGCAATACGCGGGCGCGACCACCGCCACGGCGAATGACGAAGCGTTTCGCGCCCTGATGACTATGCCGCACGCCCCCGCGATTCGCACCGTGCCACCTTATTTTGACCGCCCGAATTATATTGACGCACTGGCGGGGACGGTTCGCGAGCATTATGCTGGGTTGGATTATACGCCCGTTTTGGTTGCCTCCTATCACGGGTTGCCGAAACGGTATTTGACGCAAAAGGGCGACCCGTATCATTGCCATTGCCAGAAAACTTCGCGGTTGTTGCGTGAGAAACTGGGGTTTGAGGATGGGCAAATCGTCACCTCTTTTCAATCCAAGTTTGGACCAGAAGATTGGTTGGAACCTTCCACGGTCGAGTGCGTGGCGGATTTGGCACGGGCTGGGCAGCGCAAAATTGCCGTGATTGCCCCTGCGTTTTCTGCCGATTGTATTGAAACGCTGGAAGAGATTAATGAGGAAATCAGGGATAGTTTCATCCACGCGGGCGGTACGGATTTCACCTATATCCCCTGTTTGAACGCGCAAAAATCCCATATTGATGTGCTGTGCGATATTATTCAAACAGAGCTGGCGGGGTGGGTTTAAACCTACAACCAATCGCGCAAAACCGCGATTAGGGGTGCGTCGGCGGGTAACATCTGATAGGTTTTCAAATCCTTTGGCCAAACCCACGCAAGGCTCTGCCCTTCGCGTCCTTTCGCTATACCCTCCCATTTGCGACAGGCGAAAACGGGCATAAGCAGGTGAAAATCCCCATCTTTACCCCCATCTTTACCCGTATAAGCATGGCTGGCAAAGCTAATCGGGGCAAGGCAGGAATCCCAAGTGTGAATTCCCAGTTCTTCATTTAATTCGCGTATCAACGCGGACTCTGGCGTTTCGCCCGCCTGCAATTTCCCACCCGGAAATTCCCAAAACCCCGCCATTGATTTGCCCTTTGGACGTTGCGCCAACAGCACCCGCCCGTCCGCATCAATCAGCACGGCTGCCACAACCAAGACCAAAGTCACGAGCGATAATCCGCGTTAATACGGATATAATCGTGGGTGAAATCACAGCTCCACATGGTGAAATCGCCCGTGCCAATCGCCAAATCCACGTGCAAACTAATCCGCTCGTTTTTCATATAATCGGCGGTGGTTTGCTCATCATAACCGCCCGCCACCGCGCCGTGTTCTGCCACCAAAATATCGCCAAACCAAATCCGTAATTTATCGCGGTCGGCGGGCTGTCCTGCCTTGCCCACCGCCATGACTATCCGTCCCCAATTCGGGTCTTCGCCCGCGATTGCGGTTTTAACAAGGGGGGAGTTTGCGATGCTCTGGGCGATGATTTTTGCTGATTGCGGGCTGGTTGCACCTGTTATTTTTATGGTTATTAGCTTTGTTGCGCCCTCGCCATCGCGGACAATCGCCTGCGCCAATTCGCGCATGACTTCGCCCAAGGCGGTGCGGAACACTGCACTATCGCTGGCATCCACGCCCGATTTGCCCGTGGCAATCATCATTAAAGCGTCAGAGGTGGAGGTATCGCCATCAACGCTAATCGCGTTAAAACTGGTTTCATTTTCGCCCAACAGCATAGCTTGCAGTTTGGGTTGCGCCACCCGTGCATCGGTGAAAATATACGCCAGCATGGTTGCCATATCAGGGGCAATCATGCCAGAGCCTTTGGCAAAACCGCCGATAAGTATGGGCTGTCCATCTATGGTGATTTGGCGGAACGCGCCCTTGGCAAAGGTGTCGGTGGTCATAATCGCCCGTGCCGCGGGTTCAATCCCGCTATCGCGCAAATTGCCGTGTAAATCGGGCAACATCGCGCATATCGGCGCGGGGTCTAGTGGTTCGCCAATAACCCCCGTGGAAGAGGTGAAAATACGGCTTGGCTCGGTTTTCAAAACATCGGCGGTTGTGCGGACGATTTCCGCCACGCTCGCCTGTCCTCGCGCCCCCGTAAAAGCATTGGCATTGCCCGAATTCACCACGATTCCTATCGCACTATCGGCGTTATCGGTGCTAGATGGCAGTTTGCTCTGACAATCCAAAACACAGGCCGCCCGCGTTGCCGAACGGGTAAAAACCCCGGCAATTTGACTGCCCGCACAGGCGTGTATCAGCACCACATCATCGCGGTTTTTATAGGTAATCCCTGCCGAGATCCCTGCCGAACCTGTGGCGAATCGTATCCCCTCTATTGGGGGAATAGGGGGAAATTCACTTGCCAAAGGTGCGATTTTCCCAGAGTTTTTCACAGATGAGTCCATAATGCCGACTATCCACCTATTCCACCAAATCATTATTGCGGATAAAGGCGGGATCCAGCCCCTCCACATGACGGGTTATTTGTGACTGGCTCCGTAGGACTTGCAGATGGTTTTCCACAATAGATCCGCTTATCTGTCCTGCGATTTTTTCTGTTACAGAAGCAATCGGCGGTGGTGCAACCTCCCGCACATCCTTTAAAATAATAACATGCCAGCCGAATTGGGTTTGCACGGGGGGCGATATACCGCCCACCTCCAACGCCAGAACCGCCGCCTCAAACGGGGCAACCATCGCACCCGCACCGAACCAGCCCAAATCACCACCACTCGCCCCGCTAGGGCCAGTGGATTTAGCCTTTGCCAATTCGGCAAAATCCGCACCTGCGGTCAGCTCAAGGATAATCGCCTTCGCTTCATCCTCCGTATCCATTAAAATATGCGCGGCCGAGTACTCCTGCTCCCCACCCGCACCGTATTCTTTATCATAAGCCGTCTGTATCATATCGGGGGTTATAGCCTCCCCCACTATCCCCTCTATCACATAGCTTGCCGTGGTATTACGCACTTTATTGGCGATAAGGATTTCCCCGCGTAAATCCCCCGCGACCATCTGTTGTTGCAGTAACGTCTGTTCAATTATCTGTTCCAGCAGAGCGTTAAACAAAACATCATCCTCCAACGTTTGGTATTGCGCGGGCAAATCATCCAGCAAAACAATCAAATGTCCTGCGGTAATATCCGTGCCATTGACCGTTGCCAGAACACTGCTAGCCTCCAGCGTACCGCCATTAAACGGCTTCCCACCGTTTTGTGAAAACACATAAAAACCCGCCAGAGCCAAGCCCAGCAAGGTTATCATTCCAAAAATTGCCCGTCGTGAGAGTGTCATAAATTTACCAAGTCCTTTTATTATTTGAATACTTGCCTATCTACTATGATTAGGATATAGAGGCAAGGCAAAAGCGGTAAAAGTTTTTATTTTGTGATTGGAGCAAAGAAAATGTTAGGGTTTGATTCGGTTTTCGGACAACTGTTCGGCACGCATAATGGGCGTATGTTAAAGACGCAAAGCGGTCTTGTTAAGGCTATTAACGCGATGGAGCCTGAAATATCCGCCCTATCTGACGAGGAAATACAGGCCAAAACCCCTGCGTTTAAGGCGCGATTGGAACAGGGTGCGACTTTGGATGATTTACTGGTTGAGGCTTTTGCGGTAGTGCGAGAGGCGGCCCTGCGTACCTTGGGACTCCGTGCATACGATGTGCAGCTTTTGGGCGGGATATTCCTGCATAAAGGCAATATATCAGAGATGAAAACAGGCGAAGGCAAAACCCTAGCTGGCGTTTTCCCCGTGTATCTTAACGCCCTGATGGGCAAAGGCGTGCATGTTGTCACGGTTAATGATTATCTGGCACGGCGCGATGCCGAATGGATGGGGCAGGTTTATGCTTTCTTAGGCATGGAAACGGGGGTTGCCGTTCCCAATATGTCTGAAACCGATAAACGCGCGGCCTATCTGGCGGATGTGACCTATGCCACGAATAACGAGCTGGGCTTTGATTACCTCCGCGATAATATGAAATCCGACCTATCGCAAATGATGCAACGCGAGCATTTTTATGCAATAGTGGATGAGGTGGATAGTATCCTGATTGACGAAGCCCGAACGCCTTTGGTTATATCGGGACAGGCCGAGGATAGGTCAGAGCTTTATACAACCCTAAACGCTCTAATCCCAAAATTAACCGAAGACCATTATATTTTGGATGAAAAATCGCGGAGCGTCAATTTAACCGATGAAGGCAACGATTTTATCGAGGCGGCGTTGTTAGAGATGGGGGTTCTGCCCGAAGGTCAATCGCTCTATGATCCCGAAAGCACCAGCGTGGTTCATCATATTAACAACGGCCTCCGCGCCCATACCTTGTATAAAAAAGACCAGAATTATATCGTCCGCGATAATAAGGTTGTTTTGATTGATGAATTCACGGGGCGCATGATGGCGGGTCGGCGTATGGGTGATGGCTTGCATCAGGCGGTAGAGGCGAAAGAGGGGGTGGAGATTTTACCAGAAAACTCCACGCTTGCGTCCATTACCTTTCAAAATTACTTCCGCTTATACGATAAATTGGCGGGGATGACGGGGACAGCCCAGACCGAAGCCGAAGAATTCGGGCAGATTTACGGGCTAGGCGTTGTGGAAATCCCAACAAATCAGCCGATTTGTCGTATTGATGATGATGATGCGATTTACCGCACCGCGGCGGAAAAATACCGCACCGTGATTTGTGAAATAGCTAAGGCGCATTTGAAAGGGCAACCGATTCTGGTCGGCACGGTTTCCATTGAAAAATCCGAATACTTGTCGGAGTTATTGAAAAAACCCGCCGAATTAAAACGCATGGCAAAGGAATTGCGAACCTTGGCAGAGACTTACAAAGAAAAAGAAGCCGCCCCGTTTATTGAGGATGCAACGGCTTTGGAAACCCTCGCCCAGCAGAAAAACGGCATTCCCCACCATGTTTTGAACGCAAGGTTTCATGAACAGGAGGCCTCTATCGTTGCCAATGCAGGGGTATCGGGGGCGGTGACTATCGCCACGAACATGGCGGGTCGCGGTACGGATATTCAACTGGGCGGGAGCTTTGAAATGCGCCTTCGCGCAGAAATAGGCGATAAGAAAAACGTGGATGAAACCGCGCTGGCGGAATCAATAAAGGCGGATATCGCGCAAGATAAGGAAAAGGCTCTGCAGGCAGGCGGGCTGTATGTTTTGGCGACAGAACGGCATGAATCTCGGCGGATTGATAATCAGCTACGCGGGCGGTCTGGACGGCAGGGTGATCCTGGGCGGTCGGCGTTTTTATTATCATTGGAAGACGATTTGATGCGGATTTTCGGCTCTACCAAACTGGATTCCATGTTGGGGCGTTTGGGCATGGTGGAGGGCGAGGCTATAACCCATCCTTGGGTCAATAAATCACTGGAAAAAGCCCAAGCCAAAGTGGAATCGCGTAATTTTGATATTCGCAAGCAGCTTTTGAAATTTGATGATGTTATGAACGACCAGCGCAAGGTTATTTTTGAACAAAGGCGCACGATTATGCAGGTGGAAAACCTGTCCGAAATCGTGAAAGACATGCGGTATGAGGTGATTGACGATATTTTGGATGACACGATTCCCGTGGGTGGCTATGCCGAGCAATGGGATGTGGAATCAATGCAAACCCAACTGCGTGATACGTTCCGCGTGGATTTCCCGATTGAAGAATGGGTGAAACAGGAGGGTATGAACGAAGACGATTTGCGTGAAAAAATCGCCCACCAAGCCGATGAGATGATGGCGCGAAAGGCTGTTGATATCGGCGCGGATGACATGCGCAACGCGGAAAAACACTTTTTATTGCGGACGATTGATTTGAAATGGCGCGAGCATTTGCTCAGCTTGGAACATTTGCGCTCGGTTGTTGGGATGCGCGGGTATGCTCAGCGTGATCCGTTAAATGAATATAAGACCGAGGCGTTTGCCCTGTTTGAAACCATGCTGGATAGCTTGCGGGCGGATTTAACCCGTACTTTGGCGATTGTCCGCCGTCCCACGCCAGAAGAACAGCAAGACATGATGCGTCGCCAGATGGAAGAGACGGGTGATTTGGAAGGCGAGGCGCGGTTAGGCGAATCTGGGGGCGAATCGGGCGGGGATACCCCGAATCCCCATCTTGAAAATAAGAAAAAATTCGCGGGAATCGGCAGGAATGATAGATGCCCGTGCGATTCGGGTAAGAAATTCAAGCATTGCCACGGAAGACTGTGATTGTAGGTTGTGATAAGATTATGAAGAAAGATTGTGAAAAAACGCGAATTTCCCAAAATTTTCACGATTTTTCACAGATTTACATAGTATAAACACAGTGATTCGGGCAAATATGTGTGAATTTTGCCACAAAAATGCATAAAAAGCATTAAAAAGAGCTTGAAAGTATCAAAAACTACTTAACATTTGTTAAATAAGCGTGTAGCTTGCCCTTACACATGCGATGAATTGTTTTTGTCGCGCACATTAAAACAATTCGAAATAAATCGTAAACTTTTCGAATCAAAAGGAAATGAAAAAATGAAACTGAAAACGAATAAATTGCTGACGCTTACCCTTGCTAGTAGCCTTGTTGCTATTACTGCGGGTTGTGGCGGAGGCACAAAAGCCGCGGCGCCTACTGGGACCACGACTACACCCCCGCCCGCAGATACGGTCACTTATAGTGATTGGTCTGGGTCAGACGATGTAACAGTTGCAGCTGTCACAACCGCAAATGCCTTTTTGGCAGGTGTGGCAGCGACAACAGGTACAACAGCTACGGCAGCGACTCTAGCAAATCTACCTACTGGTGTAACGGCTACAACTCTTAACCTAGCCTCTGTGGTTGCAGTCGCAGTTGGCACCGCCCCTGATATTACGCGTACTGAGGAAACTTTGGGTGGTGATGCCGCCGATGGTGTGGCATTCGCCAACAATGGTGACACCACTGCTGCTAATTTGCGTTACTTTGCAGGTGTAGTTGCTGGCACAGATTTGGGTGTGCCTGTTCCAACGACGGGTGCTTCCGCAACTTGGGAAAATGGTTTGTTCCAAGCGATCGGTGCTGCTGGTACTTATGCAACTGCTTCCAAAACATTTGCTCTTACGGTTACCTTTGGTACGACTGATGCAGCCCGTACAATCACGGCTCTTGTTAGCGCGAATACTAATGCTGATGCATTTACCGCTACTGGCACATCTTATTACATCTCAGGTAATTATGATGCGAATGGCGTGATAACTGGTAATGTTCTTTATGGTGACTTCTCGGCTGCTGCTAATGATGGGGCTGCCCGTACGGCTGCTGCAGGATTGCTTACTACCGCGACTGGGACTGCTCCGACTGCCCCACAAACGGTTGGACTTGGGGTTCTTTCAGGTCTTATCGGTGTACAAGGTGCAGTTGGTGGCTTCCATAGCTCTGGTTCAGATGGCGACGGCGCGACTGGTTTTGCCGGTGGCTTTGTTGTATCAGCACTTCCAAATGCTGGCGGTACTAACCCTAACGCTGTATATGCTGATTGGTCTGGTTCTGATGACGTTACGTTAGTAACAGCAACAACCGCAAATGGTTTTGTCGCTGGTGATACGGCTGGATTAGGCATTGCTGCACTAACAGCAAACACTGTAGCAATTAACCTTAATACTGTGGTTCTAGCTGCAACTAAGGGTGCTACTGGTAGCCCTGGTACTTCAGGATCTCCTGCTGGTGGTGTTGGTGGTGCTGGTACTGCTGGTGTACAATTGGGTGGAGCAGACACCAATGGTGTTGCATTCGCTCACAATGGTGATGCTGGCTTAAGGCGTTATTTTGCAGGTTTGCATAATACCACGGATTTGGGTGCGCCTTTAACATCAACAACAGCCGAGGGCACTTGGGCAGGTTTGTTCCAAGCAATCGGTGATGATGATCATGCAACTAGAAAAGCATTCACTCTTAGTGTTGATTTTGACACGACTACAATCTCTGCTCATATAGCGGCTGGTACTACTGCTGCTGATACTGTATTTGCGGCTGACGCTATGTCTTATTACCTAACAGGTGAATTTGATGCGGCTGGTGTGGTAACTGGGAATATCATTTTTGGTGATTATTCTGCGGGTACTGATGCTGCTACTTCGCTTGCTCTTGCAGAAACGGCTCTTGAAACCGCGACTGCAACTGGTGCGACTGGTACTGCTACGAATGGACGTGGTGTTCTTTCAGGTCTTATCGGTGCAACTGGAGCGGTTGGTGCATTCCATAGCGATGGTACAGATGGAACAGGCTTAACTGGTTATGCTGGTGGTTTTGTTGCATCAAAGACTCCAGATACTGTACTTGCTGCTATAACTGGTGACACTGGTGCTCCGTATATTGCAGATGTTGCATATGCTGCTTGGTCTTCGGCTACTACAACAGTCGGTGTCGCAACTGCGAATGCTTTCTTGGCTAGTACTGGAACTGATGTATTAGATTTCACAGCTCTATCCCCTGTGGTTGTTCCTGTAATTGTTAGCCTTTCAGCAGGTGCTGGTGGTGCGACATTCTTTGAGACTGTTGATGGTGCTAATGCATTTTATCTGGCAGGTATCCATAGTGACACAAATCTAGGCAAACCTGTGACAGCAGCAACTGTTGGTGGTACTTGGAGCGGAACTTTTGGAGCGGTCGGTAATCCGGATCATACAACCACTGGAACAACTTTCACGCTGGCGGTTACTTTCGGTACAACTGATGGTAATACAATCACGGCTCTTGTTCCTGCGAATAATAATACAGATACATTTACCGCTGCTGGTGATACATCTTATTACATCTCAGGTACATATAATGCTGCTGGTGTGATAACTGGTAATGTTCTGTATAGTGACTTTGCGACTGGTAATGCTAATGATGGTGCTGCACGTGATGCTGCTGCCTTGGCGCTTACCGCCGCGACTGCTACTTCTGGTAGCCCTTCTACGGTTGGACTTGGGACTCTTACAGGTCTTATCGGTGCAAGTGGGGCGGTTGGTGCATTCCATAGCTCTGGTTCAGATGGAACAGGCGCGACTGGTTATGCTGGTGGCTTTGCTGTTACACGCACCGCTCCTAGCCCCTAATTAAAAAAGGTGAGCGGGCGCGTCTTCGCGCTGGCTCGCCATCTTAAAAAAACCTTTTCAAAGAAAAGGACGCGCACGCCCGAACACCAACGGGCGTGCGTTTTTTTATGCCTCGCGGGTTTTTAATCTTTACGTCTCGTCCAAATGTGGTATAGGGTATGATAAAAAGGAAAACGCACTTGCGCCATTTTTCACCCCAAAAGCTCGCGTTTCATAGCGACCATCGCCCGCGTGGATGGGTGCGCCGATTGGTGTTTAAAAACAACGGGGCTTTGAAACAACCACGGGCTATCTTTCACCGCTTGGTTTTTAAAAAAAACACTCGCCCGCGCCCGCATTTCGCCCCTTGGATTAATAGCGGTTTCACCGCCCGCCAGCATTTCACACCTAAGTCCTTGGACAAAATGCGCGATGAAATCATTAAAAACAATAAACTAATGAAAGTGAAAACCGTCACAATCATGGCAATCGGGCATGTGGAATATAATGCCCGTGTAATGGAACGTTGGCTGTCCGTCCTTAATATACGGGTGCGGGTTGTTATCGGTAATATATCTAAATTTAACGATGATCTTTACATTGTGATGTGTCCGCAAGCCTTTACCCGCTTACCCCCGCCGATGAAGCGGATTATCTTTCAGTTGGAACAAAGCGGGCGGGCGGATTGGTTCACCGATGACTATATGAATGATTTAACGCAATCGCTGGCCGTGTTTGATTATTCCAGCAATAATATCCAGTTTTTACAGGATAACGGCATATCCTATCGCGATATATTTGAGCTCACCATCACGCCAATCGCCGATTATCTGCCCAAACCAGTGGCTAAATCCCCCGATTTTGATGTGTTATTTTATGGCGCGTATAATCCCCGCCGTAATAAAATTTTAAAACGGCTGGGCAAGGAATTCCGCGTCAAATCCGTTTGTGATGTTTATGGCGAGGAAATGCACGATATTATCCGCTCCGCCCCCGTTGTCGTCAATATCCATTTTTATGAAAACGCGCTTTTGGAAACCACACGGATATCAGAGGCGTTGTCCTTGGGTGCCCGCGTGGTATCAGAACGCGGCAGTGATGAAGACAAAAACCGTGATTTTGCCCCCTGCGTGCGGTTTTGTCCTATGGATGATGTAGAGGCTTTGGTCACCGCAATAAAGGCAGAATTGGCGGAGGCTGGCTCGCCCGTTCTGCCGATTGATTTGATGGAACAGGCGAAATTTCGGTTTTATCGCGCGTTATTGGCACTTGGCATGGTATCCTATAAGCAGTTTTGCGATTTGACTACGGATTGGAAAATACCCAGCGATAAATTAATTTTGAGCTTGCCAGAAAATGTTAAACGCCGTGCGTATGCAATCGAATCTAAAAAACAGGCACAGGAAGACGATAGTATCTTTTTTGATGGTCTGCGCCATCGCACGGGTTGGATTGGGTGCGCGATGAGCTTTAAATACATGGCGCAAAAAGCATTGGACGCAGGGTTTGAAACCTTGCAAATTTATGAAGATGATGCCTGTTTTTCCAAAGACCACCAAAAACAGTTAAAAATTATTAACGCGTATTTGGCAGAAAATAAAGGGTCTTGGGACGTGTTTTCGGGACTGATGGTTGATGTTACCGAACAGGCAGAGGTTTTGGATGTGCAGGACTACAAAGGGCTACGGTTTGCGTGTTTTAACTATTTTGTTTCAATGGTTTATTGCATTTATACAAAGCGGATTTTGGAAAAAATAGCGGCCTATCCAATGGATAACCCCCAAAAACTTACAAGTTTTGATCAAGTAGATATTTATTTAAGGGACGAGCCTATACGCTGTATAACAACGATTCCATTTTTGGTGACCCATGAAGAAGAGCTCATTTCAGCCATTGCGCAAAAGAGCAATAAAGAGTTGTATGGTGATTATTATAACGAAAGCATAAAAATGATGGATAAAAAAACTAATATTTTTATAAATGCCAATCTTTTGAAAGATGATTCTTATACTGCCACTGCTATTGAAAATTTAAATGCCAGTGGCTCTGCAAACAAAGTGGCGGTTTTTTATCATTATTTTGAGCGCGATGAAGCCTATCGCGATAATTTGGTGCTTTTTTTGGCAACAGGGTATTCGCCCGATGTGGATTTCTATATTATAATTGCCAGCGAGTTTTCGATTGACCTGCCACAAAAGCCAAATATCGTCTATATTAGAGCAGATAATAGGAATCTTGATTACGGCGGATATTGCCAGGCCTTGGCGCAAATTAACGATATAGACAAATATGATGCTTGTATTTTTATTAATTCATCGGTGCGCGGTCCTTTTGTCGCGTCTTATTTCCAAGATGATTGGACAAAGATATACACGCAATGGTTAAAAGACGATGTTCATTTGGTCGGGGCAGCGATTAACACGATGGCGGGTGATTTCCCCCAATTTGATTTTTTAACAACGGATTATCACTATCCCAAGCCCTATTCTCATGTGCAAACCACCGCCTACGCGCTCAGCCGTAGGGCCTTGCAGCATTTATTGAAAATTGGGTTTTATGACCCAAAAGAACAATTAACAAAAGAGGAAGTCATTGCTTTGTACGAATTGCGGCTATCCCAAGAGATTAAAAAACAAGGTTGGAATATGAAATCCCTGTGCGCACCGTATAATTCGATTGATTATCGCACCACGCATGAGGAAATCAATCCCGCTGCTGTAAAAGGTGATTCTCTCCATGCAGGTGCCTTTTTTGCTCGCACTTTGTCCCCCTTGGAATGTGTTTTTATGAAAACAAATCGCGATATTTTTGCCAGCGCGGATAATACGCGTTCCCTTGCGTCCTATACCTATACCAGCTTGATGACTAATACACACCCCGATATGGCGGATTGGGGCGCGGCACGCGATTTGTATGACCGTAGCGAGACTATTGTGCGGGCGTATGCCAAGGTTTTGAACCCCTTTCGGATATTTGGCATTGTTTGGCGGTCTTTGGGAAAAAAAATTCGCAGGATTTTGGGCTAGGCGGGGTCTTTGCAGAGCCGATGCAGGTATTTGCCCTAATCGCAAAAATGTGATATAGGATATAGTAAGAAGGGATTCGAACTTGCGCCATTTTTTACCCAAAAGCCTCGTTTTTCATAAAAACGACCGCCCACGTGGCTGGGTGCGCCGATTGCTGTTTAAAAACAAAGGGGTTTTGAAAGAACCACGTTTCGTGTTCCGTCCTCTGGTTTTTAAAAGAAACGGTTGCCCGCGCCCGCTCTTTGTCCCATGGATTAATATGGGTTTTACCGCAGGTCAGAATTTCAGAAGCTCTGGGTTGGATAAAATACGCGATGAAATCATTAAAAACAATAAACTAATGCAGGTTAAAACCGTCACAATAATGGCAACAGGGCATGTGGAATACAATGCCCGTGTAATGGAACGTTGGCTGTCCGTGCTTGATATACGGGTGCGGGTTGTTATTGGTAATATATCTAAATTTAACGATGATCTTTACATTGTGATGTGTCCGCAAGCGTTTATTCGCTTGCCTCCGCGGATGAAGCGGATTATCTTTCAGTTGGAACAAAGCGGGCGGGCGGATTCGCTCACCGATGAATATATGGATATTTTAACGCAATCGCTGGCGGTGTTTGATTATTCCAGCGGTAATGTCCAGTTTTTACAGGATAAGGGTATATTATATCGCGATATTTTTGAGCTTACCATCGCCCCAATCGCCGATTATCTGCCAGATGAAAAACCAGTGGCAAAACCAGTGGCAAAATCCCCCGATTTTGATGTGTTATTTTATGGCGCGTATAATGAACGCCGTAATAAAATCTTGGAACGGCTGGGCAAAGAATTCCGCGTCAAATCCGTGTGTGATGTTTATGGGGAAGAAATGCACGATATTATCCGCTCCGCCCCCGTTGTCGTCAATATCCATTTTTATGAAAACGCGCTTTTGGAAACCACGCGGATATCAGAGGCAGTGTCCTTGGGTGCCCGTGTCGTATCCGAACGCGGTATTGATGAGGATAAAAACCGCGATTTTGCCCCCTGCGTGCGGTTCTGCCCGATGGATGATGTGGAGGCTTTGGTCACCGCAATAAAGGCAGAATTGGCGGAGGCGGACACGCCTGTTCTGCCGATTGATTTAATGGCGCAGGCGCGGTTTCGGTTTTATCGTGCTTTATTGGCGATAGGGATGATTGATTATGATAAATTTTGCTCGCTAACGGGTGATTGGAAACTACCCAGCGATAAGTTAATTTTGAGCTTGCCAGAAAATGTTAAGCGTCGTGAGTATGCAATCGAATCTAAAAAGCAGGCACAGGAAGACGATAGTATCTTTTTTGATGGTCTGCGCCATAGAATTGGCTGGATTGGGTGCGGGATGAGCTATAAATACATGGCGCAAAAGGCATTGGATGCAGGTTTCGAATACTTACAGATACACGAGGATGATGCAAAATTTCCTGATAATTATGATGAATCGTATCCCGTTATCAAAGAATATCTGGCGATACATAAAAATAAATGGAATCTTTTCTCTGGAATGATTATTGTTTTACGTGACATTGAAAACATTAAGATTCTTGATGTTGCGAATTATAAAGGGCTTACCTTTGTAAGATTGAATTATTTTACATCGATGGTTTATGGTATTTATAAAGGCTCGTTCTTAAAAAATATGGCGCAGTATTCTATTCAATCACCCAGTCAATTAAGCGATGACGATATAACCAGCGGTGGGACACACACCATCGATGTTTATTTGAATAAACTGGGTGTGGAGTGTATTACAACGCTTCCCTTTATGATGAATCAATGGAGCGATGGCGATTCTACATTGTGGGGAATGGGCAATCAAGAAGTCGATCAGTTATATAAAAAATGCCAGATTCAAATGTATGAATTGGTTGAAAATTTTAAAAAAGAATCTTAAAAATTGAGTTTAGGGATTTCCTAAAACTCTCCTATTTGCGCAAACGAAATGGCGCACAGCAAAAATAATGGATTTGGAGACATATAAAATGAAACACTCGTGGTTCAAAAACCTAGCATTTCATAAAAACGACCGTCCGCGTGGCTGGGTGCGCCGATTGGTTTTTCAAAACCGCGCATTTTTAAAAGAACCGCGTTTCGTGTTTCGCCCTCTGGTTTTCAAAAGAAACGGCGAACCGCGTCCGTCCTTTGCCCCGTGGATTAATATGGGTATTACCGCACGGCAGCATTTCAAAGGCTCTGCGTTGGACAAAATACGCGATGAAATCATTGAAAACGGTAAATTAATGCAGGTTAAAACCGTCACAATCCTATCGCCTCCGCATGCCGAGGTGCAGGGGTTAGAGTGCATGCTGTCCGCCCTTGGGGTGCAGGTGCGACTGGCACACGCCAGCTCTTATGACGATGATTTATACATAGTTCTGGGGGCGCAGACCTTTGAAACCTTGCCCCCGCCAATGAAACGGATTATCGTTCAGACCGCGCGGGCGGATAGTTTCACCGATGATTATATGGAGGTTTTGTCGCAATCGCTGGCCGTGTTTGATTATTCCAGTGATAATATCCAGATTTTACAGGATAACGGCATGTCCTATCGCGATATTTTTGAACTGGCAGAGCCGTCTGCGGATATAACACCCGTGGCAAAATTCAAGTTTTACCGTGGATTATTGGGCTTGGGAATGATTGATTATGCGCAGTTTTATCGGCTGACGGATGATTGGGTTTTGCCCGCCGATACAATAATGCTGGGCTTGCCCGAAAACGGGGCTCGGCGTGCATACGCACTGGCGCAAAACCCGGAAGATGTTTATATTTTTGATGGTTTGCGCTATCGCACGGGTTGGATTGGGTGCGCGATGAGCTATAAATACATGGCGCAAAAGGCGTTGGAGGCAGGGTTTGAAACCGTACAGATATTTGAGGATGATGCCGATTTTTCTGAAAACTATCAGGCGCATCGCGCGATTATTAAAGAGTATTTGGCGGAAAATGACGGGTGGGATGTGTTTTCGGGGATTCTGGTTGAGATTCCCCCCCATGCAAATGTTTTGGATGTGTGCGATTACAAAGGGCTACGGTTTGTCCATGTGGATTTCTTTGTTTCAATGGTTTATTGTATTTATGCCCGCTCGTTTTTGGAAAAACTGGCGGATTATCCGTTGGAAATGAAGGGCGAGTTGCCAAGAAAACGCCACATAGATCGTTATTTGGGCAATGGGACAATACGATGCGTTACCACCGCGCCGTTTTTGGTGACCCATGGGAAAGGTCTCGATTCAACCCTGTGGCCGCTAACGAATGAAGAGGGTTATGACGAGTCGGGAACGAAATCCGTGAAGACGTTGGATGAAAAAATTAATGCGTTTATGAAAAATTAGGCGGGGTCTTTGCATAATCCTTGTAAATACTTGCCATAATCGTTTTTCGCGTATTTATCGGCGAACTCACGCAGGGCGGTTTTATCAATCCAGCCGTTGTTAAAGGCGATTTCCTCTGGGCAACCCGTTTGCATCCCTTGGCGTTCTTCCAAAGTACGAACAAAATTCCCCGCATCCAGAAGCGAGCCATGCGTGCCAGTATCCAGCCACGCATACCCGCGCCCCATACGGGTCAGGGATAGGGTGTTGTCATCCAGATAGCTTTGTAGCAAACTGGTGATTTCCAGCTCCCCACGGGGGGAGGGTTTGACATTCCGCGCCCGCTTTGGCGCGGTTTCATCCATAAAATACAGCCCGGTTATCGCGTAGTTTGACGCGGGGTTGTCGGGTTTTTCCGTGATGGATTTCACACGGTTGTTTTCATCAAAATCGGCGACTCCATAGCGTTCGGGGTCAGACACATGATAGCCAAATATCGTGGCACCCGTGTTATTATCGTTGTTTTTATCTGCGGTTTGCAGTAATTTGGGCAAATCGTGACCAAAGAAAATATTATCGCCCAAGACCATCACGCTGGGCGCACCGTCCAAGAAATCCTCTGCCAGAATATAACTTTGCGCCAATCCGTCAGGGCTGGGTTGTACAATATAATGGAACGACAGCCCCCATTGCGCACCATCGCCCAGCAGGTTTTGGAATTGCGCTTGGTCGTGCGGTGTGGTGATAATCGCGATATCGCGTATCCCCGCCAGCATCAGCACGGACAGGGGGTAGTAAATCATCGGTTTGTCGTAAATCGGCAGCAGTTGTTTGGACACGGACAAGGTGATGGGGTAGAGCCGCGTGCCAGAGCCGCCTGCTAGGATAATGCCTTTTCGGGTTGTCATTTAAGGTGTCCTGTTGGGTTTATTTAGCATGGAATGTTTGATTGTGAATGATTAACGATAAATGATTATAGCAAAGGGCTTTTGCATCTACCCGCCTTGCGGGTAGTAGGCAAAAGCCCTCCGCCCTCGTATCATCACTTGGGAATATCGCTGTCAATCCCCTCAACATAAAAGTTCATTCCAGCCAGCGTGCCATCATCGGCAGTCTCACCCGCTGCCAACCATGCAGAGCCATCCTGTTTATTAATCGGTCCAGTAAAGCTATGCACTTTACCCGCCGAAATCGCATCCTTCAAAGCAGTCGCCGACTTGCGCACATCGGCAGGGATTTTATCAGAAAAATCACCAATGGCGACCATCCCCTCGGCTATACCGTCCCAAGTATCGCGGGACTCCCACGTGCCGTCAATAGCCGCCTGAATCCGTGCGATATAATACGGCGCCCAGTCATCAATGATAGAAGACAGCCGCGCGTTCGGCCCAAACTGCTTCATATCCGAGGCCTGCCCAAAGGCAAAAATCCCCTCTTTTTCGGCAATAGTCATCGCGGCAGGCGAATCAGTGTGTTGCATAATAACATCCGCACCCTGTTCGATTAAAACA
Source organism: uncultured Amylibacter sp. (assembly GCA_959347425.1). The sequence continues at coordinate 744,064 of OY365741.1, read as the reverse complement.
GTGGCCGCGTCCGCCTCTTTACCAGGGTCAAACCAAGTGGAAACCCAGATTATTTTCATCTTCACATCGGGATTGACCGCCCGCGCCGCTAGGTACGCGGAATTGATGCCCCGAATGACTTCGGGAATGGGAAACGAGGCAATATAACCAATCGTATTGGTTTTCGTCATGTGTCCAGCGATATGTCCAATCACGCTCCGCCCTTCATAAAAACGCGCGGAATAGGTGGAAACGTTATCGGCGCGTTTATAGCCCGTGGCGTGTTCAAACCGCACATCGGGGAATTTCTTGGCGACATTGATGGTTGGATCCATATAGCCAAAGGAGGTGGTGAATATCATATCCGCCCCGCCTAACGCCATTTGCGTCATTACGCGTTCGCTGTCCGCACCCTCTGGCACGGATTCGACAAAGACGGTTTCTACCGCATCGCCGAAGTGTTTTTCAACGGCTAGGCGGCCTTGGTCGTGTTCGTAAGACCAGCCGAAATCGCCGACAGGGCCAACGTAGACAAAGCCTATCTTGGTTTTGTCTTGGGCAGTTGATTGGGTTGCCAGCAGGCCGAGGGTTAGCGCGGCGATAATGGCTAGGGTTGTTTTTAAGTGGTTCATTTTGGTTTCTCCTGTAAAATGATATGGGGGTATTCCCATTTTGTGATGGTAGTATAACCTAGTGTGCGGGGATGGCAAGCGTTTTTTTAACAATTAGGGAATAATGATTAGTGATTAGTGATTAATGATTAATGGGGGCTTTTGTGGATATAGAGCTTTACTTGCGTAAAGCCCATACACAAAAGCCTTTGGTTACAAGATGATAAGATTATCATAAATTTACTATCTGGAATAACAAGACGATAAATTGGATTATTTGCAAAGAATACTTGGGAATTGGTGATGGGTTTGCTCTAAATTTATTTAGGCTTTGCCTAGAAACTAGGACAGGCTTTGGGTGCGCCCGCCCCGAAGAGGGCTTGCCCTCAAGGGTGCGGGCGCGCCCCGTGGTGACATCGCAAAGCGATGGCGAAGACCCGAAGGGCTAAAAAACTAATCACTAATCACTAATCATTAATCACTAAAAATCAATCCCTAAAGAAAACTTTCCCCAAACACGCCGGTGCGTTCAAAGCCGCCCTTTTCCTATTAGACGACATAATCACCAGCACCACAATCGTTGCCAAATACGGTGCCATAGACAAATAATACACCGGAATATCCAGCCCCCACGCCTGTAAATTAAGCTGCGCTATGGTAATCCCGCCGAACAAATACGCGCCCAATATCACCCGCCACGGCTTCCAACCTGCGAAAACCACCAGAGCCAGCGCAATCCAGCCCGCGCCCGCCGTCATCCCTTCGCTCCACTGTGGCACGCGAATCAAAGACAAATACGCACCGCCTAGCCCAGCGCAGGCTCCACCGAATAATATCGCCAAAACCCGCACTCGCACGACATTGTAGCCCAAGGCATGCGCCGCATCGTGGTTTTCACCAACCGCCCGCAAAACCAGCCCCGCCCGCGTGTGGCGCAGAAAATACCACACCAGACCGACCAGCAAAACCGACAGATAAATCATCGCGTCATAGCCGAACAGCCCGCGCCCAATCAGCGGTAAATCCGATAAAAACGGGATGTGTAATTGCGGTGATTCGGGTGGTTTTATGCCCGTGTAATTATGCCCCAAAAACGCCGCCAAACCTATGCCAAACAGCGTTAACGCCAGACCAGAGGCGACTTGGTTCGCCAAGAAATACTGCGTCAATACCACAAACGCCAGCGATAATACCGCACTGCCAAACGCCCCCGCGATAAACCCGATAAAGGGACTGCCCGTGCTGACCGCCGCGATAAACCCAGCAATCGCGCCGAAAATCATCATGCCTTCCACGCCCAAATTCAAAACACCCGCTTTTTCAACGACCAATTCCCCCGTTGCCGCCAGTAAAACAGGGGTTGCCGTGCCAATCAATGTGACAATCAGGGCTATTCCGTAAAGTGACAGAGCATCAAGCATGACCGCCTCCAATCCGCACCCTAAACCGAATCAAAACATCCGTTGCCAACAGGAAAAACAACAGCATCCCCTGAAACACTTGGATAGAGGCTTTCGGCAGTCCAAATTCCGCCTGTATAATATCACCGCCGACATAAGTAATCGCCAGCAGCACCCCCGCCAGCACGATGCCAAGCGGATGCAATCGTCCCAAAAACGCTACGATAATCGCGGTAAAGCCATAGCCCAATGGAAACGTCGTGGATAGCTTACCCGCTGGGCCAGTTAGCTCAAACACGCCCGCTATCCCCGCCAGCGCACCCGACAGCCCCAAACACAGGGCAATCATCACATGCGGTTTCACCCCTGCAAACCGTGCCGCCCGAAGCGAAAATCCGCTTAGATTGATATGATAGCCAAGGATATGACGGGTGGAAATAACATAGGCAAGCAGGCTGATTATTAACGCGGCAAACACCCCGATATGCACGCCACTGCCCAACCAAAGTTCGGCATTATGCGCCGAGTCCCAATCTTGGAAACTGCGGCTTTCGGGGAAATTAAACCCCTCTGGATTGCGCAAAGGACCCGTGACCATCCCATTAAGAAACTGCAAGGCGACATAAACCAGCATTAGGGAAACCAGAATTTCATTCGCATTAAAACGGATTTTCAAATAGGCGGGGATGAGCCCCCATAAGCCCCCCGCTATACCTCCGCTTATCACCATCATAGGCAGGATAAACGCGGAGTCCACAGAAGCAGGGTCAGCAGGATAAAACGCCAGCCCAACCGCGCCACCACCCAGCGCACCCATGATAAACTGTCCCTCTGCCCCGATGTTCCAAAACCCCGCACGAAACCCAAAGGCCAGCCCTTGGGCTATGATAATCAGGGGCGCGGCTTTGATTAACACCTGCCCGCGATAATAAAACGCGAACTCGCCAAACACGGGGTCCCAAATAATCATCCTTATGGCGACAAACGGATTTTTATTCAGCACCGCGAATAACAGCCCACCCGCGATAAGCGTTGCTATGATAGCAATTAACGGTGCAAGAACACGCATGGGTGCGGAGGGCTCGGCGCGATTTTGTAGATATATCATTGCCCCGCCCCGCCCATCATAAGCCCGATTTCATCCATCCCCAACGTTTGCGTCGGGCGTAATTCGGATAAATATCCGTTATTCAAAACCCCCAGAGTATCGGATATTTCCAGCAATTCATCCAAGTCTTGGCTGATGACTATCACCCCCGCGCCGTCCTCTGCCAGTTGAATTAACGCCCGACGGATAGCGTTCGCGGCCGCGGGATCTACCCCCCAAGTTGGCTGATTAACGATAAACACGGCGGGGTTTTGTAAAATCTCTCGCCCAATGACAAATTTCTGCAAATTCCCACCAGACAGGGATTTTGCCAATGCGAATATCCCGCTTGTCCGCACATCAAAAGTATCAATGATTTTGTGCGTTAAACCATGCACATGGTCGTATTTGATAAACCCCCGCGTGCCGAGGTTCTGGCTATAAAAAGCCGTAAGCATCGTGTTTTCCGCAAGGGTCATGTTGGCGACTCCTGCGTGATTGCTGCGTTCCTCTGGTGCGGAGAATATCCCCGCCATCCGCCGCGCGGTTGGGTTTAACGCGCCGATATGCGCGCCTTTGAAGGTGATAGCGTGGGGCTCGGTCGCATCCTCGCCCGATACCGCCAGCATGAATTCGTCCTGCCCGTTGCCCGCGACTCCGCCGATGCCGATGATTTGCCCTGCCGATAAATTCAGGTTAATACCGCGTAAAGATGTGCCGAAAGGGTCTGCCGATTCCAGTGATAAATCGTTTAGTTTTAACAAGGTTTCGCCCGTTTTCACGGTGTGGCGGAGGGGGGCGGAGAGCTTTGCCCCCACCATCGCCTCTGCCATGGATTTGGCGGATTCGCGTCTGGGGTCGGCCGTGCCGATAACCCGCCCCGCCCGCAGGATAGTTGCGCGGTCGCACAGGGTTTTTATCTCTTCTAATTTGTGAGAGATGTATAAAATAGCCGTGCCTTCGCTTTGCAATTGGCGTAGGGTTTTGAACAATCGGGCGACCTCTTGCGGGGTGAGCACCGATGTCGGCTCGTCCATAATCAGCAGTTTTGGGTTTTGAATAAGGCAACGCACGATTTCCACCCTTTGGCGTTCGCCCACGGATAAATCGCCGATTAGTCGGCTGGGTTCTAGGGATAGCCCGTATTTTGCCGAGGTTTCAACGATGGTTTGGGATAAAATCGCGGGTTTGGGCGGGGTTTCCATGCCAAGGGCGATGTTTTCGGCAACGGTAAGGGCTTCGAATAGGGAAAAATGTTGGAACACCATGGCTATGCCTTGGGCGCGGGCGGCGCGAGGCTGGGCAGGGTGAAACGGTTGCCCGTCCAGAGTCATTGTGCCTGTATCGGGTTTGACAAGCCCGTAAATGGTTTTCACCAGTGTCGATTTGCCCGCGCCGTTTTCGCCCAATAATGCGTGGATTTCACCGGCGTTTATCGTTAGGGTAATCGCGTCATTCGCCATCACGCCTGGATAGGATTTGCAGATGTTTGAAAGGGTGAGCATGGGGTTAGGCGGTTCGTTTTTAAATGTTTGTGGTTTGTGTTTAGTGTGTTTTTGCGATTAAGTAAATATAAATTTTAACACTTGTTTAATGATGTAATAGCCTATAATAAAAATATGAAAGCACAAGTGGCACCATAAGAGCAAGCGATGCAAAAGAATACTATATTTACGGGCGATAATCTCTATATCCTTCGGGGTATGGATAGCGATTCGGTGGATTTGATTTATCTTGATCCTCCGTTCAATTCCAAACGGATTTTTTGCGCCCCTGATGGCAGCACCGCCGCGGGGTCGTCTTTCAAAGATACTTGGAAATGGAGCGATGTTGATGAGGTACTGCTGGCGCAGTTATTTGATAAACACCCGTCTTTATCCAGTTTTATTCAAGTGATAGATGCGGCGCATGGCAAGGCTATGATGGCTTATATCGGTTTTATGTCCCTGCGGATTTTGGAATTGCATAGGGTTTTGAAACCAACAGGCTCTTTTTATTTACATTGCGATTCTACGGCTAGTCATTATTTGAAAACCGTTATGGATACGATTTTTGGCGCGAATAATTTTCATAATGAAATTATTTGGCAAAGGAATTCCTCCCGTGGTAAGGGCAGCCAATATGCCGCACGGAAGTTCGGCGCGAATACCGATACGATTTTCTTTTATACAAAGACCAAAGATTATTATTTGAATCCCATACCAGAATTTGATGTGAATGACGCGGATATTATAAAAAAGTTTAACAAAACGGATGAAAAGGGCAGGCGGTATAACACGACTACCCCTGTTTTTAGGGCAAAAACTATGGGGGCAAGACCTAATCTTTGTTTTGAATGGCGCGGGTGCAAAAATCCATATCCATCGGGGTGGCGGTTAAGCAAGCCGCGTTTGGAAGAAGAATATCAAAAGGGCAATATTATTATTAAAAGCGGGGCAAGGGTGGAAAGACGGCAATATCTGGATGATTACAAAGGCACTCCGCTTGATAATAATTGGACGGATATTCCGCGAGTTTCGCGGGCGGAAAACACAGGCTATCCCACGCAAAAACCGCTTGCCTTGCTTTATAGGATTATCAAAGCGTCCAGTAAAGAAGGCGATTTGGTGCTTGATCCGTTTTGTGGGTGTGCGAGCACTTGCGTGGCGGCACATCATTTACACAGAGGTTGGATTGGGATTGATATTGAGGCAAACTCGGTTAATATGGTTGTTAATAGGTTAAGCGATGCCAATGGGGTTTTTGATGATTTTATTGCTAGAAACCTTGCCAATCCGCAAAATCCCCCTATAATCCCCCTATGACTCAAACCCGCGCCAAAACCAAATCCCCCGCCTTTATTCATCTGCGAGTCCATACCGCCTATTCCCTGCTGGAAGGTGCGTTGCAAATCAAAGACCTCCCGCAAACTTGCCGTAAAATGGCGATGCCCGCGCTTGCCATTACCGATACGAATAACATGTTTGGGGCGTTGGAATTTGCCGAAGCCCTTGGCAATTCGGGTATTCAACCCATCATCGGCTGTCAAATGGATTTGCGAGTGGATACCACGCAAACGGCGGGGCAGACTGTCGGCGATAACCCGCCCGCAGGTCGCCCGATTGTTTTGCTGGCGCAGAATAAAACGGGTTATGATAATTTGCTACGCCTGAATTCGCGTCTATATCTGCATGAAGAAATCAGCAAAGGCGCGATTAGTATTGCCGATTTATCCGCCCATAATGACGGGTTGATTTGCCTGTCTGGTGGTGCTTTGGGTCCTATCGGTAAAATTCTGTGCGATGGGCAGAAGGGCAAGGCAAAGGCTTTGATGCAGGAACTCGCCGCGATATTCCCCACGCGGTTTTACATTGAACTGCATCGGCATGGGACGGACAACACCCTCACGCCCGAGCAATCCGCCAGCGAGGCTGATTTTATTGACCTTGCCTATAGTTTGGATTTGCCTTTGGTCGCCACCAATGATGCCTATTTCGCCAATAAAGACATGTTCGCCGCCCATGACGCGCTGATTTGCATAGCCAATAACGCCCGTGTTGATCAGCAAAGCGGGCGCAGGCGACTGACACCAGAGTATTATTTGAAAACCCCAGATGAAATGATTCGCCGATTCGCCGATTTGCCAGAGGCGATTGAGAATACTATTGAAATCGCCAAACGGTGCGCGTTTAAACCTAACACCCAAGATCCTATTTTACCGAAATTCGCCGATGATGAGGTGTCCGAATTGCGCCGTCAAGCCGCCGAAGGGCTGACCGCACGGCTGAAAACCATTGAACCCTCCGCCAGCGTGGATGTTTATGAAAAACGGCTGGAGTTTGAGCTGGATATTATTATCAATCGCGGTTTCCCCGGCTATTTCCTGATTGTCGCCGATTTTATTCGCTGGGCAAAGGACAATAATATCCCTGTTGGGCCGGGTCGTGGTTCTGGCGCGGGATCGCTGGTTGCCTATGTTTTGCAAATCACCGATTTAGACCCCTTGCGGTATTCGTTGCTATTCGAGCGATTTTTGAATCCCGAACGTGCCTCCATGCCCGATTTTGATATTGATTTTTGTATGGAAAGGCGAGAGGAAGTTATCCAATACGTCCAGCAAAAATACGGGCGTGATAGGGTCGCGCAAATCATCACCTTTGGCGCGTTGCTATCCAAAGCAGCCCTGCGCGATGTTGGGCGGGTTTTGAATATGCCATATCCCCAAGTTGATCGCCTTGCTAAACTCATACCAGAAGAGGGTGTCAAACCCGTTTCCATTAAAAAAGCATTAAAGGACGAACCGCGTTTGCGTGACGCTGTACAGGCGGAAGAAATCGTCAAACGCCTGATGGACTACGCGGGACAGTTAGAGGGATTGTTGCGAAATGCCTCCACCCACGCGGCGGGTGTGGTGATTGGCGATCGCCCGTTGGATGAGCTGGTGCCGTTGTATCAAGACCCTCGTTCGTCCATGCCCGCCACGCAATTTAATATGAAATGGGCGGAAAAGGCGGGGTTGGTGAAGTTTGATTTTCTGGGATTAAGAACCCTGACTGTCATTCAATACACGCTGGATTTTCTGCGGATTCGCGGGATTGATATTGATATTAGCGCGATTGATTTAACCGATAAAAAGACCTTTGATTTATATTCTGCCGCGAAGACTATTGCCGTGTTCCAAGTGGAATCATCGGGGATGATGGATGCGTTGCGGCGGATGCGGCCTACCTGTATAGAGGATATAGTCGCTTTGGTCGCGCTTTACCGCCCCGGCCCGATTGAAAATATCCCCCTGTTTTGCGATATAAAAAATAACCGCGCCAAGCGGCAGAAAATGCATGATTCTATTGACCACTTGCTGGATGAAACCCAAGGAATTATCGTCTATCAGGAACAAGTGATGGAAATTGCCCAAGTCATGGCGGGCTATACCCTCGGCGGTGCGGATTCGTTGCGCCGTGCTATGGGTAAGAAAATCCAAGCCGAGATGGATAAAGAAAAACCCAAATTCATCGCGGGTGCTTTGGCGAATGGCGTGCCAAAGGGCAAGGCGGATGAGGTTTGGAATCTGCTGGATAAGTTCGCGAATTACGGGTTTAACAAATCCCACGCGGCGGCTTATGCTTTGGTATCCTATCAAACCGCGTGGCTAAAGGCGAATTATCCTTTGGAATTTATGGCGGCGGTGATGACCTGCGATATTCATAACACCGATAAAATGGCGGTTTATTACCGCGAGGTTGAGGCTTTGGGGCTTGTTGCTCACCCCCCTTGTGTTAATAAATCCGAGGCGACCTTCAGCGTGAAGGATGGCAAGATATTTTATGCTTTGGGTGCGTTAAAAAACGTGGGTGTAGAGGTTATGCGTCTTATCAGTAAGGCTCGCAAAGATGGCGAATTCACCGATTTGTTTGATTTCGCCCGTAGGGTGGATTTGCGCCGAGTTGGCAAACGCGCGTTGGAACGGCTGGCGGCGGCGGGTGCGTTTGATTGTTTGGATGGCAATCGGCGGCGTGTGCATGATGGGATAGAATCGCTGGTCGGCTATTCTAATACTGTGATTAGTGAAAAGAATTCTCAGCAAAACGCGTTGTTTGGAGGTGGCGATGAACTGCCGCCCCCGCCCTTGCCCGATGTGAAAGATTTCCTGCCGAACGAGCGATTGATAGAAGAGCATTTGGCAATCGGGTTTTATCTATCGGGGCATCCTCTGGACGATTATCAATCGGTATTGGCGCGTAAATCGGTTCTGACTTTCGCGCAGATGAATGCAAAGGTGGAAAAGGAAAAAGACACCTTGCATTGTAAATTGGCGGGGGCGGTTGCGTCCAAGAAAGAGCGTGTTTCGGCAAAGGGTAATAAATTCGCGTTTGTGCAGTTATCCGACCCAACGGGGCTGTATGAGGTTAGCTTGTTTTCAGAGGCTTTGGCGGAATATCGTGGGTTATTGGAATCTGGGCAGAATGTTGTTTTGAACATAGAGGCGGGGTATAATGACGGGCAGTTGCGCCTGAATGCTCGTAAAGTGCAAACGGTTGAGGGCTTTATGGGCGATGTATCAATAAAAGGGTTGCGGATTTTTGTGGATGAAGCGGCGGCGTTGGACTCCGTGGCGGCGCGGTTGGGGGATTTGTCTGGTGCAGGGGCTCGCGGGTCGCAAGGTGCGGTGCATTTGGTATTGCGTGCGCCCGATTTGGACGGCGATGTAGAGCTGGCGTTAAAGGATAGCTATCCGTTAAATTTGCAGATGAAATCGGCGTTCAAAGGAATTGCTGGGGTGCTGGGGATTGAGGAGTTTTAGTTGTTAGTTATTAGTTGTTAGTTATTAGTTGTTAGTTATTAGGGATTGGAGGTTGGTTATTAGAAGTTAAGGGCAGAGGTTTTTTGTTTGCGCCATTTCTTCGAAATGTCGCCCGCCCACCCACCCCTCCTGCGGAGAGCTGGACGGGTTATTTTTTGGCTGGGGTTTGGTTCAGCGTCTTGTATATAGTCTAAATAAATTTAGAACATAGCTATCGTCTTGTAACCCAAGGGCTTTTGGCATGCCCTCACACCGTGAGGGCTACGCACAAAAGACCCCGCTGGTCGGCATTCGCGTAAGCGATGACGAAGACCCGCAAGGGCTAAAGCCACTAATAACCAATCACTAATAACTAATAACTAACAACTAATCATTCACACCCCCCCGCAGGACACACAACAAACCCGCCAGAATAATTATATTTACCATAGTCTGTCTCGCTGTAAAATGTATCGCTGATAAACGCGCCAACCGCGCCTTTTTGCCCGATTAAACCTGTCAGAATCCCTGGTTCCTTATCATAGCGGTGAGAGAGTTTTGGGTCGTTATTAAAGAATGAGCTATACAGCACTGTTCCCTTTATTAACCCAACGTCGTTATAATTTCCTTGCAACAAGTAGTGGTAATCAGAAGCCCATCTTTGGGGGGCATGAACAAAAGCATAAATGCTTTTTGCAGAATAATTGATGGTCATGTCTAGATCTTTACTCAAATATTTACCGTCAGCATGTTCTGTGCGAATTTGTCCGTTCCAGACGGCGAGTCCCGATGTTTGGCTTAAAGGTTCGCCCAAATTGGTACCCGATAAAATGCCAGCGTAGGCAAAAATATCTGTTGTAGAAAGGTGAGGATAATACGAATCATAAATGTAACTTCGCGATGTTCTAAAGAACGCCATGCCATTGGATACATCCCCGCCCAAGGCTTTCCCTTTATAGGTTGCGTCGCGCAGGTTCAAAGTTTTGACTCCACCGATGGGCGTAAAACCACCAGTATTGAGCCCAGTTGCAGTTCCGCGTAAGAATTCGTTATATATGTATTGTGTACCCGGACTTGCGGGCAGGTCCTTGGCAAACCCTTGCGACCAAGTGGCGAAGTTCGGCCGTGCCAAGGTGCCTGCGCAATCACCACTATATTGCTTTGCTTTCCAAGAGCATTCGGTAATTTTTGTCGCCCGTGCGGTGTCGTATATTCCGCCGTAAAGACAATTCACGCTAAAGGGATCATAGGCACAGATTCGCTCGATATTAATACCTACGCACAGATCGTCCCCCGGATTATCATTGCAAAAGGTAACACGGGCTTTACGCGCCAAATCCGTGACACTGCCAAGAGTATCTATGCTGCTACACAAACCAGAAAAGGGGTTTTCAAAACACGCCCGATGTTCGGTCATAGCCGTGCATCGCGATTCGCGGGTGTTGGCTGCGGTGATGCAATCAATCAGCCGTGCACGGTGATAGAGCGGGTTGCTGATACACGCGCTATCAAACGGATCACCCGTACAAATCGTGGTTATCGTGGTGGCACACTGCGGATTTTTGGCGGTTTGGCGACATGCTGCCCTATGCTGGGTTTGATAGCGGTCGTCCTTATCGCAAATCTCATCGCGCAAGTTGGCATCGCAGATTTGCATAATAGCCTCACCACAACGGGTTTCGGTGGTTAAATCGGCAACGCGGCACGCCTCCTTACGGGCGTTTTTATAGCGGTTATCATCGGCGCATAACGTATCCAATGGGCTCGCATCGCACACATCTTTGACAATCTTTTTGCATTTCTTATCGCTTTGGTCTTCACGGCAAGCCATAATACGCGGGGTGTCATAACGGCTATCGCCCGTGCACAAATCATCCAGTGCGTTGGCATCGCATATCTGCGTTATCGTATCGGCACAACGGCTATCTTCAGGCGCACCACGGCAGGCGGTTTCGTGCGCGTCGCTATAACGTGAATCGCTGGCACAAATATCATCCAGAGCCTCGGCATCGCAGAGCTGGGCTATCACACCAGCACAACGGCTATCTTCGGGCGTGCCACGACAGGCGGTTTCATGTGCGTCGCTATATCGCGTATCATCCGCGCAAATATCATCCAGCACGTCAGCCGTGCAAAGCCGCTCTACGATAGAGTTGCAGGAAGTCGTTGAATTCGCACGGCAATAGGTCTCTCTTGCAGTCTCAAACAGGGGGTCAGTGCGGCAGTCGCTAACAAAAGGGCGTTCAGTGCAAAAGGCAACGGGCTCACAAATCGTGCCACTTAACCTGCCATCCATGCAACCATTGAAAATCGCCGTGCGCTCTGCGGAATAATCAACACCAGTAAGACGGCAGATATCATTAAATGGATTGGCATAGGGGCCTGTGTCTGTGCAAAGCGCGGTATCTATCGATATGCAAGCGATATCGTCCTCGTGGATACTGCCGCTATCCCGATATATGGCAGTGCATAGACTCGTTTGTGCGTCACGGTGAGAATTAAACGCACTATTCACGCAAGTTGTGTTGGTTTCATAGGACTTGTTCAGGCAGCTTATGACGGTCTCTGTGCATCCCTGTAGACTCTGATTACCATGGCAAGCCTTAATCAAATTTTTGCGTATCTGATTATAGGGGTTATCGGCACGATTGCATAAGGGGGAAAACAAATAATTATCTGTGTTGCTGTCCGTGCAAAGGGCAGCTCGGACATTATCGCAAGGAAAGTTGGCAAAGTCCGCGCCGTTGCAGTTTTCAGCTTTCATCGTGCGAATCGCGGCGAATTCTGGTGCGGTGTTGCATGTTCTCTCGTTTAGCATGAGTGTCGTGGAAAAGGGTGCATTGCTACACGGGGCAAGTGCGTCACAAGCCGAACCTATAAATCTCCCGTTATAACAGTTAAGCACACGGGCTTCGCGCTCTTGATTAAAGGCGGGATCCTTGCAAAAGCCTTTGTTTGCTGTATCAAACGGATTTTGGAAGCAATACTGAATAAAATTCGTGCAAGCCGCATCTTGGCGGGTTTCATCTGCACGGCAGGTGCTGACTTGGTGGTCGCGGTGGCCTGCCCACGCGCTATGCTTTAAACAGCGATACAAGACGTTTTCAAAAGGCGATTCGCGGCAAATAATGTCAAGGGAACTGCATAAATAACTGCCGCGGATTTCTGCACGGGTGAGCGTGTGGCAATAGCTCACCCGCCCTTGTCTAATCGTCTCGGCATCGGTTAGGATGGTCGCGCAGATGTCGGCAAAGGGGTTTGAAACGCAGGATTGCGCGGGGATATTCGTGTCCGTGCATTTTGGGTCTGTTTGCATAGTATCGCCCATCAGCGTGTTTGAACCAGTGGCACAATAATCCACCCGTGCCGTGGTATTGAAGGCATCGCATTTGGTTGCGAACAAGTTTTCTGATTGCTGACATATCGTCCTTGCCCCCGTGCAGAGTGATGCTATTGGGCTTTCCCCATTGCAATAGTCAAACCGTGCCTGTTTGGCGGAGTCTAAATTATCAAATGCGGTTTCGCATTGTCCGCCGTCAAGGAACGGGTTTTCAAGGCAAGGTGAGGTTGTGGCAAAATGCTGGCAATCGGGCGAGCCTGTATTTGCTGGCTGGTTGCAGTGGGTTATTTGCGCGGGGATATACCGATTATCGCCCGTGCAGAGCCTATCCAGTGCGTTTATATCACAGGCACGGGTTATTGTATCAACGCACATCGGGTTATTCAGCGATTGACGGCAAGCATCGCGGTGCGTGTCTTGGTAGCGTGCGTCCTTATCGCAAATCGGGTCGCGCAAATTGGCATCGCAGATTTGCATAATAGCCGTGCCACAACGGGTTTCCGTGGTTAAATCGGCGGCTCGGCAGGCGGTTTGGCGGGCGCCTGTATAGCTGTTATCCTCGGCACATAACGTATCCAATGGGCTCTCATCACACACATCTTTGATAATCTTTGCGCATTTATTATCGCTTTGGTCTTCACGGCAAGCCGTAATACGCGGGGTGTCATAACGGCTATCGCCCGTGCATAAATCATCCAGCGCGTTGGTCGCACAAACCCGCTCTATGGTAGGGTTGCACAAATCAGTTGAATTCGCACGGCAATAGGTCTCTTTCGCATTATCAAACAGCGCGTCATCGGGGCATTCTGAACCAAACGGGTTGGCTCTACAAGCAATGACGACCTTACAAGTCTGGCCCCGCAGCGTGCCTCCAATACAATTATTGAAAATCGTATAGCGTCTGGTTGCATAAAGTTTATTCGTGCTATTAAGATAGCAGAGTTTATGAAATGGATTGGCAAAACGGCCAATATGGGTGCAAACCGCGCGGTCTATATTCCTACAAAAGGTATCACTGGTTTGTATTCCGCCATTATCCTGATTGTTTGAAATACAGTTTGTAACGGACGTAGTACGGAGAGTATCAAAGGCAGTATTCACGCAGGTTTTATAGAGTTTATACGGATTAAGCACGCAGTGATTGATATTATCGGTGCATCCTTCTGCATTAGAATTAGATATGCAGATATCAATCAAATCCGTGCGCAGGTTTTGATAAGGGTTATCGGCGCGATTACACAAGGGGGAAAACAAATAGTTATCTGTGTTGCTGTCCGTGCAAAAGGTCGCTTGGACATCGTTGCAGGAAAAATTGGCAAAGTCCGCACCGCTGCACCCTTCGATTTTTATTGTGCGAATCGCCGCGAATTCTGGTGCGGTGTTGCATGTTGTCTCGTTTAGCGTGATTGTCGTGGAAAAGGGCGTGGCGTTACACGGGGCAAGCTCTTCACAAGCTGGGCTTACGAATGTCTTGTTATAACAGCCAAGCACGCGGGCTTCACGCTCTTCATTAAAGGCGGAGTGGGTGCAAGCCCCGTGTTTGTTCTCTGCATCAAACGGGTTTTGGAAGCAATACCGAATAGGACCCGTGCAAGCCGCAGATTGGCGGGTTTGGTCTGCGCGGCAGGCAATGGCTTGGCGGTCGCGGTCGCCCTCCCACGCGGTATGATTTAAGCAACCATATTGTTTTTCAAAAGGCGATTCGCGGCAAATTTGATCAAGATTCGCGCATAAATAATTGGCGGTGATTTGTTCGGGGGTGAGCGTGTGGCAATACATAACCCGCCCTTGTCTAATCGTCGCGGCATCGGTTAGGATGGTCGCACAGACTTCGGCAAAGGGGTTTGAAACGCAGGATTCATTGGTTTCCTGTATGGCAACGCATTGCGGGTTTGGCTCGGCGTTAAGCAACGCGTTTGTGCCAGTCGCGCAATAATCCACCCGTGCCGTGTTATTGAAGGCATCGCAGTTTGTGGCGAATAGGTTTTCTGATTGCTGACATATTGTTTGCGCCCCGGTGCAGAGCGATGCTATCGGGTTTTCCCCGTTGCAATAGTCAAACCGTGCTTGTTTGGCGGATTCTGGGTTATCAAATGCGGCTTCGCATTGTCCGTATTCAAGGAACGGATTTTCTAGGCAAGGTGAGGTTGTGGCGAAATGCTGGCAATCGGGCGAGCCTGTGTTTGCTGGCTGATTGCAGTGGGTGATTTGTGCGGGGATATACCTATTGTCCCCCGTGCAGAGTCTGTCCAGTGCGTTTATATCGCAGGCACGGGTAATCGTATCGGTGCACATTGGGTTGTTTAGCGATTGACGGCAAGCGGTGCGGTGGGTTTCTTGGTAGCGTGAGTCGGTGTCGCAAATCGGGTCGCGCAGGTTGGCGTCGCAGATTTGGGCTATGGTATCGGGGCAACGGGGGTCTGTTGGGTTTTCACGGCAGGCGGTTTTGCGGTCGTTTGTATAGCGGTTATCGGTGGCGCAGATGGTGTCCAGAGGGTTTGGGTCGCACAGGGCTTTGATGATGGATTGGCAACGGGGGGCTGTTGGGTTTTCGCGACAGGCGGACTCGCGGGGGGTGTCGTAGGTATTATCGCACAGAGCATCAAATGGATTATCCCCGCAGATTCTGGTTATAGTATCGGGGCAACGGCTATCACTGTTATCATTACGGCAAACCGATTCGCGGGCGGTGTTATAGGTATTATCGCACAGAGCATCAAACGGATTATCGGTGCAAACACGGGTTATAGTATCGGGGCAACGGTTATCTTCGGGGTTATTACGACAAGCGGATTCGCGTGCGGTATCATAACTGCTATTATCGGTGCAAAGAACATCCAACGCATCGACATCACAAAGACGGGTTATCGTATCGGGGCAACGGTTATCACTGTTATCATTACGGCAAACCGATTCGCGGTCGTTATTATAAGTATCGTTGCAAAGAGCATCAAACGGGTTATCGGTACAGACTCTGGTTATAGTATCGGGGCAACGGTTATCACTTGGATTATTGCGACAAGCCGATTCGCGTGCGGTATCATAACTGCTATTATCAGTGCAAAGGTCATCCAGCGCATCGGTATTACAAAGACGGGTTATAGTGGCGGGGCAACGGCTATCACTTGGGGTTTGGCGACAAGCCGATTCGCGGGCGTCATCATAACCGCTATTATCGGTGCAAAGAACATCCAACGCATCGGCATTACAAAGACGGGTTATAGTATCTGGGCAACGGCTATCGCTTGGGGTTTGGCGACAAGCCGATTCGCGTGCGGTATCATAACTGCTATTATCGGTGCAAAGGTCATCCAATGCATCGGCATTACAAAGACGGGTTATAGTATCTGGGCAACGGGAGTCTTCGGGGTTATTGCGACAGGCGGTTTCTCTGGCTGTATCATAACCGCTATCATCGGTGCAAAGAACATCCAACGCGTCGGCATTACAAAGACGGGTTATGGTATCGGGGCAACGGTCATCGCTTGGGGTTTGGCGACAGGCGGTTTCGCGGGCGGTATCATAACCGCTATCATCGGTGCAAAGGTCATCCAAAGCATCGGCATTGCAAATACGGGTTATGGTAGCAGGGCAACGGCTATCGCTTGGGGTTTCACGACAAGCCGATTCGCGGTCGCTATCATAACCGCTATTATCGGTGCAAAGGTCATCCAGAGCATCGGCATTGCAAAGACGGGTTATGGTGGCAGGGCAACGGTTATCTTCTGGGGTTTGGCGACAAGCCGATTCGCGGTTATCGTTATAGGTATCGTTGCAAAGAGCATCAAATGGATTATCCCCGCAGACTCTGGTTATAGTATCGGGGCAACGGCTATCACTGTTATCATTACGGCAAACCGATTCGCGGGCGGTGTTATAAGTATTATCGCACAGAGCATCAAACGGATTATCGGTGCAGATTCTGGTTATAGTATCGGGGCAACGGCTATCACTGTTATCATTACGGCAAACCGATTCACGCTCAGAGTTATAGGTATCGTTGCAAAGAGCATCAAACGGGTCAGCCCCGCAGACTCTGGTTATAGTATCTGGGCAACGGTTATCACTGTTATCATTACGGCAAACCGATTCACGCTCAGAATTATAGGTATTATCGCAAAGAGCATCAAATGGATTATCGGTGCAAACGCGTGTTATAGTATCGGGGCAACGGCTATCACTGCTATTATTACGGCAAACCGATTCGCGGTCAGAGTTATAGTCATTATTGCAAAGAGCATCAAACGGATTATCGGTGCAGACTCTGGCGATAGTATCTGGGCAACGGCTATCACTGTTATTATTACGGCAAACCGATTCACGGTCGTTATTATAAGTATCGTTGCAAAGAGCATCAAATGGGTTATCGGTGCAAACGCGTGTTATAGTATCGGGGCAACGGCTATCTTCGGGGTTATTACGACAAGCGGATTCACGCTCAGAGTTATAGGTATCGTTGCAAAGAGCATCAAACGGGTCAGCCCCGCAGACTCTGGTTATAGTATCTGGGCAACGGCTATCACTTGGGGTTTGGCGACAGGCGGACTCGCGGGCGGTATCATAACCGCTATTATCGGTGCAAAGCTCATCCAGAGCATCGGCATTACAAAGACGGGTTATAGTATCTGGGCAACGGTCATCGCTTGGGTTTTCACGGCAAGCGGATTCGCGGGCGGTATCATAACCGCTATCATCGGTGCAAAGGTCATCCAAAGCATCGGCTTCACAAAGACGGGTTATAGTTGCAGGGCAACGGCTATCACCGCTATCATTACGACAAACCGATTCGCGGGCGGTGTTATAGGTATTATCGCAAAGAGCATCAAATGGATTATCCCCGCAGACTCTGGTTATAGTATCGGGGCAACGGCTATCACTGTTATCATTACGGCAAACCGATTCGCGGGCGGTGTTATAGGTATTATCGCAAAGAGCATCAAATGGATTATCCCCGCAGACTCTGGTTATAGTATCGGGGCAACGGCTATCACTGTTATCATTACGGCAAACCGATTCGCGATCAAGGTTATAGGTATTATCGCACAGAGCATCAAACGGATTATCGGTGCAGATTCTGGTTATAGTATCGGGGCAACGGCTATCACCGCTATCATTACGACAAACCGATTCGCGCTCAAGGTTATAGGTATTATCGCACAGAGCATCAAACGGGTTATCGGTACAGACTCTGGTTATAGTATCGGGGCAACGGTTATCACTGCTATCATTACGGCAAACCGATTCGCGCTCAAGGTTATAGGTATTATCGCACAGAGCATCAAACGGATTATCGGTACAGACTCTGGTTATAGTATCGGGGCAACGGCTATCGCTTGGGGTTTGGCGACAAGCCGATTCGCGTGCATCATCATAACCGCTATTATCGGTGCAAAGGTCATCCAGTGCGTCAGCATTACAAAGACGGGTTATAGTGGCGGGGCAACGGACATCGCTTGGGTTTTCACGGCAAGCCGATTCGCGTGCGGTATCATAACCGCTATCATCGGTGCAAAGGTCATCCAAAGCATCGGCACCACAAAGACGGGTTATCGTATCTGGGCAACGGCTATCGCTTGGGGTTTGGCGACAGGCCGATTCGCGGGCGGTATCATAACCGCTATCCTCGGTGCAAAGCTCATCTAGAGCATCGGCATTGCAAAGACGGGTTATAGTATCTGGGCAACGGCTATCACTTGGGTTTAGGCGACAGGCGGATTCGCGGGCGGTATCATAACTGCTATTATCGGTGCAAAGCTCATCCAGAGCATCAGCATTGCAAATACGGGTTATAGTATCGGGGCAACGGTTATCACCGCTATCATTACGGCAAACCGATTCGCGGGCGGTGTTATAGGTATTATCGCACAGAGCATCAAACGGGTTATCGGTGCAAACGCGGGTTATAGTATCGGGGCAACGGCTATCACTGTTATCATTACGGCAAACCGATTCGCGGTCGTTATTATAGGTATTATCGCACAGAGCATCAAACGGGTTATCGGTGCAAACACGGGTTATAGTATCTGGGCAACGGTTATCACTGTTATCATTACGGCAAACCGATTCGCGGTCGTTATTATAAGTATCGTTGCACAGAGCATCAAACGGATTATCGGAGCAGATTCTGGTTATAGTATTTGTACAATCGCCGTTGCCCTCAGTTCCATTGCGACAGGCGGTTGTGCGGTCATCGTTATAAGTATTATCGCAAAGAGCATCAAACGGGTCAGCCCCGCAGACTCTGGTTATTGTGGCAGGGCAACGGGAGTCTTCTGGGTTTTCACGACAAGCTGATTCGCGGTCGCTATCATAACTGCTATTATCGGTGCAAAGTTCATCCAACGCATCGGCATTACAAACACGGGTTATCGTATCGTTGCACATCGGGTTATTCGGCGATTGACGGCAAGCGGTTCGGTGCGTGTCTTGGTATCTTGCGTCCTTATCGCAAACAGGGTCGCGCAGGTTGGCATTGCAGATTTCGGCTATGGTAGCGGGGCAACGCGGGTCTTGCGGATTGGTTCGGCAGGCGGTTTTGCGGTCGTTTTTATAGCGGTTATCGGTGGCACAGATGGTGTCCAGTGGGTTTGGATCGCACAGGGCTTTGATGATGGATTGGCAACGGGAGTCTTGTGGGTTAGTGCGACAGGCCGATTCGCGGGCGCTATCATAACCGCTATTATCGTTGCAAAGAGCATCAAACGGGTCAGCCTCGCAGATTCTGGTTATAGTATCTGGGCAACGGTTATCACTGCTATCATTACGGCAAGCCGATTCGCGGGCGGTGTTATAGGTATTATCGCACAGAGCATCAAACGGATTATCGGTGCAGACTCTGGTTATAGTATCTGGGCAACGGCTATCGCTTGGGTTTTCACGACAAGCCGATTCGCGGGCGGTATCATAACCGCTATTATCGGTGCAAAGAACATCCAACGCATCGGCATTGCAAAGACGGGTTATGGTGGCAGGGCAACGGCTATCGCTTGGGGTTTCACGACAAGCGGTTTCGCGTGCGTCATTATAGGTATTATCGCACAGAGCATCAAACGGGTCAGCCTTGCAGATTTCGGCTATATTATCCCCCGAATCATCCTCCGAATCATCCTCCGAATCATCCTCCGAATCAACCGCCCCCGTATCCCCATCCCCAGGCTCGCCCGCCTCGGTATCATCACCATCATCACATAACGTATCCAACGGATTCGCCTTACAAATAGCATCTATCGTGGCAAAACACCGCGTATCAAACGGATTAAACCGACAGATTTCCACCCGCGCCGCGCTATACTTCACGCTCGCACACAAGGCATCAAACGGATCCTCGGCACAAATCCGCGCCAGAGTATCAGGGCAACGCAAATCATCTGGCGTGGCACGACACATATCCTCTCGCATATCATCAAATTCCACACCACAGGTTGAATCAAACGGATTATCCGTGCAAACCTCCGCAAACTGAGAAACCGCAACACGGTCGCCTCCACCGCCTCCACCACAGGCGGCTAAAACAAACAGGGCAAGGGTGAAAAATTTATGCATGGGAAGTCTCCTTATCGGTTGGGGGCAGTGCGCCTTTATGCCCCCCTTTTGACACGCAAATGGATAATAAAAAGAAAACGCGGGCAGGGTAAAAAACACGAAAAGAAATGCTTATTTTTGCGGTATTTTAATACCTATTATCTTAACTATTTGAAATAAAACGATTATTTCTTTACAAAAAGACTTGAAAATTACGTATAAAATGATAAAAGACACGAAACCCAATGATAAACATAGGAAAAACCAAGGAATAGATATGAAAACCTTTTCTGCAAAACCGACCGACATTCACAAAAAGTGGCTGCTGATAGATGCGGAGGGTGTGGTGCTCGGCCGCCTCGCCACAATCATCGCGTTTTATTTACGCGGCAAACACAAGCCGACTTTCACGCCGTCCATGGATATGGGCGACAATATTATCGTTATCAACGCCGATAAGGTGCAATTAACGGGTAAAAAACGCAGTGATAAAATTCATTATTGGCACACGGGGCATCCTGGTGGTATTAAACAGCGTACCGCTGGGCAGATTTTGGAGGGGGAGTTCCCTACTCGTTTGCTGGAAAAAGCCGTGAAACGGATGTTGCCTGGGGGTGTGTTAAGCCGTCAGCAAATGCGCAATTTGCGGATTTACGCGGGGACAGAGCACGAACACGACGCACAAAAGCCAGAAATACTTGATGTGAAAAAGATGAACCCTAAAAACACGCGGAGCCAATCATGATTGATGAAATTGAAACACCAGAGACTGCACCAGTGGCAGAGGTAGAATCACAAGTAGAATCACAAGGTATGATGCCGAATTTGGATGGTGCTGATAGCCCGACCAAATCGCTGGGTGATTTGGCGGAGGCTGCCAGCGAACCCGTTATTATGAACGAGCCTGTGCCATTGCGTGAGGCTGTTCGCGATTCGCTGGGGCGGTCTTATGCCACGGGCAAACGCAAAGATGCCGTGGCGCGGGTTTGGATCAAGCCTGGGTCGGGTAAGATTGAGGTTAATGGGCGTGAAATGTCTGTTTATTTCGCCCGTCCTGTGTTGCAGATGGTTCTACGCCAGCCGTTTTCGGTGGCGGATGTAGAGGGGCAGTTTGACGTGATGGCTCGGGTGAAAGGCGGCGGTTTGTCTGGGCAAGCGGGCGCGGTGAAACACGGGATTTCTAAGGCGTTGCAGTTGTACGAGCCGTCCTTACGGCGGGCGTTAAAGGCGGCTGGGTTTTTGACCCGTGATTCGCGGGTTGTGGAACGTAAGAAATACGGTAAGGCCAAAGCGCGGAAGAGCTTTCAGTTCTCTAAACGGTAAGATTGTTTGGATTTTTGAGGGGGTGGGGGCTTTTGTGCGTAGCCCCCGCTTTTGCGGGGGCATGCCAAAAGCCCTTTGGTTGCTAGACGATAAGCCTTTCCTAATTTTGCTATCTGGAATAACAAGACGTTAGATTGGATTATTTGCAAAGAATACTTGGGAAGTGGCGATGGGTTTGCTCTAAATTTATTTAGGCTGTGCCTAGATGCTTGGATAGGCTTTAGCCACAAAAAACCGCCCGCCCAAGCCTCGCAGAGGGGTGGGCGGGCGGGAAGCCCGAACGCAGGGGCTTGCCCCGAAGTGAGGGCGCAAGAAAAGAATCATTTATCATTCACTATTAAAACCCATCGGTCATGTTTGGCACGGGTCGCGCGAACCCGAAGGGTGTGCGTCTTGTTAGCGAGGATAATAGGGTTTTGCGTCACCAGAGACTCTAAAATACACTGACCCAGTACAACCGATAAGCTGACGCGCAACCCCCCGCGGACACGTCCGCTAAAATTAGGAAACAATGGTGAGGGTGCGCGCGACCACCCTGCGGGCGGTCGTTTCCTAGAATTATAGAACTGCTCTAGAATTATTACGATGCCCTTGCGGGTCTTCGTTATCGCTACGCGATACCGACACGCAAAAAGGGGTGCGTACTTAACTCTTGAGGGCAAGCCATATTCAAGTAAGTACGCGCCCAAGCCAATACATTAGCGTTGGTAAGGTTGAGCTTTTTCCAAAAATTGTCCGAATTTAAATAATGCCATATCAATCTTACGCTTTGCGTGGTCACCATCCTCATTAAGGTATTCTTGGATTTTGTTTTCAATCTCTTTATAGAATTTTTTATATTTGATATATTCCGTGTATATAAAAAGTTTGTTAACCTGACTATCTGACTTGGGTAGCTCCCTAGGTTCTTTTAATTTCATAAAGCGCATGGCGCGATAGGCGTGTTTATCAAATATAGGATATTCATCGGGTAATTTTTGTTTTAAATGCGGATTTTTTGAAAGTATGTGCAGATAAAAGATGTTCCATATTGCCCCACCTTCCTGTTTATGATTCAAATATCTATCTTCAAGTTTATCAAGTGCGGGCAGTGGTATTAGATAATTATTTTCTATGCTTTTTATTTTTCGGGCTGCAATTTTACCTTTGCCTTCATTTTTCCATCTGTAAAGCTCTTTTATGTTATACTCGGTTAGAGTTTCTTTTATGTGTTTTTCATAAATACTTTCAAGAGGGTCATTGTAAAGCCCAGACCAATGTCTAACAAAAGAAAGTATGTTATCAGATTCTATAGAAAAATTTAAATTCATATTTTATTATCCTTTTTTATCATTTTTATTAACTAATCATTAAGCCGATAATAATCAACCCTAGCATCTAGGCAAAGCCTAAATAAATCTAGGAAAAACCTATCATTTTGTAACCAAAGGCTTTTGTGTATGGGCTTTTGCCTAAGTTTTATTTCGATCGGGCAGGTTCAACTGTCCTTATAAAAAGCCCTATATGCACAAAAGCCCCCGCCCTCGCGTGGGGCTGGTCGGCATTTCAAAGAAATGACGAAGACCCGAAGGGCAGGCTCACTAACAACTAACAACTAACAACTAACAACTAATAACTAATAACTAATAACTAATAACTAATAACTAATAACTAATAACTAATAACTAATAACTAATAACTAATAACTAATAACTAATAACTAATAACTAATAACTAATAACTAACAACTAACAACTAACTCACGCGTGTATCGCCCCATCGCCACATGCCAGGGCGGCCTCTCGCATAGCCTCACTGAACGTCGGATGGGCGTGACATGTCATCGCCAAATCCTGCGCCGAAGCCCCGAATTCCATCGCCACGCAAACCTCGTGTATCAAATCCCCAGCCGCTGGTCCAATCACATGACACCCCAAAATACGATCCGTCCCCGCATCCACCAGCATTTTCACAAACCCATCGGCTTGGAAAACCGCCTTAGCACGCCCGTTGCCCATAAAGCTGAATTTACCAACCTTATAATCCACACCCGCTTCCTTTAACTGCTCCTCAGTTTGCCCAACACTGGCAACCTCTGGCGCGGTATAAATCACGCTGGGAATGATGCCGTAATTGACATGCCCTTTGCCACCAGCTATCACTTCCGCCACTGCCATACCCTCATCTTCGGCCTTATGCGCCAGCATCGGCCCTGCGCAAACATCGCCAATCGCATAAACTCCGTCCAGATTAGTCCGCCAGTCCGCACTCGTTTCAATCTGCCCCTGGGCAGTCACCGCACCGCCCAAATCGCCGAACCCAAGCCCGTCGACAAACGGTCGCCGACCCGTTGCCAGCAGAACGCAATCTGCCTCCATCACCTCGACCTTATCGGTTTTCATCACCTTATATTCCACCTTTGCAGCCTTGCCTTTTACCGACACGGACTGCACAGCCGCCCCCATAATAAAGCCCAAACCTTGGCGTTTTAGAATACGTTGGAAAGTTTTGCTGACCTCACCATCCATCCCTGGAGTGATACTGGGCAGGTATTCAATCACGCTGACTTCGCTGCCCAACCGAGCATAAACCGACCCCATTTCCAACCCAATCACCCCCGCGCCAATGACGACCATTTTCTTTGGCACTTTGGGCAGGGATAACGCGCCCGTGGAGGACACGACTATTTTCTCATCCAATTTCACGCCTTTTAACGGCGCGACATCCGAGCCCGTAGCGATAACGATGGATTTCGCGCTGTGCGTGTCTTTGCCGATTTTAACCTTGCCGTCGCCCGCCAAACTGCCCCAACCGCGCAGCCAATCGATTTTGTTTTTCTTAAACAGGAATTCAATCCCCGCGGTGTTTTGCGCGATGACTCCCGCTTTGTACTCCTGCATTTTGGCGAAATCTATCTTTGGAGTCGCGGTAATGCCCATTTTTTCAAAATTATGCTGGGCATCGTGGTAGCAATGGCTGGCGTGGAGCAACGCTTTGGACGGAATACAGCCGACATTCAGGCAAGTGCCGCCGAGCGCGTCTCGCCCCTCTACACAAGCGGTTTTCAGTCCTAATTGCGCACAGCGAATCGCGCAGACATAACCGCCTGGACCCCCGCCTATGATGATAACGTCGTAATTTGCCATTTTGTTTTTCCTTTTTTAAAGTTGGGTTTAGGGTTTAAAGGCTTTCATAGCAGGTTTTAGTGACCGTGCGTTTGAAATCTTGGATGGTTTGGGTTTGTGCTTGGGCGGTTTGCCCCTGCGGGTGGCTATATGCGGCAAGGATAATTTCGGTGAGTGGCTTTGCCATATCGGCGAAATCGGGGTTGGCAGAAGTGCTCTGTTTTGCCGCCTCCATGACCTGCGCCATTGGTGTGCCGTCTTGACGTTCAATCATTATTTTTTCGGCGAGGCGACCCACGGCTTTGCATATAACATAGTCCTGCGCGGTGGCGGGCAGTGCGATGGCAAAAGCAAACAGTGCCATTAAGATTATTTTGCGCATTTTAATTTCCCCCGTTAATCACTAACAACTAATCACTAAAATCAAACGTCAATCAGCAACCGTGCGGGGTCTTCCAGCAACTCACGCACACGCACCAGAAACGTAACCGCACCTTTGCCATCCACCACGCGATGGTCATAGGACAAAGCCAAATACATCATCGGGCGCACGACCACCGCATCCTCCACCACAACCGCGCGTTTTTGTATCGCGTGCATCCCCAAAATCCCCGATTGCGGGGGGTTCAAAATCGGCGACGACATCATAGAGCCATAAATCCCCCCATTGGAAATCGTAAAACTACCGCCCTGCAAATCATCCATAGCCAGTTGCCCATCGCGGGCTTTCTGCCCCAATATAAACAGGTTTTTTTCCACATCAGCAAAGCTCATCTGGTCGGCATCACGCAGCACAGGGACGACCAAACCGTTGGGGGTGCCGACGGCTATCCCCATATTAACATAGTTTTTATACACGATTTCATCGCCGTCAATTTCGGAATTCACCTCTGGCACTTCTTTTAACGCAACGCAACATGCCTTGGTGAAAAACGCCATGAACCCCAGTTTTATCCCGTGTTTTTTCACGAAATCCGCCTGATGGGCGGCACGAAGGGCGATAATCGCGGACATATCCACCTCGTTATAGGTGGTTAGCATGGCGGCGGTGTTTTGGCTGTCTTTCAGTCGTTTGGCAATGGTTTGACGCAGGCGAGTCATTTTCACTCGCTCCTCCCCTTGTTGCGGGGTTTTCGCCGAAACGGGGGTGTTTGCGGGGGTGTTTATCGGCGTGGTGCGGTCTAACGCCGCCAGCACATCGGCCTTCATAATCCGTCCGTCACGCCCCGTGCCAGCAATGTTTTGCAAGCTATGTTCCGTCATCAATTTTTCTGCCGAGGGTGCGTTTTTCACACCTGCGGGTGGGGGTGAGTCTGTCGCAACGACTGTGGTAGTCGTTTTATTACCGCCCGTATTGGCGGGGGTCGCGGGCGCAGGGTCGGGCGCAACAGGGCTCTCCTCTGCGCCCGCGCCGTTCTTCACGGAATCGCCAGCCGCGCCAGTCATGTCACCACCTTTACCCTCACCAATTTTAATAGTCGCCAGCAACGCATCAATCCCAACATTCGCACCCTCTGCCACGATGATTTCCGCCAAAACCCCAGCCTCTGCCGCGGATACCTCCACGGACACTTTATCCGTTTCCAGCTCGCAAATTATTTCATCACGGGCGACGGCATCGCCAGCCTTTTTATGCCATTTGGCGATGGTTGCCTCGGTGACGCTTTCACCCAGAGTAGGCACGCGGACTTCGCTGATTTCTTTAGACATTATTTCTTTCCTTTTTTAACAGATTTTGCGGGTTTCAAACTTAACGCATCATTGACCAGAGAATCCTGCTCTTCCTTATGACTCCGCGCCAAACCAGTGGCGGGGGCGGCGGCTTCGCCTCGCCCTACATAAATCGGGCGGGTGTGTTTTGCACCGATTTTCAACAGCAATTCTTCCAAATGCGGGTTGATGAACGACCAAACACCTTGGTTTTGGGGTTCTTCCTGACACCACACGATATCGGCTTGCTTAAACCGCGATAATTCCTTGGTCAAAGCGATTTTCGGCACGGGGTAGATTTGTTCCACCCGCATCAGGTAAATATCGCGGATTTCGCGCTTATCACGCTCCGCCAGCAGGTCATAATAAACCTTGCCACTACACAAAACCACCCGTTTTATCTGCTTATCGGCAACCAGTTTTGTGTCCGACAAGCCGTTTTCCGCGTCATCGTGTAAAATACGGTGAAAACTAGAATCGGCGGTGAAATGCGCGATATCATTAACCGCCATTTTATGACGTAACAAGGATTTCGGCGCCATAATCACCAAAGGCTTACGATAGGTACGATGCAATTGACGGCGCAAAATATGGAAATAATTTGCCGGAGTGGTGCAGTTTGCGATTATCCAATTGCTCTCCGCACACATCTGCAAAAACCGTTCGGGGCGGGCGGAGGAATGCTCTGGCCCTTGTCCCTCATAGCCATGGGGCAGTAGCATCACCAGCCCAGACATCCGCAACCATTTGGATTCGCCCGATGAAATAAACTGGTCAATCATAATCTGCGCACCATTAGCGAAATCGCCGAACTGAGCCTCCCATATCGTCAATGCGTTCGGCTCTGCCAAAGAATACCCGTATTCATAGCCCAAAACCGCGTATTCGGATAGCATAGAATCTATCACCTCATAAGGTGCCTGTTTGCCCTCGCGTATATGATTTAACGGATAGTATTTCTGCCCGCTTTCCTGATCAACAAAGCCAGAATGACGGTGGCTGAACGTGCCACGGGTGCAATCCTGCCCCGATAATCGCACGGCAAAACCCTCGACCTGTAAAGAACCAAAAGCCAGTGCCTCTGCCGTCGCCCAATCAATCCCCGTGCCGTTTTCCAACGCCGCCTGTTTTGCCTTCAAAATCCGCAACAGCGTTTTATGGGGGTTAAAATCGGCGGGGACTTTGGTTAAAGCCGCCGCAATTTCTTTAAACCGAGTCTTGGAAATCGCGGTTTTACCGCGTTGATATTCTGGGTCTGTGCTTTCCAAATGCGACCAGTTTCCGTCCAGCCAATCGGCTTTGTTCGGTTTGTAATCGCGCCCTGCGGTGAATTCTTCATCCAGTTTGTTTTGGAAATCGGTTTTTTGCTGTTCAAACTGCTCTGCACTTAATAACCCGTCTTTTATCAATCGGTCGGCATAAATCTGCATAGAGCTTTTGTGGGCATGGATTTTTTTATACATTTGAGGTTGGGTGAACATCGGCTCGTCCCCCTCATTATGTCCAAATCGGCGATAGCAGAAAATATCAATAACCACATCTTTATTGAACTTTTGGCGGAATTCCACGGCGACTTTTGCGGCATGGACAACAGCCTCTGGGTCATCGCCATTCACGTGGAAAATCGGTGCCTCCACCATCATAGCAATATCGGTGGGATAGGGCGAAGACCGGCTATCGTGGGGCGAGGTTGTGAAACCGATTTGATTATTAACAACGATATGAATCGTGCCACCCGTGATATGCCCGCGAAGGCCAGATAGCCCGAAACACTCGGCAATAATCCCCTGCCCAGCAAAGGCGGCATCGCCATGTAATAACAGGGGCAGAATGGCGGAACGATTGCGCCCGTTACGATCACCCTTGGCGCGGGCTTTGCCTAAAACGACTGGATTAACTGCCTCCAAATGTGACGGATTGGCGGTTAGGGATAAATGCACATTGTTATCGTCAAAGATACGGTCGGCGGACGCGCCCAGATGGTATTTGACATCGCCAGAGCCCTCCACTTGGTCGGGTTTGGATGAGCCACCAAAGAATTCGTTGAAAATCGCGCGGTAGGGTTTTGCCATCACATTGGATAGCACATTCAGCCGCCCGCGATGTGGCATGCCGATGATAATATCCTTAATGCCAAGGGCGCCGCCGCGTTTGATGATTTGCTCCATAGCGGGGATGAGGGATTCTGCCCCATCCAGCCCAAAACGTTTCGTGCCAGAGTATTTGACATGGCAGAAGTGTTCAAAGCCTTCTGCCTCTACCATTTTGTTCAAAATTGCCTCGCGACCCTCTTTCGTGAATTGGATTTCGTTTTTATATCCTTCAATGCGTTCTTTTAGCCAGCTTGCCTCGGCAGGGTTAGACAGGTGCATATATTGCAGGGCGAAAGTGCCGCAATAGGTGCGGCGTAGGACAGTCAGGATTTCGCGGATAGTGGCGGATTGCATGCCCAATACATTGTCCAGAACGACTTCGCGGTCGAGGTCAGCATCGGTAAATCCATAGTTTTCGGGGGCTAATTCGGGATGCGGGGTTTTATCGCGCATATCAAGCGGGTCTAAATCAGCGATTAAATGCCCGCGTAGGCGATAGGCGCGAATCAGCATGAGGGCGCGGATACTATCCAGAACCGCGCGTTTGGTTTCGGCGGGGGTTTCGGTTTTGGTTTCTGTGGTTGCGGGGGTTGTGGCTTGGGTTTTGCCATCTGCCTTGCCGTTGCCTTTGTTCCCCCCATTAGACCACTGCGTATCGGGTGAGGTTTCTTGATTCGTCAGAGGCCAATCGGCACGTTTCCAACTGGGTGCGGTTGTTTCATCCGTTGCGCCCGTTGCACTATCTTTCGCACTATCCTTTAGGGCAGCATCAAAAAAATCCGCCCAGCTCTTATCCACCGAATCACGCGACTGGCAGAATTGTGCGTATATTTGCCCAATATAGGCGGCATTATCCCCCTGTAAAAACGACAGAGCGTGCTGGTCTTCATTGCCCGCCCCCTTATTTATATTAGGTTGGTTCGTGTCTGCCTGTGTCATCGGTTTTTATATCCAAGAATGTTATGCGAGGTTCGCGTAATCTACCCTAGCTGAGGGTCTATCTGTTTGCAAGCCGCCAAAAGCCCTTTCACCGATTCCACTGATTTATCAAAACCAGCTTGCTCGGTTTTATTCAATTCAATCTCTACAATCCGCTCAATCCCATCCGCGCCAATAATCGTTGGCACACCGACATAGAGCCCTTTTACCCCATAGGAATCAGCCAAATGCGCCGCGCAAGGCAACAGCCGTTTTTGGTCTTGCAGATAGGCCTGCGCCATTTCCACGGCACTGGACGCGGGGGCATAATAGGCCGAACCCGTCTTCAGCAAGCCCACGATTTCCGCGCCACCATCGCGGGTGCGTTGGACTATGGAATCGAGTTTCGTCTGACTCATCCAGCCCATTTTCACCAAATCGGGCAGGGGAATCCCGCCAACCGTGGAATACCGAGGCAGTGGCACCATCGTATCGCCATGCCCGCCAAGGACAAACGCGCTGACATCTTTGACCGATACATTCATTTCCTCTGCCAGAAACGCGCGAAACCGCGCACTGTCTAGGACACCCGCCATACCGCAGACTCGGTTTGTCGGCAAGCCACTGTATTGTTGCAAGGCCCAGACCATAGCGTCCAGCGGATTGGTGATACAGATAACAAAAGCATTCGGGGCGGCTTTGGCAATACCTTGCCCCACGGATTTCATGATTTTCAGGTTAATACCCAGCAAATCATCGCGTGACATCCCAGGTTTGCGGGGGATACCAGCCGTGACTACGCAAACGTCCGCATCGGCTATGTCCGCGTAATCGGTCGTGCCTTTCAGGTGTGCGTCAAATTTTTCAATCGGGGCGGATTGGGTTAAATCAAGGGCTTTGCCGTGCGGAGTGCCTTCCGCTATATCAAACAAAACAATATCACCGAGTTGTTTCAGGGCGAATAAGTGCGCCAGAGTGCCGCCGATCATGCCAGCACCGATAAGAGCGATTTTTGGGCGTTTTATTTTGGGGTTCATTGTGGGTTCCTTTGTATTTGTGGGTGTGTGGTGTTGTTTATAGGGTTTAGCGGGGAAGAGCAAGTGTTGTTTAGTTGTTAGTTGTTAGTTATTAGTTATTAGTTATTAGTTGTTAGTTGTTAGTTGTTAGTTGTTAGTTATTAGTGAGTCTGCCCTTCGGGTCTTCGTCATCGCTTACGCGAGTGCCGACCAGCCCCAAGCGAGGGCGTGGTCTTTTGCGCGTAGTCTCTTACGCTCTTTGAGCGTAAGCAGACGTGGCGCAAAAGCCCTTGGGTTTCAAGACGATAAGGTCTCTATAAATTTATTTAGACACTATACAAGACGCTGAGCCAAACCCCAGCCAAAAAATAGCCCGTCCAGCTCTCCGCAGGAGGGGTGGGCGGGCGGGCGACATTTCGAAGAAATGGCGCAAACAAAAAACCTCTGCCCTTAACTTTTAATACCTAACCCCTAATCCAAAATAACCAATCACTAACAACTAATAACTAACAACTAACAACTATTAAACGGCAACGGACACACCCGCCCAACTCGGCGTTCCCCATCCATCGCGATTTCCACCAACGCCCCATCCTTGGCATAGTCAATATCCAACATAGCAAAGCCAAGGTTCGCATCAAAATCAGGTGAATAAACGCCAGAGGTCACAAATCCAACCTTACGATTGCCCTTGCGCCACCCTTTATCAAAACAATCCAGGGGAGTATAGACGGGAGTCATCGGCGCACCCTCTATCCGCACCCCCATAATACGGCGTTTCACACCCTCTTCACGCTGCTTTAATAACGCCTCTTTACCGATAAAATCATGCCCCGCGTCCAGATTGCAGTAGGCATCCAGCCCAACCTCTAACGGAGTTTCATCCGTCGTCATATCGTTGCCATAGCTAAATAACCCGCCCTCAATCCGTTCAATCAAATTGGGGCAACCCGCGCGGATATTATACGGCGCACCCGCGAGCATAATCGCATTCCACAAAGCCTCGCCCAGTGCAGAATCATTCAAATAAATCTCAAACCCGCCTTGTTTAGACCAGCCAGACCGCCCGATATTCATCTGCACCCCCTGAAACTCAAACGGTGCGAAATCAAAGAATTTCAACGCACGGATTTCATGCCCAAACATTTCCGCCATCAAATCATCGGCGCGGGGACCCTGTATCGCAAGCGGGCTGACATCGGGTTCTGTGACCTCTACATCCAGCCCCAGCCCCTGCGCCAAGCCCTGCACCCAAAGCAAAACATCGCTATCGGCGATTGAAAAAGAAAACTCGTCTTCATCCAAACACAACACCAACGGATCGTTTATAATCCCGCCCTTGGCGTTCGTCAAAGGCGCGTAATAACACCGTCCCACGCGGGCTTTACGCAAATCCCGCGGAGTCATCATAACGGCCAATCGCCTTGCGTCTTTGCCCTTTAGCAGCACTTGCCGTTCGACCGAAACGTCCCAAATCTGGACGTGGTTTTTCAAATGGTGATAGTCGTCTTGTAAAGAATTAAAAACCGCAGGCAGGAACATGTGGTTGTAAATGGTGTAGGAACGGGGCGGTGTTTTCTCCATAGCTTTGGTGAAAGGGGTCGCGCGGAGGCGGCGGGTCGGCAGAATACCCGATTTGTTTATAGTGGTTTTGTCTATGGAATCTGTCATCTGTGGGGGGTCTTTTGGGATGGTTTGAGGTGTGGGTATAGTGTGGGAATTGTTAATTGTCAATTCATCACTAACAACTAATAACTAATAACTAACAACTAAAAAACCCCCTTGCGCTTTGCCATCAAACGCTATAAGCTCAAAAACATGACCGATAAACCGCCACAACCCCCACAAAACCGCCCGCTTTCACCGCATTTGACGATTTATCGCCCGCAGATGAGCTCTATGACCTCCATCCTCGTGCGTATCAGTGGGCTGTCGCTGATTGTCGCGTTTTTCCTAATATCAGGGTGGGTTTGGGCGGCGGCAGTATCGCCCAAAGCCTTTGCTTTTATGACTTGCGTGCTAACCCATCCAATCGGCATTATCATCCTGTCCGCGTCACTCTGGGCGTTATTTTACCACAGTTTGGGCGGGATTCGCCACCTTATCTGGGATATGGGCGCGGGGCTATCGGTGCAAAACGCGGACAGAATGGGCTGGATAATGATTATCGGCAGCGTGGTTTTAACCGCCCTTTGCCTGTTATATTTTGGGGGTGTATTATGACTAAAAACCGTCCCCACGCCAAACATTGGCTGATGGAAAGGCTGACCGCAGTCGCGCTGATTCCCCTGACCATCTTTGCCGTCGTTATCTTTGGTTGTTTAATCGGCAAACCCCATGCGGAAGTCATCGCGTGCCTATCCTCACCGATAGTCGCCTTACCCCTCGCCATGTTTTTCCTGCTTACCAGCAAACACCTCAGCGACGGACTCCAAGTCATAGTCGGCGATTATATCCACGCAAAACCCGCCGTCATCATCCTGCCGATTCTTATCCGTGCGTTCTGCTGGGGTGTTGGCTCTGCCGCTATATTCGCCCTGATATCCCTGATGATACGCGGCTAAACCCCATATAAAAGGACTCCCCCCATGGCAAGCTATCAATACACCCACCATGATTACGATGTGATAGTCGTTGGCGCAGGCGGGGCAGGGCTCCGCGCGACCCTAGGCATGGCGGAACAAGGGCTAAAAACCGCCTGTATATCCAAATTATTCCCCACCCGTTCGCACACCGTCGCCGCCCAAGGCGGAATAGCCGCCAGCCTTGGCAATATGGACGTAGGCACGGATATGAACGACCACTGGAAATGGCATTTATACGATACGATAAAGGGGTCAGACTGGCTCGGCGATACGGACGCGATGGAATACCTTGTCCGCGAAGCCCCCAAGGCGGTTTATGAACTGGAACATTATGGAGTCCCATTTTCCCGCACCGAAGAGGGCAAAATTTACCAACGTCCTTTCGGCGGACATACCACCGAATATGGCGAAGGTCCGCCCGCTCAACGTACCTGTGCCGCTGCCGACCGCACGGGACATGCGATTTTACACACGCTTTATGGGCAGTCATTGAAACATAATGCCGAGTTCTACATAGAATACTTTGTGCTGGATTTAATCATCAGCACGGACGGTATTTGCCAAGGTGTGGTCGCGTGGAAACTGGACGATGGCAGCCTGCATGTGTTTAACGCAAAGATGGTTGTTCTGGCAACGGGCGGCTATGGGCGGGCGTATTTCAGCGCGACTTCCGCGCATAGCTGTACTGGCGATGGCGGTGGTATGGTGGCGCGGGCTGGCTTTGCCTTGCAGGATATGGAGTTCGTGCAATTCCACCCAACGGGGATTTATGGCGCGGGTTGCTTGATTACCGAAGGTGCGCGGGGCGAAGGCGGATACCTAACGAATGCCGAGGGCGAACGGTTTATGGAACGTTACGCCCCTACTTACAAAGATTTGGCTTCGCGGGATGTCGTGTCGCGGTGCATGACCTTGGAAATCCGTGCGGGGCGGGGGATTGGCACGGAAAAAGACCATATTCACCTGCATTTGAATCACTTACCGCCTGAAACTCTGGCGGAACGTTTGCCCGGCATTACCGAATCGGCGCGGATATTTGCGGGTGTGGATATTCACAAAGAGCCGATTCCCGTTTTGCCAACCGTGCATTACAATATGGGCGGGATACCGACCAATTATTGGGGCGAGGTTTTGAATCCCTCCGCCAAAGACCATGACCGTATTTTACCCGGTCTTATGGCTGTGGGGGAGGCTGGGTGTGCCTCGGTGCATGGCGCGAATCGGCTGGGCTCTAACAGTTTGATAGATCTGGTTGTTTTCGGGCGCGCCGCCGCTGTTCGGGCGGGGCAGATTATTGAGGCGGGGGCGGCTAATCCCCCTGTAAATATGGCTTGCGTGGATAAATGCGTGGCGCGGTTTGACGGGTTGCGTTATGCGGACGGGGCGGTGGCAACGGCTGATTTACGTTTGGAAATGCAAAAGACTATGCAAGCCGATGCGGCCGTGTTTCGTACCGAAAAAACGCTGGCAGAGGGGTGTGAGAAAATGACCGCAATAGCAGGCAAACTGGATGATATTAGCGTTAGCGACCGCTCGTTAATATGGAATTCGGATTTGATGGAAACGCTGGAATTGGCGAATTTAATGCCGAACGCTCTGGCGACTATATTTGGGGCGGTGGCGCGGCGCGAATCACGCGGGGCGCACGCGCACGAGGATTATCCGGATAGAGATGATGCGAATTGGCGGGTGCATTCGCTGGCACGGGTTGCGGGGGCAACGGTCGCGATGACCTACCGCGATGTTCATACTGCGCCGTTAACTGCGGAAGCGGATGGCGGCATTTCACTGGCAAAAATCGCGCCGAAAGCGCGGGTCTACTAGTTATTAGTTATTAGTGATTAGTTATTAGTTATTTAGGAGTTAAAAATGAGTGATAAAATAGTAAATAAAACGATTTATGGAATCGCGTTTGATATGGTTCAAGCCAAGCTGGACGAACACTATCATGTTAAGTCAACGGGTAATGCCTATAATGATATTGCGGAGGTTTTAATCGCTCGTGGATTTTATCGTCAGCAGAAAAGTATGTATTTTGGCAATGATAGTA
Source organism: uncultured Amylibacter sp. (assembly GCA_959347425.1). The sequence continues at coordinate 709,068 of OY365741.1, read as the reverse complement.
TTAGTGCTGTTGAGTGTGTTTTGGCAGTGCAAGAATTATCTAAAATGTTTCCTTGGTTCGCGCCGTCTGTTGGTGATATAAGGATGTTGCGGATAGAAGATAACAATGACCTAAAGCCCGCCATAGATTGGATAGTGGCTAATTCGGGTGCAGATGGTGCTTAACAACTAACAACTAATAACTAACAACTAACAACTAAATAAAAGAGGCTAAAATGGTTGAACTAACCCTTCCAAAAAATTCACGTATGACGACGGGCAAGACTTGGCCTGCACCCGATGGGGCGACTCGGATTACAACCCTAAGGATTTATCGGTATGACCCCGATAATGCCGATAATCCGCGCGTGGATATCTATCAAATTGACCGCGATAAATGCGGGCCAATGGTGCTGGACGCGCTGATAAAAATTAAGAATGAGATTGACCCGACCCTGACGTTTCGCAGGTCGTGTCGCGAGGGGATTTGCGGGTCGTGCGCGATGAATATTGACGGAGTCAATACGCTGGCGTGTATCTACGGGCTGGACGATATTAAGGGCGATATTAAAATTTATCCCCTGCCTCATATGCCTGTGGTAAAGGATTTGGTGCCTGATTTAACCAATTTTTATGCCCAGCATGCGGCCATTATGCCGTGGTTAGAAACCAAAACCGCCCGCCCGAAAGAGGAATGGAAACAGTCCATTGATGACCGTAAAAAGCTGGATGGTTTGTATGAATGCGTGATGTGCGCGGCCTGTTCTACGTCCTGTCCCAGCTATTGGTGGAATGGCGATAAATACCTTGGACCAGCGGCTCTGTTGGCTTCGTATCGGTGGCTGATTGATAGCAGAGACGAGGCGACGAGCGAACGGCTGGATGCCTTGGATGACCCGTTCAAGTTGTATCGGTGTCATACGATTATGAATTGTGCCAAGACCTGTCCCAAAGGGCTGAACCCCGCGAAAGCGATTGCTGAGATTAAGAAAATGATGGTTAAAAGGGAGGTTTAGATGTTGAGTATTTGGGGATATATTTTTGCGATATTTTTTATTGTTGTACCGAGTGTGGCAACTGGTATTTTTCTTAATTGGCAACAGTTAAAAGACTTTTGGGGGTGGTTTATGGAATGGGTAAAACGTGGTTGGACTTGGTGTAAGCTTTTATTGACAAGCATCAGAAAAAGGCTTGCTGGTTGGTTGCTTTTCCTTGCATTCGGCAGTATTTGTTTTGCTATATGGCTTTTTGCTCCCTATTTTTATAAAATTTATTTCGTACTATCAGACCAGATAAATACAGAATATCTTGATGTATTTAAACCAAAAGGGGGAGCAGGTGAACAGGTAGGCGGAACAGATAAACAGGTAGGTGGAACAAGAATTATTGATAGTTATTTTAGTATTTCTATTCGCTATTTTGGTATTGTTGCGGCGGCAGGTGCTATTATTGGTTATATTATTGCCATTGCCCGCAATTTAATTTCTGATAATGAAAATAAAATTAGTGAGCAGGGGCGGATAGCAGAACAAATTTCTCGGGCAATAGATCAGATTAGCTCATATAAGCAAAGCTTTGGTAGTAAAACGCATGAACCTAATATGCCTAATGTAGAGGCACGTGTTGGCGGGATTTATTCTTTGGAACGTATTGCTCAAGATAGCGACCGTGATTATGTAAAAATTATGGATATTCTGTGTGCTTATGTTCGTGCAACTGCACCATTAGAGGGGGAAAAAATAAAAGCAAGAGAGGATATTCAGGCCGTAATAGATATTTTAGGAGATGTTTCAGGTATAAAAACAAAAAGGTCAGTTGCGCTAGAAAGACGAGCAAAATTTCGCATCAATCTGGAAAACTGTGATTTATCGAATTATCGCTTTAATGAAGGTGATTTTAATAGATATACTAAAAATGGTAAAAATGGTGCAATCTTTGATAAAAGCCTATTTAAAGACGCTCTATTTCAACAAGCAGATTTATCGTATGTTTCTTTTGATGGAGCGACCTTAACAGGGGCAAGTTTTGAATATGCTACACTTAAAGGTGCGCGTTTTGTGGGGGCACATGTTGAAGGTGCTGATTTTAGCAATGCTAAGTATTTATTCCAAGATCAACTTAATGAAATGCTTGGAGATGAGAAAACAAAAATTCCTGATCGTAAAAATATAAGTCGCCCTCAACATTGGTTAATCCCTAAATCTAAAAAACCATAAACCCCGCCGTTCGCACTTGTCATTTTTATTAAACTATAATAAAACATTAAAGTGGGACACCAAACCCCACAAAAAACCTAAAGGAGAAACAAAATGAAACAACCAATAACCATAAACCCCCAAGACCTAAATTTAGAACCCATCGTTGTCAAATGCCTTGATGATGAAGAAGGCATGGGCTGGGATGTTGATTTTGCCCTGCGCGTTGAAAAAGAATACAAACGCTATCTTGAAATGTGCAAAGAGCATCCAGACTTACCCCTCGTTCCATCAAGCCTTGTTGATGAATTCTGGCATTTACACATTCTTGATACCCAAAAATACGCGGTTGATTGCCAAGCGATTTATGGGGAATTTTTGCACCATTTCCCTTACTTCGGCATGCGTGGCGCGGTGGATGAGGCGAATTTGAAACGTGCTTGGCGACAAACGCTGGAAGTCTATCAATCCATGTTTGGCGAACCTGCACCATCGGATTTGTGGGCGAAATCACAGCGGTGTCCAAATTGTGGCAGGCGAATCAAAACAGACGGAAGTGATGCCTATAAAATGGTGGAACGCCCGACTTTGGCTTCTGTTTTGGGAGAAAATTACGCTCGTTAGCAAAAAACCCCTTGACAACCCCTTTCCCTGTTGCTATATGCACCATGTTCCTTACGGAACTATAGTGATAAACGCGCATAGAATAAGCGGATCGGACCTGGGGGCGGTACCCAGCGGCTCCACCAAAACCCAAAAATTTGGATTGCGGGGCCGAAATAGGATCGACGGACGTCTAAAAATGTTAGCTTTTGCTCGGTGCGGTGTCGCTGTTATCGACCCAAGAAGCTTAGTTGCAAATAACAACAATGCTCCGGTGGCTCTTGCTGCATAGCAGTAGGGAAACCAAAACCTAACTCCCTTTCCTTTGCAGGATCTGGGCGGGGTCCGCAGGTACCTGGCAACAGAAACCTGCACTAATTCCCCCCAAAAAAACTTACGTATTAAACAAAAAATGCAAAACATCGCCGTCGCGCAGGGCGTACCCCTTACCCTCCGCCCGCATTTTGCCGTTTTCTTTGGCACCCGATTCGCCCGCGCAAGCGACATAATCATCATACCCAATCGTCTCTGCACGGATAAATCCACGCTCAAAATCCCCGTGAATCACCCCCGCCGCCTGTGGCGCAAGCACGCCCCGCGCCACCGTCCAAGCCCGTGCCTCCTTTGGCCCGACCGTGAAAAACGTCTGCAAGGTCAATAAATCATAGCCCGCACGGATAAGCCGATTTAACCCTGGCTCTGCCAAGCCCATTTCATCCAAAAACATCGCGGCTTCGTCCCCGTCCAGTTGGCTGATTTCCTGTTCAATCGCGCAGGAAATAACAACACAGGCGGCGTTTTGCGCCTTTGCCACACCCTCAACCAATGCCGAAAATGCGTTGCCAGAGGCTGCCGATTCTTCCTCAACATTACATAAAAACAAAATCGGTTTGGCGGACAATAGCCCCAAGGCTTTCCACGCCCGTGCCTGTTCCGCATCCACTTGAATCATCCGTGCTGGGTCGCCTTTTTCCAAACACGCCTGAGCGCGGAGCATCAAATCGCGTTGTTCCAAAATATCCTTATCGCCCGATTTTATCTTGCGCACAATACCGTGCAGGCGTTTTTCAATGGAATCCAAATCCGCCAGAATCAGCTCGGTTTCAATCAATTCTATATCGGCAAGCGGGTCAATCCGCCCCTCTACATGCGTGATATCGTCGTTTTCAAAGCACCGCACAAGGTGGGTTATCGCGTCACATTCGCGAATATGGGCAAGGAATTGGTTGCCGAGTCCCTCGCCTTGCGCCGCGCCTTTCACCAGCCCCGCGATATCCACAAAGGTCATCTTTGCAGGGATAATCTGGGCAGAGCCAGCAATCCCCGCCAGCACGTCAAGGCGAGGATCGGGGACGGTGACTTCGCCCGTATTCGGCTCTATCGTGCAAAACGGGAAGTTCGCCGCCGCGGCCGCCCCCGATGAAGTCAGCGCGTTAAACAGCGTGGATTTGCCAACATTGGGCATGCCAACGATACCAGTTTTAAATCCCATGGGGGTGTTCCTTTTTATGGATTGATTTTTGTGATTGTTTTTTGTGTGGATTTACTGTATTTTCACGCAAAAGACCATATCAAATGTGACGGGAGTCGTGATGAATAGTGCGGATAATCGTATAGATAAAAAGTTCAAAGCTCTGCGGGGGCAAGGCCGTTCTGCCTTTATTTCGTATATTATGGCGGGGGATGGGGATTATCAAACCTCGCTGGATATACTGCTGGGGTTGCCTCGCGCGGGGGTGGATATCATTGAATTGGGGTTGCCGTTCAGCGACCCTATGGCCGATGGTGTTATCATACAAAAGGCTGGGCAACGGGCCTTGGCGGGCGGTATGACTCTGATAAAGACCTTGGAACAGGTGCGGGTGTTTCGGCGGGCGGATGATATCACGCCGATTGTGTTGATGGGTTATTACAACCCGATTTACAATCACGGGGTTGCTGATTTTATCCGTGATGCGGTCGCGGCGGGTGTGGATGGCGTGATTATCGTGGATTTACCGCCAGAAGAGGATGAAGAGCTGTGTTTGCCAGCCCAAGCCGCGGGCTTGCATTTCATTCGGCTTGCCACGCCGACTACCGATGCGGGGCGTTTGGGTGTCGTGATGCGCGGCGCGGCTGGTTTCGTTTATTATGTAGCGATTAAGGGGGTGACTGGCGCGGGGTCATCTTCCGCCGATTCGGTCGCGGGTGAGTTGGTGCCGATTCGCGCGGTGAGTGATTTGCCGATTTGCGTGGGTTTTGGGATTAAGACGTTTGAGGATGTTCGTTTGATGTCGCGTGTGGCGGATGGTGTGGTTGTAGGCTCTGCTATTGTCGAGCGGATAGCCGATGGGGACACAGCAGAGCAGGTGTTGGAGTTTGTTGGGGGATTGGCACGTGGAGTGATTAGTGATTAGTGATTAGTGATTAGTGATTAGTGATGCCCTTCGGGTCTTCGTCATCGCTACGCGAGTGCCGACCAGCCCCAAGCGAGGGCGGGGTCTTTTGTGCGTAGCCCCCGCTTTGCGAGGGCATGCCAAAAGCCCTTTGGTTTCAAGACGATAGCTATGTTCTAAATTTATTTAGACACTATACAAGACGCTGAACCAAACCCCAGCCAAAAAATTGCCCGTCCAGCTCTCCGCAGGAGGGGTGGGCGGGCGGGCAACCGAACGAAGTGAGGGCGCAACAAAAAACCTCTGCCCTTAATCCCAAATAACCAATAATTCATCATTAAAACCCAACTAATAACTAATAACTAACAACTAACAACTAAAACCCCCTTGCATCCCCCCAAAAAATCGCCTACATGGGGTTTCTTATTCGCGGACTTGCACCCTTGGAGGCAAGCCGCAGTTCTAAAAAACTCTAAAAGGAGCACATCATGGCAAGAAAAATTCCTGATTTAGTGGTACAACCACGCGCGGGGACAGGCAAGGGGGCCGCCCGCTCTGCAAGACGCGAAGGCCTTGTGCCGGGCGTTGTTTATGGCGGCGGGGCAGAGCCTATGCCCATCGCTATCCCCTTTAATATCCTGTTCAAACGGCTGAAAGACGGTGGCTTCATGTCCACCCTTTTCAACCTGAAACTGGACGGGCAAGACGATGTTCGGTGCGTGTGTCGTAGCGTTCAACGCGATGTGGTAAAGGATTTGCCCGTGCATATCGATTTGCTCCGCTTGAAACGCGATAGCCGTATTAATATGCACATTCCGTTGCTGATTGAAAACGAAGAGATTTGTGTTGGTTTGAAAAAAGGTGGCGTTTTGACTATGGTGCGCAACGATATTGAACTGCGAGTCACGGCTGGCGATATTCCAGAAAACATCCCAATCGACATTGCCGATTTGGATATTGGTGATTCGATAACGATTTCCAAGATTACTCTGCCAGAGGGTGCGAATCCTGTTATTGCAGATCGTGATTTTATGATTCTAAACGTAGCTGCCCCAACAGTTCTGAGTGCTGAAGATGAGGAGGCTGATCAAGCCGCCGCAACAGACGCCGCAGAAGAAGGTGCAGAAGAAACACCAACAGAAGAGGATTCTGATAAAGAATAAGCTACCGAATTTCTGTGAATTTTTGCAGTTTATTCTGTGAATTTTTATGGTCACTTTTGTGGTCTTTTCTGTTGAGAGTAAAACACCTTCAAACCCTCGCGATGCCAGCTTGGGTTTGGGGGTGTTTTTTTATCGGCTTTGCTGGTAAGTTTGGGTTTTGCACGAGAATTTGCAAAGGAGCGTGATATGAAATTATGTGTTGGATTGGGAAATCCCGGACCGCAATACAGCCACCATCGCCATAATATAGGCTTTATGGTGGTTGATGCGTTGGCGCGGCAACACGGGTTTGCCCCGTGGCGTGATAAGTTTAACGGTTTGGTTACGGCGGGCGATATTGACGGGGAAAAGGTTGTTTTGCTAAAGCCGATGACTTTTATGAATCTATCGGGGCAGTCCGTTCGTGCGGCCGCCGATTTTTATAAAATAGCACTGGCGGATGTTACTGTTTTCCACGATGATTTGGATTTGCCCTTGGCTCGGGTGAAGATAAAAACCGGCGGAGGCGCGGGCGGGCATAACGGGCTAAAATCCATTGATTCGCATCTGGGTGCGGAGTATCAGAGGGTGCGGATTGGCATTGGTCGCCCTGATAATAAGGCGGGTGTGTCGGGCTATGTTGTCGGTGATTTTTATAAAGAGCAGGAATCAGAGCGGAGGCGCGTGATTGATGGATTGTGTGACGCGAGCGGGTTCTTGGTGAAGGGCGATTTGGCGCGAGTTTTGCAGATTAATCACCAACCTCCCCAATAACCTCCCCATTAATCCGTGTTAAAACCTCTCGCGCGATTTTCTGCCCGATGGGTTTGCCTTGCCCTAACGCCATTTTATCCATCTCTTGCACCAATCGCGCGACCATAGCAAACGACCGCTCCATCCGTGATAAAATATAATCCAGCACCTTTGGCTCAATCAAAATTTGACGGTCATCAAACTGTTTTAACATAATCATCGCCAGCAGTTGATCGTCAGGCGGGGCAACGCGGGCAAACCCCGCCGATTGCAAACGGCTCTGCAAATCGGGGATGCCAATCGCCCAATCGCGCAGCGGAATCGCACTGGTTAATAACAGCCGAGTCCCCGCCCCCGCGTCCATCATCAAATTATACAAATGAAACAACGCGGTTTCACTGGCGGGGGACATCGCCCCGCAATCCTCTACACACACGCGCGATTCGGACAAAATTGCCAAATCCAAGCCCGCCAAATCCGCGCAGTTTATCACCTTCGCCCCGCAATCATCCGCCCAAATCCGCGCCAGATGAGATTTACCCGCCCCCGATTCGCCGACTAAAATCAACGCCACGGGTGCGTCCGAGCCTACTCGCGTTAGCATTTTTACCGCAGTTTCATTGGAATCGGATACAAAGAAATCCGCCCGCCCAAAGGCCGTTTTCACTGGCAAATCAAAAATCAGTTGCTTAACCACGGGTCTACCTTTTGCCCGAATTCTTGCCCGCATTCTTACTCGCACGGGGCTTTTTCTTCACCGCTTCGCCCTTGAAATCCGCGCCTTGATACAAACGACCTTGCAAATACCGCCCTATGGCAAAACGCGATACGACACCGATACACGCCGCCATAGGCACAGCCAGCAACAGCCCAGTAAAACCCGCCAACGCCCCAAACGCAGACAGCGAAAACATCAGCCAAACAGGATGCAAGCCAACCGACCCGCCGACCAGTTTTGGGGTCAATATATTGCCCTCCGCCGTTTGCCCAATGACAAAAATCGCGGCAACAGCGATAATCCATTGTGGCTCGCCCCAAAATTGAAACAACGCCAGCCCGATCGCCAGCACTCCGCCGATTGTCGCGCCCACGTATGGAATAAAGCTGAGCAACCCCGCGACCAGCCCAACGACCAGCCCAAATTGCAACCCGACCAGAGCCAGCGTAACCGCGTAAAACCCGCCCAAAATGGCACACACACTTAACTGCCCACGGACAAACCCCGCCAGCACTCGGTCCATTTCCAGCGCAAGCCCGCGAATATCGGCGCGGTGATCACGCGGCAACCACGAGTCTATCTTGGCAACCATATTGTCCCAATCCAGCAGCATATAAAAGGCGACAACGGGGGTTATAACCATAAAAATAAGGATGTCAATGATACCAAAGGCAGAGCTAAGAATAACCCCAATTAAATCATCGCCACTGGATTCTAATCGGGCGGTGATTTGGGCTATGCCCCGTTCCAATAGGGGTGATTCCTTTGCCAAACTCGGCAGGTTTTCATTCAAAAGCGTTTGCGCTATGGCGAAATAATCGGGCAGGGCGGTGATAAGATTGACGATTTGTCTTTGCAATTCGGGTAGCAGGGTTAGGAGTGCCAGAACGATTATCAATACCGCACCGATGCTGATAATCGCGGTTGCGATTGCACGGGGTAGGCGTAATGCCTCCAATTTATCCACCAGTGGATCAAGGAAATAGGCGATGCCCATCCCGACTAGGAATGGCATTAACGTCCCGCCCAGTAGCCAGACGAAGGCGATAAGCGCGACCAATCCCGCGCTCCAATAGATGATTTGTTGTGAAACTTTTAGGCTCATAATTCGTATTTATCCCATAATGCCCGAATTTAACAGGGTGTGGGGGTCAAATTTTGTGCGAAGGTCTGTTTGGATTTGTTTTATGGCAGGGGCAAGCGGGGGGAAGGCGTTTGTTTTACTGGTTGTTTTATCGGTGTTTCCGCGTAGGCGGGTGGCGTAGCCTATTGTTTTGGGTGTTTTTTGTGCGTGTTCGCGTAAATCAAACCCAAGTGGGCAGAGCACCCAAGCCCTCGCCCCGCCCCAATCAAAAAAGTATTCGCATGGGGTTCCCGTATCCGTCAAATCCCGCATGGCTCTGCCAAAATCAGCCGCGTCAGAGGATTTCATACCGATTTGCCAAATATCCCCCGTTTTGCCAATAAAAGGATGCAGGTTTTTCACCGATTGCCAGAGATTGGCGGATATATCGGGGTTGGACTCCACGGTAATATCGGTTTTAATATCGCCCTTCATAACCTTACCCAAATGGTCTTTTAACGCATCGGTTCTGTACCGCACAGAATCGGCAAAACCCTCTATCCGTATCAAAGTTATAGACGCAGACCCCCCCAAACCGTTCGGCACATGCGCCGCCCCCGTGATTTGATAGGGGCTGTTTAACGCCGCCGATAGGCAACCCACCGCGTCATTATCATTCAATCCGTTAAGGCACAAAGTCGCGCCGACCTCTGGTTTCGGCAAGGTTTTGAACGCCAATTCGCTGATAACCGCCAGCGTGCCAAAGCTACCCGCGAGCAGTTTCACCAAATCATAACCCGTCACATTTTTCATCACTCGCCCGCCGTTTTTAATAATCTGCCCGCGCCCCGTTATGGCGCGAAGCCCAATCATACTATCGCGACATGCGCCAGCAACTATACGGCGAGGACCCGATATATTACACGCCGCCAGCGCACCGATAAGTGGGGTTTTGTCCTGTGTATGCAGGATTTCGCGGTAATCCGCAGGTTCAAACGGCAGATGCTGTCCGTTTGCGTCCAGCAGAGATTCAACCTCCGCCAAAGGCGTTCCCGCAGCGACAACGAGCGTCAACGCCTCTGGTTCGTACAACCGCACCCCACGAATGTTTTGCATGGATAAAATGGCGGAGTGGGTTACGGGATTCCCCAGAGTGGCACGGCTGCCCCCGCCCAGAATACGAAAAGTTTCGCCCGTCTTACCAGCGTTTTCAATTATACCAGCCAGCGTGGTTTCATCATCGGGGGAATAGGTTTTCATCACACACCCCCGCGCCGTGAAAGGCTACATTCCAAAGGAAACACCTTGGCAGAGTTTAACAGCCATTTAGGGTCAAACACATCCTTTACCCACATTTGCGCGTCTAGGTCATCATGGTTAAATTGCGCCAATAATAGGTCGCGTTTTTCTATCCCAACCCCGTGTTCGCCGCTTAAACACCCGCCGACTTCCACACATAACCGCAGGATTTCCGCGCCTAATTTCTCGCACTTTTCCAAATCCCCCGTTTTATTCGCATCATACATGATTAACGGGTGCATATTGCCGTCGCCCGCGTGAAACACATTGCAGACAGGCAAGCCATATTGCGCCGATAATTCGGCTATACGAGTTAAAACCTGCGACAGAGCCGACACGGGAATCGCCCCATCCAAACACATAGAATCGCTGACTTGCCCAACCGCACCAAACGCCGCCTTACGCCCCGCCCAGATAGCGGTAGATTCGTCCGCCGATTGGCTTTCGCGTATTTCCACGGGGTTATGCCGTGCGGCGATTTGCTTGATTTGCGCCAGTTCATAGGTTATTTCGGCATCACTGCCCTCTACCTCTACAATCAAAACGGCGGCGGCTTTTGGATAGCCCGCGTTGCAAAAATCCTCCACCATCTCTATGCAAAGCTTATCCATGAACTCAATCGCCACGGGTAAAATCCCTGCCTTGATAATATCCGCCACGCAAGCCCCCGCAACCGATTCTTTATCAAAGCCGATTAAAATCGGGCGTGCGCCTTCGGGTTTTGGCAGGATACGCAGGGTAGCCTCGGTCACCACGCCAAGCTGCCCTTCAGAGCCACAAATCACGCCCAAAAGGTCAGCCCCAGGGGCATCCAGCATGTCCGCCCCGCCCAATTCCACCACTGTTCCATCCATCATAACCATAGTCACGCCCAGTAGATTATTAGTCGTCACCCCGTATTTCAAACAATGCGCCCCGCCCGAATTCATCGCAATATTACCCGAAATAGCGCAAGCCAGTTGGCTGGACGGGTCGGGTGCGTAGAAAAACCCGTTGTCCTGCACGGCATCCGTTACTGCCAGATTAGTCCGCCCCGTTTGCACGCGGACAAAGCGGTTTGGATAGTCAATTTCCAAAACCTCCGTCATTTTTGCCACGCCCAAAACCAGACAATCGGCGGTGGGCAAGGCCCCGCCTGTCAGGGAAGTCCCCGCCCCGCGTGGCACAACGGGGATGTTTTCTTTATGGCAAAAACGTAGGATTTGGCTGACCTGTTCTGTGTTGCTCGGCAAAGCCACCAGCATTGGCGGGCAACGATAGGCGGATAAAGCGTCGCATTCATAGGCACGGGTTTCGTGTTCATCATGGATAAGGGATTCTTTGGGCAGAAACGCGGATAACGCCGCGACAATCGCCGCCTTTCGGCTCATAAGGGCGCGATTGGGGGCGGGCATATCCATGGCGGGTTTTCCTTAAAAATCGGTCGCATCGTCCGATGATGCGGGGGCGGGGGAATAGCTCGATTTCGCGGGGGCAGAACCTGCCCCCCCCTGCGCCAGATTGCTGAACTTGGTGAATTCACCATTAAAATGCAGGGCAACATCGCCGATAGGACCATGCCGTTGCTTGCCAATAATGACTTCGGCAAGGTTATGGACTTTTTCCATAGACTCCTGCCACGCCGCCATCTTTTCGCTATCGTTTTCATCGGGTTTCGTCCGCCCAAGATAGTATTCGGCACGATAAACAAACATCACAATATCCGCGTCTTGCTCGATTGAGCCCGATTCGCGCAAATCGGCAAGCTGGGGTTTTTTATCATCGCGTTGCTCCACCGCCCGCGATAGCTGGGATAGCGCAATAACGGGGATATTTAATTCTTTCGCGATTGCCTTTAATCCTTGGGTGATTTCGGAAACCTCATTAACACGGCTATCATTCGCCCGTGCGGGACGCACCAATTGCAGATAATCCACAACCATAACATCCAGCCCATGCGTGCGTTTCAAACGCCGCGCCCGTGTAGCCAGTTGATTGATGGGCAGGGCGGCGGTATCATCAATGTAAAGCGGGCATGTTTCCAGCGTTTTTGCCGCTTCAATAAGACGGCGGAATTCATCTTCGTTAATGTTGCCAGAGCGCAATTTATAGGACGGCACCTCGGTTGCCTCGGATAAAATCCGCCCTGCCAGCTGTTCTGACGACATTTCCAAAGAAAAGAAGCCAACGACTCCGCCCGCGATTGCGCCCTCTGTGCCGTCTTCTGTTATGCCTTTTTTATAGGACTTTGCCACGTGAAACGCTATATTCGTTGCCAAGGCGGTTTTGCCCATGGACGGTCGCCCTGCCAGAATCAGCAAATCGGATTTTTGCAACCCACCAAGGATTACATCCAAATCCTTTAATCCCGTGGAAATCCCCGCCAGCGAGCCATCGCGTTTATAGGCGGCACTGATTTGTTTAATCGCATCGGTGGTTGAAACGACAAACCCCTGAAAGCCCCGTTCCACTTGCCCCTGTTCGGATAGGGTGTAGAGCTGTTGTTCGGCGGCGGCTATATGCTCGCTGGGGGAAGTCTCCGCCGTGATTTTCTGTGCCGATTCGGCAATATCATAACCAATAGTAATCAGCCCACGTCGTAACGCCATATCATAAACCATTTGGGCATAATCGCGTACTGCCATAACGGAGCTAACAGAGGCGGCAAGATGGGTCAAATAACTGCTACCGCCCAATTCCTGAAACCCCTCATCATCCGCCAGAAAAGTGCTGATGGTAATCGGGGAGGCCAGTGCGTTCTTCTCAATCCTCGCGCGAATCGTATCAAACAGGCGACTATGCACGGGGTCAAAGAAATGTTCGCCTTTGACTATCGCGCCGATATGGTCATAAATCTCATTATTAAACAGCAAACTGCCGATAATCGCCTGTTCTGCCTCAATAGAATGGGGCAGTGGGGCTGATTCTTCGGTATCGGGTGCGGTTTCTTTTAAGGCTCTGATTTCGCTCATTTTATCTATCTATCGGTTTTCGGGTGGCAGTGTTAGGGTTAATGTTAGGGTGCGTTATAGCATAAATTTCCTATCGCACAAACCAGTAAAATGGTTCTGGCGGATTAAATGCGGTAATTGTGTTATTATCTGGAGTGATTTGTGCAGGTGTAGCTTGCGGGTCGTTGCCTTTTTCAAGGGTAATAGTACCAGTATTTTGGGGCAATCCATAATGTGCCGCGCCATATTCGGCGCAAAATCCGTTTAACGCAGGCAGGGCGTTTTCTTCATCAAACACCTGCGCCAGCAACGGCAGAGCATGCGGGGCAGTAAAACACCCAGCACAGCCACAGGCGGATAGTTTATCGGTATCCATGTGCGGTGCGCTATCGGTTCCTAGGAAAAACTTGGGGTTGCCAGATATTGCCGCCCCACGCAACGCCACCCGATGGATTTCGCGTTTTGCCACAGGCAGGCAATAATAATGCGGGCGAATCCCCCCCGCCAAAAGATGCGTGCGGTTTATCATTAAATGATGCACGGTGATAGAGGCGGATAGGTTCGCCCCCGCCCCCAGCACAGCCTCCACAGCGGTTTTCGTGGTGATATGCTCTGCCGTGATTTTTAATTCAGGGAGGGTTTCGTGGAGGGGGAGCAGGACTCGGTCAATAAAAACCGCCTCGCGGTCAAAAATATCAATATCGGGGTCGGTGACTTCGCCATGGATACATAGGTTCAGCCCCATATCGGCCATGCGTTCCAACACGGGCATCACGTTTTGCAGAGTTTTCACGCCGAAATCCGAATGGGTGGTCGCGCCCATGGGATAGTATTTTACCGCTATAACACCTGCCATATCCACGGCGATGGCTAGGTCGTTCGGGTCGGTTTGCTCTGTCAAATACAGGGTCATAAGGGGGGTGAAATCGGCATCGGGCGGCATCGCAGCAATAATCCGTGCGCGATAATCACGGGCATTTTGCGCGGTAACAACAGGCGGATTGAGGTTCGGCATAATCAACGCACGGGCAAAATGGCGCGTAGTCTCTGGCAACACCGCACGCATTATCGCGTCATCGCGCAGATGCAGATGAAAATCATCGGGGCGGGTGATTTGTATTTTTTGTGTCATACCCCCATGTATAATCGTATTTTGGCAAAAGTCTAGCTTGCGGGTGGCGCGGTTTTGCGTTATATTGGCGGGAATATGAAAGGGCATCTTATGAAAAAGATTAACATTGCGTTTATTCGTGCGAATTGGCATGCGGGGATTGTTGGGCAGGCTTACGATGGATTCGTGGCAGAGATGAAGGCGCAGAATCGCCCGTGTGATATTGATATGGTGGAAGTTCCTGGGGCGTTAGAGATGCCTCTGGTCGCGCAAAAGCTGGCGAACACGGGGAAATATGATGCGGTTGTGGCGGCGGCTTTGGTGGTGAATGGCGGGATTTATCGGCATGAGTTTGTCGCGGCGGCGGTTGTGGATGGATTGGTGCGGGTCGGTTTGGACACGGGGGTGCCAGTGTTTTCGGTGTCCCTGACCCCGCATGAATTCCAAGAAACTGCGGAGCATATTGATTTCTTTACCCGTCATTTTGTGAAAAAGGGCGCGGAAGCGGCGCGGGCGGTTGTGATGATGGTGGATTTGGTGATTAGTGATGCAAAAGGCGAGTCCTGATAATCAAGCTACACTGGGCTCTTTGGCCGATACTGCGCGTAAAACCAAGGACGGCAAGCTGCCCCCCGTGCATCTGTGGAACCCGCCGTTTTGCGGTGATTTGGATATGCGGATTGCCCGCGATGGCACTTGGTTTTATCAAGGCACACCGATTGGGCGCAAGGCTCTGGTGGTTTTGTTTGCCTCTATTATCCGCAAGGATGGGGATGATTATTTTCTGGTGACTCCCGTTGAAAAAGTTGGGATAAAGGTTGATGATGCGCCTTTTATCGCGATTGATTTTGATGTGTCTGGGGCGGGGGATTCGCAAGCGATTACTTTTCACACGAACGTTGATGATAGCGTTATTTTGGGGGAGGCTGCGCCTTTGCGAATGGCACATAATCCGCAAACGGGAGAGCCCGCGCCGTATGTTTTAGTCCGCACGAATTTGGAGGCGTTAATCGATCGCAAAAGTTTTTATCGGTTGGTGGATTTGGGGGAAGTTATGCCGTATCAGGGGGAGGATTGGTTTGGCGTGCGCTCGCAGGGGCAGTTTTTTCCGATGATGCGAGCGAATGAGCTCTAGTTGTTAGTTATTAGTTGTTAGTTATTAGTGATTGGTTATTAAGAATTGTGGGTTTGTTATTAGGTGTTAAGGGTAGAGGTTTTTTGTTGCGCCCTCACTTCGTTCGGTTGCCCACCCGCCCACCCCTCCTGCGGAGAGCTGGACGGGTGATTTTTGGCTAAAGCCTATCCAAGCATCTAGGCACAGCCTAAATAAATTTAGAACAAACCCATCACCAATTCCCAAGTATTCTTTGCAAATAATCCAATCTATCGTCTTGTTATTCCAGATAGTAATTTTATAGAATCATTATCATCTTGTAACCAAAGGGCTTTTGGCATGCTCCCACGAAGTGGGGGCTACGCACAAAAGACCATGCTGGTCGGCACTCGCGTAAGCGATGACGAAGACCCGAAGGGCAGACTCACTAATCACTAATCACTAAAAATCGTCTTTCCTCGTCCGAATCGCACAAAACACATCAGAATCACTCGCGTCAACCATCCCCATATTCGCCTTAACCCCAGCCACACCTGCCCGCAAAAACGGGTTAGTCGCCAATTCCAAGGATAACAACGACGGCACGGTCGCCTCACCCCGCCCGCGAGCCTTCGCAATATCCTTAACCCGCGCCTGTAAATCGGCATTATCAGGCTCTATCGTCACGGCAAACGCGCCATTCGCGGCGGTATATTCATGCCCCGAATAAATCATCGTATCGGCGGGCAACTCCATAAACTTCTTCAAAGTAACCCATTGCTGCGCCTGAGAGCCTTCAAACACGCGACCACACCCCAGTGCCATCAAACTATCCGCGCTGAACGCCGCTTTTGCATCCTTAAACAAAAACGCAATATGCCCAATCGTATGCCCCGATACATCAATGACTTCGCCCTTATGCGCTCCTACGGTGACAGAATCACCCTCTGCCAAGCCGTAATCCAACGCGGGCAACCGATGCGCATCCGCCGCACCACCATAAACCATAGCACCTGTTGCGGCGCGAATAGCCTCCACCCCGTCAATATGGTCAGAATGATGATGGGTAATCAGGATTTTATGCAAAGGCCAGCCCTTCGCGTCCAAAGCCGCCAAAATAGGCGCGGATTCGGGCGCATCAACCAGCGCGGTTTCGCCCGTATCCGTGCAACGCAGAATAAAGGCATAGTTATCTTCCAAACATGGTAGGGTTAGAATTTCTAAAGACATCGGGTTTTCTCCTGTAAGTGTGGGGTTAAGTGTGTTATAGTATTATTATGTGCCACATTTACAGGTAAAAAGCAATGCGTTTTGATGTCGTTGATTTGAAAAAGTTTTATTACCGCACGTTTTTAGGGCGTACGGTGCAAAAAGCCTTGCGCAAATGCTTGTGCGATATGTGGGGCGATACTAAGGGGCAAACGATTGTCGGGTTCGGCTTTGCCACGCCTTTGTTACGCCCGTTTCTGGCGAAGGCTCGGCGGATTATTGCCTTGATGCCAGCAGAGCAAGGGGTGATTGCGTGGCCTGGCGATACGGGCGAGCATCTGGCAAACTGCGCGGTTTTGTGTGAAGAGCTGCACTGGCCGATAGCCAACGGGCAGGTGGATAAGCTGGTTTTATTGCATGCTTTGGAAACATGCACGGATACGGATGCGTTGCTGGATGAGATTTGGCGGGTGTTAGGTCCAGGCGGGCGGGTTGTTTTTATCGTATCCAATCGGTCGGGGCTTTGGGCTCGGTCGGATAAAACGCCTTTTGGCGTGGGGCGACCCTATAGTGTCGGGCAGGTGGAGCATTTATTGCGGTTGCATAAGTTCGTGCCAGAACGCCATTTTCCTGCGTTGTATTTTGCGCCTTCTTCGCGTCCGTTTTGGCTGCGGATGGCGGTGTATTGGGATTATATTGCCCATCGGCGGATTATTCCCGTGGTTGCGGGGGTGATTTTTGTCGAGGCGAGCAAGCAGGTTTATGCGCGTCCTCGTGATGGAGTGGGGGAGCGGGTGCGGGTGCGCTCGCCGTTGGGGAAACTGGTTGTGAATTGTGAATAGCCCTTCGGAAAAACGCCCAATTCCCCATTAATAATTGACAATTCACACTTAAAATCCCCCTATTCACAATTTTTTTCAAATAACCTGCAAATAACCCCTTGCCATTGCATAAAGAATTGTTTTATATGACCTTACTGATTTACTTAACAACGGAGCACACTTTATGGCCTTTGAACTTCCTGACCTTCCTTATGACTATAAGGCACTTGAAAAACACGGCATGTCGGCAGAGACACTTAAACTACACCATGACTTTCACCACAAGGCTTATGTCGATAATGGCAACAAATTGATAGAGGGGACAGAATGGGATTCTGAACCGCTTGAGGATATTATCCGCAATAACTATGATTCCACCACGTCAGTCCAAAACGGCATCTTTAACAATCTGTCGCAATTTTGGAATCACAACCAGTTTTGGGAAATGATGGGTCCAACCGGGCGCGATATGCCGTTTGAACTGGAAGCGGCGATTCTGGATAGTTTTAAAACGATTGAGGATTTCAAACAAGCCTTCATCACCGCGGGTGTTGGGCAATTCGGCGCTGGCTGGTGCTGGTTGGTGAAAAAACCCGATGATTCGCTGGCGATTACTAAGACCGCGAACGGAGTTAATCCTTTGTGTTTTAATCAAATCGTCCTGCTTGGGTGCGATGTTTGGGAACACGCGTATTATCTGGATTATCGCAATAAACGCCCCGATTATATCCGTAATTTCTTGGATAATCTGGTGAATTGGGAAAATGTTGCTATGCGGTTAGAGGATAGCTAAAGGCTGTTTTCCCATAATTTTTTAAGGTTTTGTGGAAAAGGAAACAAAACGTGCGTGTTGTATTATTATTGGTTGTGGTTGTGGTGGTTGGTGTGCTGATCCGCGCGACTCTGTTTTCTGGCGGTGAAGAAACGCCAATAGTGGCGGAGGTTTCCGCACCCGCAAGCGAAGAAATTGCCGAACCCGCAAGCGAAGAAGTTTCTGAACCTGCAAGCGAAGAAACTATGGTGGCAGAGCCGAAAGAGCCCCCAGCTTCTGACGAAACCCAACCTGAACCCGCCCCAGACCTTATCGCCCCCAAATTTGATGTTGTCCGCGTGGATAAACAGGGCAACGCGGTTGTCGCGGGCGTGGCATCGCCAAATAGCACCGTCCAAGTCCTTGGCAATGGTGCAGAAGTCGCCCGTGCGCAAACCGATGGAAGCGGTAATTTTGTCGCCTTATTTGATATTCCCGCAGGGCAACCGCCACTGGTTTCGGAACTGGTGGCAGACCCAGACGGCGCTCAGATAAAATCGGCAGAGAGCTTTACCATTCTACCGATTGACCCAACCCACAAAACCGCCCCCTTGATTGTCGCCAAAGACGATGAAGGCGTGACATTATTACAGGCCGAACCGATCGCGCCTTCCGCCACGGATTCCGTCACAGAAATACAGATAGACACGATAGATTACGGTGCCACGGGTGATGTTATCATAAGCGGTCGCGCCAACGCAGATGGGCGCGTTCGCGTGTCCATCAAGGGCGGCACTCCGATTGAATCGCCCATTACCGACGGCGCGTGGCAGGTATCCTTGCCCGATGTTGCGGTTGGTGAGCATGACCTTCTGGTGGAGGCTTTGGATGAAACCAACACCATCACCGCCACGATTGATTCAACCCTGAACCGTGCCCTGCCCCAAACGGCGGACGGCAATAGGCAGGTTACTATTCAGGCTGGCGACCATCTGTGGGCTTTGGCGTATGAGAGTTACGGCGATGGTTTGCGTTATTTGCAGATTTTTGAGGCGAATAAAGAGCTTATCCAAAACCCCGATTTGATTTTCCCTGGGCAGATTTTTAACATTCCACAAATTGACACGCCGACCACCGAATAATCCATAAGGCGCAAATTTTTAACAGAGCCAGAATGTGCCTAAAAACAAAGACCAAATCCAAGATACCCCTGCTGTTCTTACCAGTATTCTGCCCTATCTTTGGCCGAGTGGCAAACATTGGGTAAAACGGCGAGTCGTTGCCTCCCTGTTCGTTCTGCTATTCGCCAAAATCCTCACCGTCAGCATCCCGTTTTTCTATAAAGCGGCGGTTGATATCCTATCCATGACTGCCGATACTTCAAACCCCGCCTTTATGCTCGCCTTGGGGGCGGTTGGGCTGGTGGTGGCATACGGCACTATGCGGATTTGCTCGGTAGGGTTTGACCAACTGCGCGATGTTATCTTTGCACGGGTTGGGCAACGCGCCCTGCGTCAGTTGGCGTTAGAGACTTTTCAGCATATCCACCGCCTATCCCTCCGCTATCATATCATGCGCAAAACCGGCGGATTAAGCCGAGTCATTGAACGCGGGGTAAAAGGCGTAGAATTTTTACTCCGTTACGTTCTGTTTTCCGTGGGACCCCTGATTTTGGAATTAACTTTCGTCGCCGCGATATTGTTTTTTGTCTTTGATATTTGGTATTTGGCAATCGTGGTGGTCACCATAGCCCTTTATGTTTGGTTCACCTTTGCCGTCACCGAATGGCGCGTGAAAATCCGCAAAAAGATGAATCAGCAGGATACCGAGGCGAATCAAAAGGCTATGGACAGCCTGTTAAACTTTGAAACCGTGAAATATTTTGGCGCGGAAGAACGCGAGGCCGCGCGGTATGACGATAGCATGCGCCAATATGAATCGGCGGCTTTGCAGACCAATTACTCGCTGGCGTTTTTGAATTTCGGGCAGGCGTTGGTTATTAATATAGGGCTGGTTTGCGTTATGGTGCTGGCCGCCCTTGGCGTGCAACGCGGCGATTTGACGGTCGGCGATTTTGTTATGGTCAATGCGTATATGGTGCAGGTGACGATGCCTTTGAGCTTTCTGGGGACGGTGTATCGTGAAATCCGCCAAGCCATTGTGGATATGGGTGAGATGTTTGATTTACTCCGTCAACCGCAGGAAGTTGTGGATATCGCCGATGCTCCTGATTTGGCGGTGACGGGTGGGGCGGTGCGTTTTGATGGGATACTCTTTGGCTATGGTGCGGCGCGGCGGATATTAAAGGATGTATCGTTGGAGGTGAAAGCGGGGCAGACGTTGGCGATTGTTGGGCCGTCTGGTTCGGGCAAATCCACCATCGGGCGGTTGTTATTTCGGTTTTATGACGTGGAGGGCGGGCAGATTTCCATTGATGGGCAGGATATATCGCAGGTGACGCAGAAATCCCTGCATCAAACGCTGGGGATTGTCCCCCAAGATACGGTTTTGTTTAATGACACGATTGGCTATAATATAGGTTATGGGCGCGAGGGTGCGGGGCAGGATGAGATTATAGCCGCCGCCCGCGCCGCCAAAATCCATGATTTTATTGTGCAGTTGCCAGAGGGCTATGATACCTCGGTCGGCGAACGCGGGTTAAAGCTGTCTGGTGGTGAAAAGCAGCGCGTGGGGATAGCGCGGACTCTGTTAAAGAACCCGCCTATCTTGGTGTTGGATGAGGCGACCTCTGCATTGGATACGGAGACCGAGCGTGATATTCAGGATAGCCTGCGTGGCTTAGGACGCGGGCGCACGGTGATTATGATTGCCCATCGGTTGTCAACGGTTGTGGAGGCGGATTTGATTGTGGTGTTGGAAGAGGGGCGTGTCGTGGAAAGCGGGCGGCACGATGGGTTGCTGGCTTTTGGCGGGCGGTATGCCGCGATGTGGGAGAGACAGGCGGATGAAGAGGTTTTAGTGGGTTAGTGATTAATGATTAATGATTAGTGATTAGTGATTAGTGATTAGTGATGCCCTTCGGGTCTTCGTCATCGCTTACGCGAATGCCGACCAGCGTGGTCTTTTGTGCGTAGCCCCCGCACAAGGGCAGTTGAACCTGCCCGATAAGACAAAGATTCGCGGGGGCATGCCAAAAGCCCTTTGGTTACAAGACGCTAGGGATTGTCATAAATTTACTAGCTGGATATACAAGTACATAGAGTGGATTATTTGCAAAGAATACTTGGGAATTGGTGATAGGTTTGCTCTAAATTTATTTAGGCTGTGCCTAGATGCTTGGATAGGCTTTAGCCAAAAAACCCCGTCCAGCTCTCCGCAGGAGGGGTGGGCGGGCGGGCAACCGAACGAAGTGAGGGCGCAAGAAAAAACCTCTGCCCCCAACTCCTAATAACAAACCCACAATCCCTAACAACCAATCACTAACAACTAATAACTAACAACTAACAACTAAAAATCACCAATTCTCTTTTATAGACGCGAACAACCGATGGACATAGCCCATCGCTTGCCTCTGCCCAAATCCCATCGGCAAACCAGAGCTATCAAAATCCCAGAACTCATCCTGTGGATTAGTAAAGGACAACACACTCCCCACGGCGGCGGCGTAGGCGGCGGTGGTACTCGTCTGTGGCGCACCTTTTATCCGCAAATGCCGCCCAATCCGCACCTGATGCCCTAATATACGGCTGGCAAAACCCTCCATCCCCATCACTTGACTGGCACCGCCTGTCAAAACAATCCGCTGGCTGACCAAATTATAAAAATTCGCCTCTTCCAGTTTCATCCGAACTTCCTCCAAAATCTCCCGCAACCGAGGCTCCATCACGCTTATCAAATCGGCACGGCTGATTTTCTTACTATCATAATCCCAATCGCCGGTATTCTGCCCCACCCCGATAAAATCGCGGTCATCGGCGCGGGTCGCAACCACCCCGCCATAATGGTTTTTTATCCGCTCAACCATCGTATCGGACACGTTCAACCCGTACGAGATATCACGGCTGACGTGATCGCCCCCCATCCGCACACAGGCGGAATAAACCAAATGACGGCGGACAAACACGCTGACCGAAGTTGTTCCCGCCCCCATATCAATACAGGCCGCCCCCAGTTGTTTTTCATCCTCTGTTAGCACGGAAATCCCACTGGCATAAGCGGAATTCACCAGCCCAGCGATTTGCAAATCACAGCTTTTCACGCAATTTAACACATTGTTAATCACTCGCTTTTCCACATCCAATTTGTGCATTTCCACACCCAGTTGATAGCCGACTTGATCCAACGGGTGGCTTAAATCGCCTTGGTCATCCAAGGCAAACCGTATCGGCATAAAGTGCAAAGTCTCAAAGTCCGGATGGGTTGGGCGGGTATCACACCCCGCCATCACGCGGACAATATCGCGCTCGCTGACGGTTTGGCCTTCCAGTTGAGTGCTGTGGTGCAAATTATACGATTGCGCTCGCCCACCAGAAAAACAAACGATAGCGTGGTCTACCCGCACTTGTGCCATTTTCTGCGCCTCTTGGATAGCTTGGCGGATATCGCGTTCGGTCTCTTTCATATCCACGATTTCCCCGAAACGAACGCCGCGGGATTGGATGTTGCGTACGCCTACGACTTCAAAACAGGCGTGGCGAGCGATATTATCGCTCGGCAATTCCCCGCTATGCTGAACATTCGGGTCAAACCGCAAAATCATGCAAATGATTTTAGAGGTGCCGATGTCTAACACAGCTATCACGCCACGGCTGACTGCCTCGCGTTTATGACGTTGGAGTTTCTTTTGAAATTCGTAATGATAGTTCATCAGTTTATCCCCAAAATCTCGGCCTGCCCTGTTTGGAAATCTTCCAAGGCGGGGGTGGATAGGCGGACAATAGGACGCTCCAAATTGCGCATATCCACTATGCTGATATCACGGGTAAGGATGTTTGCACGGTTCTGCCATTCAATCACCTGCGCCAGAGCGCGTTCGGCATTATCCTGTGGCAACTGGATGATTTGCCCGCGGTCCAGCAAGATATCCCAACGGCGTTCGCCAACCCGTGCCAGCCCCAGTATTCGGGCGGATAAATCGGGCGATAACTGCGCCATTAATGCCAGCATCGCGCGGGCTTCTGCTAGATTAGCCTGCGCCCCAAGTCCCGTAATTAAAGGCAAATCCAAACGGGTTCTGCGCGTGGCAATAGTGCCAGAGCGCACCCCGTTCTCATCCAATAAAACCAACGCCACACCGTCTTTCATCACGGCAACGGGGGTTCGCGGGGTGACGATAATATCCAAAATCCCACCGACTCGCTTAACCAATGCCACGGATTTTACCGTATCAAGGGCTTCTATCTTTTGGCGTACCGAAAACAAATCCAAGGTCAGGGAAGATTGCGGTAAAGCCACCCCCGCGGCATTGCGCACTGCTGTATCCAAACCCGCATCCACCCCCGTGATTTTCACGAGGTTAATCATAAATTCTGGTCGTGTTTGCAAGGCTGTTATCATGCGAATCCATTTTTGCTCTATATCCGTTTGAAAACCGTTGATAGTGCGATAGCCCGCAAGGTAAAACCCAATCAAACATAGCATCACAATCGGCACTGCCTTTTTCACGACAAACCGAAACTGCGGGGTTAGCCATAATCGTTGCAGTTTATAGCTGGCTCGGCTGTTATGACGCGGGGTGTTTTTTATCCCGATGAATTGATGGAAAACCTTTTCCGATTCGGCGTTTAGCGGTTTTATATTGCTTTCACGGGTGAAACTTTCCTCGGTCAAAGGCGGGGCAATAGTCACTGCTCCACGCAAAGCCTCAATCGGTGGGTCATCCAGCAAATCCATGTCTTCATAGCGGACGATATTGGGTTTGTGTTTTAACGATTGCATGACGCGTCCTTTACAATCCAATTAACCAATGCGGGATAATCCAACCCCGCCAGAGCCGCCTGTTCGGGGACTAACGATGTTGGGGTCATTCCTGGTTGCGTGTTTGTTTCCAGCAAAAACAATCCGTCCAGCCCGCGTGGTTCATCCCAGCGAAAATCAGTACGGGATACTCCGCGAGCCGATAACGCACGATGCGCCCGATCTGCGTAATCTAGGCAAGCATCAAATATCTCTTTCGGTATATCGGCGGGGATAATATGGCGCGAGCCACCTTCGTTATATTTCGCATGGTAATCGTACCAATCGGGGGAGATAATATCGGTGACACTCAGGGGTTTATCGCCCAGCACGGTTACGGTGAGTTCGCGCCCCGCGATATACTCTTCCGCCATTAAAGTTTCAGGCAAATCATGAGTCAAATTATCGGGCAAATCCGCGAGCGTTTTATCCGCGTTCATAATATAAACCACCCCCAGGGAAGAGCCTTCATTGATAGGTTTAATAACATAGGGCGGTTGCATGGGGTGTTTCGCACGGGCGGCTGCTTTAGTGATAATATGGCTTTGCACCACGGGCAGGCTATGGGTGCGATATAAAGCCTTGGTTTTCTCCTTATCCATAGCCGTGGCAGAGGCATAAACCCCCGAATGGGTATAAGGGATTTTTAACCATTCCAAAAGGCCTTGGATGCACCCATCCTCGCCCCAGCGACCGTGCAGGGCGTTAAAAACAATATCAGGTTTGGCGGTTTGTAAATCGTGGGCAATGGTCTTGCCCGCGTCCAATTCGGATACATGATAGCCAAGATCGCGCAAGGCACGGGCGATTTCACGCCCCGATACCAAGGATACCTCGCGTTCTTGGGAAAAACCACCCTTCAAAACCGCTATACGCTTTGCATGCGTAGAGTGTGTGGGCGCGTTGCCTGTCATATCTGCCTCTTCCAACCTTTTTCACAAGGTTTTGTCGTTATATTCGGGTCTTAATCGCCCGTTTTTAAGAACGTTTTAGGCTTCACCTATACGCTCTATTTCCCATTCTAGCATGATTCCTGTGGATTTGAAAACCTTTTTTTGAATATCATTACCAAGTTTTTCCAAATCATGGGCTGTTGCCCCGCCTGTATTGACTAAAAAGTTGCAATGTTTGGGTGACATTTGCGCCCCGCCAAGGGTTGCACCGCGCAAACCCGCGTCTTCTATCAGTTTCCATGCTTTCAGCGTGTTTGGGTCATCAATCGCACCAGTCGAGCTATAACCCGCAGGATTGCGAAAGGTAGAACCGCAGGAGCGCATGTCAATCGGTTGCGTTTCACTGCGTTTTGCCAGTGCCGAGTCCATCTTGGCGTTTATCGCATCGGGCGAATCCGCCGCCCCCTGCAAAATGGCAGAGGTCACAATAAACCCATCGGGCAGGTTGGTTTTGCGATAGGCAAAATCTATATCCGTGCGGGTTAGTTTCACGGTTTCACCCGTCCGTGTCACACCCTCACCCCCCATAAAAACATCGGCAATATAGCGACCATAGCACCCTGCATTCATCTTTACCGCCCCGCCGATACTGCCCGGAATTGTCCGTAAAAACGCCAAATCAATACCCGCTTCGGCCGCGCGTTTGGCAACGATGGAATCCAGCGCACCTGCACCCGCTCGGATTTGGCAATCCGCCAAGACTTCCACATCATTAAACCCGCGTCCCAAACGGATAACCACACCCTTTACCCCGCCGTCCCTGATGATTAAATTGGAACAGACTCCGATAGTGAATACGGGTATATCGGCGGACAAATCGCGTAAGAATTCGCGTAAATCATCGCTATCTGCGGGCTGAAATAAAACCTGAGCCTTCCCGCCGACTCGCAACCAAGACAACGCGGATAGGTCAAAATCCGCTTGCAAACGACCGCGTACTTTGGGCAAGGAGTGCATCATTTTTTATCCAGCTTTGCCAATTCCTGTGGCAAATCATTCGCCCACGCACTGATACTACCCGCGCCCAAACAAATCACCATATCGCCCGATTGGGCGTGGGTTTTAACGAATTTTGCCAAACCCTCCGCACCATTCAATTTGCCGTCCAACGCGAACACCCCGCGATGCCCATGGTCGCGCAAACCCGCCAATAAATCGGCTTGGGATGCGCCTTCAATAGGCGACTCCCCCGCGCTATACACATCACAAATCCCCACGCAATCGGCCTGATTAAAACAGGTGCAAAAATCCTCAAACAAATCAAATAGGCGACTGAACCGATGCGGTTGATGCACTGCCAAAACCCGCCCTTTCGTAACTTGCCGAGCCGCATCCAATACCGCACGGATTTCCACAGGATGATGGGCGTAATCATCAATTAACATCACTCCGTTCCAATCGCCAATATGGGTGAATCGCCGATTAACACCCTTAAAATTGGCAAAGGCAGTTTGGATTTGCTCATCGGTAAGCCCCAAATAAATCGCCAGCGCAATCGCACCCAAGGCATTTGATACATTATGCGCCCCAGGCATGGGTAAGGCAACGGCAATCCGCCGTTTGCCCGCTATCACATCAAAATGGCTATTCCCCGCGCGATAGACCAGATTTTCCGCCCGCACATCGGCTTGCAGATTAAAACCATAGCTGATAATTCGCCTATCGTGCATCCGCCCGACAAGGTTTTGAACGACCTCGTGGTCGGTATTGCAAATCCCCACACCATAAAAGGGGATGTTGGAAATAAACTGTTCAAACGCTGCCAGCAAGGCCTCAAAACTGCCGTAATGCTCCATGTGTTCGGAATCGATATTCGTCACCATAGCGATTGTCGCGGGCAGTTTCACAAAAGTGCCGTCCGATTCGTCTGCCTCCACCACCATCCATTCGCCCAAACCCATCCGAGCGTTAGAGCCGAAAGCGTGGATAATCCCGCCGTTAATCACGGTTGGGTCCATGTTTGAGGATTCCAGCAAGGTTGCCACCATGGTTGTGGTTGTGGTTTTGCCATGCGTGCCAGCAACGGCTATGTTTGATTTCAAACGCATCAGTTCGCTGAGCATCTCTGCCCGTCGCACAACGGGGATAGAGGTTCGGCGAGCCTCCATCAATTCGGCATTATCGGGCTGGATAGCGGATGAGACTACAATAACATCCGCCCCCGTGACATTACCCGCCTTCTGGTCGGTGAAAATCTTCGCCCCTAGCGATTGCAAACGGTCGGTTATTTTGCTGGTTTTTATATCGGAGCCTTGGACTTTATAGCCGTGGTTCATCAAAACCTCGGCAATACCAGACATGCCAATCCCGCCAATCCCAATGAAATGAATCCCGCCGAGTTGACGGGGGAGCTTCGTTGGGTCTGCGGGGTTGGGAATCAAGGTAGGGGTCATGGTGCGGGTTCTTTTATTTTATGTTCTGTTTTGGGTTCTGTTTTGGGTATTATTTTATTATTCTCATTTTGCTCGGCATACGCGACCGCATCTGCTATCAAATCCGCCATGTTATTTTCTGCGTATGTTTCTATGTGGGTTTCTGCGGGGGTTTCTGTGTGGTTTTTATTTTTATCTTTGGCGGTTTGCATCACCAAATCCGCCAAAGCCACCGCCGCATCTGGTCGTGCCAGCATCAGCGCCGCCTGCGCCATTTTAGCCGATTTGGTAGGGGCGTTTAATATCCCCGTGACGATTTTTTTCAATGTCGGTGCGTCCAATTCGTCCTGCGGTAAAATAATCCCCGCACCAATATCCGCCAAACACCGCGCGTTCGCGGATTGATGGTCATCCATAGCCGTTGGCAAGGGAATTAACACGGACGGGCGACCTATTGCCGCGATTTCACTGATAGAAGACGCGCCACTACGCGAAATAACCAGTTGTGATTCCACCAGATGATCGCCGATATTATCAAAGAACCCAGCAACCTCGGCGCGAATCCCCGCGTTTGTATAAATCGCGTGGCATGCGGGTGCGTCTTCCGTGCGGGCTTGATGAATGATGGTAAGCCGATTCCGCAGGGCTTCGGGCAAGGTTGCCAGCGCGAGTGCCACAGGTTCGCCCAGTGCGGCAGAGCCTTGCGACCCACCGATAATCAGCATCTGCAAAGGCCAGTTGCCCGGGGCGATATACCCAGCACCCTGCCGAGCTTGGATGGATTTACGCAGGGGATTGCCGATAAAAACCCCCGTGGTGTTTTCATAATCTTGCGCCAAAGGCAGGGCGCAGGTGAGCAAATTCACCTTTGGAGCAAACCGCCGATTAACCCGCCCCAGCAGGGCGTTTTGCTCGTGAATAACGCGGGGGACTCGCGCCCATCCACCCGCCAATAACGCAGGAATGGACGGATACCCGCCGAAACCCACAATAACCGCGGGTTTGTTTTTAAAGATAAACCAACTTGCCGATAACGCCCCGCCAAGGATTTTCGGCAAAACCAGCAATCGCGCGACCAGCCCACCACGGGCAAAAGTGGCTGACCCTATCTGTATCTTTGCGACCGTATCGGGGAAACCCCCGCTATACCGCAATCCGCGATCATCGCTCATCAACGCAACCCGCCAGCCGCGCGATAGCATTTCTTCGGCGAGCGACTGGGCAGGGAACATATGCCCGCCCGTTCCCCCCGCCGCGATTAAAACCAATGGGGGGGGAGTTGTTTTTTGTTTAAAACTCATTTTTAAAACTCATTTTATAGTCCTATTTTGCAAACCCTGCCCGCCAGAAAAAATATTTTGCGGGCGCAAGCGGGTAAAGGCAAACAGCATGCCAAAGGTCAAGCCAAACGCTAATAATGACGACCCGCCATAGCTGATAAACGGCAAGGTCATGCCTTTCGCGGGTAACAAACGCATGGTCACGCCGAAATTAATAAAACATTGAATGAAAAACAGGCTGATAAGCCCCGTTGCCGCCAGTCGCATGAAATTATTGCTCTCTTTCATAATACGCATGAAGGATAGCCACGTAATCGCGCTGAATAACAGCAAAATCAAACAGACCACGAATAGCCCGAATTCCTCTGCCACCACGGCTATGATAAAATCGGTGTGTGCGTCTGGTAGGTGCCATTTGGATTCGCCTTGCCCGATGCCGACACCCCACCATCCGCCTTCCTGTATGGCGTTATGGGCGTAACTTAATTGAGTATAGGGCGACAGGTCGGGCGATAAAAACGCATCAATCCGCCCAGCAACATGCTCGGAATTGGCGTAGGCAATCATGCCAACCGCCACCAATATCGCGCCCAAAACGCCGATAACCAGCCAATTCGCGCCCGCCACGATATAAATGGCCGTCCAAGCAAAGACCAGCAGGCTCGCCTGTCCATAATCTGGTTGCATAATAAGGATAAAAACGACGAGGGATAGGGATAGGAATGACACTCCGCGCCAAATAATACCCGCGCCGTTCATCCCGCTGGACATCATCCAAGCGGTGAAAACGACAAACAGGGGTTTGATGAATTCAGAGGGTTGAAGCGAGCCGAAAGGCGTGGAATACCAGCGCACCGCGCCCTTGCCGTAATCCGTGCCGAGCAAAGGCAAGCACATCAGCGCAATCAGGGCGATGAAAAACCCCACGATACCCAGCCTACGCACCCAATTCGGCGATATAATGGCGGTCATGAAAATGACGGCTAGGGTTGCCAGCCCAAACACGGCTTGGCGTTTGACATAGTAGTATTGGGGCAATCCGTTGCGCTCCGCCAGAGGCACGGAGGCCGCCAGTGCCAACGCAACCCCAACGATGAATAAAAGGATGAGTAAGGCGAATGAGACCTTATCAACGCTGCGCCACCAGCGTGAAAGCTCTGCCTCGCGTGGGGTGGTCACGCCCAGACTATGTGCCATATTGGTCATAGATACCGCCTGTTTTCTGCCTCAGTTTTATGCCGCCTCTTGTTTTTGTTGGGCGGCTTTTGGGGGAGTATAGGGGATTTTTGGCGGGTTTGCTAGGGGGAAAGTGATTTTTTTAGATATTAGTTGTTAGTTATTAGTGATTAGTGATTATTTTAACGATTAACGAGTTTGCCCTTGCGGGTCTTCGTCATCGCTTACGCGAATGCCGACCAGCGTGGTCTTTTGTGCGTAGCCCCCACATAAGGGCAGTTGAACCTGCCCGACAAGACAAAGATTCGTGGGAGCATGCCAAAAGCCCTTTGGTTACAAGAATATAATGATTCTATAAATTTACTATCTGGAATAACAAGACTATAAATTGGATTATTTGCAAAGAATACTTGGGAATTGGTGATGGGTTTTCTATAAATTTATTTAGACACTATACAAGACGCTGAGCCAAACCCCAGCCAAAAAATAGCCCGTCCAGCTCTCCGCAGGAGGGGTGGGCGGGTGGGCAACCGAACGAAGTGAGGGCGCAACAAAAAACCTCTACCCTTAAATTCTAATACCTAACGCTTAATCCCTAATAACCAATCATTCACCATTCACCATTCACCATTAATCGTTAATCGTTATTAAAACCCTCTATATCTTTAACAATTTTTTGCATATCAGGCTCACGCACCCATTCATGGCGGTTTTCATATTGTTCATGGATATATTTTTCAATCTCACGAAAATTAGGTGTTAGAAAACTATATTCCAAAACATAACCACGGTTCGGGTCGGAGGTTTGGTAAGAATTCAAACGGCTTTTAGGATTAGAGGCAATACCGACTTTCCACTCGCCCTTATATTGCGTGTTGGAAATGATATAAACATATTTTTTCCTGCGCACATCCGCGCCCAAATCGGTGCGGGCAGGCGGGCTGGTTTGAAAATCTACCTCTTTATCTTCCAATCCAAGTTCACCCTTGCGCTCCACCTCTTTATCCATCCGCTCTTTAATAAGCTCAAACGCTTTTATGGACACATCCACACCGACCCAAGACCGACCCAACCGCTCCGCCGCAACGCAAGTCGTTGCACAGCCACAAAACGGATCAAGCACGACATCGCCCGCATTACTGCTCGCCTTAATAATCCGCTCTAATAAAGCGCGTGGTTTCTGTGTGGGATAGCCCGTGTATTCGGTTTTGCTCCGCGCCGCGATACGGATTTCCCACCAGTTTTCAGGGATTTTGCCCTTTTCACGGTATTCTTTGACCTCTTCATCCGAAAACGTGCCATCGGTCGCCATCGCTCGCCGCAGGCTTTGATTCGGGTCTTTGAACGGCACACGGACATCATCGCCATTGAACGTCCAAACCTTGCTTTTGGAGTACCAAAAGATACTATCGCTTTTCCGATTAAACTGACGCATTTTGGGCGAGCCCGGCCCGTGATAACACCAAATGATTTCGTTGCGGAAGTTGATTTCGCCAAAAATACAGTCCATCAGCAGTTTCAAATAATGCGACATGGTCGGGTCGCAATGTAGGTACAGACTGCCCGTTTCTTTCAAAATCCTATGGCATTCCAGCAGACGAATCGCCATATAAGCAAGGTAACAAAAGTTATAGGACGCACGCCCCCCTATCGTTTTCACGGTGGAGAGCAAATCGTGGATGAAATAATGGTCTTCTTTAATATCCTGCAACCAGTCGTCTTTGACATCCTCTTCACGGAATATATCGGAAAAAGACGCACCCTCAGCATGACTGCCAATCGGGGCGGTGAAGGTTTTCTTTTTGTTAAACGGCGGGTCAAGGTAGATTAAATCTACGCAATCGGAATCTATCCCACGCAGAATTTCCAAATTATCATGGCAAAAGATGGTGCGGTTTTTTATGGAATCGTTATTTAGCAAGGCTTGCCCCTTTGTTTGGATTTGTGATAGCAAATATAGTAAGAGGTGTAAAGGTTAATAAGAGGTTTATTCGGTCGTAATAATTCACCATCCCCTATTCATAATTAACGCCTAAATAACAAATAACACACAAAACCCCCAAAAACCCCCTTGCCATTCCCTCAAAAACCTGCCAAACGCACCAAAAAGCCCAAACAATGGGTGGATAATCCGTAAATGGACGCGCCGAAAACTGGCGCACGGGTCAAACCAGACCTAAGAGCGTTATAGGACACAGGCGAAATGAAACCGTTAATCGGCGTGATTGGCAATGCTTTTATTGTGAATGATGGCTATCCTGTGCAGGGCGCAGGCACCAGCAATCTGAAAGCTATCGCAGAATTGACGGGGGCAACCCCCGTTATCGTGCCGTCTATGGGCTATGCGGGGGAACTCGCCATAGATTTAGACACCTTCGCCCCGCATTTCGCCGGATTCTTATTCACGGGCGCGTTCCCCAATGTCCATCCAGAGGAATATAACGAAACACCAACCGAAGCGCACGGCACCTTTGACCGCGACCGCGACCGATTGGCGTTGCCTCTTATTCGCCATTGTGTCAAACAACAAATCCCCATTTTGGGCATTTGCCGAGGTTTCCAAGAATTCAATGTCGCCTTTGGCGGCGCTCTTTACCCCGAAATCCGCGACCTACCAGGGCGGATGAATCACCGTATGCCGCCCGATGGCTCGCTGGACGAGCAATTCGCCCTGCGCCATTTGGTGCAGTTTGAAAAGGGCTCGGTCTTCACCGATATTTTCAAAACCGATGCGATTATGGTGAATTCCCTTCACGGGCAAGGGGTGAAAACTTTGGGCGATTGCGTCTGTGCAGAGGGCTTTGCCCCCGACGGCACGCAAGAGGCTCTTCGTATCAAAAATGCTGATTTTGCTCTTGCCGTACAATGGCATCCCGAATGGCAAGCGGCAGACAATCCATCATCGCGCGCGCTGTTTTCAGCGTTCGGCGCGGCGGTTCAAAACGCGCGATCAAGCGCACACACGCCCCACTAATGGGGCAGAGCAGAACAGGGCTTTATGACCAAATTTACCGACCTTAACCTTTCACCGAAAATCTTGCAAGCTATTGAAGATGTGGGCTATGACACGCCGACTCCTATTCAAGAGCAGGCCATACCCTTTGCGCTGGAAGGGCGCGATGTCTTGGGGATTGCCCAAACAGGCACGGGCAAAACCGCAGGGTTCACCCTGCCTATGATACAAAAACTAGCGCGAGGGCGCGGGCGGGCCAGGATGCCTCGCTCGCTGGTTTTAACGCCAACCCGCGAATTGGCCGCGCAGGTGTCAGAGAATTTTGAGCTTTATGCGAAATACGTAAAACTGGATATGGCGTTGCTTATCGGCGGCGTGTCGTTCAGGGAACAAGGGCGATTGCTGGACAAAGGCGTGGATGTTTTAATCGCCACCCCTGGGCGGTTATTAGACCACGTTGGGCGCGGCAAATTATTGCTAAGCGGGATAGAAATTATGGTCGTGGATGAGGCTGACCGTATGCTGGATATGGGTTTCATTCCCGATATTGAAAAGATTTTCAAACTAACGCCCTTCACGCGGCAAACCTTGTTTTTCAGCGCGACTATGGCGCCAGAAATCGCGCGGATTACCAAGGAATTCTTGCAAAACCCCGCCAAGGTGGAGGTTAAGCGTGAAGAGATGACCTCGAACCTGATAACCCAACGGGTGTGCGATTTGCCAACCAATGTAAAGCGCAGCAATAGTCCGGTTAAACGGTCGGTTTTGCGGGCGTTAATCGCCCATGAATCGCATCAATTAACCAATGCAATTGTGTTTTGTAACAGGAAGTCGGAGGTGGATACCTTGCTGAAATCGTTTAAGAAACACGGGATTAGCGCGGGGGCTATTCATGGTGGATTGGAGCAAAAGCATCGGTTGCGGGTGTTAAAATCGTTTAAAAACAACGAGATAACGTTCCTGTTGGCGTCCGATGTGGCGGCGCGTGGGTTGGATATTCCTATGGTGAGTCACGTGTTTAATTATGATATTCCCACGCATCCAGAGGATTATATCCACCGTATTGGGCGGACGGGGCGCGCTGGGCGTAGCGGGTTTTCGTTTAGTTTATGTGCGGAGGCGGATCATAAGTATTTAGCGGCGATTGAGAAATTGATGGGTAGCAGGATATTGTCGATTGAGCTGGATGATTTCGGGTTTGAGGCAGAGGCGGAAGATAAGCCGAAATCGCGGACGCAGAGGGATGCGGGGGCTGGCGGTGGTGCTGGCGGTTCGGGTGCTGGTGCTGGCGGTGATAAAAAACGCGAAGGCAGTGGTGGTCTCAGACGGCGCAATCGCAGTGGCAGTAAGGCTGGCGGTGCAAACCCCAACGCTAAACCGAGTGAAAACCGTGGTGAAAACCGTGGCGAGAATCGCGGTGAGAAACGTGGTCCGGGGCGTAATAGGAAACGCGGTGAAGGTCGGGGCGAAAATCGTGGTGAGAATCGTGGTGAGAATCGTAATGAAAAACGCACCGAACCGCGCAAAGAAACCCGCAACGAGGGTCGTAAAGATAGCCGTAACGAAGGGCGCAATTCTAATCGTAATTCCAATCGCAATGAGACCTCTAACAAAGGCAATCGGCGCGACGGCGGACAAGGCAAAAGCAAAGTTGCGGGTATGGGCGAACATATCCCAAGCTTTTTGAAATAGGTTTTTTTAGTGATTAGTGATTAACGATTAGTGATTAGTGATTAGTGATGTGCAAAAGCCGTTGTTTTGTGAAAGATATTGGATTTAGGATGTAAGGAGTGGGTATGATAAATGAAGTACATGTAAGTTGGCGTGCGCATCTTGCTGATTTTTTCGGGAGTCATGAGGGACGAGCCTTGAATGTTTTTTTACAAAGAGATGAAGGCAACTACTATCCCGCAAGGGCAGATGTTTTTGCAGCTTTTCGGGCAACTCATTTCAATGATGTGCGTGTCGTGATTATAGGGCAAGAACCTTATGCACGACAGGCTGATGCTACGGGTATAGCTTTTTTTGCTAATGGAAATTCCACAAGAAGCTTAACAAATATTTATACCGCGATGAGACGTGATGGTATAGGGGATGCGAATCTTACAAATGCTTGTCTAAAACGTTGGGCAGAGGAAGAGGGCGTTTTGCTGTTAAACCGTGTACTGACATTTTGCGATGATGGCAATGATAATAACTTACATACAAATGAAAATTGGAAAGAATTCATGAGTGCAGTTTTAACTGCGTTGTTTAATAATGACAGAATGTTGCAGTTTATATTCTGGGGGAATGAGGCACAAGAACTTAAAAAGTACATTAACGGACGGTGCTATCACATCCATGCCGCTCCCCATCCAACGTCGCGCAATGAACACCTTGAAGCGTTCAAAAATTGTCGACATTTTTCTGCTGTGAATGCTATTTTAAGAGCGAGAAACGAGCGAGAAATAAACTGGATTAGAGACCCCAACCAATGACCCCCCAACCAAAAAACCCCACTAATCACTAATCGTTAATCACTAATCACTAAACCCGCACAGGCCTTCTTCAAAAACACCTGCGTTTGTGGGCTACATAACGGAGCAATCACCCGCTCTACCCGTGCGTGGTAGGCGTTTAACCAATCCAGCTCTTCCCCCGTTAACATCCCTGCATCAATCAAATTTTTATCAATCGGGGCAAGGCTTAACGTCTCAAAATCCAGCATATCGCGCCCGTCGTCCCCGCGAGCCTCCGCTTTCTTCACAAACACCAAATTCTCAATCCGCACGCCAAACGCGCCCTCGGCATAATATCCGGGCTCGTTCGATAAAATCATGCCCGCCTGCAAAACCTCCCCCGCCCGCCGTGATAGCCCTTGCGGCCCTTCATGCACCGATAAATACGCGCCGACCCCATGCCCGGTTCCGTGGTCGTAATCCAGCCCAGCCGACCACAACGCCACCCGCGCCAGTGCATCCAAATCTCGCCCAGCCAGCCCGATGGGAAACCGCGCAACGGACACCGCAATCATCCCCCGCAAAACCAGAGTCGCCGCGAATCGCGCCCGTTCGCCCACATCGCCAATCGCCACCGTCCGCGTTATATCCGTTGTTCCATTGATATATTGCCCGCCAGAATCCACCAGCAAAACATCGCCATTTTGGATTTGGCGGTTGGTTTGTTCAGTGACTCGGTAATGGATAATCGCGCCGTTTGCGCCCGTGCCAGCTATCGTATCAAAGGAAATACCACGCAGAGTATCGGCTTTACGGCGATAGGATTCCAACGCCCGCACCACATCAATTTCGCTGATTTGCGGGGTTGCGCCGTGTGAATCCAGCCAGCATAAAAATTCGCACATCGCCACTCCGTCCAATATATGGGCGGCTTGGCTGTTTTTGATTTCCACGGGATTCTTACAGGCTTTGGGCAGAGCGATTGGGTCACGGGCAAAGGCGAAATCTACGCCCGCATCACCCATCGCGTCAATCAACGCACAGGGAACGCTTGCTTTATCCACGCGAACCGTGCCAGATAAACCCGCGATAACGGGGATAAAATCATCCATCGGTTTAATCCGTACCGAGTCGCCCAGATGACCACGCACCGCATCGCTCACCTCCGAATCAATAAACAAATCCACCTGCCCGTCGTCATACAAAATTCCGAAACTCAGGTTAATCGGGGTGTGCGCCAAATCCGCACCGCGAGTATTTAACAGCCACGCCAGATTATCCACCTTGGTGATTAACGTGGATTTATGCCCGTCTTTGCGTAAAGTCGCGGCTATATCCGCGCGTTTATCGGCGTGGGTTACGCCCGCGTATTTCTGCGGATAAATGGTTATCGGAGTATTAGGGCGGGGCGGTTGGTCGTGCCAAATCGCGTCAATTAAATTATCACACGGGGTCAGTTTTATGGCGAATGTATCCAGCACTTGGCGCATGGCTTCAACCTGCCCCGCGCTGTATAACCACGAATCAAACCCCAGCCGTGTATCCGCCCCCAAAACCTCTCCCGCCCAGTGGGTTAGGGTTTGCGCGGGCGATTCCAGCAGGGTAAAATCCGCCGAATTCACCTGCTCGCGCAATTGCAACCGATAGCGACCATCGCTGATAATCGCGGCTTGTTTTGCCAAAACGAGGCACTGCCCAGCCGAACCAGAAAACCCCGTTATCCATTCCAGCCGAGCATCGTGGGCGGTTGGGGACTCGTTTTGGAACGCATCGGCGCGGGGGATGAAAAACCCGTCCAAACCAGCTTTCGCCATAGCCCCACGCAATTTCGCCAAACGCGGGTGCGTATCTTTAGGCAGGGCAGGTGGGGTGAAATCTTGGAACATTATCTTGCCCCCCGAACAGCCCCAACCCCGCGTCCTCGCCGTGCTTTCTTTGGCTCTTTGGTATCAAACAAATCCACCAATTGCTCGGTTATCGCGCCCGCCAACTGCTCTGCATCGGTAATCGTAACGGCGCGGTGGTAGTATCGGGTGACATCATGCCCAATCCCAATCGCCGCCAATTCCACGCCACCCCGCGATTCAATCATTTTTATCACTTTACGCAAATGCCCCTCCAAAAACGCCGCCGAATTCACCGATAAAGTCGAATCATCCACGGGCGCACCATCGGAAATCACCAGCAGAATCCGCCGCGCTTCCGTGCGTCTGGATAGGCGGTTATAGGCCCATTCCAAAGCCTCCCCATCTATGTTTTCCTTTAACAAACCCTCTTTCATCATCAAGCCCAGATTATCGCGAGTCCGCCGCCACGGCATATCGGCGGATTTATAGATAATATGGCGCAAATCATTCAAACGCCCAGGTTGCGGAGTATCCTCTGACGGCACACGGGTTTCCAGCCATTTTTCACGGCTCTGCCCGCCTTTCCATGCGCGGGTGGTAAAGCCCAGGATTTCCGATTTCACCTGACACCGCTCCAAAGTTCGCGCCAAAACATCGGCGCAAATCGCGGCAATGGAAATCGGTCGCCCACGCATAGACCCCGAATTATCCAGCAGCAGAGTCACCACGGTATCCAAAAACCGCGTGTCCTGTTCAACCTTAAACGACAACGGAGTCGTGGGGTTGCTGATAACCCGTGCCAATCGCCCCGAGTCCAGCAAACCCTCTTCCATATCAAACGACCACGCACGGTTTTGCGCGGCTTGCAGGCGGCGTTGCAGTTTATTCGTCAATCGGGCAACCACGCCTTTCAACGGCTCTAACTGCGTGTCCAGATAGGCGCGGAGCCGTTCCAATTCAATCGGTTCTGCCAAATCTTCGGCTTTTATTTCCTCATCAAACTCTGCCGTATAAACGGTGTAGTTCGGGTCGGCATCGGATATCGGGCTGGGGGTGGGTTGTTCGGACGGGTTGGCATCCGCCTGCTGTTCGGGTGTGTCTTCGTCTTGGGCGGCATCCTGTTCATCCATGCTGGCTTGGCTTTGGTTTTCCTCTGCCAAATCGGGGGGCAGGTCAATATCGGGAGTCTCCTGGTCTTCACCATCCCCCCCGTCCGTATCTGGGGGCGCGTCTTGGTCGTCCTCTGCGTTCTGTTGCTCGCCATCGTCATCGGGTTTATCGTCCGGATCATCGCCCAATTCATCGCCAAACCCCAAATCTTTTATCAATTCACGGGCGAATTTGGCGAAAACCGTGGGGTCTTCAATCTGTGCGCCAATATCATCAAACCGTGTGCCTGAACGCTCGTTAATAGTCGTCTCCCACTGCGCCAAAGCGTGGGTTATCGTCGTGGGCAACACCCGCCCAGTGATTTTCTGGCGTAAATAATAGCCCAAAGCGATTTCCATTGGCACGTCTTTGTAGCTCTGCGCCACATCAAAATTTTGCTTTAATGCGTCTGATTCCAGCTTCGCATCGATATTACCCGCCGTTCCGGGCATAGCCCTTGCCCCCAAGGCTTCGCATCGCGCCTTTGCCATCGTATCATACAGGGCAACCGCCTGCGCACCTTGGGGTAAATATCGGTTATGCACTGCCTCATTATGAAACCGTTTATGCAGAGCCAAAACATCGGAAGTCCCCCGTGCCATCAGGATTTCATCGTGCTTTAACGTGCGCGATACCTGTGGCAACCGCGCGATTTCGCCACTGACTCCTGCGGGGTCTGGCGTGAAGGTCACATTCAAATCCGCATCATTCGCCATAGCCCGCATCGCCAAGGATAGAGCCTTTTTAAAAGGGGCGGCCGTGTCGTTTGATGGGTATTTCATGGCATAAGCCCTAGCCTAAACTGACATTGATTGCGCTTTCTGGCAATTCCTCGTCAAAGCAACGTTGGTAGAATTCGGCAACCGTTTCGCGTTCCAATTCATCGCATTTATTCAAAAACGTGAGGCGAAAGGCAAAGCCGATATCGTTAAAAATCTCCATATTCTGCGCCCAAGTGATAACTGTTCGGGGCGACATAACGGTGGAAATATCCCCATTCATAAAGGCACTGCGGGTTAATTCCGCAACCGTGACCATCTGTTTTAATATCTGGGGTTTGACCTTTGGCGTTTTGGACGCGATGATTTTTGTTTCTTGATCGTGGGGCAGGTAATTCAGGCTGGCGACAATAGACCATCTGTCCATCTGTCCTTGGTTAATCTGCTGGGTGCCGTGATATAGCCCCGTGGTATCGCCCAGCCCGACGGTATTCGCCGTGGCAAACATGCGAAAGCACGGATGCGGGGTGATAACGGTGTTTTGGTCGAGCAGGGTCAGCTTGCCATCAACCTCCAAAACCCTCTGAATAACAAACATAACATCGGGGCGACCCGCGTCATATTCATCAAACACAATGGCAACAGGGTTGCGCAAAGCCCAAGGCAGAATACCCTCTTGAAATTGGGTGATTTGCTTGCCGTCTTTTAGGCGGATAGCGTCCTTGCCGATTAAATCAATACGGCTGATATGGCTGTCTAGATTAACGCGAACGCAAGGCCAGTTTAGCCGTGCGGCGACTTGCTCAATATGGGTGGATTTGCCAGTGCCGTGATAGCCTTGGATTATTACGCGGCGATTATGGGCAAAGCCCGCAAGGATAGCCAACGTGGTGTCGTGGTCAAAATGATAGCTTGAGTCGATTTCGGGGACATGCTCGGTTTTGTTGGGGAAGCCGAGGATTTCCATTTTGGAATCTAGGTTGAATTCGGTTTTTATGGATATTTTCTTGGTGGGTTTGTCCATGGTTTCAAAAGAGTTTGTCATAGTGTGGGTCCGCGATAGGGGGTTTGATTGGTTGGTTTATGGTTGGTTTATACTGTGGGTCAATGTGATATTTTTGGGGAAATTGCAAGGGGGGATATGGTGAATTGTGAATTATGAATGATGAATTATTGGTTATTCTTGTTATTCGTTATCTAAAATAATTAGAGTTCGTTATTTTAGGAAAGAAATTTGCCACAAAACCCAATTCATAATTCACCATTCATCATTCACAATTAACGGGGGCTTTTGCACCTACCCGCCTTGCGGGTAGTAGGCAAAAGCCCTGCGCCCTCTAGGACACTCTAGAACCCTTTAGGTATCGTCTTTTGGGGTGGGGTCTTTGCTCGGGTTTAGCGTCAAAGGTGGGGCAGAGCTGGTTTTGGGATGGGTCGGGTTGGGCATGATGTGGGGCGCGTGACTTACAGTCTCACGTTGGCTTACAGGCTCGCGTTGGCTGGTTGGTTCATGCTGTCTTGGTGGCTCATGCTTGCCCGTTTCTCGCCCGCCCGTTTGGGCAAACATCGGCGTTCCTGCCAAAGGCGCGGGGATATCCGCGTCCGCCAAGCTACTGGCGTTTTTATAGAAAATCAAAATCGTCTGGCGGCTTTCCACCTTCCGCCTTAACAACCCACGCCGTGCCACAAACGGCAGAGTTTCAGAGCGCAGAAATCGCCACCCTTTATTCGCCATATCATTCAAAACGGCAGTCATCTCATCCGATAAATCCGGATTTTTCCCCATTAAAGGCACTGCCCACTGGGCGCGGTCAGGGGCGGGAATAGTCGTATAGGTAAGATCTGTCATAGGTTATCTTTCAAATAGGGGTTGATAAAAACGGTCATAAAGGGGATTCAAAGTCTCTTCATCAAACAGCGAGGATATGGACGCACCATTGGCTATGTTCATAATCGCTTGGGATAATACGGG
The DNA here is from genome assembly GCA_959347425.1 of uncultured Amylibacter sp. The sequence continues at coordinate 668,249 of OY365741.1, read as the reverse complement.
GGCAAGTGGCACGGCACGGATTTTCTTACATTTCTGGGCAGCCTCCGTCAATTCAATCGAATCGGTAATCACCAATTGTTTCATAGAAGAATGGGTAATACGGTCAATCGCAGGGTCAGACAAAACCCCGTGAGTGATGTAGGAATGAACCTCCTTCGCGCCCTGTTCCAGTAAAATATCGGCAGCCTTACACAAAGTCCCAGCCGTATCGCAAATGTCATCAACGATAATGCACCGCTTGCCTTTGACTTCGCCAATCACGGTCATTTCAGAGACCTCCCCCGGCTTATTGCGCCGTTTATCAACGATAGCAAGGGGGGCGTTAATCCGTTTTGCCAGCTCCCGCGCGCGGGCAACCCCGCCCACATCGGGGGAAATAACGGCTATATCGGTTAAATCGCGGAAATTATGGATGATATCCAGCGCGAAAACTGGCGCGGCATACAGATTATCCACGGGTATATCGAAAAACCCCTGTATCTGAGTCGCATGTAAATCAAGGGTTAAGACTCGTTCCACCCCAGCCTCCACCAATAAATTCGCCACCAATTTGGCAGAGATTGGCGTGCGTGCCTTGCTACGGCGATCTTGGCGGGCATAGCCGAAATACGGTATAATAGCGGTAATCCGTGCGGCAGACGACCTACGCAGAGCGTCCGCCATAATCAGCAGTTCCATTAGATTATCGTTGGCAGGGTTAGAGGTGCTTTGGATGATAAACATATCCTCCCGCCGAACGTTTTCAAAGACTTCAACGAAAATCTCGCCATCGTTAAACCGTTCAACCCGCGTGTCCGCCAGCATAACGGGGCGACCATTCTGCATAGGCATATTGCGGGCAATCGCCTTGGCTAGGGTTATATTGGAATTGCCGGTTATCAGTTTTGGCTCGTGCTGTGGCATGGGATGTCCTGTTTGTGGGTTTTTTCGTCCTTTTAGCACCATGAAACGGGTTTGCCTAGTCTTTTTATATGTGCTAGGATGTTTTTACGATAAAATTGTCACTTTGAAAAGGATATAAAATGACCGATATTGATTATTATGTGTTTCCACTGTCGCCTTATTGCTATTTGGCTGGGGTTAAGTTGGAGGCTATGGCGGCGAAATATGGGGCGCGAGTGGTGTATAAACCTGTGTTATTAATGGAATTGTTTGATGAAACGGGCGGGGTTCGTCCTGCCAAACGGCATCCATCGCGGATGGCGTATCGCGGGCAGGAATTGGCGCGGTGGGCGGAGCATACTGGGTTGCCTTTGAATTTGAAACCCGCGTATTGGCCGACCGATGCTGGAATGGCGTGTCGTGCGATTGTCTCGGCGCAGAGTGACGGGTCTGGTGATACAGGTGCGTTTGTCCATGCGTTATTGCGGGCAGTTTGGGCGGAAGAGAAGGATATAGCGGAAGAGGCTGTGGTGCGCGAAGCTCTGGTGGCAAGCGGGTTTTCTGGTGATTTGGTTAATGCTGATGGGTCTGCGGATGCGTTAGTCGCCAATACCGCCGAGGCTGTGGAGCGGGGCGTGTTCGGTGTGCCGTTTTATTGGATAGGTGAGGATGCGTTTTGGGGGCAGGATAGGCTGGATTTTGTCGAGAAGAGGCTTGCGTCTAGTGATTAGTGATTAGTGGTTAGTGATTAGTGATTAGTGATTAACGATTAACGATTCACAATTCATCATTCACCACTAACCCCCGCCACATCCAACCGCAAAGCATGCAACCCCGCGTCCAGCTCGCCCGCTAACGCCTTATAAACCAACCTCTGCGCCTGCACCCGCGACACCCCATCAAACGCCGCCGCCCGTATCCGCACGGCAAAATGGCTATTCCCCCCCTCGCGATAGCCCGCATGCCCAATATGCAGATGGCTTTCATCCACAACCTCCACTTCCACAGGCGCAAACGCCCGTTCCAACTTGCCCATTATTGTTTTTTTCATCGGATTCGCACGACCTTATTCTAAAAGAGGTTAATTTAACTAGACTTTTACCAACTCTTTGTGCTAAAGCAAACCATAAACAATCCCTGACCAAAAAGAAAACGACAATGAGCACCGACCCTTTTAATTTTGATATTTCCGTTTCCGCCGATAAACAACGGCGCAAACGGGCAAAAGGAACGGGGCCTGGTGCGCAAGAAACCTCGTTGCAATCCTGCCAGCACCGCGGGTGTGAGAAGCCTGGTAAATACCGCGCCCCGATGAATCCCAATAATATGGAAGAGTTTCGCTGGTTCTGCCTTGCTCATGTCCGTCAATTTAACCAAAAGTGGAATTATTACGAGCATTATGACACGGGGACTTTTGACAATCCCTTCGCATCCAGCGAGGATGGACAGGAAAAACCCCGTGGCAAAACCACCGAACAACGCGCGTGGGAGCGTATGGGCATTAACAATCCCCACCAAGTTTTGGGCAAAAATGCCACGCAAAATCCGGGTCGTGGCAATGCTTTGGGCGGGTCGCGGCGGTTGACTATCGCGGAAAAACGCGCGATTGTGATTTTGGAGGCAAAGGAATACTGGAATAAAGAGGCTTTGCGCAAACAGTATAAAGCGTTAATAAAAACTCTGCATCCCGATTTGAATGGCGGGGATAGAAGCCATGAATCTCAACTGCAAGATGTCGTGTGGGCGTGGGATCAGATAAAAGACAGTCGGACGTTTGATTAGGGGATATTCGTGGAATATCTCTGTGATTTCATCATTAACAATTTAAAAGACCGCCCATGAATTTCGCATCCGACAACGCATCCCCCGCCGCCCCCGAAATATTAGCAGCCCTGCTGGCAGAAAACGCGGGGGCGGGCTATACCCCGCCTTATGGCGCGGAGGATTTGATGGACGAAGTGCGCGATAAAATCCGCACGGTATTTGAAGCCCCCAACGCTTCGGTTCATCTGGTTGCCACTGGCACGGCGGCGAATTGCCTTATCCTCAGCACTTTCACCCAGCCATGGCAAAAGATTTTCTGCCACAAAAACGCCCATATAGAAACCGACGAATGCGCCGCGCCAGAGTTCTTTACGGGCGGCTCAAAACTGCATATTTTGGACGGAGCGGACGGGCGGATTGACGCGGATATATTCGCCTGTGCTGCCGAAACCACCGCCCCACACGGAGTCCATAATGCTCAGTTAGGGTGCCTGTCCCTGACCTCAGTTAATGAGCTGGGCGGGGTTTATTCCCTGCCCCAGTTGCGCGATTTGTGCGATATCGCCGCGCGGTTTGATATGCCCGTGCATCTGGACGGGGCGCGGTTTGCCAATGCGATGGTCGCGCTGGGGTGCTCGGCGGCGGAGATGAGCTGGAAATGCGGGATTGATGCGGTTAGTTTTGGCGCGACTAAAAACGGGTGTTTGGGGGTGGAGGCTGTTATTTTCTTTGACCCCGCGAAGGCGTGGGAGTTTGAATTGCGGCGCAAACGCGCTGGGCATTTGTTTTCCAAACATCGGTTTTTATCGGCGCAGATGTTGGCGTATTTGACGGATGATTTGTGGTTGCGATTAGCTGGGCAAGCGAACGCGGCGGCGGCGCGGTTAGCGGTTGGAATGGCCGAGGCGGGCGCGGTTTTGCATCATGGGTGTGAGGCGAATATGGTGTTCGCGGGCTGGTCTTCGGCGGGGCATGAACGGGCGCGGTCGGCGGGTGCGGCCTATTATCCGCATCCCACGCCTGATGGGTTGGATGGTCTGGAATCGGCACGGTTAATCTGTAATTGGGCGACCACCGATGAAGAGGTGGATGGGTTTGTTTCAACGATTAGGGATTAGCAGGTTTAGCCCTTGCGGGTCTTCGTAATCGCTTGCGCGATACCGACCAGCGTGGTCTTTTGTGCGTAGCCCTGCTCTGTGAGCAGGGCATGCCAAAAGCCCTTTGGTTATAAGATGCTAGGGATTCTATAAATTTATTATCTGGAATAACAAGACGTTAGATTGGATGATTTACAAAGAATACTTGGGAATTGGTGATAGGTTTGCTCTAAATTTATTTAGGCTATGCCTAGATGCTTGGATAGGCTTTAGTCACAAATCCCCGTCCAGCTCTCCGCAGGAGGGGTGGGCAACCGAACGCAGTGAGGGCGCAACAAAAAACCTCCGCTCTTAACCTCTAATACCTAACTCCTAATCTCTAATAACCAATCATTCACCATTCACCATTCACAATTCATAATTCACCATTCATTCCAATTCACCCAAAATTCACCATAAATTTGCCCCACATTCACCGCAAATTTACCGCGATTTGCGCATACAAAATCCTTGATCCAAACATAAAAACAAGGGATAAGCGTCCCTGTTAATAACACCTATTGCCAATAGGTTTTCACCGGTGGTCGCACCATTTTATGCAATGATAATCCACGCACCGCGGATTAAAACAAGGAGAGCACAATGAACACGAGAACAAACCAGCCCACAAAAACCCCACTACTCGGACGGGCAACATCAGCCATCATCTTATCCGCGCTCTTCATCCTTACCGCTTGCGGGGGCGGGGGGCTTGCCGCCAGTATAGACACCCAAGGCAACAACCTCCAAAACGCATTAAAATCCGCGCTAAACCCCTGCCTAAGCAATCCGTTTGGTGAAGATTGCGGTGATACTTACGCCTCTGCCCGTAAAGCCGTGATTGATGTCTGCTCGCAACCGCCGAACGTGAATACCACACAATGTGCGCCGATAGTCGGCTATTGCGTGCAAGAAGACAAAATCACCCAAGAAGAATGCACCCCCGCCTTTGCCGTCAATCCTTGTATTCAAGACCCGTTCAATGACGGTTGCGATAAGGACGAAAAATTTGCCGAATTTCGCGACCATGCTATCGGGCACCGCGTGAATTTCTGCCGTGATGGGACAAACGCCGATAATGACGCGCTTTGTGCGCGGACTATCGTCCATTTGTGCGAAGGCGAGGGCAGTCCGTTTGATACCATTTGCAGTGCCGATTATGGGCAAGCTCGGCTGGATATGGCCAATAACTGCCGTTTGGATGCGCAAGGCGATGGCTGTACCGTTGCTATTAATGCCTGTAATGCAAACCCATTCCGTGCGACCTTATGTGGTATTCCCGCGTTTGAGGGCGCAAGGATAACCTATTGCAACACCGCCGAAACCATCGGGTTAAGGAATTGCCGTGATGTTGCCAGGAGATATACCTGCGTTACCAATCCCTTTACCGATGATGTCGATTGCTCGGCTGCCGAGCACCTTGGCAGTGCCCAAGCCCTGACAGATGCCCAACATGAACGTGCCGCGTTTTGTACCGAGGGCAATAACCTCTATACCCACGCGACCTTATGTATTGGTGCAGATAACGCCAGCGATTGCATCGATAACCCGTTTGGCGAGTGTCAGGGGTTTTATAGCGATGTAACGGCGCAAAAAGCCGCCCAACAAGCACGGATAGACCATTGTGAAACGCTGGGAGTTAATGGCGCGGATGCGTCTTTGGATTCGCGGTGTTTAACCGCGATTTTCGCCCATTGCACGGCTGACCCCTTATCGACGACCTTTGGCTGTTTGACCGATACGGATTATGACATGGCACGGTTGGATTTAGCCCATACCTGCCTTGCCGACCCAAAGGATAAAACCTGCACACCAGAGGTGAATACCTGTAATACCGCCCCGTTTGGCAGTGAGATTTGCAATAGAGACGCGTTTAATCTTGCACGGACGACTTTTTGCAATGAAAACCAAACCCTGCGGGTGTGTAGTACTTATGCCGAAGATACCGCGTGTTTTGAAAACCCCTTTATGGATGGTAATTGCGATGCCGAGTTAGGCTCTGCCGATGCGGTTATGGCGACCCGCACAAAGCGACACGATTATTGTAGCAATTTGGGTGCCAGTGAAAACGCCAATGAAAACGCGAACGCAAACACGAATTCACGTATTGCCCGCGCCGATTCGCTCTGCTCTGGTGCGGTGAAATCGTTCTGCACGGATAATCTGTTTGCTGCACAATATGGTTGTAGTGCCGATGATGCCTATGATGTTGCCCGTATAGCCCATTGTGCTATGGCAGATAATTTCACCTCAACCGATTGCGAAGTGACGGTTACGGATTATACCTGTTTGTCTGACCCGTTTATGACGGGGAGTGGCACGGATTGTGAAACCCAATTGGGTGGCACACAGGGGTTTGCCGATGCCAAATCCGCACGGATAAGCCATTGCCAAACCCTTGCCACTGGTGGGGCGAGCGTGCGTGAGGATATGGCTTGCATCAATGCGATTGCCGATTTCTGCGCCGATAATTTGATGGATGAATCCTTTGATTGCCTTACCGATTCACGCTATACGGCAGAGCGGTTGGCTCTGGTCAATACATGTCGCGTTATGCCTGAGGGTGCGGGGTGTACTGCCTTGATTAAATCGTGTAATGAAGATCCGACTCAAAGCAATGCTATATGCAACGATAATCCTGCCTTTCTGGGTACGATTGCCAATTATTGCAATCAGGGTAATGCGATAGCAACACAATTTTGCGCACATTACGTGGATGCTTACACTTGCTTTGATGACCCGTTTTCAACCGCCCCAAGTCGTGACTGCGCGGTAGAACTGGGCAGTGCCGAGTTGGTGACTCTTACCCGCAATGCGCGTTTGACTTATTGCCTTGGCGATACTGCGAATTTTGAACTCTGCGTGGGGGCAACACCGATGATTTGCACGGATACGGGCAACCATGCCAATCCGTTTGCCGCCGTTTGCCATCAGCATAATAACAGCTATGCCGATGCCCGCGATAGTGTTATTAGAAACTGCGCGATTAGAGCCAATGCGGATGACTCTGACTGTGCGTTTGTTTTGGCACGCCCCACCGCCGCGACTTTTGAGCAAAGTTTCACAGCTGAGCTGGCAAGCGTTGCCGCCAATGGGGATGTATCGGACACTAACCAATTCCTTATCGGGCTTGAGCACGGTTTGGATTTTGGCGATGTCAATGATAAAGAGGGGAACGACCCGACCATCACCCATCTAAGCCTGACTCCAGCGCGGTATTATACCGAGTCTCTTGACGCTATTTCCGAATACGGTGTGGCGTTTTTCGCGGGGCAACCGCATGAAACAACGCGGTTTTATGCTGGGATATTCTCTGGCACAACCCTGGGCAAACCCTTGCCCGCCTTTACCCAAGGCGATGATGTCCATGCGACTTGGACTGGCAGTATCCAATGGGTGATTAGCGACGCTGGCGCGTCTGGCTCTGCCACCTCCGCCGTGAAAGATTTTGATTTACGGATTGATTTTCAGCAAACCGCGATTAGGGGCGTTGTCAGACGGCTTGGGGATGAGGTTACCGATAACTATGAGCATTTTTTATTGGAAGGTACTTTTAATGAAAAAGGGGTTATTGATGGCACGGTTAAACTGGGTATCTTTGCCAATAATGATGCGACCGCCACGCCTACTGCCGTCAGTGCGGGGGTTGTTAAAGGGCTGATTGGTGAAATCGGAGCGGTTGGTGCGTTTATCAGTGATAATGCGGCCGATGTCGGCTATGCTGGCGGGTTTGTGGTGACTCCACCAGTGGAGCCAGAATCTGTGGTGGAAACGCCAACGCAAGAGCCAGTACAGCAACCAAACCAACCTTCGGGCGGTTAATCAAGGCTTTAATTTATATTAATTTATATGTGAAAAAATTAAAACTTGGTAAAAAACGCTTGACGCACATGCAAACATAGGATAAAATCAGTCTGATGTCTTCATATTTATTAAACAACATCCCCACAACAAGGAACGACACGATGCTTAATATAAACTCAAAACTTCAAACACTCTTTGCAAGGGGTGGGGCAACAGGCGGGACTATTATCCCCGCTCGCCAATCCGTGGCACGCTTAGCAACAGTGCTAGTCGTGCTGATGTCCGCTATGTTTATCCTTACGGGCTGTGGCTTGGGTTCTTTGATAAATGCTGTGAGTTCGGGCAATATTCCGTGCAATCTACACCCGTTTCAAGCAAAATGCTATCCTGAGATAACCGAAGAATTGTTGGCTGGAGCAGCAACGGTAAACCTAACCGACGAGGAAACCGCAGACGAAACCCCCGAAGACAAAGCCAAACGCGAAGCATCCATAGCCCGCCGCGCAGCGCAAGAGGCCGCACGGAAAGAAGCATTAGCAAAATATGCCCCCCAACGCCAAGCATTGATTGAACCCGTTGTTGCCGAATGTACAGTTAATCCACTGGCAGCGCGATGCCGTGATGCCTTTGTTTGGTGCAGTGATTTTGAAAACACCAATTCCCCCGAATGTGCGAGCGCACTGGCGGCCGAGTCGGGTGTGTTCAGTTGCCTAAAAGACCCGTATAATGAGGCTTGCGAACAGCAGACGGCCTTGCAAGAAACAATCAGTGGTCAAGTACCAGTCAGGGATGCAAACGGCGATATTGAGTTAGATGAAAATGGCGAAGAAATGACAGAATTAAAAGAAGTATCCTTGGTGGAAAACACCAGACAGGCGCGGATTAATTATTGTCGAGATACAAATGATGCAGGCGAGGCAAATATTGACGCAAACCCTGTTTTATGTGAATCCACAGTTACGAATGTGTGCGAGGACCCCGAAAATCCGTCAGGCGTTTTTGATGTGTTTTGTAAAGATGCTCCTGGTGTAACCGACTATGCGGATGAACGATTAAGAATCGCAACAACTTGCCGTAATGATGAAACACCTACCTTGGCAGAGGGGTGCACCTCTGTCGTTAATTTTTGCAATGAAACCCCGTTTGGCAATTCTAATTGCGATATTCCTGCCTTTGCCCCCGCACGGTTGATACGGGTTGAATTATGTATTGACGCCAGCACCGCGGCACAAGCAAACGCGTGTGGGGTTGAACTTGCCAATAATCCTTGTTTTGGCGACCCTTTTGTTGATGGCGTAGATTGCGCGTCCGAGCTTAATCTGGGCAGTCCCGAAAATGTTACAACCGCCCAGCAAAATCGCTCGCTTCTTTGTGTGAATGCTTTTATTGCCAGCAGATATCCAGATATATGCGGTGGGGCAAGCGCGACGGAATGCGTTGCAAACCCTTTTGGGGAGTGTGAGGATTCCTTTGGCGGGACCGATGAACAAACCTCCGCACGGCAAGAGCGGGCGTTGTATTGCGTGATTGGCACTAAAACCACAGACCCGCTTTGCCTTGGGATACAAACGGAGGCTTGTTTTATAGATCCAGCGCACGATGATTGCACGGAATTCTTTGGTGGTACCTACCAATTCGTTGATAGCAGTGGTGAGTTACAAATGGGAAAACAACAAGACAGAGCGCAAGGCCAACGCGGTGTCTATTGCGCAAATTTCTTGGAAACCGAAGGCAAGACAGAAACCAGCACCTTGTGTGAGGCGACTATTGTAAGATATTGTGAGACGGGACAAAACTTATTCACAGATTCTGATAGGACGGGAACCCCCGCTTGTTTGAGCCGTGAGGATTTCGATGACAAACGACTGCAATTTGTTAATGAGTGTCGTTCAGGGATGCGGACAACGGAATGCGGTGGGGATAACAGCGTTATCAATGCGTGTAATCGCGAACCGTTTCAAAACTATCAAGACGATGTTTGCGCACCTAAACATTTTGATGATGCGCGTGCCGATAAAATTGCCGCGTGTTTGGTGACAGGGGCGACGGGTTGCACGGTTACGTTTGGAAATCCAAATGCCGCCACTTGGGCGAAGAGCTTTAGCGATAATAGCACTCCGCTGGTTGCTTTGAATACCAACACGCCAGAAAACCAATTCTTATTGGGGACGGCAGATGGAATTGACACCCCATCAAACGTCACCGCCACCTTATTAACGATAGAGGATGATGCCAAAAACGGCGTGGGCTTTTTCACCGCTAACTCTAAATTTTATGCGGGTTTGTTTAGCGGGGCAAATCTGGGCAAACCTTTGAATGATGCCACGCAAGCGGGCGAATGGACGGGTAGCCTACAAGCAACCGTTGATGCAAATATTAGCGCAGTGTTGCCAATGACTCTGACCGTTACCTATGCGAATAATGGAGGGACTATTAAAGCCTTTGTTCCTTCGGGCAGTAATCACTTCTTGCTGGAAGGCGATTTTACCGCCAATGGCGTTATTACAAATGGAACGGTGAATTATGGCATATTCGCGGGCGGTGTTGAAACAGCCCCCGCCGCGATGACTCGCGGAGCGAACGGCATATTGATGGGGCTTATCGGGCAGGATGGTGCGTTGGGCGCGTTTCATAGCAATGAGTCAGAGACGAACGGTTATGCTGGTGGATTTGTCGCGACAAAACCAGCCGAGTAATATCGCGAGTAATATAGCGAATAATACCGCAAATAACCCCGCGTATAGCTATAGTCTATAACAATCCCCGCAAAAATATCCACAAGTTCCCCCAAAAACCCAAAAAACGCTAAAAAAGTGGAAAAAATATCACTTTTTCATAAAATCTTTTCAAAATTTATGCTTTTTTAAAAAAAGACTATTGCAAAACCCCCTAAAACCTGCGAAACGAGCTGGAACGGTCTTTGCGACCATCACGAAATTCATGAATTCTGCGTAAGAAAGTGCAGAAAAATTAACGGAGGCATCAATGCTACACTCTTTAAAACCTGTTAAAAACACAACTAATCTAACGGCTAATCTAACAGAGGCATCAATGCTGAACCCTATAACCTCAACCAAAAACAAAACTAATCTAATGGAGGCTTCAATGCTGAACACTTTAAAAACAAACTTAATCCTTACTCGCGCGGCGCTTATCGCATTATTCGCGGGTTTATTTATTCTGGCGGCTTGTGGCGGCGGGGGCGGGGCTGCTACGCCAGTCGCAACTGGGGATCCAGTGGTAAATCCCTGTGATGCCAATCCGTTTGGTCCAACCTGTACCAGACCTGCGGATGCAGCAGCACGGACGATGGAGATTACCAATTGCGCTACCAGTATTGATACCGACGCCAGCGACCGCGCAGTGGATTGTGCTATTGTGCCTCTTGATGTGGTATATTGTTTGGATGACCCACGTGCCACTTCGGGTACAAGGGCGTGTGATGCGGCGGCGTATGACACCGCAAGGCAAGGTTCAGGTGTCACGCTTAGTGAGGTAAGAAACACTCGTGTTATCCTTTGCCGTGATGATTCAAACAGGAATGAGACTTTATGCAACAGTACGGTTGTGCAAAGATGCGGTGATGATGCCAACCCGTTTGATTTGGTTTGTGGCAGATTGAACCCTGCGCGGAACGCAATTATTGAGAAGTGTGTCGATAGTGCAACACTTGCGGATTCTACGAAGAATGCTGATTGTGTGGCGGCGCGTGTAGACGCGGGATTCACTTGTTTTGATGATCCTTGGGCAGAATCATGTTTAACGTCAACAATGTATCGCGAATTTGCCAGCTTTAGGGCGGATGCGCAGACGAGCCGTCTTGCTTATTGTCTGGGCGATGATGCGGATACAGGGGTTTGCGGGTCTGCTTTGGCGCGGGTTTGCTCGGCTAGTGGTGCGGGTGCCAATCCGTTTAGCGACCTTTGCACGACTACGGGCAATGCTTTTGCTAGTGTGCGGGCAGATTTTGCTACGAACTGTTCTAATGGTGAGCATGATGGTGCTGATTGTACCGTGACAGCTTTTGAAGCGCCACGCATAGGAAGTATTGCCGAATGTGATGGGGAGAATGGCAAAGCCGCGACAATGCCAAATGATGCAAGGTGTATGACAACACCTGTAACCGTTGCAACCTGTGCCAACCAGCCGTTTTCTACGAATTGTAAAGGTAGTGATATCTTTGATGGGGCGCGGGCGGTTCGGCTTGGATCTTGTGTTGAGAATAATGGCAAGCAATTAGGTTGTGCAACGAATGACGGGTTTACTGCGAATGAGATTATGTGTATAGCAAATCCTTTCACCGAAAACGTTGATGGTGGTATTAATTGTAGGACATTGCTCACGGCTTTGGGCGATGCAAACACTCTGGGGACTGCGCAAGACAATTTGATTACATATTGTACGGGTGCGGATGTCGTTAGCAGTGATCCGCGTTGTGACCTTTCGGCGACGGATGGCGAAGTAACGGCTTGCCTAGCCAATCCTTTTGGCGCAACCTGTGCTACAGAATTGGGCGCAACACATGCGGCAACAGCGCAAAATAATATAATTTCACTTTGCACTGGTGCTGATGCTGACGGTATGAACTCGCGGTGTATGACTATCGCGGCAACGACAGCTTGCCTAGCCAATCCTTTTGCCGATTCTTGTGATACAGATTTGGGCAGTGAAACACAGGCGACAACAGCGCAAAATAATTTGATTGCACTTTGTACTGGAACAGATGCTAGTGTTGCCACGAATACGCTTTGTACGACTCTGCCTGATAGTGCGACCAAGAGTTGTATAACAAATCCTTTTGGGAATGCTTGTGAAACGACTTTGGGCGCAACACAGGCGGAAACAGCGCAAAACAATTTGATTGAGGTTTGCACAGGTGCGGATGCCGATGGTTCAAGCCCCCGTTGTACGATTGCGTCGGCTGCTTTAGTAACGGAATGTTTTGACAATCCTTTTGCCGCACAATGTGTTACAGTTTTGGATTCAAACCCCTTGATGTCTTTGCAAAGCAATGTAATTGCACTTTGCACGGGTGATGCCATTACCACTAATGCTCTTTGTATGGATCTGACTGGTAATATAAAAACATGCCTAGACGACCCTTTCACGCCTGACGCTGATAACGGTATTAATTGTGGAGAGACTCTGGGTACGATGGTTCGGGATGACTTGCAAAGCGATATAGTTGCTCTTTGCACGGGCGATGATGCTGATGACAGAAGCAACCCTCGGTGTGCGACTGCCGCGACGACTAGCGATTGCTTGACGAATCCTTTTGATGCCACTGCCAGTAAGTGTAGCGACCAGTTGGGCGCGACTTTGCTGGCAACAGCGAAGAGCAATGTTATTGCTCTTTGTACTGGCGATGATGCCCTTGCCGCCACGAACGCGCTTTGTACATCTGCCGCGGCCGTTGTAACGTGTTTGACCAATCCTTTTGATGAGAGCGATAATGGTTCATGTGCGGGTGCGGCCGAGGTTGACCTGACGGAATTGCAAAACAATCGTTATGAGTATTGTTTGACTGATATGCCCGATGCAACCCTTTGTACTACTGACCTTTATATGACAGAGTTTTGCTCTGCAACCAGCACAAACGCAAATGCGAATATCTTTCATGCGAATTGTGATGGTGTCCCGACTATTAATGATGCCAGTGGTGGGCGGGCTACTTATTGTACCGCGAATCCGAACGATGATAACTGTTCTTCAATGACGGCTTGCGGTACGAATCCGTTTGGCACGACTTGTTTCTTTGACGGCAACCGTTATGATGATGACCGTGCAACGGCTATTACGGATTGTGATGCAACGGCTACGAGCCCTGTGGACCCTGATTGTGCGGATGTGATTGTAGAAGCTTCTGACCCCGCAAACAATATAACTGTTGGTTCATGTAAAGCTAATCCGTTCCTTACGGGGTGTGAGATTGCTGATTTTGATGATACAAGATCAAGTGCATTTGATGCATGTGAGGGCGTGACAAGCAATAGAGAGTCCGATCCCCTTTGTATGCCCTTAATTATTAAAGCTGAAGTGACTGGTCAAAATGCCGCGGATGCCGTAACCGTTGCCTCTTGTATCGCTGAACCGTTTGGTGCCGATTGTACCAATGATGTTTTTGATGATACAAGAACGGAGAGCTTTGTCGCCTGTCGGAATAATGACGAACACAATGCATGCGATCAGGTGATTATCGCCGAGGATATGACCAATAGTGTGACCGAAGTCAATGTTGGCACTTGTATTGGTAACCCGTTCGCTTCGGGTTGTGATACGCTTGATGCCTTTAGCGATAGAAGAGATTTCTTTCAAAATGACTGCGAGTTGGCAGTGGATAAAATGACTCAGGCAAGTTGTCTTCTCCCGGTTGGTGACACGACTGTTAATGGCTGTCGTAATGACCCATTCCAGGATGATTGTGTATCGTTTGATGCGTTTGCGGGCGACAAGTGTATCGCTCGACCATTTGATACCGATTGCACTGCGGATACCTATAACACCGCAAGGAATGATTCTTGTACGTCCCCCACCGCGTCCAATTATAATGTTTTCAATGTAAATTGTACCGAAACCGCTTATACTGGCGCAGATGCCGCACGGAAAACATTTGCGGATGAATGCCGTGCTGGCACTGCAACAAGAGGCTGTGATGTGGCCGTTTCCGGTGTCACAGACGCGCCAACGATTGCCGCGTGTAATACAAACCCTTATGCCACTGGTTGTGATACTACGATTTTTGCCGATGCGCTGACTGCCTATTGTGCCGATGGTGCGACCACGATTTTTAATACGAATTGCGATTCACGCACGGATATTGCCACCGCGCGGAGGGTTTCTATTGGCCAATGTATTGCCGCTCTTACCACTAATAAAGATGATGCCAGTTGCACAGGTAGAGAGATTGTCGCAGGGGAGGCGGAAGTGACCGCTATAATCGCAGGCACGACTATGATTGACCACGATAACAACCCCGCCACGCCAGATATTGTTGCACGACCAGAGGATGCGAAAGATGCCATTCCAGCCGTTCCTGCCGTAACAGTCGGCAGTTGTCTGGACGATCCGTTTCATACGGATTGTGACAGCGATTTGTTTGATTTTGCCCGTGCCGACCACATGGAAGTTTGTATGAGCAATGGTAACGCCAATCTGCCAAGTTGCACAAACATAAACACCGGCGACACAACTTACCAAACTTGTCTTAGAAATCCGTTTGATACGACATGCACGGGTTCTACAGGGCATAGGTTCAGGAATGCACGGGCCGCCCGTTATGCCTTCTGTGAAGGTCCGCGTGCGGGAAGTGCGGCCATGGTCGCCACTGGTGATACAGACCTCTGCGGGAGTGAGGGCGCGGGTGGAACTGGAACCACTATCCGTGGTGAAATTTGCTCGTATGCCGGTGGGGCTGAGGGCGAACGTCTGAACCCGTTTGCAGGAGTTTGTGCTGACAATACGTATGTCTCTTCCAAGAGGTATTATTGTGGCGTAGGTGGGCGAAGAAATTCTGAGGCTGGTTGTATGGATACTCCCACCAATTCTAATTCAATTAACACCGACGATGGGTGTCTTGCCAATCCGTTTAGCGCGACTTGCACGGCAGATCTCCCGCAAACTGGTGCCACAATTACCGCCGAATTGCGGACGTTTTTAACAACGCAACGGATGGCATATTGTACGGCTGTGGATGCGGAAGGTTTTGATGAAACGCTTTGCCGAACTACTGGTGGTGTTGATAATGCTCTTGATAGCGATGTAGATTTTGCATCAGTCGTTTGCGAAGGGCTGGGCGAGGACGCCAATCCTTTCGCTCCATTCTGTGTCCGTAAGGATAATGAATTTGACGCGGATCGGGTGGAGTTTGTTGAGGCTTGCGGTGCTTTAACGGGCGGGGCGACTAGATTGGGTGCGAATGCCGATGGTGCGACTTGTGCGTCAGAAGTAATCGCGTGTTATGCCGCACCGTTTGTGGCGGGTACGGATGCGACAGATTGCATTAATGAACCTGCCTATGCGATGGCTCGTCAAAGTGTTGTTGATTTGTGTGTGGCTGCTGTTGCAGACCCTGCAGTTACTGCGGCCGATAATGCAGATTGTATGACGATTGCAGGTGTGGGTCAATTGACTTGCATAACCACCAATCCTTACTTGAATCGTGCTGAGGCTACTTCTGCTGGTGTAACTACGCCTGCGCTTAATTGTGCGGATAATTCCAATTACGATACTCTTCGCAATACTTTGGAGACGGTGACATGTCTTGCGAGCGGTACGCCAGGCGATGCCCGTTGTGGTGTTCTTGTGGCTAATGTTTGTGGTACTGGCGCGGACGATACCGCAGTAGTCGGCACAAACCCCTTTAACGCTAATTACTGTTTTGCGCAAGATAACACTTTTGACACGCAACGCAAAACATTGATTGATAGCTGTGATGGCACAAGTACAGAAAATGGTTGCACGGCTGAAATTAACGCCTGTGTTAAGAATCCTTTTGCCACATCACTGATTAGCACTACTGGCGTTGAAACTTGCCAAGATATATCCGTCGCTAAGTTTTTTGCTGCTCGTAAGATTACCTATTGTGGTTTGGAAAGCACAGACGGTACGGCGAATATCAGTCTGGGCGATTGTCAGACGCTTGCTACTACCAATCCTTGTGTTGCCAATCCGTTTGGCGAATTTGCGACTAGTGTAGCTTGTGCTGATACGCATGTTGGCGGGGCTATTGCGGATGCGCAAACCTTGCGGACGACTTATTGTTCTGCTTTGGGTACGACAAGCCTAGCTATTAGAACCGATGGCACTGACGCATATTGCCGTGGTGCTGTTGATAATTTCTGTAAGGATGATAAACTGTTTGCGACTGCCACGGGTACTGATATGTTTAATTGTTTGACGGATACCAATTATAACACCGCACGGGCAGCGCATGCTGGTCTTTGCGATGGTGATTTAGCCTCTCGTAATGGTGTTGAATGCGGTCTTGCAACGGCAGAGATTTGCACAACCCTTGATGGTTTGCAAACTAATCCTTGGGCTCCTATTTGTAGCGAGGGGGGGGCATCTGCCACTTCCGCACAGCAAATGGTTATTAATGCTTGTTTGGCTAAAGGCGAAGGGACGGGCACAGATCAACGTGGCGAAAATGTAGCTACTAATGTTTGTATAAGAACAATAGATGACAGCGCGTCTCCTGTCGCCAATAACGATGTGGTTGAGATTTTGGCCACTTGTGGTGCCGACCCGCGTGATGCGGCTTGTGATAATTTCGCTAGCATTGCTGGCGAAGGTTTTACCGATGCACGGGCGACAGCTTTTGCCGAGAATTGCTCTGCTGTGAGTGCGATGCGTACAGGACGGTGTGAAGTTGAACTTGTGAAAGCATTGATTTGTGTGGATAGTGGCGATAATGCCAGACCCTTTGCCTCTATTTGTGGGGAGGGTGATGATATTACTGACCTTGATGCCCGTAGAAGAGCGGTTCTGTTGTCTTGTCTAACCCTTGACAACTCAGGTGACGCACATTGTTTAGAGGAAAATGCGCCGACCACAAGAGCGGTAACAAGTGCGATAGTGGGTGTATGTGGAGGGGATGGTGCGACAGATAATCCGTTTGGCATGGCGACTGGCATTACAGGAATTACAGGCGATTTGGATTGCACCGACTATAGTCTGTTTGATGCCACACGGACGAGATTTACGGAATCGTGTCGGGATGCTGGAGCGTCTTCGGATTACAACCCCGCCAATTGCAATAAAGGTGGTGTTATAGCGGCGGTTTGTGAAACACCAACAGGGGTTAATGCCAATCCGTTTAGTAATGCTTGTACTGTGGGGTCTAACACCAACGTGCGAAAAAGCTTTGCTGCTTCATGTGTCGGTGGAACACCGGATGTGGCTATAAGCGTTAGCAATCTGGCAGAATGCCCACAGACTGTGATAAACTGTGCGAATAATCCGTTCACGCCTACTACTTGTGATGATGCTGGCTATGATCTTGAGAAAGAGATGGTTCTTGGCTTGTGTGATACTGATGCGGAGATTGTTAGTGATACCACTGGCAGATGCGCTCCTGCTCTTGACGATGTGCGCTGTTTGAAAGACCCGTTCGGCACTTGTGAAGGCACCGATCTTGCTCAACTTAATTTTGTTGCGGGTGGCGATGGTGGGGCTCTTTTTACCACCTTAAAGACAAATCGTCAACTGACTTGCCGTGGGGGAGACCTCGTGAACAGCCAAAAGAATATTTGCAGAACCGCCCATACCGCGACCGCAGCTTGTCTGCGGAATCCGTTTGGTAACTGTACGACGGAACTTGGTGCTGGTAATCTTAGTGATTATAGAACAAACCGTCTTGCATATTGTAGGAATTCTGCAAACGCAGACCAAACTAGTATAAGCAATACCAATACGGCTACTATTAGCGACACTGATGTTAACCTTTGTAATGCCCCTTCTACCGAAATAGATGCGGCTGGGGTAATTTGTGGTAGTATAAGCGATTCTACTTTTGCCCTCGTTGCTGGGCTGGATAATATGCGTGACCCATTTATCGCTGCTTGTCTTCAAATTACCGACTATAATGACGAACGCTCGAACCGGATTACGAATTGTTCGACGGCGGCTTTCGATCAAACCACTTGGGCATGCGACTACGCGGCGCAAGCGACCTATTGTGATGAATCGACTGCCCCTGATGGTTGTCTAGCCAGACAAGCACCAAATGTTTGGAGGGAGAGCCTTACGACTGGGACATTTGCGTTATGGCGTAATGTTGATACTTCAAAAAATCAATTAGTGACTGATTTTAAGGTTGGGCCACCGCCCGCCGCCACTCTCTATACAACTATCAGCTCTGCCGTGAGGATAGAAGATACCGCCGTGCCGAATATAAGTGTCACATTTACTTCTGGACAGAAAGCAGCGGTGGCAGCAGGGCGATTTGTGACACAGACTGATGTGGATAATGATACAAATAATGCCACTATGTCTGTTATTGTGGGTGGTGTGCCAAGAGCAGCTGTCGCTGGTGATATTGGCGTTACTCCTATAACCGAGGCAGTTGATGCAGGTGCTCAGCGTTTTTATGCTGGGATTGACGCGACTTTTGGTAATGTCGGCGCGCCGGTATTTGACAGAAGTGTAAACAATGCCGTTTGGACTGGGAAAATTCACTGGATTGGAGTTGGGGATGATGTGAATAGCAATACCAGCGAGCGGGTATTTAAGATGTCTGTTGATTATGATGCCCGAACCATAGAAGGGGCTATTAATGTAGATAATGATATCACGAATGGGCTTGGTAGGCACATTGTCATAGATGGCAATTATACGGCAGCTGGTATTATTACTGGTGTTGCGTATGGTAAAGAGGTGACTGGTACTGCTTATACTCCTGACACCCCTAATATCAATGCAATTGGTGGCACGAATGGCTCAGAGGGGAGCGTATCTGGTATTATCGGGAGTAAAGCTGCGGTTGGTGCGTTTATCGGACCAGATATTGTTCCTGGTACTGTAGACTATAGCTTTGGTGGCGGGTTTATCGTTAAACCCCCCCAATAATAACGATTAAACTCTAATCAAAACAAAAAAATCGGGGGCATCACTGCCCCCGATTTATTTTTAGCGGATTGTTTTTTGTGGCTATCCCGTGGGGCTATCCTGTGGCGAGCCCCGCCAAGGTCGCACGGGCGCGGGTTGAATCCTCGTCCATTTGGGCTATCAAAGCCTCTGCCGAGTCAAACTTTTGCTCTGCCCGTTGATAATCCACCAGAGCCACGGACAACCGCGCTCCATAAATATCCGCGCTGAAATCAAACAAAAACACCTCCAAATTCGCCACCCGCCCGCCAAAGGTAGGACGCTCGCCAATGGACGCAACCGCGCGATACCGCCCCCGATGCGCCCCGTCCAGCACATCCACCAAACACGCATAAACGCCAAAGCGCGGCGGATGCAACCCGTCAATCGATAAATTCGCCGTCGGATAGCCCAACGTCCGCCCGCGTTGATCCCCGTGAATAACCTTATTTTCAATACGATACCAATGCCCCAACATCCGCGCCGCCGCGTCTGGCTTCCCATCCGACAACGCCCCGCGAATCGCCGTGGAAGAAAAAATCTGGGTGCTGGCATCATCGCGCAAAAGCGGTGCTATCGTCACGCCAAAGCCAAACTCCGCCCCCAATCGTTGCAAATCATCCGCCGAGCCCGCCCGCCCCTTGCCAAAACAGAAATCTTCGCCGACCACAACATGGGCCAACCCCAGCCCATCCGTGATGACAGCCCCCGCAAACTCCCGCGCGGTCAGGTTTGACAAAGGCGCGTTAAAGTTCAACTGATACAGGCGGTCTATACCGTAAAAATCCAACTGGCTGGCTTTCGCCTGCGCCGACATCAGGCGGAACGGCGGGGTTTGCGGGTTAAAATACGCCCGCGGGTGCGGTTCAAAGGTCAGCACCCCCAGCGGAGTATCCGAGGCTTTGGCAATATCCCGCGCAATCGCTATCACATGGCGATGCCCCAGATGGACTCCATCAAAATTACCGATGGCGACGGTGCTGCCCTTATGCTCTGTGTTTAGGAATTGATAATCGCGGATGATTTGCATGGCGGTCTTTCTAGCGTAGGTGACCAATGGCGTAGGTCGGACGCGGGTGGTTTATCAGGAATTCGCCTAGTTTCGCGGGGTTCGGGTTGGATTGCGGGGCGGTCTGCGTGTCGGTCTGCCGTGCCGCCAGCCCGCCCGTGATAAACACGGACGGCATGGATTGGGCGGTTGCCCCCGCTATGTCCGTGTGGATACCATCGCCTATGCACAGGATGTCCGCCGCGCGGATGTCTTGGTGTGTCGCGGTTAATTTAGCCAGCGCAAGGCGGTAAATCGGCGCGTGCGGTTTGCCCGCGTAATCCACCCGCCCACCGATTTTATCATAGGCGGCCGCCAGCGCACCCGCACAGAATATCCGTTTATCACCCCGATCAACTATTATATCAGGGTTGGCGCAGAGCATCGGTAGGTCTCGGTTTTTCGCGTCCAGCAGGGCGTTTTTGTAATCATCGGGGGTTTCGGTTTCATCGTTTATCAGCCCCGTGCAGATTATCGCGTCCGCGTGGTCTTGCGTGGTCAGCGTGACATCCAGCGTTTTGAAAAACGGCAAATCCCGCGCTGGTCCAAGATGGTATATTTGCGAGCCATAAGTGCCATTCGCAACCTCCGCTATCGCCGCATCACCACTGGAAATCACACCATGGTAGAGGTCGCGGGTAACGCCTATCGCATCCAACTGGCGGATAACATCGGGGCTGGGTCGCGGGGAATTGGTCAGCAACCACACCGATTTGCCTTGCGTGCAAAGGGTTTGCAATGCGGCGAGCCCCGCGTCAAACGGGCGGATACCATCGTGCAAACAGCCCCACAAATCGCACAATACGGCGGTATAAGGCGCGGATATATCGGCTATATTCTGGATGATTTGGGTTTCGGCGGGGGTTTGTGTCATACGCGGTTTTTATCATTATTAAATCATTAAACAAGCATTAATTCACCTAATCGCGTGATTTTATTATATTTGTCCATTTTTGCCCTTGACGACTGCGATAAAAAGGTTATGTAAGCAACATTAGCACTTACGGGTGGCGAGTGCTAATCTTAACCCAACCGCCCCCTTAATAAAAATGGAGAAAAACATGGGATTCAAACCCTTGCAAGACCGCGTATTAGTACGCCGTTTGGAAAGTGAAGAAAAAACCTCTGGTGGCTTAATCATTCCAGAAACGGCCAAAGAAAAACCTGCCGAGGGCGAAATCATCGCTATCGGTGAAGGCGCACGCAAAGACAACGGCGAGATTATCAAAATGTCCGTGAAAGTTGGCGACAAAATTTTGTTCGGCAAATGGAACGGAACAGAGATAACTCTTGGCGGCGAAGAATTACTGATTATGAAAGAATCCGATATTTTCGGTATTCTATAATTTAACTTAACAAAAGGAGCATACAAAATGCCAGCAAAAGACGTAAAATTTGGAACAGAAGCCCGCAATCTTATGGTAGAGGGTGTCAATATCCTCGCCGATGCGGTGAAAGCAACTTTGGGCCCCAAAGGGCGCAATGTCACAATCGATAAATCCTTCGGCGCACCGCGTATCACCAAAGACGGTGTTACGGTTGCCAAGGAAATCGAACTGGAAAATAAATTCCAAAACATGGGCGCACAGATGGTCAAAGAAGTGGCCAGCCGCACCAATGATACAGCAGGGGATGGTACGACTACCGCCACGGTTTTGGCACAAGCGATTGTGCGTGAAGGCCTGAAATCCGTTGCTGCGGGCATGAACCCGATGGATATCAAACGTGGAATTGACACAGCCGTTACGGCCGTTGTGGCAGAAATCCGTTTGATGTCGCGGCAAGTCAAAGACAGCGCAGAAATCGCCCAAGTTGGGACTATTTCCGCCAATGGCGAACGCGATATTGGGACTCAAATTGCCGATGCTATGAAAAAAGTCGGCAACGAGGGTGTTATCACCGTTGAAGAAAACAAAGGGCTGGAAACAGAAACCGATGTTGTGGAGGGCATGCAGTTTGACCGTGGTTATCTGTCGCCTTATTTCGTGACGAATCCGGAAAAAATGACTGCCGATTTGGAAGATTGTTTAATCCTGTTGCATGAGAAAAAACTGACATCGCTTGCCCCAATGGTGCCGTTGTTGGAAACGGTTATTCAGTCTAGCAAACCCTTGCTGATTATCGCCGAAGATGTGGAGGGCGAAGCCCTTGCGACTTTGGTTGTTAATAAACTGCGCGGTGGTTTGAAAATCGCGGCAGTGAAGGCTCCGGGTTTTGGCGATCGGCGCAAGGCTATGTTGCAAGACATTGCCGTGCTGACTGGTGGGCAGTTAATTTCCGAAGATTTGGGAATGAAACTGGAATCCGTGACGATTGATATGTTGGGTAAAGCTAAGAAAATCAACATCACTAAGGATGAAACCACTATCGTTGATGGCGCGGGTAAAAAGGCGGAAATCGCTGCCCGTGTTGCGCAAATCAAAGCACAGGTTGAGGAAACAACATCCGACTACGACCGTGAAAAACTGCAAGAACGGCTGGCCAAATTGGTTGGCGGTGTTGCGGTTATTCGTGTCGGTGGCTCGACCGAGGTTGAGGTGAAAGAACGCAAAGACCGCGTTGATGATGCCTTGAACGCGACTCGTGCAGCCGTGCAAGAAGGCGTGGTTGCTGGCGGTGGCGTTGCCCTGATGAAAGCGGGCGATAGCCTTGCCAAAGTCAAAGGTGAAAACCCAGATCAAGAGGCGGGGATTCAAATTGTCCGCCGTGCGCTGGAAGCTCCGTTGCGGCAGATTGCTGAAAATGCTGGTGTTGATGGCGGGGTTGTCGCTGGCAAAATCCGCGAAAGCAAGGAAAAGCATTTTGGCTTTAACGCGCAGACCGAAGAATATGGCGACATGTTTAAATTCGGCGTGATTGACCCTGCCAAAGTCGTTCGTACCGCGTTGCAAGACGCGGCCTCTATCGCTGGTTTGCTGGTCACTACGGAAGTGATGATCGCTGATAAACCCGCACCTGCTTCTGGCGGCGGCGGTGGCGGCGGTGGCATGCCCGATATGGGTGGCATGGGCGGTATGGGCGGCATGATGTAGCCCATGCGGTTTAGCGATTGTGCATAAACCTTTGGAAGATATGAAAAATTCTTTGTAAAAGGTTTTGCTAATTCGTTGCAAACTTGCGAAAAAATCATTATAACGGGCTATCCCTTGTGGTAGCCCGTTTTTTTATGGGGTTTATCTATGGGAAAACCTGCGAAAAGACGGCGAAAAGACCGTGAAAAGCCCGCAAAATGAAAGACAGAGCAGATGAAAACCCTTTTTAATATCTTTATGTCCCGATTTATCGCGATAATATGTGCTATTTTAGCCACTATTATCGTTTTCGCCATGACCGCGCCCGCCATGGCTCAGCAAGACAAACGTTCCAATGGTTTGACCACTGGGTATAGCTCTCTGGGTTTGACTTTGGAATGGCATCACGCGTTGAATGATAGCTATGGGTTTCGGATTCCTGTCGGCTGGATGTTGTATAAAACGAAAGATTTGGGCGCGTTCGGGTTGCCTGATCAGAACGATAATTTGGAGACTTATGGTGAGGTACGAACAGGCGGGGTTGGGTTTCTGGCGGATTGGTACCCACGGATTGGGCGGTTTCGCCTGTCGCTGGGCGCGATTTATTCGCTTTACAAGATTGAAACCGATTTCGTAGGTGCACCTGGGGTTCCTGTTAATATCGGCGGGGTGGATTATGATAATACCTCGTTCACCAACACGGCGACCTTTAAGAACAGCATCGTGCCGATGTTTGCCATGGGCTATGCTGGCAATTTGAGCGGGGGCGGTAGTTTCAGTTTTGAATTCGGGGCGCTTGTGAATGGCGGTTATGATGTATCGTTTAAGCAAACTGGCGGTGTGCCCGTTCCCCAAAGCGGGCTTGAGTCACAGATAAGCGACCTGCGCGAGCAGTTAAATAAAAGCAAGATTTTCCCTTATGTAAGATTTGGCATTACCTTTGCGTTTTAGGGCAGGTTAGGAGATATATTTGCGTAAGACTCCTTTGAAATTCACACGCTTGCCACAATTTTGCGCCTTGTTTTGCCCCTTGTTCTGTGCATTTCTTATTGCCACACCTGCACCCGCGCAAGAAAAACCCCGCTTTGGAATCACGCCAAATATCAGCACGCTTGGCATGGGTTTAGAGGGGCATTATATCGTGAATGATAGGTTTGGAATCCGCGTGCCTTTGGGTTTTTTCCGTTATACGCCAAATAATTTTGGCAGATTCACAATAGAAGACCAGTCCGAACAGGTGGATTCAACCGCGCTTGCCAAAATAGGCGGGCTGGGGGTTTTTGCCGATTGGTACCCGTGGGCTGGTAAATTCCGCGTTTCTGGCGGGCTTTTGTATTCGTTTCTTGAGGTTAGAGCCGATTTGCTGGGAACCGAAGAAATCCCAATTACCATTAATAATGTTGATTTTGAATCCAGTGTGCGGACTTCGGCAAAGTTTAAAAAGCCCTTATCGCCGATGATTTCCATCGGCTATGCTGGTAATTTGGAAAAACGTATCGTCTTTAACGTTGATGCGGGATTTATCTACAATGACGGCTATAGTTTGACCTTGACACAAACGGGCGGGGTTGATAGAATCCCTGAAGCAGATGTGACGGAACAACTGCGCGTTTCGCGTGAAAGATTAAATAAAAGCAAGTACTACCCCTATTTAAAATTCGGGGTTACCTTTGCGTTTTAGGAGTATTAAAATGAGCAAAATTAAAGGTGGGGCAGTGTTGGTCGCCCTTTTTTTCACCACCTCCGCCACCGCGCAATTACACAAAAAACCCTATGGCATAACGCCCAGCATCACCAGCATGGGGATGATGATTGAGGGGCATGCGATGATTAATGACCGCTTTGGACTCCGCGTTCCTTTGGCGGGGTTTCGCTATAATACTAACGATATCGGGCTATTTACTCTGCGAGATCAAGCCGATGGCTTGGTAACAGACGGGCGGATTGGCATAGGTGGCGTTGGGGTTTTGTTTGATTGGTATCCTCAGCGTGGGCGGTTGCGCCTGTCGGCTGGTGCGATTGTGCCGTTTTGGCATGTTCGCGGGAATTACACGGGCAGTGCGGATGCACCAATCAGGCTTGGCGGGGTGGATTATACCGATGTTTCCGTCCGCACAATAGGTAGATTTGCCAACCCAATAACTCCGATGATAGCGATTGGCTATGGCGGTAATTTGGCGGGCAATGCGTCTTTTGTTTTTGATATTGGATTTTTGCTGAATAACGGCTATAAGACCTCTATCACCCAAACGGCGGGTGCGCCGATTCCTGCGGCAAATTTGACGGCAGAGCTGGCGAAAGTGACGGCAAACTTAAATAAACCCACGTTTTTGCGGATGATGTTTCCGTTCATAAAATTCGGGGTTACCTTCGCGTTTTAGGAGTATAAAATGAGCAAAATTGAAATAGGCGTGGTTATGGGCAGTCAATCCGACTGGTCGGTTATGCGTGAGGCGACTGCTGTGTTGGACGTGCTGGAATTGGGCTATGAGTGCAAAATAGTCTCTGCCCATCGCACGCCAGACCGTCTGTGGCAATATGGTGAAACGGCGGGTGAGCGTGGGTTAAAAGTTATCATCGCGGGCGCGGGCGGGGCGGCGCATTTGCCCGGCATGCTTGCGTCCAAAACGATTATTCCAATTCTGGGTGTGCCGATTATGACACAGGCCTTGGGCGGGCTGGATAGCCTGTATTCTATCGTGCAGATGCCAAAGGGCTATCCCGTTGGGACGATGGCGATTGGCGCGGCTGGTGCGGTGAATGCTGGGCTGATGGCGGCGGCGATTATTGCGCTGTTTGACGCCGATGTTGCGGTGCGATTGCAAAACTGGCGCAAAGGGCAGAGCGACGCTGTGCCTGCCATCCCGCAGGATTAGGTGATGCTGGCGATTGGCGCAACGATAGGGATTCTGGGCGGGGGACAGCTGGGGCGGATGCTCGCGCTGGCGGCGGCTCGGCTGGGGTTTCGCGTGCATATATTCGCGGATGCGGCCGATGCGCCCGCGGTGCAGGTGGCTGGGGCGGCGACTATCGCCGATTTCACCGATAAAACCGCGCTGGCTGGGTTTGCCGATAGTGTTGATGTCATTACCTTTGAATTTGAAAATATCCCGATAGAGGCGTTGGATTTTCTGGAATCGCAAAAGCCGATTTTGCCGAATCGCAGGGCGTTGGCGGTATCGCAGGACCGCTTGGCGGAAAAGGATTTTTTACGCGGTTTGGGGGTGGCGGTTGCCCCCTATCACGCGGTGGATAATGCGGGCGATATGGACGCGGCTTTGTCCGCGATTGGCACGCCCAGTATTTTGAAAACACGGCGATTTGGCTATGATGGCAAGGGGCAGGCGGTGATTAAATCGGTGTCAGACGGTTTGCGGGCGTTTGCCGATATTGGCGCGGTCAGCGCGGTTTTAGAGGGGTTTGTGGAGTTCAATAAAGAGATATCCGCTATCGGGGCGCGGGGTGCGTCTGGCGGTTTGGTGTGTTTTGATATCGGCGAAAACCGTCATGAGAATGGGATTTTGCGTGAAACTCGCGTACCTGCTGGGGTGGGCAAGGACACGGTGACTTCGGCGGTTATTTTATGTGGGCAGATTATGAATGCTTTGGATTATATCGGCGTGTTAGGCGTGGAATTGTTCGTGACAGAGGCGGGGTTGTTGGTTAATGAAATCGCCCCAAGGGTGCATAATTCCGGGCATTGGACGCAGGATGGTTGCGCGATTGACCAGTTTGAGCAGCATATTCGCGCGATAGCGGGCTGGTCTTTGGGCGATGGGTCTCGGCATAGCGATGTTATTATGACGAATTTAATAGGCGATGATGTGTTGGCGGTGAGCGATTATGCTGAGCGGGCGAATGCTTGTGTTCATCTGTACGGCAAGGCAGAGGCGCGGGCAGGGCGGAAGATGGGGCATGTTAATTTAGTTGTTAGTTATTAGTTATTAGTTATTAGTGATTGGTTATTAGGAATTGTGTGTTCGTTATTAGAGGTTAAGGGCAGAGGTTTTTTGTTGCGCCCTCACTTCGTTCGGTTGCCCACCCGCCCACCCCTCCTGCGGAGAGCTGGACGGGGATTTTTGGCTAAAGGCTGTCTTTACATCTAGGCACAGCCTAAATAAATTTAGAGCAAACCTATCACCAATTCCCAAGTATTCTTTGCAAATAATCCAATCTAACGTCTTGTTATTCCAGATAGTAAATTTATGACGAATCTATAGTCTTGTAACCCAAGGGCTTTTGGCATGCCCCCACGAAGTGGGGGCTACGCACAAAAGACCACGCTGGTCGGTATCGCGCAAGCGATTACGAAGACCCGAAGGGCATAACTAACAACTAATAACTAATCACTAATCACTAATTAACCCCATATCCACCAACTTCGCAATAATCTGCTCGGCGCATTCATCCACACTACAGGCAATCGTATCTATCACCACATCCGCGGCACTAGGCACCTCATAGGGGTCAGAAATCCCAGTAAATTCCTTTATTTTCCCCGCCCGCGCCAACTGATACAACCCTTTTCTATCGCGCCGTTCGCACTCCTCCAACGGGGTCGCCACATACACTTCCAAAAACGCACCATAGGCCTCTATCTGCTCACGCACAGCCTGCCGCCCCGCAGCATAGGGCGCGATGGGCGCACACAAAGCAATGCCTCGGTTTTTCGTAATTTCAGACGCGACATAGCCTATACGGTGAATGTTCAAATCCCTATGTTCCCTAGAAAACCCCAAATCCGAGGACAGGTTTTTGCGGACAATATCGCCGTCCAGCAAGGTAACGGGTCGCCCGCCCATCTCCATCAATTTCACCAACAACGCATTGGCAATCGTTGATTTACCAGAGCCAGATAATCCCGTCATAAAAACGGTAAAACCCTGATTTTGCCTTGCAGGATAGGATTTGCGTAACTGTTTCACCACGGCAGGGAAGGAAAACCATTCGGGAATATCCGCCCCTGAATTCAGCCGTTTGCGCAAATCACTGCCCGATAAATTCAGCACAGTATCGCCCTTTGCCACGGTATCCACCGCCTGATATTGCTTGGGTTCTTTGACATAAACCATGTGTTTGAAATCGACCATTTGCAAGCCGATTTCATCGCTATGCTCGGCGAATAAATCCTGTGCCGCATAGGGCAGATAAAAATCCGCCCCCGTAGCATCAACGCCGGGCCCCGCGTGGTCTCGCCCAACAATAAAATGCGTGCAACCATAGTTTTTACGGATAAGCCCGTGCCACACGGCTTCACGCGGACCCGCCATCCGCATGGCTAGGTTTAACAACGACAGCGCCGTCGTTTTCGGCGGATAGTGTTCCAGCACGGCTTCATAACACCGCACACGGGTGAAATGATCGACATCGCCGGGCTTTGTCATACCGACAACTGGGTGAATCAGCAGGTTCGCCTGCGCCATTTGCGCGGCTTGCTTGGTGAGTTCATAATGCGCCCGATGCAAGGGATTGCGGGTTTGAAACGCGCAAATCTTTTGCCAACCGGCACGGCGGAATTGCTGGCGGAGCTGGTTTGGGCTATCGCGGCGGTCGCGAAAATCATAGTGCGTTACGGGCTCTATCCCCGTTATCGGCCCGCCCAGATAGACCGAACCCGCCTTATTAAACAGGTAATTCACACCCGAATGGGCGGGGTCTGTTGTGCCATAAACCTGCATCGCCTCGTGTTTTTTATCGGGGGTGTAAATGTCTTGCAGGTGTAATATCGCCAAAATCACACCCTCTTCATCACGCAGGGCAATATCCGCGCCGAGCTCCAGACCTGCCGCGAAATCGGGGGATACATCCAAATTAATAGGCATCGGCCAAAGCGTGTTATTGGCAAGGCGCATGTGGTCAACCACGGACTCATAATCGGGGCGGTTTAGAAACCCCTCCAAGGGGTAAAACCCGCGAGTCATCAAAAGCTCCAAATCGCAGATTTGACGCGGGGTTAAATCCCAAGACGCGTATTGCGCGGCCAGTTTTTTTAACGTGGCACGGGCGGGCGCGGGGGCGTAAAGCTCTTCCAAAGGGGCAAGGGGGGTCGTAATCATACCACCTCTTACACAAAAGGCTTCACATTCGCAACCTCTGGCGGCACGGTGCGTAAGAATCGCCGTTTGGGCAGCTCGGCTGCGCCAATATGTCGGTAGAACCCAAGCCCAATGTCGTTGTCTGGCGGGGTTTGCCATTGAATTTCGGTGATGCCCCGTGCCGCCGCGAAAGCATCCAGCGTTTTTATGAACTTCAAACCAAAGCCTTGCCCGCGTGCGTCGTGGGTCAGGTATAGGCAATCCAGATATAAAAACGGCGCGGCGTTCCAAGTGGAATAATCGATTGTCGCACTCATGTAGCCGACTAGACCCGCGTCCATTTCTGCGACCCATAAAAATATATGCGGAGCATCGCCGAAGACTAGTTTTGTTAAGCTCGCAGTGTTTTGAAAGCCGTTGCTAAAGGGTGCGCCTTCGTGGATTGCGTGTGCCTCTATCAATCCCTTCATGTGCACCATATCGTCAATTTTTGCTGGGCGTATCATTATACATATCCCTCAAAACCAAGGTTAAGATAGTCACGCAAAACCTCTTTGGTTAATTTCGCGGGCTTTTGCGCCAATACAGATTTTATCCAAAGGTCGCGTTCGTATTTGTATATTTCCAGCTCCCAAACGCATGCGATGATATTCAAATCTGCAAGAGGCTTCATTTTGGGATTATCACTGGAAAATTCATCAACCATGAACCCCTTCATCCGCAACATATTGGCATCATACCAAGTGTTCGTCAGCGCATAAAGCCCGTCATTGCCCCAATGTAGGATGCCAAAACCAACTTTGTGGTCTGCTTTTGATTCTGGATCGGGCAAGCCTGGGGCAAGCAGTTGTGAAATTTTATCGGCGGTCGGTGTTGGTCGCGCGGTTTCCTGCGCGACCAGCGAATAGACCTTCAGCGTATGATCTTTGATCGGATATGCGCCAAGAAAAGACGCACGGCGCGGGGCGTATTCAAACAGATTCATACCCTTCAGGTGCGCCATATCGTCAAGTTTTGCTGGGCGTATCATTCAACCACAACCGCAAAATGCACCAGTGGCGGCGCGTCCGTTTGTGCCTTGGGTGTTGTAACCATCGCGAATCCACCAGTCCAAACCGCCCATAAGTTCCTTGACATCAAACCCAAGCGTGGCAAGTTTTAAAGCGGTTTTGGTGGAGGCATTGCAACCAATACCATCGCAATAGCAGACATAAATTTTGGATTTATCAAGGTCAGCCGTGGATTGTGCGGATATTTCGCGGTGGGGCAGGTTGATCGCGCCGGGGATTGCTTCTTTGGCAAAGGCCTCTGCCGAGCGACCGTCAACAACGATAAGGTTTGAATTGGGTTTTTCAAGCTGTTCAAATGTATCCCACGAATCAATTTCATAGTTTAATTTGTTTTGGTAATGCATGAGTTGTTGTGAAGTCATTGTTGTTTCCTTTTTAGGTGTGTGTGTGAATGGCGGTTATGATTTTTTATATGGTTTAGATAAAAGTGCAACCCTTTTATTAATCACTTTCGGACAGAAACCGTTCCGCCTCCAACGCCGCCATACAACCCATCCCAGCCGAGGTCACGGCTTGGCGATAAATATGGTCGGTCAAATCCCCCGCGGCAAAAACCCCGGCGATAGAGGTCGCCGTGCTATCGCCCGCGGTTTTCACATAGCCCCCGTGGTGAGTTTCCAGCACCTCCGCCACCAGTTCGCTGGCGGGTGCGTGCCCGATGGCGATGAAAACCCCCGCGCAGGCGATGTCAGATTCCGCATGGGTTTTCACGTCTCGCACGCGGATTCCCTCTACCCCCAACGGGGATTCGCTGCCCGTGACTTCCACCAATTCGTGGTCCCAAATCGGGGTTATTTTGTCGTTTTTCATCAGGCGGTCAATCAGGATTTTTTCCGCACGGAGGCTGTCGCGCCGATGGATAAGGATGACTTTACTGGCGAATCGCGTTAAAAATAACGCTTCTTCTACCGCCGTGTTGCCGCCGCCAATGACTGCCACGATTTTATCGCGATAGAAAAACCCATCGCAGGTGGCGCAGGCGGACACGCCGAATCCTTTGAATTTCTCTTCGCTTTCCAGCCCCAGCCATTTGGCGCGCGCCCCCGTTGCTAGGATAAGTGCGTCGCTGGTATATGTCGTGCCGCTGTCGGAATAGGCGTGGAATGGGCGGGTTTTTAGGTCTAACCGCGTGATGATATCGCTGATGATTTCCGTACCCATAGCCTCTGCGTGTGCCTGCATGCGGGTCATCAAATCGGGGCCTTGGACTTCCGTATCGCCAGGCCAGTTTTCCACTTCTGTTGTGGTGGTTAATTGGCCGCCTGGCTCCATCCCTTGGATTAAAAGTGGGGACAGCATGGCGCGGGCACCATAGACGGCGGCGCTATACCCAGCAGGGCCAGAACCGATAATAAGCAGGGGAGTGTGGCGGGTTGTTTCGGTCATGAATGTGGCTCTTTGATTGTTTTCGTGGTGAGTGTTTGGGGGTTTATAGCGGTTTTTTGTGGGAATGCAAATTCACCATTCACAATCCCCGCCGAATCGGGTAGATAGATAAAAACCCAAACCCAAAAGGCACAAAACAATGACCACCCCCCAAGATATCCTGCATTTCTGGTTCACCGAATCCTCGCCCGCGCAATGGTTCCAAACCGACCCGCAGTTTGATGCCACAATCCGCGCAAGGTTCGGCGATTTCACCGCCACCGAAATTGCTCAATTCCAGCAAACCCAAACCCACCCGTGGCAGAGCGAGGCGAACAGCGCGCTCGCGTTAATCCTGCTAGCCGACCAGTTCCCGCGTAATATTTACCGCGACACGCCGCAGGCTTTTGCGTGGTGCGACCTTTCATTGACGCTCGCCCGCGCGATGATTGCCGATAAACACGATATAAACATAGCCGATGAGCGGCGGATATTCGCCTATCTGCCCTTTATGCATTCGGAAAATCTGGACGACCAGCAGTATTGTATTGATTTGATAAAAACCCGTTTGGATAGTGAAGACGTGTTGCATCACGCGCAAGAGCACTACGCCCTGATTGAAAAATTTGGGCGGTTTCCCCATCGTAATGAGGCTCTGGGGCGGGAATCGACCCAAGCCGAGGTGGATTTTCTGGACAACGGAGGCTATCGTCCGTGACGCGCAAACCCCCGCATTCCGCCCCCCATAAACCTCGGGATTTCTTTGCGAATTCGGATTTTTATTCATTATGCGGATGGGTGATTTGCGCGGTCTGTTTTGCCGCATTTATCGCGGTTTTCCGCCTTGCCCCGTGGGTTGATTTATCCGTGGCGGGCTGGTTTTATGACCCTGAATTCGGCGGCTGGTGGATGGAAAATAACGGGGTCGCCCAATTTATACGCCTGTTTATATGGTACATCACACTCGCGCTGGGCGTATTCGCACTGGGCAGTTTTTTCATAGCCCTCTGGCGACCATTCTGGCAAATCCCCGCGAAAATATGGGGGTTTATCGCGGTGCTTTACATCACCGCGCCGCTGATATTAGTTAACGGAGTGTTAAAGGCCTATTCTGGTCGCGCCCGCCCGCGCAATATCGCCGAATTTGACGGTGATAAAATATTCACCCCCGCCTTTGATTTCGCCAACCAATGCGTCAAAAACTGCTCGTTCGTATCGGGCGAGGTTGCGGGTGTGGCGACATTATTCCTATCGCTTTGCTTGCTAAACACGGTATTCCCCCGCGTGGGATTGCGGATGCTCGGCGGCGTGATACTCGCGGGGGCGTTCATAACCCGCGTGGGCATGGGCGGACATTTCCTATCGGACGCGATTTTCGCCTTTCTTTTCGTGTGGCTGATGGCTTTAATCTTGCATTTAGCGTTTTTTATTAAAAAATCACGCTAAAGTGCCTTGCAATTCGGTTTGCGGTGGGGTAGATTCGCCGATATAACCCTAAAACAGGAGGCCATTATGGCAAAACAAAAATTTGAAAGAAACAAGCCGCATTGCAACATTGGCACAATCGGTCACGTTGATCACGGCAAAACGACGCTTACGGCGGCGATTACTAAGCAGTTTTCGGACACCTTTAAGGCATACGATGAAATTGACGGTGCGCCAGAAGAAAAGGCGCGTGGTATTACCATTTCCACCGCCCACGTGGAATACGAAACCGAAGCGCGGCATTACGCCCATGTGGATTGCCCAGGTCACGCCGATTATGTGAAAAACATGATTACCGGTGCTGCGCAAATGGATGGCGCGATTTTGGTGGTGAGTGCGGCCGATGGCCCTATGCCCCAGACTCGCGAGCATATTTTGCTGGGTCGTCAGGTTGGGATTCCCGCGATGGTTGTCTTTATGAACAAAGTCGATCAGGTGGATGATGATGAATTGCTGGAATTGGTTGAGATGGAAATCCGCGAATTGCTATCCAGCTATGATTATCCTGGTGATGATATTCCCATCGTTTCTGGGTCTGCTCTGGCGGCTTTGGAAGGGCGCGATGATGCTATCGGCACGGAAAAGATTTCCGAATTGATGAAGGCTGTTGATGCCAATATCCCCCAACCTGCACGGGCTGTTGATCAGCCGTTCTTGCTGCCGATTGAGGATGTGTTTTCAATCTCTGGTCGTGGCACAGTTGTCACAGGTCGCGTGGAACGCGGTGTTGTTAATGTTGGCGATGAGATTGAAATCGTTGGTCTGAAAGCCACGACGAAAACCATCTGCACAGGTGTGGAAATGTTCCGCAAACTGCTGGATCGTGGTGAAGCTGGCGATAATGTCGGGGTTCTGCTTCGTGGCGTGGAACGCGATGCTGTGGAACGCGGGCAGGTTTTGTGTAAGCCGAAAAGCGTTAATCCACACACGAAATTTGAAGCCGAGGTTTATATTTTGACAAAGGATGAAGGCGGGCGGCACACTCCGTTTTTCGCCAATTATCGTCCGCAGTTTTATTTCCGCACAACCGATGTGACGGGGACGGTGGAATTACCGTCTGGCACGGAAATGGTGATGCCTGGTGATAATTTGAAATTCAATGTGGAGCTGATTGCGCCGATTGCCATGGAACAAGGCTTGCGCTTTGCTATCCGTGAAGGTGGGCGGACTGTTGGCTCTGGTGTTGTTGCCAAAATTAACGATTAAAATCGTTGTAAGACGGTTTTGGAAAAGAAAGAAAGCCATCCCTGCGGGGGTGGCTTTTTTGTTAGTGATTAGTGATTAGTGATTAGTGATTAGTGATTAGTGATTAGTGATTAGTGATTAGTGATGCCCTTCGGGTCTTCGTAATCGCTTGCGCGATACCGACCAGCATGGTCTTTTGTGCGTAGCCCCCGCTTCGCGGGAGCATACACAAAAGCCCCCACCCCTAACGCACATCACGCGGACATTCGCCGCCTGCCAACCGCTCACGGGTAATCGCCAAACCATTGGCATTGGGGCAGAATAACTGCCGCCCATCCACGCGGAATTCACCGATTGCGGACTGCCCTCGGGGCGACCTAATCCAATCAATAAACCGCCCGACCAGATCTGCTTTCACATGGGCAAACCGCGCCGGATTAACGGCAATGAGCCCGTATGGATTTTGCAAATACGGCTCGTTTTCCCATACGACCGCCAACCCGTCCTTATTGCCAAACGCCAGCCAAGTTCCGCGATCGGACAGGGTATAAACCGCCACTCCGTCGCCCGCGTTCATCGCCGCGACCATATTTAAGGCAGCCCCCATGCCTGCGCCGATTTCTCTATACCACGCGCCCGAGGGTTCCGCCCGCACCCGTTGCCAGATTTCGCGTTCCTTTTTATGCGTGCCGCTGTCGTCCCCGCGTGATATGAAAAACAACTGCTGGTTGCGGTGAAAATGGGTGAAAACATGGTCTAACGAGGCAAAATCATCCTGAAACGCATCCCGAGTCGCACGCGGACCAATCAAAACAAAATCGTTATACATCACGTCAAAACGCTGGACTCCATAGCCCGCCGCGACAAACGCATCCTCGGACGGGCGGTGATGCACCAGCAACGCATCCGCGTCGCCGTTTTGCGCGATTTTTATCGCCTGCCCGGTGCCGAGCGCGACAACCCGAACCGCTATCCCCGTGTCGGCGGTGAATTGCGGTAAAATCGCATCGTACAGCCCTGAATTTTGGGTCGAACTGGTGGAGGCTAGGGTGAAGAACGGCAGGTCTTCGCCCAAAGCCATGCCGCCTGCAAACACGCCAAAAAACCCCATAATCCCCAACAAAACAAAGCGTAAAACAACCCGCATCACCGCACCATCCCTTCCAGATATTTCCCCGCCACAGAGGTTTGCGGGTTGCCAAAGAACTGCCACGCTTCGGCGGTTTCTATAATCCGCCCGCCGTCCAGAAACATAATCCTATCGGCGCACCGCCGTGCTTGGCTGCGATTGTGCGAAGCCCACACGAAACCAATCCCGCTCTGCGCCAGAGTCAGCACGATTTGTTCAAACGCTTGGGTCGTTACTGGGTCAAGATGACTGGTCGGCTCGTCCATAAAAATAAGGTTAGGGCGACCGATTAACGCCCGCGCCAGCGCCATCCGTTGAACCTCCCCCCCCGATAGAACGGCGGCCGGTAAATCCGCCTTATCGCCCAGTTGCACAAGGGCGAGCAATTCGTCCAACCGCGCCACCCGCTCCGCCCGCGTAAGCCCGTGGCGGGCAAGACCTATCGCGATATTATCGCGCACGGAACGGCGCATCATAGCCGTGCGTTGAAAGATATAACCGCGTTTGTGGCGACTGCCACGTGGGTTCGCTCCGTTCAGGCGGATTCGCCCGCGAGTCGGTGTAATCATACCGTGCATCAGCCCCAGCAAAAGGGTTTTGCCCGCGCCGTTATGCCCCAGCAGAAAATTAACCTCGCCCAGCGTATAGTTGCCATCCAGCACGCCCAGCAGACGTTGCCCGCCTTGATGGAACGAGGCTCTTTCAAAGCTGATAATGGTGGGTTCTGTGGCGGTCATGGTCGTGTGTTTTCAAACCTGCGCCCAATCGCGCCGATAATGTGGATTATGGCGTTAATAAAAAGGGCTATGCCGATTAAAATAAGCCCCAGAGCCAAGGCGAATGACAGGTTGCCTTTGGACGTTTCCAAGGCGATAGTCGTTGTCATGACTCGCGTTAATCCGTTGATATTGCCGCCGACTATTATCACCGCCCCGACCTCTGCCAGCGCGCGCCCAAACCCCGCCAAAACAGCCGTAAGGATGGCAAATCGTGCGTCCATTATCAGCGTGCGCAAGCATAACGCGGGCGGGGTGTTCAGGGCGTTAAACATCGCGCTGTAGTCTCGGGCAATGGGTTTTATCGATTCGAATGTCAAAACCAGTATGATTGGGAAAATCAGGATGGTTTGGGCGATAATCATGGCTTGTGGGGTGAAGAGCAACCCCCAGTCGCCCAAAGGTCCCGCACGGGATAAAAACAGATAAACGGCAAGGCCGACAACGACTGGGGGCAGTGCCATCATCGTGCTGGATAGCAGTAAAATCAGCCGTCTGCCGTAGAAATTGTAGTGGCTGATGAGGGCGGCTATGGGGATGGCTAGGGTGGCGGCTATCAGCGTTGCGCTGAGCGATACCCGCAGGGATAGCCCGATAATCCGCCATAAATCGGCGTTCAGATCGAGGATGAGGTTTAGCGCGGTGGTTAGGGTTTCCATGTTGGTTTTATTGTGGTTTTTGTGGAGATTGTAAATAGTTATTAGTTGTTAGTTATTAGTTGTTAGTTATTAGTTATTAGTTTTTTAGCCCTTCGGGTCTTCGTCATCGCTTGCGCGAATACCGACCAGCATGGTCTTTTGTGCGTAGCCCCCACTTCGTGGAGGCATGCCAAAAGCCCTTTGGTTACAAGATGATAATGATTCTATAAATTTACTATCTGGAATAACAAGACGTTAGAGTGGATTATTTGCAAAGAATACTTGGGAAGTGGTGATAGGGATTCTATAAATTTATTTAGACTATATACAAGACGCTGAGCTAAACCCCAGCCAAAAAATAACCCGTCCAGCTCTCCGCAGGAGGGGTGGGCGGGTGGGCGACCGAACGAAGGGGCTTGCCCCCAAGTGAGGGCGCAACAAAAAACCTCTGCCCTTAACCTCTAATAACCAACCCCAAATCCTTAATAATCAATCACTAACAACTAATAACTAATAACTAATAACTAATAACTAAAATCCGCGCCATAATACAACCCAACGACATGCTCGGCTTGGGCAAAGAACAGCCACCGACACACCACCAAACCGATAAAATGAAACGCCACCGCACCGATGCTCAAAACCACCGAATCGCCAACCAAACCTGCCACTAAAAACCCAATAGGCACAACACAAACCGCCGCAAACCCCAACACCCGCAGTTTATCCGTATGTTTACGCCCGATTTGATACACCATCTCATCTAGCAGGAAATTGCTACCCGTGTGGGGCGGTTCAAACTGACGCAAACTGCCCAGCGCACCCAACCCCGTGGCAGTGGCTATGGTGGAACCCGCACGCGCAAACAGCCCATCGCCCACACCCCAATAAAAAATCTGAAACCCGCCCAAAATCACCAGCAAAACAATCGCCAGCCCATTAAAACCGATACACAACGCGCCCCCGCTCAGCGTATAAAGCATAAACAAAACCGGCACAGTCCAGTGATTCCACCGCGGAATAGTCCTTAAACTAGCATAAATCATAGAGGTACAGAAAACCGCCAACAGAGCCAGCCCCGCACCAATCCAGCCCAGCCAAACGACCTTTATATCAAAGAAAATCACCAGCCCAGCGTAAAGCCCGATGACTATCAGAGCGGCGATACTGGTTATCCCTTCACGGCTGAGCCACGATGTGCGCCATTGGCTAAATGCTTTCAGGCTGTTTTTCGGATTGCCCAGATGCAGGGTAGAAATCAGCAACCCGCCAACCGCCAGCGCAAAGCCAACAAAGAAAAAGCCAAACGCCCGCAATCCGCGAATATCAGGGCTATCCAAAGCCAGAAAGAACAGCAAGCCAAAGCCCAAACCAGACAGCGCGGTGAAAAGAATAACAGATGGGGCGGGATGCATCTTATGCCGATTTTAAATGGATGGTGTATTTTTCACGCAGTTTTTTATCCAGCTCTGGATTAAACCGCGCCTCCGATGGCAGGCTGAGGATTTCGTTCTTATAGGCTATCGCATTTGCAATCAAGTTCGGTTTTTTCAGCTCTTCCCATTCTTTCGGGCTGGTACGGTCGCCCAAACGCGGATAGACATATTCGGTTTGCATGAGATCCAGAGTCTGCTGGCTACCCAAATAATGCCCCGGTCCTTCCAAACATACGCTACGCATGACTTCCAGTGAGAGATTGTCTTCCGTCACCTCTATCCCGCGTACGCACCGTAAGGATTGCCCCAGTAAATCATCGCCGATAATCAGGCTTTCAAGGCAGAATCCCAGCAAAGACGCATGCATCCCAGCCGCTTCATATACCATATTCAGCCCCGATAACCCCGCCATAACATTGGAATGCGCCTGTTCATAGCCCGCCTGCATATCGGGCATTTTCGCATCGGCTATGCCCGCGGCGGCACCCCCTGGAAGCCCATAAAACTTGTGCATTTGGGCGCAACCCGCGGTGAGCAACGCTTGCTCGCCAGAGCCACCAGACATAGCCCCCGTGCGCAAATCCGACACAAACGGCCAAGTGCCAAAGACGCAAGGATGCCCAGGTGCAATCGCATTAACATAGCAAACACCAGCCAAACATTCCGCCACGGCTTGGACAATCGCCCCGACAATAGGCGCGGGCGCGGTCGCCCCCGCTTGCCCCGCAGATAGCAATAAAACAGGCATACCTGCGCGAATCACAGCCTCCATCACCTCGCTGGATTCGGTGGCGAATTTCATCGGTGGCACAACAAAACAGTTGGAATTGGAAATAAACGGACGGGTGCGGAACGCCGCCTCACCCCCTGCTATATCGTAAATAAAATCAATCAATCCAGGCATAAAGGACGGCTCGGTAAAGCTGACCCCAACGTGTTTGGTCGTACCAGAACACGCGGCGTAGACGGTGTTCAAATCCATCTCAAAATTATCGGGAATATCGCGGCAAACCATAGGACGTTGGAAAAAGTGGATATTATCCAGTTGTTGGGCGATTTTCGCGGCATTGTGCAAATCCTGCACGCCACACTCGCGGTATAGGTTGTTTTCAACATCCACCAGATGCACGGCCGCCCCCGCCGTTCCGTAATGAACGCGGTTGCCCGATAGGTCTAAATCATTTTTGCCATCGCGCGAATGTAGGGTAATGGATTTGGCGGCTTTGCCCAGCATATCCTCCACCATCGCGGCAGAAAACCGCAAACGCCCGTCATCGCCAAGGACTGCGCCCGCCTTTGTCATGACCTCTATGCCACTGGGCGGAGCATCGGCTAGCCCGATTTCCTGCAACGCACGCATCGCGGCGGTGTGGATTTTTTGCATGGAGGCTTCACTGAGCGGTTTGTAGGTGTTGGATTCCATGCCCGGGCGAATCGGGCGAATATCCTCTGCCAGTGGAGCGGAGCGGAGCGCTTTTCGGGCAGAACGCCCGCCAGCGCGGCGATTTGGTGTTTGTGTCATCGTGGCGAATCCCCCATAAAACCGTGTATTCATAGGGCATCTTTGGTATAAAGAGACCTGTTTAATTTGCAGTGGTACCCAAGGTCGGACTCGAACCGACACGTCACAAGGACAATGGATTTTGAATCCATCGCGTCTACCATTCCGCCACTCGGGCTGACCACTGAGGGGGATATTAACGATGTTTTAGGTTTTGTCAATAGGTTTTAATTGTGAATTGTGAATTATGAATGGTGAATTATTGGTTATTAGAGATTAGGGGTTAGGTATTGGAAGTTAAGGATAGAGGTTTTTTGTTGCGCCCTCACTTCGTGGCAAGCCACTTCGTTCGGTCGCCCGCCCGCCCACCCCTCCTGCGGAGAGCTGGACGGGCTATTTTTTTGGCTGGGGTTTGGTTCAGCGTCTTGTATATAGTCTAAATAAATTTATGAAAAACCCATCACCAATTCCCAAGTATTCTTTGCAAATAATCCACTTTATAGTCTTGTTATTCCAGATAGTAAATTTATGACGAATCTATAGTCTTGAAACCCAAGGGCTTTTGCGCCACGTCTGCTTACACGTCCGCAGGACGGGTAAGAGACTACGCGCAAAAGACCACGCCATCGCATGGATCTGGTCGGCATTTCGAAGAAATGACGAAGACCCGAAGGGCTAAAGCCACTAATAACTAATAACTAATAACTAACAACTAATCGCTATTAAAATCCTGCCAAACCTTAACAATGTCGCAACCGCCCGCCTTCACGTCGAGTTTTCGTCCCCACATGGGGTTTGATTTTGTCATAATACCTGCTATTACGCGGTAAAAATAAATCAAACCTTAAAGGATAAAAACAATGAAAACTCATGTAAAAGCACTGGTCGTTGGGGGCGGGGCTGTCGGCACCGCTATCGCCTATCATCTGGCAAAATTCGGCTGGAAAGACGTGATGCTGATGGAACGGGACGAATTGACAAGCGGGTCAACATGGCACGCGGCGGGGCTGTTGCCCTTGTTTAATATGTCTTACGCGACTTCGCATATTCATAATTACTCTGTGGAATACTATAAAAAGCTGGAAGCGGAAACTGGTCTGAACGCTGGCTTTTCCGTTGTTGGCAACCTGCGAATGGCGCAAACGGCAGAGCGGATGGATGAATACATGCTCTATGGTGCAACGGCGGAAACCGTTGGCGTGGAATACCACACGCTGACCCCCGACCAGATAAAGGAACGCTGGCCGTTAATCCGCACCGATGATTTGCAAGGCGCGATTTACCACCCCACCGATGGTTATATTAACCCTGCCGATGTCACTATGGCTATGGCTGCGGGGGCGCGGCAATTGGGCGTGGTGATAGAGCGCAAATGGCAAGTCGATGCCTATGAATGGATGGGTGATGAATGGCAGGTGACCTGCACAAAGATGATTGAAAAAGGCGGTAATTTGGTGCCGAGTGATGAGCAGATTGTCATTCGTGCCGAGCATGTTATCACCGCCACGGGCAACCATGCCCAGCGTACCGCGCGTCTTTTGGGGATAAAAATCCCCGCTATCCCTGTGGAGCATCAGTTTATCGTCACCGATAAAGACCCCGCTTTGGTAAAATGGCGCGAGGCGGGCAATGATGAACATCCCGTTGTTCGCGATGCCGATGCTCAATCCTATGTCCGCGAAGAACGCGGTGGTTGGATTTTGGGGGTTTATGAACGCGGTGCGCCCGCGCGTTTCCCTTATGGTGTGCCTGATAGCTTCCGTGCCGATTTGTTTCCCTTGGATTTGGAACGGATTGAAGAGCAATATATGGCGATGATTCACCGCGTACCGTCCTGCGAGCAGAGCGGATTGAAAGACGATTTCAACGGGCCGATTTGTTATACTCCCGATGGCAATCCTCTGGTGGGTCCCGCCCCAGGATTGCGCAACATGTGGCTGGCAGAGGGTTTTTCCTTTGGTATAACCGCCGCGGGTGGTGTAGGGCATTATCTGGCGCAAATGATGGTAGAG
The DNA here is from genome assembly GCA_959347425.1 of uncultured Amylibacter sp. Next base: position 626,389 of record OY365741.1, on the reverse strand, counting down.
GGCGAGGCAGAGATTGATATGGCCAGCCTTGACCCCAAACGCTATGGCAGTTGGATTACCACCGATTATGGGCGAGAGAAAAACGAAGAATGCTATGACCATGTTTATGTGTTGCATCATCCTGACGAGGAACGCCCCGCGGCACGAGGTTTGCGGACTTCCCCCGCTTACGATAGGCAAAAGGCGGCGGGTGCGCAATTCGGGCAAGTCAATGGTTGGGAACGTCCCAATTATTTTGCCCCTGCTGGATTTAATGACGAACAAAGCCGTAGTTTTCGGCGCGGTGGTTGGTGGCAATATGCCGAAGCAGAGGCTCGGGCTATCCGTGAAGGTGTCGGTTTAATTGACGCGACTGCCTTTGCCAAACATAGGGTAAGCGGGGCTGGTGCGACTGCGTTCTTGGACTGGTTCACCTGCAATCGTTTGCCAAAGATTGGGCGGATTAATTTGACCTATGCCTTGACTGGGGCAGGGACGACCCGTACCGAATATACGATCGTTCGGCTGGCAGAAAACGATTATTATCTGATTTCTGCGGGCGCGTGGTTGGCCTATGATGGCGATTATATGCGCAAAGCGGCCGAGGATATGGCAGCGAAATTCGGCGCGATTGTGATACAGGATGTGACCACGCAATGGGGAGTTTTTGCCATTGCTGGACCGAAAACGCGCGATGTTTTGGGGCGGGTTATTCGCGATGCGGATGCTACGACCGCGCTATCAAACGCTCGGTTTCCTTGGCTATCGGCGCGGTCTGTGGAATTGGGTATGTGTCCTCTGCACGCTGTCCGTGTTGCCTATACCGGCGAATTGGGCTGGGAATTGCATCACCCGATTGAAATGCAGAATTATCTGTTTGATTTGCTGATGGACGCGGGCGAGGATGCAGGTTTGCGGCTGGTCGGTGCGCGGGCGCAAAACTGGTTGCGGTTAGAGAAGTCCTACCGCGCCTTTGGCACGGAATTGGGGCGCGATGCGACTCCGTTAGAGGCGGATTTACCCCGTTTCGTTGATTTGTCCAAGGATTTTTATGGTAAAGAGGCGATGGAGGCTGTCGGGATTCGTTCTAAATGCGTTACTTTGTTGGTGGATGGACCCGCCGATGCTGACCCGTGGGGGCGTGAGGCTCTGTATTTGAATGGTACAAAAGTCGGGCGTTTGACCTCTGGCGGGTATTCGGTGGCGTTTAAAAAATCCATTGGTATGGGGTATGTTACGCCCGAGCATGCGCAGGTTGGGCAAAAGCTGAAAGTGCGGATGTTGGGGGAACTTTGGGATGCGGAAATCGTGTCCGATAGCCCGTATGACGGTAAGAATGCGACGATTCGCGCGGATGGGTAAGGGTTTTGCGGGTTTTTGTTAGGGGGGGTTGACTCGGTGATATAAGGTGCGATATAAAGATATATATCTATAAAAAGGGGTATCTTATGTTAAATCCAAATGAACAAACGGGCAAACCTGCCAAATCCAAATCTGTATCGCGCAAACCTGTTAAGGCAAAACTTGCGAAAGCCAAACCTGCCAAAGTAAAATCTGTCAAAGCAACACCTGCCAAGGTGCCAGAACGAATAGAAGACTTTGACTTTATGTGTTTTCGGTCGGAGGAGCCTTTCACAATCAGCCTTGAGGCTTTTAGAGCCTTGGAAAAAAGATTAGAAAGACCGGGCAGGTATATTCCTGCGCTGGCAGAGGCTATGAAGCGAATGCGCGAAAATACAACCGATGGCTAATATCCATATTTCGCTGTTTGATAAGGCGAAACACGACCGCACGGAGTTTTCCTGCGGTGTCGATTCTATTGATAGATGGTTCAAATACTCAATCAGCAAGAAGATTAAAAATAACCGTGCACGTGTTTGGTGTGCAGTAAATGATGATGGTGTTCTGGTCGGAGTTTATGCTTTGTCAATGTACAGTATCTTGCCCGAAAATGCGGGAAATTTGGCGATTCCTGGCGAACGCCATAAAATACCGATGATATATCTAAGCGTTCTAGCCGTGGATAAAACCCAGCAAGGGCAGGGGGTTGGTGGTAATTTATTGATGCATGCTATTGAAAAATGCATTGAAGCTTCAGATGATATTGGCATTGTCGCAATCGTTCTTGATGTAAGAAAAGATGATGATTTTGATAAACGCGCAAAGTTTTACAACAGCTATGGGTTTGAAATTTTGGAAGAAGGTGAATATCGCATGGCTCTATCCGTTAAGAATGCAAAGGCAAACATCCAACCCGCGCTATAACCCACCCATCATAACGCCCCATCATAATCCCGCACAGCACCCGCCAAAACGCCCGCATCGATATTCCCGCCAGATGCAACAGCGATAACATCGCCCGCACCCCCGCCAAACAAGGCACATGCCAGGGCAACCGCCCCCCCAGGCTCTATCACCACGCGCAAATGGCGCACCGCCAAGGCGACCGCCTGCAAACATTGCGCATCGCTTGCCACCACCCCATCGCCACAAATCCCCGCATCCTGCAAACGGCGCAAGATAGGGAAAGTAATCTGCCCAGGGCTGGGCGTTATAATCGCATCACAAACAGACCCGCCCAAGCGTGTGTTGCTTTCAATAACACCAGACTCTAACGACCGTTTAACATCATCAAATCCAACGGGCTCACACGGATGCAACTGCCCAAACCCGCTCGCCTGTTCCATAGCCAAACCGATACCAGAAGACAAACCCGCGCCACCGCACGGCACAAAAACATCCGCGCCGATAATTCCAGCAGCAACAGCTTGCTCCGCCAATTCCGCGCCCACGCTTGCCTGTCCAGCAATGACATTCACATCGTCAAACGGCTTGATTAAACACATAGAACCGTCTGGATTGTGGGTGTTCGCCACGGCTTCGCGATCCTCAGACTCGCGTTTATACAAAACCACCGATGCGCCCAAAGCCCGCGTTCCTGCGATTTTCACCAAAGGCGCGTCTTCGGGCATAATAATAACGGCTCGTGCGCCGTGCATAGCCGCCGCCATTGCCACGCCTTGGGCGTGATTGCCAGAGGAAAACGCGATAATCCCACGCGCCCGCTCGGACGCGGACAAAGCCGAAATCGCCGACCAAGCCCCGCGAAATTTGAAAGACCCGCTATGCTGCAAACATTCCGCCTTGACCCAAACGCGCCGCCCGGCGATTTTATCCAAAGCATCACTGCGCAAAAGCGGAGTGCGCACGGCATGCGCTCCAATCCGCGCAATCGCCCCCCGCAAAGCAACCCCAGCCGTTGCTTTATCCGCAAAAACATCCATTACAGATTTGTCGGCTGCATCATCCCAAGGATATGATAGCCCCCGTCAACGTGGATAATTTCCCCGCTTGTGTCTTTGCCATAATCGCTTGCCAGAAAAACCGCCGCCCCGCCGATGGACTCCAGTGTCGCATTACTGCGCATCGGCGTGTTATCCTGGGTTGTGCGAAACGTCTGCCGCGCCCCGCGTATGGCAGAGCCAGCTAGGGTTTTCATCGGCCCCGGGCTTATCGCATTTACGCGAATCCCCTCTGGCCCCAAATCATTCGCCAGATAGCGCATGGCAGATTCGAGCGCGGCCTTTGCTACACCCATAACATTGTAATAGGGAATAATACGGTTAGAGCCTTGATAAGTAAGCGTTAAAATCGTCCCACCATTTTTCATCAAAGGACGCGCACGGCGGGCAACATCAATCAGCGAATAACACGAAATATCCAAAGAGGATTTGAAATTGGCGCGGCTGGTTTCACTGAACCGCCCTGCCAACTCGCTTTTGTCCGAATAGGCGATGGCATGGACGACAAAATCCAACTGCCCCCATTCTTTTTCTAAAGTCGCGAAAGTGTTGTCCATGGAGGCATCGTCTTGCACATCCGCCTCTACCAGAACACTCATCCCAATGCTTTGCATTAAAGGGATAATCCGCTTTTTCAAACCATCGCTTTGATAGGTGAATGCCAGCTCCGCCCCCTGTGCTGCCATTTCGCGGGCTATACCCCACGCGATGGAATGGTCGTTGGCAACCCCCATAATCAAACCGCGTTTGTTTTGTAAAAGTTTTGTCATTATATGTCTCTTTATTCTTTATTCTTTATGAAATTTGCTGAGGGCAAGGGTTGCGTTGGTACCGCCAAAACCAAAACTATTGGATAAAACCGTGTCTAGCCCTGCGTTATCTATCCGCGAGGTTGCGATTTCCCCCGCGTTCAATTCGCTATCTAACTCATCCACATTCGCGCTGGCAGTGATGAAATCATCGCGTAGCATGATAAGGGAATATATCGCCTCTTGCACTCCCGTTGCCCCAAGGCTATGCCCAGTCAGGGATTTTGTTGAACTAATCTTTGGCACATCCGCGCCAAAGATTGTGCGAATCGCTTTTACCTCGGTCACATCGCCCGCAGGGGTGGAGGTACCGTGGGCGTTAATATAATTAACCTTGCGTGCGCCAATCGTTTGCATAGCCAATCGCATGGAACGCTCGCCACCCTCACCCGATGGGGCAACCATATCAAACCCGTCAGAAGTCGCGCCATAGCCCGTAACCTCTGCATAAATCTTTGCACCCCGCGCCAAGGCGTGTTCCAATTCTTCCAGCACAACAACCCCGCCACCGCCAGCAATAACAAAACCATCGCGGTTTGCATCAAACGCTCTGGACGCGCATTCGGGCGTATCGTTATATTTGGAAGACATCGCGCCCATCGCATCAAACAGGCAGGACAGAGTCCAATCCAACTCCTCCCCCCCGCCAGCGAAAACGATATCTTGCTTGTTAAACTGGATTTGTTCCACCCCGTTGCCGATACAATGGGCAGAGGTCGAACAGGCAGAGGTAATCGAATAATTCACCCCGCGAATTTTGAACGGAGTCGCCAAACAAGCCGAATTCGTGGAAGACATGCAACGGGTCACCATAAACGGCCCCATTTTCTTTGGCGAACCCTTTTCGGTAACGGCATTATGGGCAGCAAACAGGTTCAGGGTACTAGGCCCGCCAGACCCCATAATCAGCCCCGTGCGGTCGTTTGAAACATCGCCAGCGTCCAGCCCGCTATCGTTAATGGCTTGCTCCATCGCCATATAATTATAGGCGGCACCATTGCCCATAAAGCGCATTTGGCGTTTGTCTATATGCTCGGTCGGGTCAATCTGTGGCAACCCGTGGATTTGACTGCGAAACCCACGTTCCGCGTATTCGGGGGCAAAAACAATCCCCGAAGTTCCGTTTTTCAGGCTTTGAGTCACCTCTTTCACATTGTTACCAATGGAAGAAATAATCCCAATTCCTGTAATCACAACACGGCGCATAATCGTCTCCTTTTCATTCTGTTTCATTCAGGGGGGGCTATTCGTGGAACAGCCCAACTTTCAAATCTGTCGCGCTGTAAATCAGCACATCATCGGCAAAAACCTTACCATTCGCCATGCCCAGCTTTAGGCGGCGATCAATCAGGCGGGTTATATCAATTTCATAGCGCACAAGGGAGTGGTCGGGTTTCACCATGCCAGTGAATTTCACCTCACCCACGCCCAAGGCACGACCGCGCCCCTGCATGCCACGCCATCCCAAATTAAACCCAGTCAACTGCCACAGAGCATCCAGCCCCAAGCATCCAGGCATCACAGGATCGTTAATAAAGTGGCATTCAAAGAACCACAAATCGGGTTTTATATCCAATTCGGCAACGACATGCCCCTTGCCATCCGTGCCTTTATCGTCAGAAATCGCGGTAATCCTATCAAACATCAGCATAGGAGGCGTGGGCAACTGCGGGTTGCCATCGCCAAACATAGTGCCTCTGGCACAGTCCATCAGGTCTTCAAACCCTAGTTTTTCAAGTCGTTTTGTCATTATTCTCTTTTATCATTGCGGTTGCGTTTATTTATTCGCGTTGTTTTTGCGTGTTTTCAGTTGTCTTTCATTAACCTACCTTATATAACAGATTTATACAAGCCGAAAACGAAGCCCGCAAATGAAAAATGTAGATTGGGTTAATTATGCAAAATGAACAACCAGATTATTCGCAAACACCGCGTGAAACTCGCGCCCTAGCGTGGTTGAACCGTGCCGATTTGCGCCCGACACGCCAAAGGCTCGCCCTTGCCGATTTGCTGGTGGGCGATGGTAAAGACCGCCATGTTTGTGCAGAGAGCTTGTTTGAATCCGCCCGCGCCCAGATGCCTATTTCCTTGGCAACGGTCTATAATACCTTGCGGTTATTTTGCGATGCGGGGTTATTGCAGGAAATCACCGTGGATGGGCAGAAGTCGTATTTTGATACCCGCCTTGATCCCCATTTACACTATTTTTGGGAGGAGGAAGCACGGCTATCGGACGCACCCAACGGTGCGGTTCGCTTTCACACGCAAGCCAGTGCACCCAAAGGTATGGAAATCGCCCGTCTTGATGTGATTATCCGCCTGCGTAAGAAACGCGGGGCGTAATGCAAACCAAAGCCCCCGCTAATCCTACCACTAAAAAACTGTTTGTCAAAACCTATGGTTGCCAGATGAACGTCTATGATTCGGAGCGAATGGCATCCGCGCTCAGCACCGACGGCTATACTATGACCGATAGCCCCGATAATGCCGATGTTATCTTGCTGAATACCTGCCATATCCGCGAAAAGGCGGCGGAAAAGATTTATTCCGAATTGGGGAGGTATAAGCCTTTGAAAAAGGCTAATCCCGATTTGAAAATCGGCGTTGCGGGGTGTGTCGCGCAGGCAGAGGGTGAGGAAATCATCCGCCGTCAGCCGATGGTTGATTTGGTCGTGGGTCCGCAGGTGTATCATCGCTTGCCCGCCATGTTGCGTGATTTGAAAAACGGGCGTAAGGCGTTGATAGACACGGAGTTCCCGCCAGAGGATAAGTTTGACCATCTACCGCCCATGCCACAGACTCGCCGTGCGCCCAGTGCGTTTTTAACGGTGCAGGAGGGGTGTGATAAATTCTGCTCGTTCTGCGTGGTGCCTTATACGCGCGGGGCGGAATTATCGCGCTCGCCCGATAAGATTATAGCAGAGGCACGTGATTTGGTTGCGCGGGGGGTGCGGGAGATTACTTTGCTGGGGCAGAATGTGAATGCGTATTGTGGGGTTGGTGCGGATGGCGTGTGGCCTTTGGCTCGGCTTATCCGTGGCTTGGCAAAGGTGGATGATTTATTAAGGATTCGGTTTGTGACCTCGCACCCCAACGATATGGATGCGGATTTAATAGCGGCGCATGGGGAGGTGGGCAAGTTAATGCCGTATTTGCATTTGCCTGTGCAATCGGGGTCTGATAAGATATTAAAGGCGATGAATCGCAAGCATACGGCGGCGGATTATTTGGCGGTGATAGACCAGATAAAATCCGTGCGCCCCGATATGGCGGTTTCTGGGGATTTTATTGTGGGTTTCCCTGGTGAGACTGAGGCGGATTTTGAGGCGACATTAGAGGTGTGTCGCGCCGTGCAATACGCCCAAGCCTATTCGTTCAAGTACTCTCCGCGTCCTGGGACTCCCGCGGCTGGTCGTTCTGGGCAAGTGGAAGAGGCGGTTAAGACCGCCCGTTTGGCGCGATTACAGGCGTTATTAAAAGAGCAGCAAGTGGCGTTCCAGCAAAACTTGGTTGGGCGCGATTTGTCTGTGTTGGTAGAGGGTGCGGGGCGTGAAGAGGGGCAGATGGTTGGGCGGTGTGAGTATTTGATACCCGTGCATATTATGGCTTCGCCTGATTTGGTGGGGCAGATTGTGCCTGTGCGGATTACCGAATCGCAGACGAATTCGTTACATGCGGTGATGAATGGTGAATTATGAATGGTGAATTATGAATGATGCCCTTCGGGTCTTCGTCATCGCTTACGCGAATGCCGACCAGCGTGGTCTTTTGTGCGTAGCCCCCGCTTTGCGGGGGCATGCCAAAAGCCCTTTGGTTACAAGATGATAGATTCTCTATAAATTTACTAGCTGGAATAACAAGACGATAGATTGGATTATTTGCAAAGAATACTTGGGAATTGGTGATAGGTTTGCTCTAAATTTATTTAGGCTATGCCTAGATGCTTGGATAGGCTTTAGCCAAAAAATCCCGTCAAGCTCTCCGCAGGAGGGGTGGGTGGGCGGGCGACCGAAGATCGAGGGAGCAACAAAAAACCTCTATCCTTAACTTCCAATACCTAACTCCTAATCCAGAATAACCAATAATTCACCATTCACCATTCATAATTCACAATTCATTACTGTCGCAATAATGCCACAGATTCTAAACTATCATCGCCTTATACCTACACGAATCACGCATTGTCCACCATTTATATGCTATCAGGTTAATCCTGTATAAAACAAACGCACGCCTGTGAAACACCGCGTGCAAAATAAAAACAAAGAGAAATACAATGATAAAAACATCATCTCCTAAACTGGCTCATAAAATGGCGAAACACACGATTACAGCCTTATTGGCAGGCTTTTTATGCCTATCCCCAGCCTTTGCTGACTTGGCAAAAGACAGCTTTATCCCCACGATTTGGGTTGATCCAGACGGTTGCGAACACTGGGTATTTGATGACGGGACGGAGGGTTTTATGACCCCAAACTTGAACCCCGATGGTACGCCGAATTGCAACCGAACACAGGCTTGCATGCAAGAAAGCAGCGATTGGTTGTTTGAATCTGGCTCTGAAAAGATTAACCAAGCGGGCGTGATTCGCCTACGCACTATCTTTGCCGACCCGCAATATACGCAGTTTATCGTCAGTGGGCATACCGATTCGGATGGCTCTTACGAATCCAATATTGTATTGGGGCAGAAACGGGCGAATGCCGTTGCTAATATGGCTAAAACCGTGACGAAAAGCGAAATCATAACCCGCAGTTATGGCGAATCCGAACCGATTGCCAGCAACGCAACAAAGCAAGGTAAAGCAAAAAATCGGCGGATTGAAATTTACTGCGTGGCAGAACAAAGATAAAGGATAAATAATAATGACACTTTTAATGAAAAGACCAATAATGACACATATTTCCACAAAAACCGCCATTATCGCACTAGCCACGCTTGCCTTGACAGGGTGCGAATACGGTGAAAACCCCGATAAAACCAAGGATAGGGGGCGGTATGATGAACCGCTCAGCGATATGAACGCGGGGATTTGGGTTGATCCGAACGGTTGCCACCACTGGATTATCGATGATGGAGTCGAAGGATATCTATCCGCACGATTGCATCCCGATGGAACGCCTGTTTGCTCTGGCGAGTCTGTGCCAAACAGCGTTACGCCAATTTACCACGAAAACGATCAATCCTGACATATGGTTGATACCGATTCTGCGCCCGATAGTACGCTTGATTTCGCCGATAACCGCGCGTTGATTGATGTATGCGGGGCTTTGGACACGAACCTAAAGCAAATAGAATCCTCGCTGGATATTACGATTATTCGGCGTGGCAATGCCTTGCGTTTGCGTGGAGCGCGCGGTGCACAAGACACCGCACGGCGGGTGTTGAATCAGTTATACACGCGGGTGAAAACCGCGCATCCAGTGGAATCTGGTGATATTATCGGGTTAATACGGATGGCTCTGCCGCAAAAATCCATGGCTCTGCCACAAAAATCACTTTCGGGAGCGTCTGCATCCGCGGGGCCTGCTGAAGGTGCGGGCAAAACAGATAGGTCTGCGAGCCCCCCTGAATACCAAATTAAAACCCGCAAGAAAACCATTGTTCCGCGTAGCGTGGGGCAGAAATCTTTCTTAACCGCCTTGGATAACAACGATTTGGTGTTTGCCTTGGGGCCTGCTGGTACGGGCAAAACCTATCTGGCGGTGGCGATGGGGGTTGCCTTGTTTCTGGGTGGTAAGGTTGATAAAATCATCCTATCGCGCCCCGCGTTGGAGGCGGGCGAGCGTTTGGGTTTCCTGCCCGGCGATATGAAGGAAAAAATCGACCCCTATATGCAGCCGCTTTATGACGCGTTGGATGATTTCCTGCCAGCCGAGCAGATTAAAAAAATGCTGGAAGAGAAAAAGATAGAAATCGCGCCTTTGGCGTTTATGCGGGGGCGGACTTTGAGCCACGCTTTTATCGTGCTGGATGAGGCGCAAAATACCACGCCGATGCAGATGAAAATGTTTTTAACCCGTTTGGGCGATGGCTCTGTCATGGTTGTGACGGGCGATAAGACCCAAACCGATTTGCCCAAAGGTGTGCCGTCTGGTTTGACGGGGTTAGAGGATGCTTTGCGTGGGATAAAACGGATTGGGTTTGTTCAGTTTAGCCGTGCCGATGTGATGCGTCATCCTTTGGTTGTGCAGATTTTACGGGCGTTTGAGGATAAAAATACCGATAAAAACACGGATAAAAAAGAGGATAAAGCATAATGGCTCTTGATCTCTGTTCCAATACCGCGTCCCCCGCACCCGATTCTAAATCCAATACTCCCCCTGATATAGCCCAAGTCATTATGGAAGATGAACGTTGGCAAACCTGCGACCTCCCCGCCTTGGCGAACCGCGCCTTTGCCCCTGTTTTCAAAGGGCATTCGCTGAGTCCAAACCTCTGGTCTATCGGGGTTTTGGGCTGTGATGATACACGGATAACCGCGCTAAACGCCACCTTCCGCGATAAACCCAAACCGACAAATGTTTTGTCATGGCCGACTTTTGCATTGACCCCCGCCCAAGCTGGGCAAATCCCCGCGAATTCGGGGTTTGAGGATTCGCTGGGCGATATTGCCCTTGCTTATGAAACTGTTTTGGGCGAGACCCAAAACAATAATAATACCGAAACCCCTCCCATAAAGATGTCTTTTAATGATTATGTGTGCTATTTGTTAATCCATGGTTGCCTACATTTATTGGGCTATGACCACGAAACATCAGAGGACGCGGAGGCTATGCACCATCGTGAAAAAGAATATCTTGCAGTTTTGCAGATTAACCATCCCTTTGGGGATATGATATCTTGACGGCGCACCCGCAAGAGCTTTAACAAGGATTGTTTGAACATTAAGATGAGCAAAAAACCAACATCACCCCGTGGGCTTTGGCAGAAAATCGCGGGTATTTTCACGCCCCAAACCCTGCGTCCCACGCAAACCCAAACGAACACCCAAATCCCCGAAGGCGGGCTTGGCAATCTGCGCAATTTACGTGTAGAGGATGTTGCCATCCCCCGTGTTGATATTGTCGCCGTGCCTTTGGAGGCTGATTTGGCGAAGCTGACCAAGATTTTCCAAAAATCGGGGCATTCGCGCCTGCCTGTTTATGATGAAAATCTGGATAATCCCAAGGGTATGGTGCATATAAAAGACCTAGCCCTGTTGTACGGTTTCCGCACAAATCCGCCAAAGTTTGATTTGAAAAAGACCTTGCGTCCGTTGTTATTCGCCCCGCCCTCCATGCCTATTGGGGTTTTATTGCAGAAAATGCAGACGGAGAGGTTGCATCTCGCGCTGGTTATTGATGAATATGGCGGGGTTGATGGGCTGGTGACTCTGGAAGATTTGATTGAACAGGTTTTGGGTGAGATTGCCGATGAACATGACGCGAAGGAGGATGTTTTATGGGTGGAAGAATCCGAAGGCGTGTTCCAAGTGCAAGCCCGTGCGCCCTTGGATGATTTTGAAAAAGTGCTGGGGGTAAAGCTGCTGGACGATGATAATGATGAGGATATAGACACCCTTGGCGGGCTGGCGTTTATGCTGGCGGGGCATATCCCCGTGCGTGGTGAGGTTTTGATACACCCTTTGGGCTATGAGCTGGAAGTGATGGAGGCCGACCCCCGCCGAATTAAACGTTTGCGCGTGTCCGCGCCGACTTGACAATAAAATAACAATAAAATAATAATAAAATAATAATGGATTAGGGAGTGATATAACATGCAAAAAAGTACGACAGATACGACAAATAATATAAATTCTAGCGTGAGTTCTAGGGTGGCCTCTTTTGCCAAATCATGGCTTACCGCGATGTTTTGGAAGTGGCTCTGGCGATTCGGATTTATGGCTTTGGGCGGGGCCTTGGGATTTGCCCACGTCCCCCACGCGTGGCTGTTCATGGTGTTTATCGCCTTGCCCGTAATGGCTTGGCTGGTTTTATACATTAAAACCTCCGCCCGAGCCTTGGGGTTCGGCTGGTGGGTATCCTTGGGCTATTTCTTGGTCTGCTTGCAATGGATTGTAGAACCGTTTAAGGTGTATGGGGAATCTGTCGCCTGGCTTGCGCCCTTTGGATTTATCGGCGGGGCGGCGCTATGTGCGTTCGTTTGGATGTGGGCATTTTGGCTGACACGATTGGTCGCCAACCGCGCCTCTTTGGGGGTTTATTCCACGCTTATCGTCTGGATAATTCTGCTGGTATTGGCGGATTACGGGCGGTCGTATTTCTTAACGGGGTTTTCATGGGCTATGCTATCATACGTCTGGGTCAATACGCCGATGGCGCAACTGGCCGCCTATATCGGCCCGTACGGGTTAAGTTTGCTAACGCTGGCTTTGGTCTGCCTGCCCGTGGCGGCGGTCGCCGAACGACACAAATGGTGGCGTGCGCCAATCGGTGCGGGCGTTATATTTGCCGTGCTGTGGCTGGTTGCCTCCGCCCGTCCCCCCGACATCGTACCGCCGCACCTGCAAGGCCTGGTGGTGCGTCTCGTCCAACCCAACGCCCCACAACATTTGAAATGGCGGGAAGATATGATTCCGGTGTTTTTCGACCGTGGTTTGCAATTTACCTCCGCGGATAGCACGATTTCGCAGGTGGATAAGGCAACGGGGCAGGTTAAGACGCGCCCCGATATTGTGATTTGGCCAGAGGCTTCCGTGCCGTTCCCTTGGGATGGTGGAGATAGCTGGGAATACGGCATGCCCATCATGCAAACCGCATTGGCGGGTGCGAATTTTATCGGTGGGATTCGGCGCTATGACAGGGACAAGGACGAGCTTTACAATAGTTTGCTGGCTTTCGCGCCCAGTAGCGTGCAGGTGGATTTATATGACAAGCATCATTTGGTGCCGTGGGGTGAGTATTTGCCGTATGAATCCACGTTCCAGCGGCTGGGGGTGACTTTATTGACCGATAATGTCAGCTCGTTAGCCGTGGGGCCTGGTCCGCGGATTATCAATTTGGAGGGGATTCCGCCGTTTTTGCCGTTGATTTGTTATGAGGCGGTTTTCCCATATAACGCAAGGGTTGCGGGCGGTCGTCCCGATTGGCTGGTGCATATTACCAATGATGCGTGGTTTGGGGTGGACACGGGGCCTTTCCAGCATTTCGCCCAAGCCCAGATGCGCGCGATAGAGCAGGGGTTGCCTGTGGCTCGGTCTGCTAATACTGGGGTGTCAGGGATGATTGACCCGTATGGGCGGGTTGTGGATGACATTTCATTGGGGGTTGCGGGGTTTGTGGATGCGGAATTGCCTGCGGCTTTGCCTGCGACTGTCTATGCGAGGACGGGGGAATGGCTATGGCTGGCGGTTGGGATGTTTGGATTGGTTGGGGTAGGTTTTCGTAGAATGATGAATGGTGAATTGTGAATTGTGAATTGTGACCTTTGGCTATCCATAACTAAAATAACTCAAAATAACTAACCCTAGTTAATTTAGTTATTTCTAGTTATTCCATTACTAAAATAACTAAGTCTAGTTATTCCTAGTTAATCCATTACTAAAATAACTAAATCTAGTTATTCTTAGTTATTCCATTACTAAAATAACTCAGCTTGAGTAATTGAGTTAATAAATAACTCAAAATAACTCACTTGAGTTAATCGGAGTAATGAATAACTCAAAATAACTCACCTGAGTTAATTGAGTTAATCATTAACCAAAATAACCAAAAATAACCACCTGTGGTTAAAAATAACTACCTGTGGTTAATCGTGGTTATTTGTGGTTATTTGCGGTTATTTGCGGTTATTTGTGGTTATTTGTGGTTATTTGTAGTTATTTGTGGTTATTTGTGGTTAGTTATAATTAATCCAGTTAAAATCATTCACCATTCACAATTCATAACTCACCATTCATCAAACCATTTACTAAAAATTAACAAATCCTCTTGACTCTTCCCCAAGCCCCCTTTAATAGGGCGCATGTAATTAATCTTACATCCCATTTTTACAACGGCTTCCTGACGTAAAAACATTCATAAAACGGAGCAGTCTCACATGACACGACCAAACTACACCTTCACCTCTGAATCGGTATCAGAGGGTCACCCCGATAAAATTTGCGACCGTATATCGGATTCGATACTGGACGCATTGATAAAAACCAGCCCAGCCGCCCGCGCGGGGGTGGAGGTTTTTGCCACCACAAACCGCGTTGTTATAGGCGGGGAAATCGCCTTGCCCGAAGACGGCACAACCGCCTTTATGGGGCAGGTTGATAAAATCGTGCGCGATTGCGTGCGTGAAATCGGCTATGAACAGGACGGCTTTCACTGGAAAGACCTCACCGTTGATAACTATCTAAACCCCCAATCCGCCCATATTGCACAGGGGGTAGATACGGGGGGCGCGGGCGACCAAGGCATCATGTTCGGCTATGCGGTGGATGAAACCGACCATTTTATGCCCGCCCCGATTCACTATTCCCATGCGATTTTGCGGAGGTTGTCGGAGGCTCGGCATGCTGGCAAAACCCCCGATTTGGGACCAGACGCGAAAACCCAGCTATCCGTGCGTTATGAAAATAATCTGCCCGTGGGGGTTGATTCCATCGTTTTATCAAACCAGCATTTGGACGCGAAAATGACCTCTAACGATGTGAAAGATATCGTGAAACCTTATATTATTAAGGCTTTGCCTGACGGCTGGGTTAGCGATAAAACCGTTTGGCACGTTAATCCTACGGGTGCGTTTGTTATTGGCGGGCCTGTTGGCGACGCGGGGCTGACTGGGCGTAAAATCATCGTGGATACCTATGGCGGGGCTGCCCCGCATGGGGGCGGTGCGTTTTCTGGCAAAGACCCAACGAAAGTTGATCGCTCGGCCGCCTATGCCGCGCGGTATTTGGCGAAGAATGTAGTCGCCGCGGGGCTGGCTAAACGCTGCATGATACAGTTATCATACGCGATTGGCGTGGCAGAACCGTTGTCTATTTACTGCGATACTTACGGCACGGGTGCCGCGAAGGAACAGCAGATTGAACGGGTTTTGCGGGGGATTATGTCCCTCACCCCGAACGGGATTATCCAGCATTTACGCTTGCAAAAACCGATTTATGCACGCACGGCGGCCTACGGGCATTTCGGGCGTACGCCAACGGATGATGGCGGGTTCAGTTGGGAATCCACCGATTTAATAGACGCGTTGAAACAGCAGGTATAATGCGCCCAGATTTGGCACATAGTCGCAAGTTCTACGGGCGCACGAAGGGCAAATCCTTGCGCCCGTTACAGCAGGTTCGCCTAACGCGGGATTTGCCCGCATTGGGTGTCGCGGGCGTCTCGCACGATGAAAACCCCACGCGGGCGGTGGTTAATCCGTTTGATTGGTTTGATGGGCGGTTTGATAGGCTGTGGTTGGAAGTCGGCTTTGGCAGTGGCGAGCATCTGGTGCATCAGGCGCGAAATAACCCCGATATTGGCGTGATAGGGTGCGAGCCTTATGTCAATGGAGTGGCAACCGCTCTTGGGAAAATCGCGGACGCGGGGGTGGATAATATCCGCCTTTATAACGGGGATGTTCGCGATATGCTGGATGTTCTGCCCGATGCCTGTTTGGATGGGGTGTTTTTATTGTACCCCGACCCTTGGCCGAAAAAAAAGCATCATAGGCGGCGGTTTGTGACGGCTGAGTATCTGCTCCCTTTGGCGCGAGTTTTGCGGGGGGGTGCGTTTTTCCGATGTGCCACGGATATTGATGATTATGTAAGGCAGGCTTTGGAAGAGGTGGGCGGGTGCGGGCAGTTTGATTGGCTGGCTGGTCGGGCGGATGATTGGCGGTATCCGTGGGCGGATTGGTATTCTACGCGGTATGAGAGCAAGGCGTTGCGTGAGGGGCGGAGGGCGACGTATTTGGAATTTGTTAGGCGGTGATGATTAACGGGCGGAGGGCTTTTGCCTACTACCCGCAAGGCGGGCAGGTGCAAAAGCCCTTTGCTATTTGTTGAGGGGGTCGCGTGGGGAATGATGGCTCGCATCATCCGTTATTTTTTATTTGATGGTTTCTTAACGGGTTTGCGTTCTTTATCTGGATTAGGACAGGTTGAACGCCATCCGTCAATATGTTCGTTCAAATCATCAGGAATTCCACTCCGCATAGAATCAAGGATAAAATCTATACCCTCGCGCCGTGCCATTTTCGCGGCTGGCACAAAATCAGCATCACCCGTGACCAGAACAATTTTATCAACCCGTTGTTTAGAGGCAAGCGTCGCAATATCAACACCGATTTTCATATCCGTGCCTTTTTGCGTAACATTGTATTTAAAATCAGAATCTACAAGGTCTTCAAATTTGCGCGTTCCATCCAAAAGCTCTTTAAGTACAGGAGGTTTAAGTTGCCAGCTTGATATGTTAGATAATCTGCCAAGTTTTAAAGCAACCTTACGCAAGGATTTTAATTCGTTATGAAATTCATTGCGAAAGCTGGCCATGGGTGTTTTACTAAAATCAATGGCTTTTTCACTAATAGGATTATGAGCCTTTTTTGATAAAGGAGCACAATCATAAACAAAAATACGGTATAGTTCTTGGCGGTCTTTATCTTTGGGTGAGAGATGACCTAAAGCCATTTCGTGCAAAGTGCGCGCGACTTCCTTTGCATTATCGGCAGATTTGTTTTGATAAACGTGTGGAAACCTGTTTAAGAAAAAGGCAGCATCAATCAATATAGCTGTTTTCATAATAAGAACCATATTCTAAATAAAAAAATGCTCTTGGGATCGTCTTTCGATGGGATCGTCTTGATCGAAAGATTACTGCCAAGAGCTGGATAAGAGTTGTTTAACAGTTATATTAGCGGGTATCAAGCGTTATTCATGCTTTTGTTACAATTAATTTAGTTATAGTCTAAAATAAAGTGCTCTTGGGGTCGACAATCAGTGAATAAATGACCGAGAGTGTACTGCCAAGAGCTGGATAAGGGTTAATTAACAGTTATATTAGCTGATGTCAAGCGGTCTTCACGCTTTTGTGATAATAAATAATTTATAGTCTAAAATAAAGTGCTCTTGGGGTCGACAATCAGGGGATAAATGACCGAGAGTCTACTGCCAAGAGCGGGATAAGGGTTAATTAACAGCTATTTTAGATAGTGTCAAGCGTTTTTTTGCTTTTTTTCACATTTTTTTCAATAAACGGACGGGCGACAAACCCGCCCGCCTATTTTATTTATGACGCATAACAGAACGAACCCCCCAAAAAACTAAAAATTGCAAAACCCCCAAAAACCCTATAAAAGACCTCAAAACCAACCCAAAAGGCATCCCCACAATGACCCACGACCCAATCCCTATGAAAGCCAGCAAAGGCAACCCCTTAAAAGGCACCGCCAAAATCCCGGGCGATAAATCCATATCCCACCGCGCCCTCATCCTCGGCGCAATGGCGGTTGGGGAAACCCAAATCACCGGGCTATTAAACGGCGATGATGTGCAGAACACCGCCCGTGCCATGTCCGCTTTTGGCGCACAAATCCAGCAAAACAAAATCCACGGGCTCGGCGTTGGCGGGTTTATGGAGCCCGAAACCGTGATAGATTGCGGCAACGCTGGCACAGGAGTCCGCCTGATTATGGGCGCGATGGCGACCACCCCGATTGCCGCCACTTTCACGGGAGATGCCAGCCTGCGCAGTCGCCCTATGGGGCGGATTACCGCGCCTTTGGCAGAGTTCGGGGCGCAGTCTTTTGGGCGAGCTGGCGGGTTTTTACCCCTGACTATGATTGGCGCGAAAACCCCCGCGCCGATACATTATACGACCCCGCACGCTTCGGCGCAGATAAAATCCGCCGTTCTGCTGGCGGCGTTAAATGTCCGTGGTGAATCAGTGGTGATTGAGCCCGCCAAGACTCGCGACCATACAGAGCGTATGTTAAAGGGCTTTGGCGCGGAAATTGAGACCTTTGAGAAAAACGGAGCGTGGCATATTCACCTGCAAGGGCAGCCCGAATTAACCGCGCAAAAGCTGTCCGTGCCTGCCGACCCAAGCTCTGCCGCGTTTCCTATGGTGGCGGCGTTGCTGGTGGAAAATTCGCAGATTTTGCTGCCGAATATCAGTATGAACCCCACGCGTACTGGGCTTTTGACGACTTTGATTGAAATGGGCGCGGATATTGTTTTTGAAAACGAACGGGTGGAAGGGGGGGAGGCTTTTGCCGATTTGCGCGTGTCTGCGTCTGCCTTGTCTGGCGTGGAAGTTCCGCCTGACCGTGCGCCCTCTATGATTGATGAATACCCGATTTTATCGGTGGTGGCGGCGTTTTCTTCTGGCAAAACCGTTATGCGAGGCATTGGCGAATTGCGGATTAAGGAATCCGATAGGATTGCTGCTATGGCGGACGGATTGGTCGCTATGGGTATCAAGGTGGAACAGGGCGAGGATTGGATGATAGTCCATGGCGGTGCCGTGCGTGGCGGGATTTGTGTGAAAACGCATTTTGACCACCGTATTGCTATGTCGTTTTTGGTGATGGGGTTGGTTGCGGACGCGCCTATTACTGTAGATGATGGTGCGGCGATTGCTACTAGCTTTCCCGTGTTTGAAAAGCTGATGTGCGGGTTGGGTGCGGATATTGTGCGGGTGGCGGTGTGAGGTTCACTGTTGCCATAGACGGTCCCTCGGCGGCGGGTAAAGGCACGATTGCGCGGGAATTGGCGGCGCATTTTGGCTTTGCCTATTTGGATACGGGGTTGCTGTACCGCGCGATTGCTCTGAAAGTAATTGACGCTGGGGGGGAGGTTTCGGCTGTGGTTGCGTCCGCGTTTGCCGCGGGATTGGATGAGGCGGATTTGGCGGCCGATGGATTGCGCCGTCCTGCCGTCACGCAAATGGCCGCGCATATTGCCGCGTTTGGCGAGGTGCGAGAGGTTTTGCGCGGTTTCCAGCGTGATTTTGCTCGGCGAGATGGCGGGGCGGTGTTGGATGGGCGCGATATTGGCACGGTGATTTGCCCGCAGGCAGAGGCGAAATTGTTTATCACGGCGAGCGTTGTTGTCCGTGCAGAGCGGCGGTTTTTGGAATTGCGGGATATGGGGGAGGATGTGGATATGGGGGATGTCTTAGCGGCGATTGAAAAGCGGGATTATGATGATGCGCATCGTGCGATTTCCCCGTTGGCACAGGCGGAGGATGCGTTTTTGCTGGATACGAGCGCTCTGGACAGGCAGGCGGCGTTTGATGCGGCTTGTGGGTATGTTTCTGGTTTAGTGATTAGTGATTAGTGATTAATGATTAGTGATTAGTGATTAGTGATTAGTGATTAGTGATTAGTGATTAGTGATGCCCTTCGGGTCTTCGCCATCGCTTTGCGATGTCACCACGGGGCGCGCCCGCACCCTTGAGGCTAAAGCCTCTTCGGGGCGGGCGCACCCAAGCCTGTCCTAGTTTCTAGGCAAAGCCTAAATAAATTTAGAGCAAACCTATCACCAATTCCCAAGTATTCTTTGCAAATAATCCAATCTCTCGTCTTGTTATTCCAGATAGTAAATTTATAGAAATCTTATCACCTTGAAACCCAAGGGCTTTTGGCATGCTCCCACGAAGTGGGGGCTACGCACAAAAGACCACGCTGGTCGGTATTGCGTAGCAATGACGAAGACCCGCAAGGGCTAAAAAACCAATCACTAACCACTAATCACTAATCGCTAATTCCCCCTTGCATTTCCGTTAACTATTTGTTAACCTTTATTAACAAATGGTTAATATCCCCGCAAATAAAGGAAACGCAATGCCCCTCATCAGCCCCCGCTCGTTATACTCCCGCTTGCGTCTTATCGCGGCAATCCTCATTATATCAGCGTTATCCGCCCCAGCCGTCTTTGCCGACACAGATCTAGACGCGGATGTTCTGGAGGCTTTCCAACGGTATTCCCCCAGCAAATATCCCGATGTGGACGCTATCCGCGCTCGATTGGACAAGTTTTATGACGACCCCAAAAAGGGGCAAATCCGCGCAGTCGTCTCTAATGTAAAGGGTATATTGCACGAATTGGAATTCGTACGGGCAGAAAACACGGACGGAGATTCTATCACAGCCGCCTTATTTGGCAAAACCAACCAGCCGTGTTTTGATGTGATTATGACCGATGCGGACGGGCAGTCGTGGTATATTCAGCTAAAGGCGCGGAAATCCCCGCCCGATATGGCAAAATGGCAGGCTCGGTGCGGGGCGGATAGCGGGCAGATGTTCGTGACGCAAGAGCTGGCACAACAGGCGGGGTTGCAGGGTTCGGGGTTCTCTAACACAGATTTGACCGCGCGGGTGGAGGATTTTATCGACCAGTTGATGCCGCGTGGGTATGTCGCTAGTTATTAATCGTTAATCGTTAATCGCTAACCCGCGCCCTCCGTCCGCCCTTACGCCCGCGTTTCACGAGCCCGATACGGGCAGGCAGAACCTTCGTAATATCACGCCGAGCCTCCGCCCCCATCGCACTCCACCGCGCGATTTCATCCCCCGTGCGATAGCACCCGATACACAGCTTGCTATCAGGGTCTATCAGGCAGATATTCTGGCATGGGCTATCAGGCTCCACCCGTTGCCACACATTTTTATCATCAGTCATCTTTTTATCCTTCCTGTGCCAAATAAACCAAACGATCCAACGCGCTCTGCAAGATAAATCCTGCCGCCACGTGGTTTATCAATTCTGCCCGTTTTGCCCGCGACATATCCGCCTCTATCATCGCACGGTCGGCGACTCGGCTGGATAATCGCTCATCCCAAAAGCCAATCGGCATATCGCCAGAGTCCCCCAAATTCTTCACCAAGTTTCGGGCAAAAGCACGGGTTTTCTGGCAACGCACACCCTCATCCCCGTTCATATGAATCGGCAACCCCAGAATAATCCCGCAGACTTCATCACGCAGAATAATCCCCTGCAAAGCCGCCAAATCCACCGCAAACCGCCCCCGTTTTATCGTTTCTTTCGGGGTCGCAATACACCGCCGCCTGTCGGAAATCGCAACTCCTATCGTTTTATCGCCGAAATCCAGCCCGATAATCGGGCGGTTCGCGGCCAAGACACTGGCAAAATCTTCAATCTTATTGTAAATAGTCATATTCCTTTTAAATAAAGGATTACATCGCTTTGTCAAGACAAAACCTCGCAATAGAAAAACCCCAATGAAACCGCACCATATCTTATTCGCAATAGCTATATCGGCCATTTGGGGGGTTAATTTCGTTATCACAAAGGCGGGATTGGAAAACCTTGACCCCATCTTTTTCACCTGTTTAAGATATACCGCCATCGCTTTTCCACTGATATTTTTTATTAAAAGAGACGGGTTGCCATGGGCGTTAATCCTGCAAATAGGCTTGTTTTTAGGCATATTCACCTTCACCTTCGCCTTTACGGGGATAAAACTGGGTGTGCCAGCGGGATTAACATCGTTATTAATCCAATCACAGATTATTTTTGCATTGATATTATCGGCGGTCTTTCTAAAAGACACGCCCCGCCCCGCGCAAATTATCGGGGTAGGTATATCGGCGTTGGGCGTTGGGTTGCTGATATGGGGGTTCGTTGGAAGCCCCACATTTACAGGGCTTATGTTCGTTTTGGCAGGCGCAGTTTGCGGGGGTATTAACATGATTTTAATGAAACGCGGGGGGGATATAAACCCGTTTCGGCTGGTCGTTTGGATGAGCCTTGTGCCACCGATTCCCCTGCTGGCGACCTCGCTGATATTCGAATCGGGGCAGTGGGATAGTTTGATAAATATCACCGCCATCGGCGGGGTGGCGGTTTTGTTTAACGCCTTTGTGTCAACGATATTGGGCTTTGGGCTGTTCGGTTATTTGGTTAAACTTTATTCCCCGAATCAAGTCGCGCCTTACGCGTTTCTTGTCCCCGTTTTTGGCATCGCGGCGGGGTATGTTTTCCTGGATGAGACGTTTAATATAAACACCATTATCGCTTGCGTTATTATTATGGCGGGGTTGCTTTATCCAACGCTAATGGCAAAAATAGCACGCCCATAAGATTTATTGAAACAACGCCCAAACGACCACGGCGATTGTCATTAAAATCAGGGCGCGGTTTAATATCAAATTCCCGCCGAGCTGTTTTCTAAACACCGCCCCGCATAAACACCACAGGATATGAAACACGATTTGGGCTGCCATAAAACTTAATGGAATAAGGAAATAAACCTCAAACACGCTGGTGAAATTCGTGGCAAAGTTAGAGACCGCCAGCGTTGCCATTGCCCAAGTTTTCGGGCTGAGCGGATGGACGAATAATCCCTGCACAAAGCCCAAACGCGCCGTCTCCGCACCCGTGCCGATTTGATTCCAACCGCGCAGGGCAAGATAGCTCATATACCCAACCGAGCCCACGGATAGCACCGTTTTGATAAGGGGAAACGCCAGTAAAAGCGTCCCCAACCCTAGGGAAATAAGGATGTTTAACCCCAGTTTGCCAAGGACTAATCCTGCCAGAAATCGCAAACTCGCGCGGAAACCATAGGACGCACCCGCCGACATAAGCAACAGATTCGCGGGTCCAGGCGTGCTGACCAGCAGTATAATAAACGTCCATAAAGGCCAATATAGCAGGTAGGTTTCCATCATGACTCCCTATCGCAATAGCGGTTATGTTTCAATAGGTAAATTAGTTATTAGTTATTAGTTGTTAGTTATTAGTTATTAGTTATTAGTTATTAGTGGCTTTAGCCCTTCGGGTCTTCGTCATCGCTACGCGAATGCCGACCAGCGTGGTCTTTTGTGCGTAGCCCCCGCTTCGCGGGAGCATGCCAAAAGCCCTTGGGTTTCAAGACTATAGGTTCTCTATAAATTTACTATCTGGAATAACAAGACGTTAGAGTGGATTATTTGCAAAGAATACTTGGGAATTGGTGATAGGCTTGCTCTAAATTTATTTAGGCTTTGCTTAGATGCTAGGACAGGCAAAAGCCACAAAATCCCGTCCAGCTCTCCGCAGGAGGGGTGGGCGGGTGGGCAAGCGAACGAAGTGAGTGCGCAGAGAAAAGAATCATAATCATTATTGTCGTAAAAATAACAAAACCCTGCGTAAATCGGTTTTATTTTGCCCACTTCGCCTGTATAAGCCGATTAACAAAATCTTAAACAAGGCACACTCATGAAACGTTATTCTGCTTTTGCCCTTATGAAAGAGGCGTTTCGCTATCATAGCGGATGGCAACGGGCATGGCGAAACCCTGTGCCAAAGGCGCATTACGATGTGATTATTATCGGTGCGGGCGGGCATGGGCTGGCGACCGCCTATTATTTGGGTAAGAATTTCGGTATCACCAACGTTGCCGTTTTGGAAAAAGGCTGGCTTGGCGGGGGGAATACCGGGCGTAATACCACGATTATTCGCTCTAATTACCTGCAAGATGCCTCTGCCGCGATTTATGAAAAGGCGCGGGGGTTGTACGAAAACCTCAGCCAAGATTTGAACTATAATGTCATGTTTTCCCCCCGTGGAGTCATGATGCTGGCGCAAACCGAATCCGAAATCAGGGGCTATCAGCGAACCGCCCATGCCAATGCTTTGCAGGGTGTGAAGACCGAGTATATCGGCCCCGCACGGGTAAAACAGCTCTGCCCTATTATTGAATTAAGTGGCCCGCGTTACCCCGTTTTGGGGGCGTTGTGGCAAGCCCGCGGCGGCTCTGCACGGCATGATGCGGTTGCCTGGGGATATGCCCGCGCCTGTTCGGATATGGGCATGGATATTATCCAGCAATGCAAGGTCACCGCCATTACCCAAAAGAACGGCAAGGTCAGCGGCGTGCAGACGACTAAAGGCGCGATTAAATGTAAAAAGATGGGGATAGTCGTTGCGGGGCATTCTGGGCATCTGGCGGAAATGGCGGGGTTTCGCCTGCCTTTGGAATCCGTGGCGTTGCAGGCTCTGGTTTCTGAGCCGATAAAACCCTGTATGGATGTTGTTGTTATGGCAAACACGGTGCATGGGTATATGAGCCAATCTGACAAGGGTGAAATGGTTATCGGTGGTGGCACGGATGGGTATAATAGCTATACTCAACGCGGCTCGTTCCATCATTTGGAAGAAACCGTTCGCGCGTTGATAGAAACTTTTCCGATGGTTTCCCGCCTGAAAATGCTGCGTCATTGGGGCGGGATAGTCGATGTGACGGGCGATCGCTCGCCGATATTATCCAAAACCCCGTTATCGGGGTGTTTTATTAACTGCGGTTGGGGAACGGGCGGGTTTAAGTCTATTCCTGGGTCGGGCTGGGCTATGGCTGGGCTGATGGCGAACGGGTCTGGGGGGGAGCTGGCGGCACCCTTTGGGTTAGAACGGTTTGCTGAGGGGCGGTTTATCGATGAATCCGTGGCAGCGGGGGTGGCACATTGAGGTATATTGTGAGGCATATTATCTATCTTATCGGGGTTATATTTGCGTTTTCGGCAACCGCCCAAGACCAAGTTTTGGATTTATACTATACCGATGAGTCGGTGCAGATTATTGCCATAAAAAAGGCAAAAGTTTGCTATGCGACCTTTAATTTAATATCCGCCAATGGCACGCCTGCGTTTTTCTCTACCTATCGCCTTAAAGACGGCGATCGCTGGCAGGTTGCGGGCTATCAGGCGGATAATGACGGGCGCAAGGATGATATTATCACGATAGTCTTTGATGCAGAGCCGTTTATGGTACGCGGATTTGAATGGGACGGGCGCGGGTTTTACCTGCCTTTTACTGAGGCTACCGAATTGCGTGATTTTGACGAATTGGTTGAAGCAAGCGATGAAATGACTCTGGAATTGTTACGGCGTAAAGATACAATTACGCTGGACATGTCCGCCCTGCGTTCCGCCAAAGAAAAAATAGCCGATTGTGTGGGGACATTGTAATGTTACGAATAAACTGCCCGTGTTGCGGGGTTCTTGCTGATGAAACTGAGTTGCACTGCGACGGGCAAGCCCATATTAAATGGCAAGGCACGGGCAGCAGCGATTTGGAATTTGAAACATATTTATTCGCACGGAACAATCCCTTGGGTGTGCATTTTGAACGCTGGCGGCATGTTTATGGCTGTGGCAAATGGTTTCATGTGGCGCGGTGTACTATGACTATGCAGGTTTTCGGGTCTTATTCGGCGCAAACGCATGGCCCGCCCCGTGCGTTGCTGAATAAGATTAAAAAACAACGTCCCGATTTCCAAGGATACACGGCATGAGCAAACGGTTAGCAACAGGCGGTGCGTTAATAAAACGCACAAAACCTATCTCGTTTCGCTGGAATGGGCGGGAATTGCCCGCCTATCAGGGGGACACTTTGGCTTCGGCTTTGTTGGCAAACGGTAAGGTCATGGTCGGGCGGTCGTTCAAATATCACCGCCCGCGTGGGATAGTCGCCTCTGGCGCGGAAGAGCCGAACGCTCTGGTCGGTTTGGGCGCGGGCGCGGGGTTTGAACCGAATCAACGCGCCACGACTACCGAGATGTTTGACGGGCTGGTTGCCAATCCGCAAAACGCGTGGCCTTCGCTGGATTTTGATATTGGCGCGATGAATCGCCTGATTGCGCGGTTTTTACCTGCTGGGTTTTATTACAAAACCTTCATTCATCCGCGTTTCGCGTGGAAACATGTGTTTGAGCCGATTATCCGCCGAGCGGCTGGGTTGGGCAAGCCCCCTGTTGGGCGTGATGGTGATAGGTATGAATACTTTTACGCGCATGTGGATATGGTTATTGTTGGCGGCGGAGTCGCTGGATTAACGGCGGCTTTGGCGGCGGGCGAATCGGGCGCACGGGTTTTGTTAATGGAGCAAACCGCGCATTTTGGCGGGCGATTGCTGGTTGATGATATGATGATTGATGGCAAACCCGCGAAAAAATGGGTGCGAGATGCGTTGGCTCGGTTAAAAACCATGCCGAATGTGACGATTCGCAAGCGTATGATGGGGGCAGGGGTTTATGACCACGGCTATTTATTGGGGTATGAACGCCTGACCGACCATGCACCTGATACAACCGCCCCGCGTCATAGGTTGTGGCGAATTCGCACGGAACAGATAGTGGTGGCGAGTGGTGCGCTGGAACGTCCGCTCAGCTTTGCAGGGAATGATTTGCCCGGGGTGATGCTGTGCAGTGCCGTGCGCGATTATCTGGTGAATTATGGCGTGGCTGTGGGTGCGCGGGTTGCCGTGATAACGAATAATGATGATGCTTATCGTACGGCGATTGCCTTGCATAAGGCGGGTGTGGCTGTGCCTGTGGTGGTGGATGTGCGGGATGTGCCAGAGGGCGATTTGGAGGGCGATTTGCCCCGCCAAGCCCGCGATTTGGGGATTTCGGTGCGGACAGGCTCTGCGATAGAATCCGTTACTGGCTATAAATCCATCAAATCCATTACGCTCTGTTCGCAAGAGGGGGGCGGTTCTGGCGGTTCTGGCGAAACGATAACCTGTGATGCGATTGCTATGTCGGGTGGCTGGTCGCCGTTGGTTCATCTGTGGTCGCACTGCGGGGGTAAGCTGATTTGGGATGCCGCACCCGCGATGTTCCGCCCTGATAAAACCCAGCCTCCTCTTGGCGCGGATGGGCGCGGATTTGTTGCCTGTATTGGCGCGGCCAACGGATTTTTATCTGGCAATGATTTGATAAAAGACGCACACGCAACCGCGGTGCGGATTGCAAAATCTGTTGGCGGGGTTGCTGTAAAGACCCCCGCGAAAAGCCCCATGAAAACCCCTATGCCAAAGGCGCAAACCATAGTAAAAGAGTCCCCCATGATGCCGTGCTGGTCGATTCCAACCGCGATGAAACGCAAATCCCAAACCAAAGTATTCTTGGATTTCCAAAACGATGTAAAGCTCAGCGATGTCCGCCTTGCCGCGCAGGAGGGTTTTGAATCGGTAGAACACGCCAAACGCTATACTACACTGGGCATGGCGACAGATCAAGGCAAATTATCCAATATCAACGGGCTGGCGATACTGGCGGATAGTTTGAATTTGGAAATCCCCCAAGTTGGCACTACGACCTTTCGCCCGCCCTATCAGCCTATTTCTATGGGTGCGATAGCGGGGGATGCCCGTGGTGCCCTGTTCAAACCGATTCGCAAAAGTCCGATTCACGGCTGGATTGAGCAAAACGGCGGGTTCTTTGAACAGGTGGCGGATTGGCGCAGACCGTATTGTTATTTGCAAAAGGGCGAATCGGTGAAGGCCTCTGTGCAACGCGAAATCCTTAATACCCGCAATCATTGTGGGCTGTTGGATGCCTCTACTCTGGGCAAAATACTGGTGAAAGGGGCGGATGCGGGGCGGTTTTTGGACATGATTTATACCAACATGATGTCGTCTTTGAAAATCGGGCAATGTCGCTATGGTTTGATGTGCAGCGATAATGGATTTTTGATTGATGATGGCGTGGTTGCGCGGCTGGATGAGGATACGTTTTTGTGCCACACAACCTCTGGCGGGTCGGATAGAATCCACGCGTGGATGGAGGAATGGTTGCAAACAGAATGGTGGGATTGGCAGGTTTATACCGTTAATTTAACCGAGCAATACGCCCAAATCGCCGTGGTCGGCCCGCAAGCTCGGGTTATTTTGGAACGATTGGGCGGAATGGATGTATCGCGGGAGGCTTTGGGTTTCATGCAGTTTAAAGACGGTATGCTGGGCGGGATTCCTGCCCGCGCATTTCGGATTTCGTTCTCAGGCGAATTGTCCTATGAAATAGCCGTTCCTGCCAGTCTAGGACAGGCATTTTGGGACAAATGCCTCGCGGTTGGCAAGGATTTATCAATCGCGCCCTATGGCACGGAATGTTTGCATGTGATGCGCGCCGAAAAGGGCTTTATTATGATAGGGGATGAGACTGATGGGACTGTGATTCCCCAAGATTTGGGCTTGCATTGGGCGTTATCCAAGAAAAAGGATTATTTGGGCAAACGCGCCCAGCAGCGCTCGCATATGCAGGATAAATCGCGGTGGCAACTGGTTGGATTACTGCCGTTAAAGCCGAAATCGGTTATCCCTGACGGGGCTTATGCGGTGGATGGAACGGTGCGTGAAAACGGCGTGAAAAATATGATAGGGCGGGTTACGTCTAGCTATTATTCCCCCACTTTGAACTGTGCAATAGCCATGGGTTTGGTGGAATATGGACCAGATAGAATGGGCGAAGTCATTGATTTCCCCACAACCGATGGTCGCGTGATTCAGGCGCGGATTTGTGACCCCGTGTTTTATGATAAAGAAGGGGTGCGCCAGAATGTCTAGGTCTGTTTTGCAAGGTGCGAAGTTTCGCGGATTGATTAAGGTATCGGAAGACGGCTTGGTCGGGATGATTAGCCTGCGGTGCGATTTAAAATCGGTTGCGGTGGCACGGGGTGTTCGGGTGGCTCTGGGGCTGGATTTGCCCGATATGCGGGCGATTGTTTATGGGCGAGGCGGCAGGGCGATCGCGTGGATGTCCCCTGACGAGGTGCTGGTTTTATGCGATTATACCGCCGTGGCGGGGTTGGTGAAAAAGCTGGATAAAGCGCTGAAGGGCTTGCATTTTATGGCGGTTAATGTGTCCGATGCACGGGCGGTGTTTACTCTGTCAGGGGCAGGGGTGCGTGATGTTTTGGCAAAGGGTACGCCGTTTGATATGTCAAAGTTTGGTGTTGGGGAGGTGGCGCGGTCTCGGCTGGGGCAGGTGGCGGTCGCGTTTTGGCTGAGCGATGAGGGGACGGCGCGGTTGGTGTGCTTTCGCTCGGTCGGTGAGCATGTGTTTGAGTGGCTGCGTGTGGCGGCGGATAAAACGGCGGGTGTTGGGTTTTATCGTGAATCGTGAATTGTGAATTGTGAATTGTGAATGATGCCCTTCGGGTCTGCGTCATCCCTTTGGGATGCCACCACGGGGTGCGCCCGCACCCTTGAGGCTAAAGCCTCTTCGGGGCGAGCGCACCCAAGCCTGTCCGTGCATCTAGGCAAAGCCTAAATAAATTTAGAGCAAACCTATCACCATTTCCCAAGTATTCTTTGCAAATAAACCACTCTAACGTCTTGTTATTCCAGATAGTAAATTTATAGAATCCCTAGCATCTTGAAACCCAAGGGCTTTTGGCATGCTCCCACGAATCTTTGTCTTATCGGGCAGGTTCAACTGCCCTTGTGTGGGGGCTACGCACAAAAGACCCCGCTGGTCGGTATCGCGCAAGCGATTACGAAGACCCGCAAGGGCTAATCCGTTAATCATTCATCGTTAATCGTTAATCATTATTTAATCTTTGTTTAAAGTTTTAAAAAGACTCGCAATTTTGTTAATATTTTGTTAATATATGCTATACACGCCAAACGCCCGCGTTACGCCAACACTGAAAGGCACAAAAGATGACCGATAAAAGAGAGACATACAAACCCGACGAATCAGAGCCGTTTATGAACGAACGCCAACAGGCGTATTTCCGCGGCAAGCTGGAAGTTTGGAAATCCGCTATTTTATCGGATTCGCGTGATACGATTGAAGGTCTGCAAGAAGGCGCGCGCCCGATTCCCGATTCGACCGACCGCGCGTCTGAGGAAACTGACCGTGCTCTGGAATTACGCACCCGCGACCGCCAGCGCAAATTGGTTGGCAAAATTGAATCCGCGTTGCGGCGGATAGAGGACGGGTCTTACGGTTATTGCGAAGAAACGGGCGTGCCGATTTCGCTGAAACGGCTGGAAGCGCGCCCGATTGCTACCCTATCTTTGGAATCGCAGGAACGCCACGAACGCAGTGAAAAAGTCCATCGGGACGACTGATTTAGTGATTAGTGATTAGTGATTAATGATTAATGATTAATGATTAATGATTAGTGATGCCCTTTGGTTACAAGACGATAGGTTTGTCATAAATTTATTTAGGCTGTGCCTAGATACAAGGACAGACCATAACTAATAACTAACAACTAATAACTAACAACTAATATCCACCCAAATCGGCACGTGATCCGACGGGCGTTCGCCATCCCGCGTATCTTGGTCAATCTGGCAGTCGTTCAAATAATCCGCCGCCCTTGGACACAGCAAAATATGGTCAATCCGTATCCCGTGGTTTTTCGCCCACGACCCGCTTTGATAATCCCAGAATGTATAAGCGCCCGCGCCCTGATGATAGGTACGATAAGCATCCGTCAACCCTAGGTTGATAATACGGCGATAGGCTGTACGCGAAGACAACAAATAAAGCGCGTCATCGCGCCACGCGGATTCATCCCAACAATCCTCGGCCTGGGGGATGATATTAAAATCACCCGCGCATAAAAACGGCTGTTCCTCGTGCAATAATTGCGCCAATCGCATCTCCAACCGCGCCATCCACGCCAGTTTATAATCGTATTTCGGGCCAGGCGCAGGGTTGCCATTGGGCAAATACAAATTGCATAACCGCAAGGAATCCGCCTCACCTATCACGGTAGCCTCCAGCCACCGCGCCTGTTCATCCGTGTCATCACCGGGCAGCGCAAACGATACATCCTCCAAAGGATAGCGCGATAAAATCGCAACCCCGTTAAATCCCTTTTGCCCGTTTAAGATGATTTCGTACCCCAAATCCTCAATAGGTTCGCGGGGAAACGCTTCATTCACCGATTTTATCTCTTGCAAAAACACAATATCAGGGCGCGCCTGTTCCAGCCAAGCCAACAGCGCAACCATCCGTGCTTTTATCCCGTTTATGTTAAAAGTCGCTATTTTCATAGGGAAAAGCTTGTCCCGCAACCGCAAGAGCTGGTCGCATTCGGGTTATCAACGATGAACCGCGCCCCTATTAACTCTTCCTTAAAATCAATCGTGGCGTTGTGCAGAAATGGCAGGGATATCGTGTCAATAACCACCCTCTGCCCATCGCTGGCTATGATAATATCGTCCGTTTCGGGCGTGTCAATCAGCGTAATATCGTATTGAAAACCAGAGCACCCACCGCCCAAAACCGCTACCCGCAGGCATTGGCGCGTGGTGTCGTTGTTAATCGCTCGCAAACGGGCAAAGGCGCGGGCGGTCACGGTTGGCGGCAGGGTAAGGGTCATAGCGGTTTCCGTTTCGTTAAAAAATAGTATAGAGTGTTTATTTCAATATAACAAGATAAGATTAAACACATGCCCGAAAATACGACCAAACCCTATGCAGTCAAGGATGAAAACACTCGCGGGCGTTTGATAAAAGAGGCGATTGACGGTTATCGTTCCGTTTTTGCCCGCGACCGCGACCGAATCATTCATTCCATGGCGTTTCGCCGTCTTATGCACAAAACCCAAGTGTTTGTGGCCTATGAGGGCGACCATTACCGCACTCGTTTGACCCACACTTTGGAGGTTGCGCAAATCGCACGGACTCTGGCAGTGGCGTTGGGCTTTAATGTGGATTTGACCGAGGCGATTGCTCTGTCCCACGATTTGGGACACCCGCCGTTTGGGCATAAGGGCGAGGATGTTTTAAACCCCTTGATGGCGGATTATGGCGGGTTTGACCACAACGCCCAAGCGATAAAAATCGTGACCGAATTGGAAAACCGCTACGCCGATTTTGACGGATTGAACCTGAGTTGGGAGACTTTGGAGGGTATGGCGAAGCATAATGGCCCCGTCACCGATGCGAAAAAACCGATACCGTATATTTTAGTGGATTATACCGCGCGGCACGATTTGGAATTGGCGAGCTATGCCAGTGGTGAGGCTCAGATAGCCGCGATTGCCGATGATATCGCCTATAACCACCACGATTTGGATGATGGTTTGCGGGCGGGTTTGTTTGGTTTGGATGATATAAAAGACCTGCATTTAATCGCTAAGGCTCTGCGTAAAGTTGATGCAAAATACTCTGGATTAACGCCCCATCAACGCCAGTTTGAGATGTTGCGTTGTTTGATTAAAGACATGACAGGCAATGTGATTGATACCGCGACTCCGCGTTTGGCAGGTATGAAATCGGTTGATGATTTGCGGAATTCTGGGTCGCAAACGATAGATTTATCCGCGTCATTCGGGCAGGATTTAAAGGAAATCCGCGATTTTTTGAAAAAGAATATGTATTGGAGCGCGGGGATTATGAAAAAACGAGAACAGTATGCGGTGATTGTCGAACGGCTGTTTACGGCGTTTGCTGAGGGTGCGTTGGAGTTGCCCTTGGATTGGCAACATAGGAAATATAATAGCCAATATAATAGCCAATATAAGAGCGATAATGGCTCCAATAATCCTATCGCCCCCGAAACCTTGCGCATGCGTGCAATCAGCGATTATCTATCGGGGATGACCGATAATTTTGCCACGAATTTGTACGATAAGATAGGCAGTTAGCAATTCACAAACCCGCCCGTTTGTGCTAGATTGCCGATATGACAACCGATAAAATCACTTGATAAAACCACACTAAAACCACACTGGAAACCCCGCGCCGATGAATGTATTTGCAGAAATAAAAACCCTTGTGCTGGATTGTTTGGCACAGATGCAGGACGCGGGCGATTTGCCCTCGGCGTTGGATTTCACGCCTATCACGGTAGAGCCGCCTCGCGATAAATTACACGGGGATATGGCGACAAACGCGGCACTGGTGCTCGGCAAAGCATGCGGGCAGAACCCCCGCGAGCTGGCGGATAAACTGGCAACGCGGTTGCGTGATGATGGCAGAATTGCCAACATAGATATTGCGGGCCCCGGGTTTTTGAACCTGCATTTGAACACCCCGATTTGGCATGAATTCCTGACTGCGTTGTTGCATGACGGTGCGGATTTTGGGCGGTCTGACCTCGGCACGGGGCAGAAAGTGAATGTTGAATATGTCTCTGCCAATCCAACGGGGCCGTTGCATATAGGGCATACGCGGGGCGCGGTTTTCGGCGATGCGCTGGCGAATTTGCTTGCGTTTGTTGGCTATGATGTCACCCGTGAGTACTATATCAATGATGCAGGGGCGCAGGTGGATGTGCTGGTGCGGTCTATCTATCCGCATTATGAAAAAGCATGTGGCGTGGATGTTAAGTTCGTTAATGATGAAGATTTATACCCAGGGGAATATGTGCAAGAGGCCGCCAAATCATTGGCAAAAAAATATAAACCACAATTTATCGGCGGGCTTTCGCCTGAAGAACAGGAAATATTTCGCGTCCATGCGGTTAATGAAATGATGGAGCTTATCCGTGCGGATTTGGCAATGCTTGGCATTAAAATGGATGTGTTTTTTAGCGAAAAATCGCTTTATGATACGGGTAAAATTGAACAAGCGATAGAGGCTTTACGGGAAAAAGGTTTGATTTATCAAGGTACGCTCCCCCCGCCGAAAGGCAAGCAGTTGGAGGATTGGGAAGCCCGCGAACAAACGCTTTTTAAATCCACGGATTATGGCGATGATGTCGATAGACCTATCCAAAAATTTGACGGCAGTTGGACGTATTTTGCCCCCGATATAGCCTATCATTATGACAAGCTAAATCGCGGTTATGACCGCCTTATTAATATTTTTGGTGCTGACCATGGCGGTTATATTAAACGGATGAAGGCGGCGGTTTCCGCTCTGTCTGACAAAAAAATTGATTTTGATATAAAGACCGTGCAACTGGTAAAATTGCTGAAAAATGGCGAGCCGTATAAAATGTCCAAACGGGCTGGCACTTTTGTTAAGTTAAGCGATTTGCTGGAACAGGTGGATGCTGGGGTTGTCCGTTTCACCATGCTCACCCGTAAAAATGACGCGCCCTTGGATTTTGATTTTGAAAAGGTTTTGGAGGAATCCAAAGACAACCCAGTTTATTATGTCCAGTACGCCCACGCTCGGGTGAAATCGGTGTTTCGC
The DNA here is from genome assembly GCA_959347425.1 of uncultured Amylibacter sp. The sequence continues at coordinate 592,484 of OY365741.1, read as the reverse complement.
AAGATTGAACGGGAGGAATTGAACGCGACACTCGGCACGGATTTCGCCACACTCACCCATCCACGCGAATTGGAATTGATGAAAAAGTTGGCGGAATGGCCGCGACTGGTGGAGCTGGCGGCGATTCATAACGAGCCACATCGCATCGCGTTTTATCTGTATGATTTGGCGTCCGCCTTTCATACTTTCTGGCATTCGGGCAAAGATGATGCGGATTTGAAAATCATTGATACGGATAATCCCACGCGGGGGGCGGCGCGTTTGGCGTTGCTTCGCGGGGTTGAAACCGCGTTAATTTGCGGTTTGGGAATTTTGGGCGTGACCCCTATGGACGAATTATAGGCGGGCAAAGTGGCGAAAATCCTGACGAAAATTCTGTTGCCTGTGTTTGGGCTGACCTTGTTTATCGCTATGATAGCGTGGGGCGGATGGATTGCCTTGCGTGGTGATACGGGGGTTGGCGTGATAAAACGCGCCGAGGGTCCTGCCCGTATTGCGCCCCTTGATCCCAGCGGTTTGATCGTGGAATACAAAGGCCTGTCAATCAATCAAGTGCAGGAAAACGGCACGGTCGCGCCGAATCCAGAGCGGGTGATTCTTGCCCCCTATGGCTATGGTTTGAACGCGGATGATTTGGTTTTGCCAGAGTCAGAGCCAGAGCCAGAGCCAAACCCCGCCACAGAATCGGAAGCCGAATCAGATACCGAATTAAATACCGAATCGGATACCGAACAATGACCCAAACCGCCGCGATATTTGGCTGTTTGGCAACCCGCCTCTCGCCACAAGAGTTCGCGTTTTTCCGCGATGCCGCGCCTTGGGGGTTTATTTTATTCGCCCGAAATATAGAAAACCCCGCGCAAATCCGCGCCTTATGCGCCGAATTACGTGAAAGCGTGGGTCGCCACGCGCCTATTTTAATTGACCAAGAAGGCGGGCGAGTTGCGCGTTTAACCGCCCCGCTTTGGCGCGAGTGGCTGCCCCCGCTTGCCCAGATGGAACGTTCCGAAAATCTAGCAGACGCAAGGCGCGCTATGGCTTTGCGTTATCGCCTGATTGCCGCCGAGCTAACCGATTTGGGGATTGATGTGAATTGTGCGCCGATGCTGGATGTGCCGACCGCCAATGCCCACGATATTATCCTTAATCGGTGCTATGGGCGCGATGCGGATACTGTGGCGGAAATCGGGCGGGCGGTTGCCGATTCCCTGCTGGCGGGCGGAGTTTTGCCGATTATCAAACACATTCCGGGGCATGGGCGGGCGACGCTGGATAGCCATTTGGAACTGCCCAGAGTCGACGCAACGCGTGAAGATTTGCAAACCGATTTCACCCCGTTTCGCCGTCTGTCCGATTTGCCGATGGCGATGACCGCCCATATTTTATACCCCGCTTTGGACGGCGAAGAATGCGCGACTTTTTCCACAAAGATTATACGGATGATACGCGATGATATTGGCTTTGACGGACTGCTGATGAGCGATGATTTATCTATGAAAGCCTTGGCGGGTGGCTTTGCCGAGCGGGCAAAAAAGACCGTGAAAGCGGGCTGTGATATTGTCCTACATTGCAATGGCGACCCTACTGAGATGACGGCTATTTTAACCGAGACCCCCGCCTTGGCGGGGCAGGCTTTAACCCGTGCGGATGCGGCTTTGGCACTGCGAATCCCGCCCGAACCGTTTGATGCGGATTTGGCCGATAGCCTGTTAAAACCCTTGCTGAACGCCCTTGATAAAAAGGGTAAAACAGGAGTATAATGACACATGGACGATTTTGACACCCCCCCGATAAACCTGCAAACAAACCAGTATGCTTTTCTGGTTGATGTGGATGGCTATGAAGGGCCGCTCAGCGTTTTGCTGAACCTCGCACGGACGCAAAAGGTGGATTTGCGCAAAATATCCGTGTTAAAATTGGCGGAACAATATCTTGCGTTTATTGAAAAATCTAAGGCTTTGCGGCTGGAACTCGCGGCCGATTATTTGGTTATGGCGGCGTGGTTGGCGTTCCTGAAATCGCGCCTGTTACTGCCCGTTGATCCGACCGATGACGCGCCCAGTGGGGCGGAATTGGCGGCGCGTTTGGCGTTCCAATTGGAACGGTTGGAGGCTATGCGCAAATCCGCCGCTCGCCTGATGGGGCGCGACCAAATGGGGCGTGATTTCTTTGCCCGTGGGACGCAGGAATCGGTCAGTGAAAACTTGATTATCACCTATCGCGCGGGGGTTTTGGATTTAATGCAAGCCTATGCAAGGTTGCGCACGCGCGATGATTTCGTGCCGTTGCACACGCGGACGCGGGGCGTTTTATTCACGATGGAGCAAGCCTATGCGCGGATGCGCGGGCTTTTGGGAACGACGATTGAATGGGCGGGGTTGGAGCAATTTTTGCCCGATGGCTGGCGTGAAGATAGCGAACTTTGTCGCTCTGCCACCGCGTCAACTTTCATGGCGACTTTGGAATTGGCACGGCAGGGCAAGCTGGATTTTCGCCAAGCAGAGCCGTTTAGCCCACTAGAAATAAAAGGAAAACTCGCATGAAAAAAGATGTGAAAAATAAAACGGGCAAATCCTCCGCCAATATCCGTTTTGAAGCCCCCCCTTTGAATGAACAAGAACGGATGGTTGAGGCTATTTTATTCGCCGCGTCCGAGCCCCAAACCGCCAAGGAAATGTTGGCGCGTTTGCCACAGGGGTGCGATGTGGCAGAGGTGGTTTCGGCACTGCAAACCCGCTATAAAAACCGAGGCGTTCGCGTGGTCAAAGTCGGCGATGGCTGGGCGTTTCGCACCGCCCCCGATTTGGGATTTTTAATGCGTAAAGACCGCGTGGAGGCGCGTAAATTATCCCGTGCGGCGATGGAAACTCTGGCGATTGTCGCCTATCATCAGCCCGTCACGCGTGGTGAAATTGAGGAAATTCGCGGCGTGGCGGTATCGCGTGGGACGCTGGATGTGCTGCTGGAATTGGAGTGGATAAAGCTGGGTCGGCGGCGGGCAAGCCCCGGTCGCCCCGTGACGTTTTTGGTGACAGAGACGTTTTTGGATCATTTTGGGCTGGAATCCGTGGGCGATTTGCCTGGGTTAAAAGAGCTGCGCGATAGTGGTCTGTTGGATAATGCCCCGCCCTCTGGCCTGATGGAGGCGGCGTTCGGGCAGCCCGATAATGCGGATGGTGAAGGGGTTCGTTTGGATTCGGATGAAGATGAGGATTTGGATGAGGATGAGGAGCTGTTTGAATGATAAGCCGAGTCGTGTTCAAGGTCTTACAAGTGGTCGTTTTGCGAATCGGTGCGCAGGCGTTACGACAGGCTATGTTACGGGCGCGTAAAGAACGTGAAAATTCGCCCGAAGACCAATCAAAAAAACCAAAAGACTAGCCCGTCTTAAAATGCTTGGATAATTTCAACCCTTGCCCCTGATAATTGGACGATATTTTCCCATCGCCATACAAAATATCCGGCACTTCCGCCATCCGTTCATAAACCAGTCGCCCGACGCTCTGCCCGTGTTCCAAAACAAAAGGGGCTTCGTGGCAACGGACTTCCAGAACCCCGCGAGAGCCAGCACCACCAGCCGCATTATGCCCAAAACCAGGGTCAAAAAACCCCGCGTAATGGACGCGGAATTCACCGACCATAGCCAAATACGGAGCCATTTCCGCCGCATAATCGGGGGGGATATGGACGGCCTGTTGGCTCGCCAAAATATAAAACGCGCCTGGGTCTAAAATAATCTGCCCATCATTTGCTTGCACCTCTTCCCAATAATCATCAATTTTATAATGGTTAATAAGATCAAGATCAATCAACCCCGCGTGGGGTTTCGCGCGATAGCCAACCAGCCCAGATTGCAAATCCACAGAAAACCGCAAGCCGTTATCAATCTGCGCCCTACCATCGACAAGGGGGCGATCCGCGTGCAACGCGGTCAGCTCTGCATCCGATAAAATAGACTGCCCTTGGTGAAACCGAATCTGGTTCAATCGCATGCCCTCGCGTACCAAAATCGAAAACGAACGCGGGCAGATTTCACCATAAAGCGGGCCGTCATAGCCCGCCGTTATACGGTCAAATTCCACGCCATAATCGGTGATGCAACGGGTGAATAAATCCACGCGACCAGTGGAGCTCTTGGCATTGGTAACCGCGCTGATGTTTTTCGGCAGACGCAGATTTTCCAGCAAAGGCACCAGATAAACACAGCCTTTTTCCAGCACCGCACCTTGGGTTAAATCCACCGCATGCATTTGAAAACGAGGCAGGCGGTCGGCGACTTTATTATCAGAACCCGCCAGAAAAGACGCACGGACTCGGTAGGCAATCGCACCCAATCGCAAATCCAAACTGGCAGGTTGGATTTGGTCATCGGTTATTTTGCGTGATGCGCGAATCGATTCGGCGGCAACCATCGCGCGGATTGCTTGCGATGGTAAAACACCTTGTTTTTGTGCCTGTTTATCTGTCTGCGCCATATCAGGTTATCCAGTTTGGGGCTGTTAAAAAAATGGTCGGGCTAGCAGGACTCGAACCTGCGACCTCTCGTCCCCCAGACGAACGCGCTACCAGACTGCGCTATAGCCCGAATCACGCTCGTATAGCAGGGATGCGTCCGCTTTTGCAAGGGGAATCGCGGGTTTAACGGGCGGGTATCGGTGGATTTCGCGGGTTTTATTGCGAAAGTGCCGCCAGAGAGCGACCCATGCGATTGCGGATGTCTTTTAACTGGTGGTAAATGTTTTTTAATTCGTCTTGGGTGAGGGTGGTTGCGGGGGTATCACTGGGGGTTTCGGTGGGGGTTTCAGTGAGGATTTCGGCAGGTGTATCGGTGAGGATTTCGGTGGGGGTTTCACTGGGTGTATTAGCGGGCACACCCATGGCATCCAGCAGGGCTGGCACGTCTTCGGCACTATCGTTAGAAATATCGTTTATGGGTTCAGTGATAGGTTCAGCGATGGTTTCATTGGCAACGACCTCTTCCACAACAACCTCATCCACAGTTTCATTGGCAACCTCTTCCACAATCACCTCTTCCACCAATTCCACCTTATCCGCACCAGCAAAATTCAAATCGGGTGACAGCGATACAACGGCAGAAATCCCCTGTTCCGCCAGCAACCCCTGCACATGTTTTATCGTCAATCCCTGCCCGTGTAGCAACGCCTTTATCCCGCCCAAAACCTGCATATCCTGCGGGCGATAATACCGCCGCCCGGCGCGTTTAATCGGTTTGATTTGTTTGAATTTGCTTTCCCAAAAACGCAAGACATGGGTCTGGGTATCCAGCCAATTTGCGACCTCTGAAATCGTTCTAAATGCCTGTGGAGATTTTTTCATAGCCCAAAATTACGTATCTGTTTTGGTGTTCGCGCCAAAGGCGGCGATTCGGCTGACGGGGCGGTGTTTTGGCCCCGTGGCGGCGCGGTTGCGCATCAAATGAGAGGGACGGAATGAAATCACACGGCGCGGTTTGATGGTGACTTCTTCCCCTGTTTTCGGGTTGCGCCCAACGCGGGCGGTTTTATCGCGCAGTTTAAATGTGCCGAATGACGATATTTTTACGTCTTCGCCTGCGACCATAGCCTCGCTCATTGATGTTATGATGCTTTCCAGCAGTTCGGCGGATTGGTTGCGCGATAGCCCGACCTCGCGACAGATGGAATCCGTTAAATCCAAGCGGGTTATGGTTCTGTGTGCCATGAGGTCTCCTATTATAGCGGGCAGTTTGGTTTTTATTTGGGGCAGTCTAGCGGATTGCCCTGCGATGTGTCAAGCGTGAATTTGTGAAAATTTGTTTTTTAGTTGTGAAATATTTTTTGCTAGTTGTTAGTGGTGCCCTTCGGGTCTTCGTCATTTCTTCGAAATACCGACCAGCGTGGTCTTTTGTGCGTAGCCCCCACTTCGTGGGGGCATGCCAAAAGCCCTTGGGTTGCAAGACGATAGGTTCTTTATAAATTTACTATCTGGAATAACAAGATTATAGATTGGATTATTTGCAAAGAATACTTGGGAATTGGTGATAGGTTTGCTCTAAATTTATTTAGGCTTTGCCTAGATACAAAGACAGGCTTTAGCCATAAAAACCCGTCCGCCCAAGCCTCGCAGAGGGGTGGGCGGGCGGGAAGCCCGAACGAAGGGGCTTGCCCCCAAGTGAGGGCGCAAGAAAAGAATCATTAATCATTAATCGTTAATCACTAATCGTTACCAACGCATCACCGCCGCGCCCCAAACCAATCCGCCACCAATCGCTTCGCTTAACAGCAAATCCCCCTGTTTCACCTGCCCACGCCCAACAGCCACGGACAAAGCCAAGGGAATAGACGCGGCGGAAGTATTGCCATGGTCAGCAACCGTCATAATCACGCGATCCATACTAATCCCCATTTTCGCAGCCGTTTTCGCAATAATCCGTGCGTTCGCCTGATGGGGAATAACCCAGTCAATATCATCGCTTACCAAACCTAACGCACCCAAAACCAGCTCGCCACTTTGCGTCAGTTTTTCCACCGCATGTTTGAAAACCTCGCGCCCTTCCATCCGCAAAACCCCAGAGGTTTGAGTGCTTGACACCCCACCATCCACATATAAAATATCACCATACCGCCCGTCCGCGTGTAAATCCGTTGCTAACACTCCACGGTCGCCAACATCCCCAGCCAAATCCTGCGCTTCCAATATAACCGCCCCCGCGCCATCGCCGAATAATACGGCGGTTGTGCGGTCTTCCCAGTTTAATATCCGTGAAAAAGTCTCTGCCCCTATCACCAAAACACGGGTTGCTTGGCGCGATATAATGAAGCTATTCGCCGTTGCCAAAGCATAAATAAACCCCGCGCAAACCGCCTGTATATCCAAGGCAAACCCAGTCGTTATCCCCAATCCAGCCTGCACTTTCGTGGCAGTAGAGGGAAACGTCCTATCGGGGGTAGAGGTCGCCAATACTATCGCATCAATATCGCCCGCATCAATCCCCGCCTGCGACAACGCCGCCCGCCCCGCGCGTATCGCCAAATCAGAGGTCAACTGCCCCTCCGCCGCGAAATGCCGCCGTTCAATCCCCGTGCGTGAGCGTATCCACTCATCAGAAGTGTCCAGCTTCCCCTCAAAATCCTTGTTTTCAAAAACGTTATCGGGCAGATAATGCCCAATACCTATGGGAACGGCTCTGATAGTCATAATACGTTCCTTTCACGCGTTATTCGTTATGGGCGGTTTCGGTGCTTAATGCAACCCGCGCCGCGATTTTTTCTTGAAACCCGATTTTAGTCAATCGGTACGCCAGCCCAACAGCCGCGGCAATGCCCGTAGCATCGGCATCACCGTGGGATTTTATCACGATTCCATTCAGCCCTAGGAAAACACCGCCATTGACTTGGCGCGGGTCAATACGATTGTTTAAATTCTTAATCTTACGGCGCATCAGGAACGCCACGAATTTAGACCATAATGACCGAGTCAAAACCTCGACCAAAAGGGTGCGAATCAGCCGAGCCGTGCCTTCGCTGGCTTTCAGGGCGATATTACCGCTAAATCCGTCCGTCACAATCACATCCACCGCGTCACTGGCGAAATCGTTGCCCTCAACAAATCCAATAAATTTATAGTCATGCTCGGCAAAATGTTCCGCCATTAATTCATACGATTCGCGCAGCTCTGACCGCCCTTTGTGCTCTTCTGTTCCCACATTTAACAGCCCAATACGCGGGTGTTTAATCCCCAAACCATTCCGAGCATAGGACGCACCCATCAGCGCGTATTTTAACAAATCGGGGGCATCGGCGCGAATATCCGCCCCCATATCCAAAATCACATTAAACCCAGCAGGGTTCATAGACGGCCATAAAACCGCAATCGCGGGGCGATAGACATTGGGCAATTTGCGCAACGCCACCATAGACATAGCCATTAACGCCCCGGTATTGCCACAAGACACAGCCGCGGCCGCCTGTTTATCCTTTACCGCAAGGATAGTCGCGGACATGGAGCTATCCTGCCCATGTCGCAGAGCATGGCTTGGCTTTTCATCCATAGCGATGATTTTTTCCACATGATGGATTTCGCAACGCGGGGCAAGGTCTTTATATCGTTTTAATAACGGCGCGATAACGGTCGTATTCCCATGCACCAAGAATCGAATATCAGGCTCTTGCTTTACCGCGATATTCAACCCTGCAATGATGGTAGCACTATCGCGATCCCCGCTCATCGCATCAATAGAAATAGTACCATTGGAAATAGTACCATTTGGCGTAGCCTTTGCCAAAGAATCAGACGTGTCTTGGCCAACCTTCATAACAGAGTATTAACGCCGCGTTAGGCCGCGTCATCCTGTTCGACTTCTTCGGGCTGAGTTTCCACCAGACGTGCGTTGTAATGTCCGCAAGAAGGGCAAACGTGATGGGGTCGCCGTAGCTCGCCACAATTTGGACATTCGTTGGGATTTTCAGGGGTGAGTGCGTCGTGCGCCCGCCGTTTATTGCGGCGTGATTTGGAGACTTTGTTTTTTTGAACGGCCATAAGATACCTCTAATAGATTACGAAAAAAGCACACCTGCACTGGCAGGGGCTTTGCAAAGGTCGTTATTTGCAAATTTTTTACCGAATTGCAAGCCCTAATCCCCGTTATTTGCATTATTTTCTAATTTGTCCTTTAATTTTGCTAGTTTTGCAAAAGGTTTTTCGGGTTCCATAGGGATTTCAGGCGGATTTTGCAAAGTATTTTGCAAAACCGCACCCTCGGCACGGGGATAATCGGGCATAGTCAATGCCACAGCCTCCAATGCGATTTGCACAAAATCAAAGACATCGGGGGTCGGGTCGGTTTCGGTATTGCCATCCATTTCCACCTGTTCGGGGGATTCCACCCGCGAACCATGCTCCCCCGTAATAAAATGACGGGTGATTGATTCGCTGATTCGGGTCTTAACGGGGGTTAAACTGACCACGCATTCCTGCACGATAGACGCGCCCAAAGTCGCCTCCATCTGCCAATCCTTTGCCCCCAAGGGCGTAATCGTCCCGCGAAAATGCAGTTTGGATATTTTCACGATTTTTAACTGCGCCGCGCCGTCCAAACGGGCGACTCCATCCAGATTGAAATCAAACTTTGCACCCTTTTGCCGTATTACCTGCCCCACCAGCATGGTGAAGGAGGACACTTTTTGTGGTTTAGCCTGTGTCATAGTGTCACCCCCCTTTATTTGCTCTTGCATAAGGTCGCTAATCATTGTAAAGCGAAGCCACACAAAAGGCAACCCAAACAGGCAGGGACGATGCAAAGACATAACATTATTTTGGCGGCTGGTCTGCTTTGCCTAATCCTCACGGGCTGTTCCCCCGTTACCCGCTATCACGGGCATGCCCCAACGGAGGGGCAAATGCAACAGCTGACCGTTGGTTTTGATAACCGCGATAGCGTGGCGGAGGTCGTCGGCCCGCCCACCAGCGAAGGCGGGTTGGTTGATGATGAATGGTATTATATCGCCACCACGGTTGTGCATCGCGGGGCGTTGACTCCAAAGATAGAATCGCGTGAAATCGTTGCCATTAGCTTTGATAGCAACGGGATTCTGGCGAATATCGAACGATTCGGGTTGCAGGACGGGCGAATAGTCGTGCTGAATCGGCGAATCACCGACACGGCGGTGCGTGGCCCTACATTCCTGCAACAGCTTTTCGGGACTTTTGGCAATATAGACACGCAATCCATAGCGAATCAGCAATAACCACATCCACAATTTCCCGCACCGAAATCCACAATTCCCCGCACCAAAAATCACAATTGATTGTATTTTGCGTAAAATACACTTGACATCCCCGCGTTTTTCAATAAAAACCCCTACATGCGGGGAACATCCTCACCAAATTTTATTAAAATAAGGAAATGAAAAAATGAAAAAACTTGTCGCACTATGGACTATTGCTTTTACTCTGTTCGCGGGCATGCCTGCTCTGGCGGATTTGTATCAGGGGTGGGAGAAGTATCAAGCGAACGATTTTGCTGGCGCACTGGCGGAATTCCAACCTCTGGCGGATGAAGGCGACGCGGTTGCCCAATTCTTTATGGCGTTAATGCATGCCAACGGGCAAGGCGTGAAGCAGGACGATAAAAAAGTCGTGGAATGGTACACGAAATCGGCGGAACAGGGCTATCCTTTGGCGCAGAATAATCTGGGCGTTTTGTATCAAAACGGGCAGGGGGTAGAGCAAAATTATGAAACGGCTTTGGAATGGTATCGCGCGGCGGTGCAGAATGATTTGGCCGATGCGCAGACGAATCTGGGTGTTATGTATGCGAATGGGCATGGCGTGACGCAAGATTTTGTAGAGGCTTTTAAATGGTTTAAATTAGCGGCAGAGCAAGGCGATGTGCGCTCTCAATTCAACCTCGGCTTTATGTATGATAGCGGGCAAGGCGTGGAAAAGGATATAAAATATGCTTACATGTGGGTTGCTATTGCTGGTGCAAACGGGCATGAAAATGGGGACGAAGCCATTGAATTGCTGGAAAAGGAAATGAGCAAAAGGGAAATTCGCCAAGCCAAGCGATTGGTAAGGGGTTGCACAAATAAAGAATTTAAGGGTTGCTAATTTAAGGGTTGCTAATTTTCTTGATTAGTGCTTAACTGCTAATTGTCAAACTATAACTATGAAAAGGAGAATGACATGAAACGTTTATTTACAATATGTTTAGCAGGGGTTGCTTTTGCGACCACTCCTGCTTTTGCTGATTTCCAAGACGGCGTAAATGCCTTTGAAAATGGCGATTTTGCTGCTGCTTTGGGTGAATGGCAACCACTTGCCGAGCAAGGAAATTCGGACGCACAATATAATTTGGGGCTGATGTATGAGAATGGCGACGGCGTTGCGCGGGATGATACAGAGGCCTTGAAATGGTACAGATTATCCGCCGATTTGGGCGATGCAAAGGCGCAGTATAAGCTGGGGCTGATGTATAATAACGGCAAAGGCGTTCCGCAGGATTATAAAGAGGCTGTGAAATGGTACACATTATCCGTCGAACAGGGTGATGCCGATGCCCAAAATAACTTTGGCTTCCTGTATAGTAACGGGCATGGTGTTTTGCAAGACTTTGTTCGCGCTCACATGTGGTATAATATCGCCGCGTCAAATGGCAGTGAAAAAGGCGCAGAAAATAGAAATATTATTTCGGGAAAAATGACTCCCTCGCAGATTGAAAAATCGCAGGATTTGGCGAATGAATGTCTGGCGAAGAGCTATCGGGGTTGCTAATTCTAGTTGTTAGTTGTTAGTTGTTAGTTATTAGTTATTAGTTATTAGTTATTAGTGGGGGGATGATATGAAACGATTCGTTGCCCTATGTTTAGTGGCGGTTGCTTTGGCGACCGCCCCTGCTTTTGGTGGTTGGGATGAGGGTGCGACTGCCTATGATAGTGGCGATTTCGCGACTGCCCTTGCTGAATTTCAACCCCTTGCCGAACAAGGGGATGTACTAGCACAGTATTTTTTGGGGCAAATTTACTACAACGGACAAGGTGTTCCGCAGGATTACAAACAAGCGTTGAAATGGTACACCTTATCTTCCGAACAGGGGGATAGAGATGCACAGTATAATTTGGGGGTTTTGTATGATAACGGGGAAGGCGTTCCGCAGGATTACAAAGAGGCAGTGAGATTGTACAGACTATCCGCCGAACAGGGACATGTAAAGGCACAATATAATACGGGGCAGATGTATCGTAAAGGGCAGGGTGTTTTGCAAGATTACAAAGAGGCGGCGAAATGGTTTAGATTATCGGCAGAACAAGAATATGCAGATTCACAAAATACTCTGGGGTGGATGTATGATAAAGGACATGGCGTTTTACAAGATTATCTTCGCGCCCACATGTGGTTTAATATCGCCGCGTCAAATGGTGATGAACTAGCCCCAGAAAACAGAGATATTGTTGCAGAAAAAATGACACCTGCACAGATAATAGAAGCACAGAATTTAGCGCGGGCATGTGTTGCGAAAGACTATAAGGGTTGTTAAGCTCTTAAATAAGAAAGAAAATAAAGATGTCTGCATTACAAAAAACTGTAAAAGATATAATAAAAAATTATAATGAAAATTATTTGCTTGAAATAAAAAAAGCTCGCGAAAAAGGAATCACAGCAGATATAAAGTTTAAGGTGGGGATTATCTGGGCTAACGCATTGGATGTTGAAAAAAATGATTATCAAGCAGAGCAATGGATAAAGTCATCTGCCGCGAGCGATTATTCATTGGCGCAAATTTATTTAGCAATTATGTATGAAAAAGGATACGAAGATATTGAACCAAAACTTGAGGATTCTTGCTTTTGGTATAGTGCGTTTTTGTTGAATTTACCTGAAGATTTAGCAGATGAACGAAAGCCACTAGACAAAGAAGATGCAGAAATAGCAAGGCAAGGAATAGCTAGAATTGAAGCGAATTTTTCGGATGAACAGAAAGCCGAAATGAAAAAAAGAATTGAATGGTGGCATTGCACCCATAGCCCTGGATTAGATAAGGGTATAGAAAAATTTGCCGATGTGCTACGCATCCTAAAAACCCACAGCGCAACCGACAGAATAGCCCTAAAAATAGCCTCCGCACAAAACGGGGACGTAACAGCGCAATTCGCTCTGGGGAAAATCTACACAAACGGGGCGGTGATTCGCGCCAATAAAAGCTTCATAACCGCCTATATGTTCTTTGCCATCGCCGCCCTAAACGGACATGAACCCGCACATTCCGCCCGTGATACTATCGGCGCGAAACTATCCCAAGAACAGGCAAAACTGGCATCGCAATTCGCCAAAGACTGGATAAAAACGAACGCTTAGCCCGCCACAAACCGCAACGCCACCCCGTTCATGCAATACCGCAAACCAGTCGGCGCAGGTCCATCGGGAAACACATGCCCCAAATGCGCATCACACCGATTGCAAATAACCTCCACCCTGCGCATGAAAAACTTTGTATCGGCCTTTTCCCCAACACTATCGGGCGTTAAGGGCGCGGTGAAGGAGGGCCAGCCTGTGCCACTCTCAAACTTTGCCGCCGATTCAAACAACGCAGAATCACAACACACGCAATGAAAAATCCCCGCCTCCTTGGGGAAATTATCCTGCGTCCCGGCGCGTTCCGTGCCACCCTGCCGAGTCACTTTATACGCCAAATCGGACAATTCTGCCCGCCATTCTTCCTCGGTCTTTACCACTTTATCCATTGCAAACCTGCCTTTCCACGATATATTGCCCCAATCCCCGCCACTTTACAACCCTGATTTCCTCCAAATATAAAAAAATCACTTGCAAATCGCGATAAATTGGATTATAGGCAAAAACGCACGGTTTGGGGCGTGGCGTAATGGTAACGCAGCGCTTTTTGGTAGCGAAGATTATAGGTTCGAATCCTATCGCCCCAGCCAGTTATATTTCCCCAAGTTCATCACAGATAATCCCCGCTATCACGGCGCAATCGGCGGGGGCGAAGGTTAAGGGCAGGCGCATATCCACCAGCCCCGCCAGTATCGCATCCGTATCGGGCAGGGTTTGGGCTGTGACATAACGCCAGCTTTTATGGTCGGAGGTAAAGCCCTGCGGGGCATCCGCCCCAAACCATTTTAACACAACGCCCCGCGCGGCACATCGGGCTATAAAATCACGGATTTCCTCGGGTTTGGCGTTCGGCAAACGGAATTGAAAGGAAGAGCCAACGATGGATTCGGCGGGCGGACGCGTGGGAATGGCTATATGATTCACCCCCATCAGCGCGGTTTCAATCGTGGTGTAAAGTGCATTCCATTTGATAATTTGCGCGGGCAATCGCGCCAGTTGCGGACGCAAAATCGCGGCGCGTAAGTTATCCATCCGCCCCGAACAATTCGGGGTATCAAGGGCTATGTTGGTGAAATTGGCGGGGTCAGCCCCCGCGATATGCGTGTCATAAAACATATAACTGCCCGACAGCATAGTCGCCCGCGCCATGATTTCGGGGTCATCGGTTATCATCAGCCCGCCCTCGCCCGAATTGATGTGTTTGAAGGTTTGCGTGGAATAACAGCCTATGGCGCCGAATCTGCCAGAGGCCACGCCGTTCCAAGCCGCCCCCATCGTGTGGGCGCAGTCTTCTATTATCTGGATTTGCGCGGTTTTGCAGATTTGCGTGATTGCCTCCATGTCCGCGATATGCCCCCGCATGTGCGATAATAGCAGGATTTTAGCGTTTGATGTGCGGATTTTGGTTTGTAAATCGGTGAGGTTTAGGGTTAGGTTTTCCGTGGTTTCTACGAATATAGGGCGTGCGTTTGTCGCCGCGATAGCCCCTGGGACGGGCGCGAGCGTGAATGCGTTTGTTAGTATTTCATCGTTCGGTTTGACATTTAATGCACGGAGTGCGGTTGTTAGGGCATAGCCGCATGACGCGACCGCCAAGCAGTATTTGGCTTTGGTGAATTCTGCGAATTCTTTTTCTAGTAAAGCGGTTTCCGCGATTTCATCGGGCAGGGTATTATATCGGTGGAGTCGCCCGTGGTTTAACACGTTTGTCGCGGCGGTTATGGACTCTGCGGGCAAGGGTTCTTGTTGGGTGAAATTGCCTGTGAAAACTGGGCGAGTCATTTATTATCCCCCAACAGCCCATTAACTATATCGGCTAATTCGCTATAATCCCGCATAAAAACATCATAGCCTATTGGTTTATTATCCTCGCCCAAAGGCACAACATCGCTATCGGTGAATAAAATAAACGGCACACCAGCGTTGCTCGCCGTTTGGCTATCGGTTATCGTATCGCCAACCAGCAGAGTCGCACCATTCGCTCCGCACTGACGCACCGTTTCAAATAAATGTTCGGGGTCGGGTTTGCGTACAGGCAGGCTATCCGCGCCCAAAATCGCACCGAAATAATCGGATAATCCCATCTCTGCGACCAAATCCACCGCCAAATCCAAAGGTTTATTCGTGCAAATACCCAACGCAAAATCACGGAGGCGCAGGGTTTCCAAAGCCTCCACCACACCATCATAAGGGCGGGTATGAACGCACAATCCCGCACGATACTCCCCCAGAAACTTTGGATACAGAGCCATCAATTCCGCCTCATCCAAAATAACGCCACTCCGCCCCGCGCCCAATGTCAGCAAGGCTCTCCCGCCCAGAAACGCGACCTGTTTATCCGCAATAACATCAATCCCCGCGTCCATTCCGTTCGCCACCAAACACGCATTCGCCGCGTGAATCAAATCGGCACTGCTATCCGCCAGCGTCCCGTCCAAATCAAATATAACCGATTTTTTATCCATCCCAAACCCCTGTTGTAATATATTGAAAGCATCTGTGAACACGCTATTTCGCATTTGGGCTTTTATTTTCGGCAAAACCTTTCTAAAAGCCAGCAACGCGTCTGAATCGCGATAATACAGGATAAATCAAATTATGCAAAGGGCAATTATCATTCTTGCTGCTGGAAAGGGCAGCCGTATGCAATCCAGCGTGCCAAAGGTTCTGCATCCCTTGGCGGGCGCGCCCCTGCTGTGGCATGTGATGAATACGGCGGGGCAGATGGATGCTGCGCGTACGGTCGTTGTTGCGGGGCATTGTGCGGAGGAGATTACCGATAAAGTCGCGGGCTGGGGTGATGCTACTGGGGGTGTTAGTGTGGTTTTGCAGGAGGAACAAAACGGCACGGCACACGCGGTCTCGGCCGCCCGTGATACGCTCGCGGATTTTGACGGCGGGGTGTTTATTTTATATGGTGACACGCCGTTTATCGCGCCCGCGCAGTTAAAACAAATGCAGGATATGAACGCGGATATTGCGGTTTTGGGGTTTGAATCGGCGAGTCCTACGGGCTATGGTCGCCTGATTATGCGTGGCGATGAGGTCACCGCTATTGTCGAGGAAAAGGACGCAACCCCCGCCCAACGCAAAGAAACCCGTTGCAATTCTGGGGTGTTTTATTTGAACGCTGGTCTGTTGTTTGATTTGTTAAAACAGGTGGGAAATAATAATGCCAAGGGCGAGTATTATTTAACCGATATAGTCGCCATAGCCCGTGCCAAGGGCTATAAAACCCGTGCGGTTTTGTGCAGGGAAGCGGATACTCTGGGCGTTAATTCACGCGGGGATTTGGCGGTGGCTTTGGGGCAATACCAAACCCGCAAACGTGAATTTTTTATGGATAATGGAGTGACTTTGGACGCGCCCGAGACGGTTTATTTTTCCTATGACACGCAGATTGAACCCGATGTTTGTATTGAGGCGAATGTCGTTTTCGGCGCGGGAGTCCGTATTGAAACGGGCGCACGGATTGCTGCGTTTTCCCATTTGGAGGGCTGTCATGTTAGGGCGGGGGCGACCGTTGGACCCTTCGCTCGGTTGCGGATTGGGGCGGATATTGGCGCGGGTGCGCGGGTTGGCAATTTCGTGGAAATTAAGAACAGCGATATCGGCGCGAACGCCAAGGTCAATCATTTATCCTATATCGGCGATAGCGATATTGGCGCGGATAGCAATATCGGTGCGGGTGTTATTACCTGCAATTATGATGGCGTTGCCAAGCATAAAACGGTTGTCGGGGCAGGGGCGTTTGTTGGGTCAAACTCTGCTCTGGTTGCGCCTGTGGTGATTGGGGCGGGGGCGGTTGTCGGCTCTGGCAGTGTGATAACGCGGGATGTTGCGCCCGATGCGCTGGCGATAACACGGGCGGAACAGGTGGAAAAAATAGGCACGGGGGCGCGGTTAATGGCGAATAAAAATAATAAAGCCGCGAATAAAAATAATAAAAATAATAAAAAGGATTAAATTAAATGTGTGGAATAGTTGGAATTTTAGGCAAACATCAGGCGGCTCCTATTTTGGTAGATGCCCTGCGCCGTTTGGAATATCGGGGCTATGATTCGGCTGGAATCGCCACGGTTAATGACTCGCAAAAGGGTGCGTTGGATCGCCGCCGTGCGGTGGGAAAGCTGGTTAATCTGGCCGATGCTCTGGTGCATAAACCCCTTGCTGGTAAGGCTGGAATTGGGCATACACGCTGGGCAACCCACGGGGCGGCAACCCTTGATAACGCCCATCCGCATCGCGCGGGCGGGGTTGCGGTGGTGCATAACGGCATTATTGAAAACTACAAAACCTTGCGGGCAAAATTGCACAAATATAATTTTGAAAGCGATACTGACACAGAAATAATATCCGCCCTGTGCCAAGCCCATTTAACCGCCGGATTATCCCCGATAGAAGCCGCAAAAAAAACAATAAAAGAATTGCAAGGTGCTTACGCGTTGTGTTTTTTATTTGAGGGCGAAGATGATTTATTAATCGCCGCACGGCATGGCTCGCCGCTTGCGATAGGGTACGGAATGGGCGAGATGTTCGTTGGCTCTGATGCGATTGCTTTGCACGGATTGGCCGACAAAATAACGTATTTGGAGGAGGGCGATTGCGCCGTCATAACCCGCCGTTCGGTCGTCATAACGGACGAGGCGGGTGCGGTCGTCGTGCGCAAAATCGGCGCGATGAATCGCCAAGCCGTCCATGCCGATAAAGGTGCGTATAAGCACTTTATGATGAAGGAAATAAACGAGCAACCCGTGGTTCTGGCAGACGGAATTGCCCATTATATTGACCGCAAAAATGCTGCCCTGACTCTGCCTGATATTGGCGTGGATTTCGCCGCGTTGCAGGGGCTGACTTTGATAGCATGTGGCACGGCGCATCTGGCCGCAAGCGTTGCCAAATACTGGTTTGAACAACTGGCGGGTGTGGCGTGTAGCCTTGATATCGCGTCCGAATTCCGCTATCGCAATTCGCCGATGCGGGCGGGGTCTGTGGCTATTTTCATCAGCCAATCTGGGGAAACGGCGGACACTCTGGCGGCGATGCGCCACTGCAAATCGCAGGGCGTTTATACGGTTGGAATCGTCAATGTGGCGGAGTCTTCTATCGCGCGGGAGGCAGATGCAGTCCTGCCGATTCACGCGGGTGTGGAAATCGGTGTGGCATCGACAAAAGCCTTCACTTCCCAGCTGTTAGTGTTGCTGTGTTTGGCAGTGAAAGCGGCGGATGAACGGGGGGCAATGGACGCGACCGCGAAACGTGAAATCATAGATAACCTGTTGAATTTACCTGATTTTATGAACCAAGCTCTGTCTCTGGACGGGGTGATAAATAAAATAAGTCAGCAATTAATGAAGGCGAGCAGCGCATTATTTTTGGGGCGCGGGATGCTGTATCCTATCGCTATGGAGGGCGCGTTGAAGTTGAAAGAAATCAGCTATATTCATGCCGAGGGCTATGCCAGTGGTGAGCTGAAACACGGCCCAATCGCGCTGGTTGATGAACGCATGCCGATTGTGGTTTTCGCGCCCAAGGATGCTATGTTTGACAAAACGATAAGCAATGTGGAAGAGGTTTTGGCGCGAGGTGGCAAGGTGGTTTTATTGACGGATTCGGCGGGGGCTGCGGGTGCGCCTGATGTGTGGCAACTGGTGGAAATGCCCGCCGTGCCTGCCGTTTTGGCGGCGATAGTGTATGCCGTGCCTGCGCAATTGTTGGCGTATCATACCGCCGTTGCCAAAGGCACGGACGTGGATCAGCCGAGGAATTTGGCGAAATCTGTGACGGTGGAATAGTTATTAGTTATTAGTTGTTAGTTATTAGTTATTAGGGGGCTTGACAGAGTTTGATTTTTTGTTATTGTAAAAGAATCAATATCTAACTTTGGAGAAAAACAATGAAAAAAACTATTTACATATTTACAAATGCAATGATGCCAGACATTATCAAAATAGGTCTTACATCAAATGTAGAGCAAGAGTTGTGGAGTTTATCATCTAATGAAGGAGTCCCCGCTCGTTTTGAATGCTATTATTCATGCGAAGTTGAAAATGGGGAAGAAATAGAAAAAGAAATCCATGATGGGTTAGGTGTTTGTTGTATAGACTCTAAAAAAGGATTTTTTAAGTTTAATACTGAAGGTGCAAAAACACTTATTGAAGGCTACGCTATGCGCGGGCAAGATAAAGCAATTTCTACGAAACGAAAAAAACGCTCCCCTTTTAAATTTTCAATGATAAATATTCCAGTTGGTTCTGTTCCAGTCGGTTCAACGCTTGTATTCTTTAATGGTCAAACAGGAATTATTGATAAAACAAAAATTGCAACACTTATCAGTATAGAAAAAAATCAAATAGAATTTGAAGGAATTAAAGGGAAGGTTAGCCCAGTCGCTAGTAGAGTTCTAAAGAAATATTTTGGTGCGGCTAATGATGTGTCGGTGCGTGGTCCTGATTATTGGATGTTTGAGGGTGAAACGCTTTCCCAAAGAAGAGACAGGATAGAAAAAATTAATAAATGACCCTCACCGACCCCTTCCAGCGAAACATAAATTACCTGCGCGTGTCCGTTACCGACCGTTGCGATTTCCGTTGCACTTATTGCATGTCGGAAAACATGACCTTCCTGCCAAAAACGGAATTGCTCAGCCTTGATGAGCTCGACCGCCTCTGCACGCTTTTCATCAAAAACGGCATCACAAAATTACGCATAACGGGGGGGGAGCCTCTGGTTCGGCGCGGCATAATGGGGTTTTTCACCACCATATCTCGGCACTTGGAAACGGGCGATTTACACGAATTAACGCTGACCACAAACGGCTCGCAATTAACAAAATACGCGGGCGCATTGGCAACTCTGGGCGTGCGCCGCGTCAATATATCGCTGGATACTTTGCGCCCCGATAGGTTCAAAACCATCACCCGTTGGGGGCGATTGGCACAGGTTTTGGACGGGATAGAATCGGCGCGGGCGGCGGGCTTGGCAGTGAAAATAAACATGGTCGCATTAAAAGGAATTAACGAAGACGAGCTGGAAAACATGGTCATCTGGGCGGGGGAAATCGGCGCGGATTTAACCTTCATAGAGGTCATGCCGATGGGCGATATGTCCGACAGATTGGGGCAGTTTTGGTCGCTGGCAGACCTGCGGTCTCGGTTGGAAAAAACGTGGGATTTGCGCGAATCTGCCCACGCTACGGGCGGCCCCGCACGGTATTTTCGGGTTGGCAATACCGACCAACGGCTGGGATTTATCACGCCCTTATCACACAATTTTTGCGAATCCTGCAACCGAGTCCGCCTGAATTGCACGGGGACTCTGTACCCATGTTTGGGGCAGGAAAACGCCACGGATTTACGCGCGGTTGTGCGCAATGGCACGGACGAAGCCGTGGTTACCGCCATCCGATCCGCCATTGCCGATAAACCAAAAGGGCACGATTTTGATTATTCTCGCCAACGTGTAGGCGGGCAGATGTCGCGCCATATGAGCCATACTGGGGGGTAATATGAGCAATTTAATCCTCCGCGAGGACTCGCAAAATATCGCGGTTTTAACCCTGAACCGCCCCGAAGCATTGAACGCTTTATCAAACGATTTAATGGCGGATTTGCATGCCGCGTTGGATTTGATAGCGGAGGATGCGACCATCCGCGCCGTCATTATTCGTGGCGCGGGTAAGGGGTTTTGCGCGGGGCATGATTTAAAAGAAATGACACGGGCGAGGGCGGACGCGGACGGGGGACGTGCGGCTTTCGGTGATTTATTTCAGCGGTGTTCCGCGTTAATGATGCGGATACAATCCCTGCCTCAACCCGTCATCGCGCAAGTCCATGGGGTGGCGGCCGCGGCGGGTTGCCAACTGGTGGCGACTTGCGATTTGGCGGTGGCGGACAGGGAGACTCGGTTTGCCGTTAATGGCGTGAATATCGGGCTGTTTTGCTCCACGCCCATGGTCGCGTTATCGCGCAATATCGGGCGTAAGCAAGCGTTTGAAATGCTAACGACTGGGCAATTTATTGACGGGCGGCGTGCCAAGGAATTGGGGTTAATTAACCATGCCGTGTCGTTGAATGTTCTGAAGGATGCCACTCTTGATTTGGCGCGTTTAATTGTCCATAAACCCCGCGTTGCCGTGAAAATCGGTAAGGTTGCGTTTTATCAGCAGATGGATATGTCGGTGGCAGAGGCGTATGATTTCACCGCCGAAGTGATGGCGGAAAATATGATGCAGGACGACACGGTGGAGGGGATTTCCGCCTTTATTGAAAAGCGCGAGCCCAAGTGGGGGCAGTAAAAAAACTTACCGCAACACGTTTTTCATTGGATAATACGCAATAAAACACCCGCGCAAAATCAGCAATAAAACCACGATTGCCCCCATCTGGTGCATCAAGGATAAACCCGTAGGCACACCTAGAACCAACGTGCTAATCCCCAAAATCATCTGCCCGATTATCGCAATAAAAACCATGCCAAACAGCTCGCGTAACGGGCGATAGGCGGCGGCTCTGCCCCGCATCCAAACAATAAAAGCCAGCACAAATAACGCATAACCCATGATGCGATGATTAAATTGCACCAGTCCGTGGTTCTCAAAAACATTGCGCCAAGCGGGGGAGGCGAGGCCGCTATCGCTGGGGAAAAACGTGCCGTTCATCATCGGCCAATCGTTGTAAATCAGCCCCGCGTCTATACCCGCGACCAACGCACCCAATATAATTTGGGCAAAGCAAACCGCCCATAATCCGCGCCCCCAAGCCAGCATGCCTTCGTCTTTGCGTCGCCGAGCGGCGAATAAATCTGTGCTGCTCTGCCCCAACATCCAGATGAACCACGCCAACACCGATAGGATAATAAACGCCAATCCCAGATGAATCGCAAGGCGGTAGGAGGCGACATCCAGCATCCCGCCGCCTAATCCAGACGAGACCATCCACCAGCCTATCGCGCCTTGTGCGCCGCCCAATCCGCCGATTATTAATGCTCGGCGTAGCCACGGGCGCGGGGGTTTTTTTCCGAATATATTTAATGCGAAAATAATAAATCCCACCGCCCAGACCAGCCCGATAAACCGCCCCAGTTGCCTATGCCCCCATTCCCACCAGAATATGGTTTTGAATTCCGCCAGAGTCATGCCTTTGTTTTGCAATTTATATTCATCGGTTGTGCGGTATTTTTGCATGGCGGTTTGCCAGTCCTCGGCGGATAGCGGGGGCAGGGTGCCTTTGATAAGTTGCCATTCGGTGATGGAAAGCCCGCTATCGGTTTGGCGAGTCAGCCCGCCAACGGCTATCATCGCTATGACCAGAATCGCCAGCGTGATAAACCAAATCCGCATTGGGACGCGCCAGTTTTCATGGGTCTGTGTGGGGCGAGGCGGGGTTGATTTGGCGGCGGGTTTATCGCCGCTTACCTCTTCAAATATCGCGCGTTTTGAGTCTGCCATGGGGTGTCCTTTGGGGGTTTTTATTTTATTTTGGCGGATTTGTCAATTTTTTTATCACCCCATAAAGCAACCGCACATCGGCGTGGCTTAACGGCAACCTCGCGAATAAATTGCGAAACGATAACCGCATAGAGGCGGCTTTGTCTTCAGGCCAGAAATAGCCCAACGCGTCCAATTGCGCCTCCAAATTGCTCGCCAGAGTTTCAATTTCGCCCGCATCCGCCCGCGTGGGGAACAGCGCGGCGGGCGCATCCCCCGTATCGCGCATCCGCGCCCGTTGCCATTCATACGCCAGCAAGCCGACCGATTGCGCCAAGTTAAGCGAGGCAAACGCCGGATTAACGGGGATTGTTATCAGGGCGTTCGCGCGGACTATGTCGGTGTTTTCTAGCCCCGCGCGTTCGGGGCCGAAGACTATGCCGATTTTCTGTCCCAGAGAGGTTAGGCGGTACGCCTCTGCCATTGCGTCTTCGGGTGATAGGATGATTTGGGTTAAATCGCGTTTTCGAGCGGTGGTGGCAAAGATTGTGTTTAAATCTTTGGTGCAATCGGCGAGCGTGGGGTAGGGGGTTATGCCTTGCAAAACGCGCCCTGCGCCGCTGGACATGACTTCGGCCTTTGGGTTTGGCCAGCCATCGCGCGGGGCGACCAGCCGCAAGGATTCCAGCCCAAAGTTCCACATAGCACGGGCGGACGCGCCTATGTTTTCCCCCATTTGCGGGTTTGTGAGGATGAAAACGGGCTGTGGGCCGTGCCAGTCGTCCCCCGCCGAGTGATTAGTTCCAGACATTTCTTTAGTTGTTAGTTGTTAGTTATTAGTTGTTAGTGATGGCTTACGCGATACCGATTCGTTTGTAAAGGGGTGGTCGTTTCCTAGGCGATAGGTTTGCTCTAAATTTATTTAGGCTTGGCAAAAGATGCTCGGACAGGCTTTAGCCAAAAATAACCCGTCCAGCTCTCCGCAGGAGGGGTGGGCGGGCGGGCAACCGAACGCAGTGAGGGCGCAACAAAAAACCTCTGCCCTTAACCTCTAATAACGAACCCACAATTCCTAACAACCAATCACTAATAACTAACAACTAACAACTAACAACTAAACATCCAACCGTACCGCCCCTTGCGACGCGTTGCCAACATGGGCGGCATACACCCGCAACGCCCTTGATACGCGGCGTTTGCGAGGCTCAGCAGGTTGCCACCCCGCCGAACCCAAAGCATCCATAGCAACCCGCCTTGCGTCCAATTCCCCAACCGATAACGCCACATTTATCGTCCGCGCGGGTATGTCAATCTCTATCACATCGCCCTCCTGTATCAGCCCAATCGCCCCGCCTTCGCCAGCCTCTGGCGACACATGCCCGATGGACAAACCAGACGTCCCCCCAGAAAACCGCCCGTCCGTTATCAAAGCACAAACCGCCCCCAACCGCATGGATTTCAAATACGAAGTGGGATACAGCATTTCCTGCATTCCTGGTCCGCCTCGCGGTCCCTCATAACGGATAATCACAACATCCCCCGCCTTTATGTCTTTGCTGAGAATGCGATTGACCGCCTCCTCCTGACTTTCACAGACACGGGCGGGGCCGCTGAAACGATGGATGGATTCATCCACTCCCGCGGTTTTCACAACGCACCCCTCCAGCGCGATATTGCCGTAAAGCACCGCCAATCCGCCCTCGGCAGAAAAAGCATGCTCGCCCGCACGGATAACGCCATTCGCGCGGTCTTTATCCAAATCTTTGTATAGGCGGGATTGAGAAAACGCCTCCACCGTGCGCACACCACCAGGGGCGGCGCGATAGAATTCCGACACCTCAGGGTCGTTGCTTTGGGTTATATCCCACTTGGCAATCGCCTCTGCCATAGTCGCGCTATGCACGGTCGGTGTTTCGGTATGTAACAACCCAGCCCGTGCCAATTCCCCCAGCAGAGCAAAAATACCGCCCGCGCGGTGGATGTCCTCCATATGAACATTCGCCACGGCGGGCGCAACCTTGCACAAACAGGGGGTAGAGCGCGACAATCGGTCAATATCATCAAGGGTGAAATCCACTTCGCCCTCGTGCGCTATTGCCAAAAGATGCAGGATAGTATTGGTGGAACCGCCCATCGCGATATCAAGGCGCATCGCGTTTTCAAAGGCGGATTTCGTGGCGATACCTCGCGCGGACACGGAGGTATTGCCGTTTTCATAGTAATCGCGGGTTAATTCCACAATCCGCCTTCCAGCCCTGCGAAACAAGGCCTCCCGTGCGGTATGGGTTGCCAGAGTTGACCCGTTGCCGGGCAGAGCCAGCCCCAAAGCCTCTGCCAAACAGTTCATAGAATTGGCGGTGAACATGCCCGAACACGACCCGCAAGTCGGGCAGGCGGATTCCTCGTAGGCTAGGACTTCGGCATCTGTGCGGTCGGGGTTTGCTGCCTCCACCATCGCATCCACCAGATCAACGGAGACAAGGTCGCCGTCCATATCGACTTTGCCAGCCTCCATCGGTCCGCCAGACACGAACAAGCACGGCAAATCCAGCCGAGCCGCCGCCATCATCATGCCAGGCGTGATTTTATCGCAGTTTGAGATACAGACCAGAGCGTCGGCGCAATGGGCATTGACCATGTATTCCACGCTGTCGGCGATGACCTCGCGGCTGGGCAGGGAATAGAGCATACCGTCATGCCCCATGGCTATCCCATCATCCACGGCGATTGTGTTAAATTCTTTGGCAACCCCGCCTGCGGATTCTATTTCGCGAGCGACCAGTTGCCCGATGTCTTTTAGATGAACATGGCCCGGGACGAATTGGGTAAAGGAATTGACGACCGCGATGATGGGTTTGTCAAAGTCTTGGTCGGTCATGCCTGTGGCGCGCCAAAGAGCGCGTGCGCCAGCCATGTTACGGCCGTGGGTTGTCGTGCGGGAGCGATAGGGGATCATTGGGTGGTTCCTTGTTATGAATTGTTAATGGGGAATTATTAGGGATTAATTGTGAATTGTCAATTGTTAATTACCCCTTAATCTTCAAAAGCCCCAACACCTCCCGTGCCGCGTCCACGATATTCGTGCCAGGTCCAAAAATCGCCCGCACCCCGCATTGGCGCAAATAATTATAATCATCGGGGGGAATAACGCCGCCACAAATCACGATAATATCCTCGCCACCTTTGTCCTTTAACGCGTGTATCAGCTCTGGCGCAAGGCTGGCATGGGCGGCCGCTTGGGACGAAATCCCAACGACTTGGACACGGGCAGCAATCGCCTCATCCGCCGCCTCAACAGGCGTTTGAAACAACGGCCCCATAACCACATCAAACCCTATATCAGCAAAGGCGGACGCAATAACTTTGCCACCCCTATCGTGCCCATCCTGCCCCAGTTTCACCACCATCATACGCGGGCTCGCCCCGCTATTTTTATCAGCAAAATCACGGACAGCCCCCTGCAACGCGGCAAAATCCGCATCATCCTTATAGGCCGCACCATAAACCCCAGACACGGTTTCAACCTCCGCCTTATGGCGACCGAAAACCGCACCCATAGCGTCCGATATCTCACCCAGAGTCGCCCTTGCCCGCGCTGCCTCCACCGCCAATTCCAGCAGATTTGCATCGCCCTCTGCCCCCTTTTGCAAAGCATCCAACGCCGCATCAACTCGCCCCGAATCGCGGGTTTTGCGCAATTTCGCCAAAGCCGCGATTTGCCCAGCCCGCACTGCCACATTATCAATCTGGCGCACCTCTATCGGGTCTTCGTGTTCCATTTTAAACTTATTCACGCCGACAATCACATCCTCGCCACGGTCAATCCGTGCCTGTTTTTGCGCGGCGGCGGTTTCAATCCGCGCCTTTGGCATACCGCTCTGCACCGCCTTTGTCATCCCGCCCAAATCATCAATTTCACAGATTAAATCCCACGCTTTATCGGCCAATTCCGCCGTCAAATGTTCCACATAATACGACCCCGCCAAGGGGTCAATTACATTGGTAATTCCCGTTTCATGCTGTAAAATTAACTGCGTATTTCGCGCCAACCGCGCGGCCGCGTCCGTGGGCAGGGCTATCGCCTCATCATAGCTGTTCGTGTGCAGGGATTGCGTCCCGCCGAGCACCGCCGACAACGCCTCATACGCCGTACGGATAGCGTTATTGAGCGGGTCTTGTTCCTGCAAAGACACGCCACTGGTCTGACAATGGGTACGCAAAAGGCAGGATTTTTCATCCAAGGGGGCGAATTCTTTCATAATTCGATACCACAAAACTCGCGCCGCACGGAGTTTCGCCGTTTCCATAAAAAAGTTCATCCCAATGGCAAAGAAAAACGACAATCGCGGGGCGAAATCATCCACTTTTAACCCCGCATCCAGCGCACATTTCACGTATTCCTTGCCGTCCGCCAGGGTGAAAGCCAGCTCTTGCGCCAAATTCGCGCCCGCCTCATGAATATGATAGCCACTGATGGAAATGGAGTTGAATTTGGGCATATTCGCCGTGGCAAAACGAATGATGTCAGAGACAATCCGCATGCTCGGCGCGGGCGGGTAGATATAGGTATTACGCACCATGAACTCTTTTAAAATGTCGTTTTGAATCGTGCCAGATAGGGCGGATATATCCACGTTTTGCTCTTCCCCAGCGACTATAAAATTCGCCAAAATGGGGATGACCGCGCCGTTCATCGTCATGGAAACGCTGATTTTATCAAGCGGGATTTGGTCGAATAGAATCTTCATATCTTCCACGCTGTCAATGGCTACACCCGCTTTGCCGACATCGCCAGCGACGCGCGGATGGTCGGAATCATAGCCTCGGTGGGTTGCCAAATCAAAGGCAACGGACACACCCTGTTGCCCTGCTGCCAAGCCCTTTTTATAGAAATCGTTGCTTTCTTTGGCGGTGGAAAAGCCCGCGTATTGGCGGATAGTCCAAGGGCGACCCGCGTACATAGTCGCCTTTGGTCCGCGTAAATAAGGGGGGGTTCCGGGCAGGGAATTCAGGTGATTTTTGGGCAAATCATCCGCCGTGTAAAGCGGTTTTATTTTAATATCTTCTGGGGTGTGCCAAGTCAGATCGTCAGGCGTTCTGGTTTTAAGTTCGGCTTTGGCAAGGGCTTGCCAGATTTTGTGCGGGTTATTTGTCATGTTTGCAACTTGGCGGGTTTTTTAGAAAGAGTCAATGTTATTAGGGCTTCATCATTAAATAATCAATAATTAAATAATAATTAATAACTAATTAATTATTCATTAATTATAATTAATGATTAATTAATCGTCCGCAAATTCCATAATCACCGCATCCACCGCCAAAGAATCGCCAACCTCCGCGTTAATTTTAACAATCCGTTTGCGCTTTTCTGCACGTAATATATTCTCCATCTTCATGGCTTCCAGCGTGCATAACGCCTGCCCCTCTTCCACGACATCACCCACCGAAACTGCCAAATCAATCATTAAACCAGGCATCGGACACACCAATAAATCGGACGTATCGCGGACAAAAGGCGGGGGCATTAACCGCGCCAATTCCGCCACCCGATTTGAGCGCACATAAACCCGCACATCCGCCCCGCCAGCCCGCAGGCGAAACCCCGCCTTGCAATTTTCCACCTTTAAAACAAACAATTCATCGTTCAAATAAAACCGCGCCAGAGTTTGCCCAGGCAACCAATCGCTGACAACATCCACGCGTTCTCCGTTATCAAATAACACGCTTGCGCCGCCCGCAATAGGCGTAATACAAACCTTAAAATCCTGCCCGTCAATCGTTACAACCCAGTTTTCACCGACATGACGGCGGTGATTATCTAACCGCCCAGATATCCGTGCGGCGCGAATTTGGCTGAGCCGAAACATCGCAGAAGCACAGGCGGCGATATTATGACAAACCGATTTTGACAGGCTAACCCCCGTGAAACCATCCGCATATTCCTCTTCAATAAACGCGGTTGTAGCCTCGCCTTTGATGAATTTTTCATGCGCCATAACGGCGGATAAAAACGGCAGATTATGGCGAATACCCTCTATTTCAAAATGATCCAACGCGCTGCGCATTTCCTCAATAGCCTCCGCCCGCGTCCCTGCCCAAGTGCAGAGCTTCGCTATCATCGGGTCGTAATAAACGGATATTTCCCCGCCTTCATAAACGCCCGTGTCATTGCGAATTGCCCGCTCGCCAGTTTTTTCCAAGGGCGGACGATAGCGGGTTAATCGCCCGACCGATGGCAGAAAATTACGATACGGGTCTTCGGCATAAAGCCGCGATTCAATCGCCCAGCCGTTGATTTTAATGTCCGCTTGCGTCAGCGATAACGCCGCACCAGAAGCCGAGCGTATCATTTGTTCCACCAAATCCACGCCTGTTATCATCTCTGTTATCGGGTGTTCCACCTGCAACCGCGTGTTCATTTCCAGAAAATAAAAATTCCGTGCGGCATCCACTATGAACTCCACCGTGCCTGCGGAAGAATAGCCGACAGATTGCGCCAGTGCGATAGCCTGTGCGCCCATGGCCGAGCGGGTTTTAGCATTCAAAAACGGGCTGGGGGCTTCTTCAATTACCTTTTGATTGCGCCGTTGGATGGAGCATTCTCGCTCGTTCAAATGAATACAATTTCCGTGGGTATCGCCAAGGATTTGGATTTCAATATGACGCGGGCTGGTGATAAATTTCTCAATAAAAATGCGGTCGTCGCCAAAGCTGGAAGCGGCCTCGGATTTAGACGCGGCAAAGCCCTCTATCGTTTGTGCGTCATTATTCGCAACCCGCATGCCTTTGCCTCCACCGCCCGCGCTGGCCTTAATCATAACGGGATAGCCGATTTCATTGGCGATTTTCACCGCCTGTTTATCGTCATCAATCACGCCCGTAAAGCCCGGAACGGTTGACACCCCAGCCTCTATCGCGATTTTTTTAGAGGTTATTTTATCCCCCATTTGTTCAATCGCGTGGGCGTTCGGTCCAATAAAAATCACCCCCGCTTTTTTTAATTTCTGCGCGAATTGTTTGTTTTCGGATAGGAAACCATAGCCCGGATGTACCGCGTCCGCGCCCGTTTTTTTCACCGCTTTTATGATGGTGTCCATCATTAAATAACTTTCGGTAGAGGGTGCTGGACCGATAAAAACAGCCTCATCCGCCATGGTCGTGTGCTTGGCGAGCGCATCGGCGGTGGAATAAACCGCGACCGTTTTAATCCCCATTTTCTGGGCGGTTTTAATGATGCGACAGGCGATTTCCCCGCGATTGGCGATAAGGATTTTCTTTGGCAAGTTGGGTGTTTTATTTGGTGTTTTAGGCATAATCGTTTGTGTCCTTTTGCGGGTTTTCGGAGGTGGTTTGGCTGGCTGATTGGGCGGTTAATTCGGGGAATTCTTTTGCCAATTCGGGGAAATTAACGCAGACGGCTTGGATATCCACCCGAAGCTCTGCGTCATAGCACGCTGGGTTAAAATTGGTATGAACGGGGATGATTTCGCGGTCTATCAACCACGATAATCGCCCCGCGTCAAGGTTGCCCCGTATGAATGGCTCTGCGCCAAAGGCGGTGATAATAGCCAATAAGAACTCGCGGTCGGCGGCGCGGTCTTTCGGGTGACGGTCGGCGAAACGCTTGCGCGATTTGATGGGGGTTGCGCCAGTTTTTGACGGACGGCGGAGGGTGAAGTGGATGTCACTGCTGGGCAAACGGGAGGGGAAATTGCGGTGTTTGTGCATTATGAAATCCCTGCTTTCATTGCTTTAATTGCAATTTCCACTGCTCTATCAATATCTACTTTATCAATATCTGCTGTTGCAGAGGTTTCATTTTTCTTTAAAACAAAATTGCGCTCCTCGTTGGAAAGAGTATCGGCAAGAGAGTCAAACTTGTCTTTATCTTCTAACAACTGGCTCGCGGTTAAGCGCAATTCTATATTTGTCATTTCGTTTTTATTTCGTTCAATACTTTGCTCCGTCAATGCAAATAATCTTAAAAAGAAAATAGCAACAACCTCACTTATAATAGTAATAGGTATGCACAGTAAGTAGTAAAAAGGAAAATTATTAAAAGACAATGTTTGTAAGGTTTTATCATAGTAAGAAACTATCCCTGCGCCCATAAAAAAACTAGCCCCTATAAGGGCTGCAGCAATTCCAAATAAAAGATTAAAACGATTACGTCTGCGTAGGCGGTCCTCTTCATCTAATAGTCTATCATGAGATGCAACAAGCGTTATGCCCCATTTGGTGGAAATATCTTGCTTCCACCCTTGCGGACTTTCTATAATCAAGGCGGAACGGGTTAATCTTAAGTCGGTAAGTTTATCAAATATTTTCTGCTGCTCTTCAGGGTCGTCTGCATATTCATATCTGGCTTGAATAACTTTTATGTCGTGATCAATCTTTCGCAACTTCTTACGTAACCGTTCTGCTTCTCGTTCCGTCCTTGAACGAATATTTATATTTAGAAACATAATGAATATAAAAAAGACTAGTACAAAGGTAGCGGCAATCTCTAAAAAATTAACAATTTCAGAAAAACTTCCACTCTCTAATACCCCTATCCCTGCTCTGCTTGCTGGTAAAAAAACCATCGATACGAATAATAAAAACATCCCAAAACCGAACAAAAGTGAGTAGTGTTCTAATGATTTCAAAATTTTTGTGTTTTCCGTTGATTTAATCCAATAAACAAGTTTATCCCATATATTTCTTTTTTTCTTTTTAACCATAACTATCTCCTTTTTTTCTTTTTTCTAACCGACTCTAAAGCGGCAAATTATCGTGCTTTTTCCACGGGTTCTCTAACTTCTTCCCCCGCAAAGAGGCAAACGCACGGCACACCCTTAACCGCGTATTCCTCGGCAAAATGACATCATCCACATAGCCCCGCTCGGCCGCCACAAACGGATTGGCAAACCTATCCTCATAATCCGCCAGCCGCGCGTCAATCTTATCACTATCGCCCAATTCCGCCCGATACAGGATTTCCACCGCGCCCTTCGCCCCCATCACGGCAATCTCGGCACTAGGCCAGCAGTAATTCACATCGCCGCGCAGATGCTTTGGCGCCATCACGCAATACGCCCCGCCATAGGCTTTGCGGGTAATCACGCTGACTTTCGGCACGGTAGCCTCACCATACGCATACAGCAATTTCGCCCCGTGTTTGATGACTCCGCCGTATTCCTGCGCCGTGCCAGGCATAAATCCCGGCACATCAACCAGCGTTAAAATCGGGATATTAAAGGCATCGCAAAACCGCACAAACCGCGCCGCTTTGCGCGAACAATCAATATCCAAAACCCCCGCCATAACCAGAGGTTGGTTGGCAACAACGCCAATCGTACTGCCCTCCAAGCGAATAAAACCCGTGATGATATTCTTAGCAAACTCCGCTTGCAGTTCGAAAAAATTACCCTCATCGGCGATTTTATAAATCAATTCTTTCATATCGTACGGCTGGTTTTGATTCGCAGGAACCAGAGTATCCAGCGACGACTCGCCGCGATTTGATTCATCAAAAAACGGGCGACTCGGCGGGGTTTCGCGGTTTGATAAGGGCAGGAAATCAAACAAACGGCGCATTTCTTGCAAGGCATCAATGTCGTTATCGTACGCTCCGTCCGCGACCGAGGACTTGGTGGTGTGGGTTTTCGCACCGCCCAGTTCCTCCGCCGTGACCACTTCGTTCGTCACCGTTTTCACCACATCGGGGCCAGTAACAAACATATAAGAGCTGCCCTCTATCATAAAAATAAAGTCCGTCATGGCGGGCGAATAAACCGCCCCACCCGCGCAGGGACCCATAATAACACTGATTTGGGGGATGACTCCGCTGGCCAGAATATTGTTTTGAAACACATCGGTATAACCCGCCAGCGAGGCCACACCCTCCTGTATTCTTGCCCCGCCCGAATCGTTCAAGCCGATGATGGGC
This sequence comes from uncultured Amylibacter sp., assembly GCA_959347425.1. The sequence continues at coordinate 560,295 of OY365741.1, read as the reverse complement.
GCACCGTTTTTAATCGCCATTTCTTGGATATTGCAGATTTTGCGAGCGTGGGTTTCGGACAGGCTACCCCCCAAAACGGTGAAATCCTGCGAATAAACATAAACCAGCCGACCGTTAATCGTACCCCAGCCGACAACCACGCCGTCACCCGGGACTTTCGTATCCTGCATATCAAAATCAACGCAACGGTGGGTTACGAACATACCGTATTCTTCAAAGGAATCTTCGTCCAGCAGGACTTCTATCCGCTCGCGTGCGGTCAGTTTGCCCTTAGCATGCTGGGCTGTGATGCGGTTTTCACCGCCACCCGCACGGGCTTGCGCACGACGAGATTCTAGGGTTTGGATAATGTTTTTCATGGGAGTCCTCCGTTTTATTTGTTTAACTATATTTTAACGGGGGATGCAAGGGGGATTTGGGGTTTAATTGTTTAAAAATCTGGGCTCACGCGATATTACTCCGCACGGTTCATTTCTATCCATGGTAAAAAATCTGTACGCTGAGTTGCATTGAGTGGTCCTAACGGATGTTTGGGGTATCTCGGCTGTCTCTCTGGAATTAAACCTAAATGATAAAGTGGTAAACTTGTTGTTTCCCGCAATATCGTTTTTACCTCATTATCGCGATCTCTAATGATTCTATCATTGCCCCAAGCGCAAACAATTTTATCGCGATCATTATTCCGCTCATGGAGCATTGCAACTTTCTGTGCAATAATTTCATTGTTGTGCTGACCGATTGGACGATCCCTAGGAATATTTAGAGGGTCTGTCGCCCGATATGCAAAAATATTTAATACCCAAAGTGCACCAAATTCATCAGTCACCGCACGATTTGTACATAACATTACAGTCTTATCCGTTATTAAATCTGTTGCCTTTGACGGATTCAACATAATGAACATCAGTACGGAGGCATCTCTACACCAATCCCAAGTTCGGCTTAAAAAATAACGATAATCCCCACAATCGGAAGGGATTGTGCATGATTGTATTGGACGGCATTGCTCGGCTGGTAAAGGCATTTTTTCTCCGTAAAGTGATATAGGTCTTCTTATCTAGCAGAAACGCGACAAGATTAAAAATCATTCCTAAAACACGTGAGCCCGCACCTTCGTACGGGCCCCGAGGGCGTGTGCGGGATGTAAAGTTAATCACATCTTGCGCCCACATGAAATAAATAACATTCATAAACACATATTGCAAGCATTTTCTTTCGTTAAAAATCAAGGGCTTATGATTTTTTTAATATATTATTTACAGAAAAAACACAAAATTAACCCCTAGCGTTGCTTGCCTTTCCAATCGGGATGCTCCCACGGCTCTAAATTAGATTTCGCCAACATCCCTTCGCCCAAAATATGATCCGCCGCCTTTTCCCCCGTCATAATGGACGGCCCATTCAAATTCCCATTGGTAATACGCGGAAAGATAGAGCTGTCCGCCACGCGCAACCCATCCACGCCAATAACGCGGCATTCTGGATCAACCACAGCCATCGGATCATCCGCCGCACCCATCTTACAAGTGCCACATGGATGGTACGAGCTTTCCGAATGTTCGCGGATGAATTCATTCAAATCAGCATCGCTCACCGCCTCCGCCCCCGGGGATATTTCCTTACCCACATAGGGTTTAAACGCCTCTTGCGCAAAAATTTCGCGAGTCAAACGTATGGCCGTGCGGAAATCCTGCCAGTCTTTTTCCTCCGCCATATAGTTAAATAAAATCTTCGGTTTGTCGTTCGGGTCGGCGGAACGCAAGCTAACCACCCCCCGCGACGGCGAGCGCATAGGCCCAACATGCGCCTGAAATCCATGCCCCTCGGCGGAAGCCTGCCCGTCATACCGCACGGCTATCGGCAAGAAATGATACTGCAAATCAGGATAATCCACCCCTGCGGAGGAACGGACAAACCCACATGCCTCAAACTGATTGGACGCGCCCGGACCCGTTCGCGTGAAGAGCCACTGCGCCCCAATCCGCGCTTTGGAAAAGATATTCCAGTATTTATACAGAGTAATCGGCTGAATACACGCCATTTGCAGATAGACTTCCAGATGGTCTTGCAGGTTTTTGCCAACCCCGCGCCTATCGGCAATCACCTCTATCCCGTGGTGTTTTAATTCATCCGCCGGACCAATCCCCGATAACATCAGCAACTTGGGCGAATTAAAGACAGAGGCAGCAAGGATAACCTCACGCCCCGCTTGTATCGTTTCAATCGTGCGCGACCCATGGCGTTCAACCTCCACCCCCACGGCACGACCGTCCTTTATGACTATTTTACGCGCCATCGCGCGAACCATCGTGCAGTTCTGGCGTTTCAAAGCAGGGCGAAGATAGGCACGGGCGGCCGACCAACGTTGCCCGCGATAAATCGTTTGCTCCATCGCGCCAAAGCCCTCTTGTTGTTGCCCATTATAGTCGCCAGTAACGGGATAGCCCGCCTGCTCGCCCGCCTTAACAAAGGCATCAAACAAGGGATTAACACGGCTGCCTCGGCTGACATGCAGGGGGCCGTTTTTACCGCGATATTCGGATTTATTACCAGATTTAGCCCGTCGCCCATGCCACGTTTCCATCCGTTGAAAATATGGCAAAACATCGGCGTAAGACCAGCCCTGCGCCCCGCTATCCTGCCAATGGTCAAAATCCTTGGCGTGTCCGCGCACGAACACCATGCCGTTTATAGAGGACGAACCGCCGATGACTTTCCCCCGCGGAGTCGCCAATTTGCGACCGCCCAAATGCGGTTCGGGTTCGGTGCCATAGCCCCAATCGTATTTCGACATATTCATCGGGTAGGACAGGGCTGCGGGCATTTGAATCAAGGGGCCAGCGTCACTGCCGCCGTGTTCAATGATTATGACCGAATGCTTGCCGTTTTCAGACAGGCGAGAGGCCATCGCGCAACCAGCCGAGCCCGCGCCTATTATCACAAAATCTGCTTGCATGGGGGGTGTTCCTTTTTGTCGGGTTTTTTTGGGGTGTTAGCATATTTTGGGCGAATTGGCGAATGGGTTTTTGTCGGTTTTTTTGTAAAATAGCACTTGCATTCGTGTTTTTTAATGCTAATATATGGAAATAGAGTACAAATCCTAAGGAGGATTGAAAAATGACTGTTGAACAACTGCTTACAGACTATGCCCCTGTGTTTTTGATTATTGTTGGGGTTTTCTTGGTCACTATTTGGTGGATGGCGACTACTCATACAAAAATAAATAGGCTTAATAGCCAATTTGATGAAATTAATAAAAAATTGGATAAATACGAGGGCGAGTAATCGCGAACCCAGAAATTAAAGCCACTAATCACTAACACCCCCCATCAATACGGCGATTCCAACGCCCCCATCCGCACAAAAACCGCTTTTATCTGCGAATAATGCTCTATCGCCGCCTTGGAATTTTCACGCCCCACGCCAGAGCCTTTGACCCCGCCAAAAGGCACCTCCACAGGCGCGTCATTGTAAGAATTAATCCAACACGTCCCCGCCTGCAACTGATCTATCACCCGATGTGCGCGGGTTAAATCGCGGGTGAAAACCCCAGCCGACAAGCCCAAATCCGTGTCATTAGCACGGGCTATCACCTCCGCCTCATCATCAAAACATAAAACCGACATCACGGGGCCGAAAATCTCTTCCCGAGCTATCGTCATATCATCCCCAACATCCGCGAAAACCGTCGGTTCAATAAAATAGCCATCGTTCAGCGCACCACAACCGCCACCGCAAACCAGTCGCGCTCCTTCCGCCTTGCCTTTTTCAATAAACCCAAGGACAATATCGCGTTGCGCTTTGGACACCATCGGCCCCATTTGCGTAGCCTCATCCATCGGGTCGCCCATTTTTATCGCCTCTGCCCGCGTTTTGAAACGCGCCAGAAAATCATCCAAAATCCCGCGTTGCACAAACACCCGCGTGCCGTTAGAACAAATCTGCCCAGCCGAATACATATTCCCCAGCATAGCCCCACCGACCGCCGCATCAATATCCGCATCATCAAAAATAATCAGCGGAGATTTGCCCCCCAGCTCCATCGTTGCGTGCTTCATTAACGCGCCCGCCGCGGCATAAACTTTCTTACCTGTCGCCGCCGAACCCGTCAGCGATACCTTATTAACACGAGGGTCTTGCAGTAAAGTCGCCGCAACCTCACCATAGCCATTGACGACATTAAACAGCCCGTTTGGCGCACCTGCTTCGGTAAGGATTTCGGCTATTTTTAAGGCGCAAAGTGGCGTAGTCTCTGACGGTTTGAAAATCATCGCATTGCCACAAGCCAGCGCGGGCGCACCCTTCCAGCACGAAATCTGCGTGGGATAATTCCACGCGCCAATGCCTAAACATACGCCCAGAGGCTCGCGTTTTGTATAGGCCCAGTTTTCACCCAACGGGATGTATTCCCCGCCCAACGCACCCGCTAATCCGCCGAAATATTCCAGCGCATCGGCGGCGGAAGTCGCATCCACATAAAGCGTTTCTTGCAGGGGTTTGCCCGTGTCTAGGGTTTCCAATTCGGACAATTCGCGGTTACGCTCGCGGATAATATCGGCGGCTTTGCGAAGGACGCGGCCGCGTTCCACTCCGCTTTTCTGCGCCCATATTTTCTGGGCGATGGTCGCGCTGGCAAGGGCGGCCTCTATGATTTTCGGCGTGGCAGAATGAAGCCGAGCGATGGTTTCACCGCTCGCCGAATAAACGCATTCAATGGGCTTGCCGTTGGCATCTTCAATATACGCGCCGTTAATATAATGGCTGGCTGTGGGTTGGGCATTGTGGGGCATGGGGGGGTTCCTTTGGGTTGGGTTGGTTTTGTGGGGATAGTATGCAAATTTAATCGCGGTTGTAAAGGGGTGAAATGGTTATTTAACCCGTCATTTGAACACGCATATCATCGGGGATTGGCGTGGATTTCTGCCCGTCTGGTTGTAATAAAACCAGTTGGCTATCGCCTTTGGCATGGATTTGCCCGTTTGAATACACGGCATAATCCATCATAAAACTGGTGCGCCCAAGGCTGGAAACCCGCGCCAAAACGCAATAGTCTTGGGGCAGGAAAATCGGGCGGATATATTCGGCAGAGGCAGTGCGGACGACAAATTTCAAACTGGCAGGGTCGCTGTAAGACAGCCCCAAATCCATCATATACATCACGCGGACAGTTTCAAACCAAGTCAAATACGCCTTGTTATTAACGTGATTTAATGCGTCTAACTCGTCAAACCGCACGTAATCTTTTATCGCGATTTGCCAAGACTCGGGCAAACCCAGCGATGCGATTTGCACCTGCGTCATCCGCCCGTAGGGGATTTTTTCTAGGGTCATTTTAGGGGTCGTTTCCAGTGTCATTCTAGGCTCGCCTTTTGTTAATCGTTACCGAAAAAATAACTACAACTCACTCATAACCTCGTCCGTCAAATCGGCATTAGAGGTCACGGATTGCACATCATCATCCTCTTCCAAGGTCTCTATCAATCGCATCAGCTTTTGCGCACCTTCCAAATCCAATTCGGTCAGCATATTCGCCTTCCACACTAACCGCGTTGATTCGGATTCGCCTAACTGCGCCTCTAACGCACCCGCCACCTCGTGCAAATCGTTGTCCGCACAGTAAATATCATGGCCGGATTCAGAGCTATCAACATCCTCTGCCCCTGCCTCTATCGCCGCCTCAAACACGGCATCACTGCCCGCGACCGCGAACGGATAAACCACCAAACCCTTGCGATCAAACATGAACGAAACCGCCCCCGTTTCCGCCAGATTTCCGCCCGAACGACCAAAAATAGCCCGCACGGAAGACGCGGTACGGTTGCGATTATCGGTCATCGTTTCAACGATAATAGCTATGCCACCTGGGGCATAACCCTCATACCTGATTTCATCGTAATTGCCGCCGTCCGTGGCCATAGCCTTGCTGATCGCGCGTTCAATCACGTCCTTTGGCATGGAGTTGCCTTTGGCTTCTTTCACGGCGAGGCGGAGGCGTGGGTTTTTATCTGGGTCGGCTTCGCCCATTTTGGCGGCAACGGTGATTTCACGCGAAAGCCGCGAAAATAGTTTAGAGCGCAATTTGTCTTGGCGACCCTTGCGATGCTGGATATTTGCCCATTTGGAGTGTCCTGCCATGTGGTTTTCCTTTTTGGTTTGGATGGTGGGGTTTGGGGGTTTATAGAACACGCGGGCAGATATGTAAATAGTTGTTAGTTATTAGTTATTAGTTGTTAGTTGGGGGTGTTGTATCCTAGTGCTTGTATTGCATTCAGGGCAATCTGTGCTTTTTTATTGCCTTGGTTCGCGGCTAATTCATACCACTTTGCAGCTTCTCGGTAATCCTGCGGCATACCCCATCCGTTGGCATAAAATAGTGCTAGATTATATTGCGCTTTTGTGTGACCTTGTTCTGCAGCAAGGCTAAACAATTTTATTGCTTGGCTATCATCCTGTGGAACGCCCTGTCCTTGTGCATATAACCCTCCCAAATTATACTGCGCATTCGCATTCCCTTGTTTAGCAAGGCGTTGCCATCTAGGTAAGATGATAGCCGCAAGAATTTTTCGAATACCAAATATAACACCTAAAATAACTAAAACAATAACTAATATAAAAGCAAAATTTTCCATGTTTTTATCGTACCTAAAAATTTAGTGGATCAAGTTTTTCTATAACATTGATAATCTTTTTATGCAACCTCCGCTTGCCACCAGTTTTTGAGATAAAACTTACGTCTTGATTCTATATAAATATAACTAATAACTAACAACTAAAGCGGCCAAAACATCGGTATTAAAAAACTCGCCAACACCCCCACGCTGATATTTAACGGCACGCCAATACGCAAGAAGTCCTTAAAACTATACCCGCCCAAGCTATACACCAACGTGTTCGTTTGATAGCCGATAGGCGTGGCAAAGCTCGCGCTCGCCGATACCATCACGGCAATAACCAACGGGCGGGCATCCACACCCAGCGTCTCTGCCAAACCAATCGCCACGGGTGTTACCACCACCGCCACCGCGTTATTAGACACCAATTCCGTCAAAACAGAGGTCATCATATAAATCAGCCAAATCAGCAAAAACGGCGAAGCCCCTTGTAAAACAGGTAACAACGCCTTAACAATCAGCACAACCGCGCCAGAGTTCTGCAACCCCGCGCCAATCCCTAACATAGAAAATATCAGCACCAGCAACCGCCCGTCTATCGCGGCAAACGCCTCCTCTGCGTCAATGGAACGGCTGAGCAAAATCACCGAAACCCCCAAGGACGCCAGCGCGAAAATCGGCGCGACCCCGAACAACGCGGCACTGACTATTAACCCCAAAACCCCAACGACTATTGGGGCATGACCGCGACGATACGGACGGGCAACAGGCTTACTGATATCCACCATATTCAATTCCTCGGACAGCCGAGATATATCGCTGGGCGCACCTTCCAACAATAAAGTATCACCGATGCGAATGACGATATCATCCAACTGGTCTTGCATATTCTGGTTCTTACGATGCAACGCCATGGGATACACGCCGAAATTCCGCCGCAAATGCGCCTGTCCCAGAGTCCGCCCGATAAGATGACATCCGGGGGCGACCAACGCCTCTATGATAGTAGCCTCGCGGGACGATACCCTATCAACCAGTCGCACATCTTTGCTGTCTTTTAAGCCCAATAATTCGGTCACCGCCGATTTTAACACCACGCAATCGCCGATTTGCAAAACCACTTGGCGTAGGTTTTTACGCAGGGACTCGCCGCCTCGCACGACATCAATCACCCGCCCATTATCGCGTTTGAACGAATCGACATCAACCGCTAATTCCCCAATTAAACCGCTATCTTCTGGAATTATGACCTCGGTTAAATAGCGCATATCGGTCTTATCACGCAGGAAATCGGACATGGAATTACGGCTCGGCAACAGCCACCCGCCAAACAGCCACAGATACACCGCGCCATAGCCCACCAGTATAATCGCCAGTGGCGTGATTTCAAACAGCCCAAACGGGGCCAGCCCTGCCTCCTGCGCCACGCCATCCACCAGCAGACTGGTAGAGGTGCCGATGAGGGTACACATACCGCCCAGAATGGCTATGTACGACAGGGGAATCAGCAGTTTTGACGCCGACCAGCCAAAGGCGTGCGCCATCTGAATGACTATCGGAATCATCAAAACGACAATCGGCGTGTTGTTCATAAAGGCGGAGGCCACTGCCGTGAAAGCCAGTAACGCCACCAAAATAAGGCGCGGATAGCTTTTGCCATAGGTTATCATCACCCCCGATAAAAAGTTCAAAATCCCCGTGCGGACGAGCGCGGCGGATAAAACAAACATTGCGGCAATCGTCCAAGGTGCGGGGTTAGAGAAAACGTTCAGCAAGGCGGGCAGGGGTAAAATCCCCAAAACCATCATTAAAACCGCGCCCGATAGGGCTATTACCTCGTTCGGGTAGGTCTCGCGGATGAAGAAAACAAACATCCCCGCGACCAAACATAGCGCGACAATGGCATGCGAGCCGTTTGGCAAAATGTCAAACATTAGGGGGTTTCCTTTTTATTATTTGGGGGGTTATTATCCCACTCCGCCAAAATCGCCAGTGCCTGCTCCGCCGTTTCCACATATTGAAACAAGTCCAGCGATTCGGGGGCAACCGTCCCCGCCGCCACCAGTGCGTCAAAATTAATCAAACCTTCCCAGAATTCCCTGCCAAACAGCAAAATCGGCAACCGAGCCATCCGCTCTGTCTGCACCAAAGTCAGTGTTTCAAACAATTCATCCAACGTGCCAAACCCACCAGGAAAAACCACAACCGCCTTTGCCCGCAATAAAAAATGAAACTTGCGCGTGGCGAAATAATGGAAATTAAAACACAAATCAGGGGTGCAATAAGCATTCGGTGTAGCCTCAAACGGCAGGACTATGTTTAATGATATTGACCGCCCGCCTGCCTCTTTCGCGCCGCGATTGCCTGCCTCCATCACGCCCGGACCACCGCCTGTGACGATGACATTTTCGCCCCCATTGCTTTGCTTGGTCAGCATAAAAGCAAACCGCCGAGCCTGTTCGTAATAGGCAGTAAGCCGTTTCTGCCCGTCGGTTTTGGGGGTTTGTTCGGGGGGCAAAACCTTTGCCCCGCCAAATAAAACAACCGTGGATTTAATCCCCTGTGCCACCAATTCCATTTCTGGCTTTAACATCTCCATATAAATCCGCAGAGCCCGCAAGTCCTCTCTTGCCAGAAAATCCGCATCCTGAAACGCCAAACGATAGCTGGGGGAGTGCGTTTGTTCATTCGGTTGCTCATTCGGTAAGGTCGTTTGGTTGCGCGTCATTGTGGGTTCTTTATTTTGGGTCTGGGGGCTTCTTGGGGGCTTGCGGTTTTGTCGTTTTCCTCTATACCATGCAAATATACCATGCTAATCGGTAAATAAAAAGCCACATAATAAAGGAGGCAACAATGACCCTAAATGCGAACCTAGACACGAACCTAGACGGACTGGAAACCCTGATTGAAACCGCGTGGGATAACCGCGATGCGCTAACGCCAGAGACTAAGGGCGATACCCGCGATGCCGTGACGGCGACTTTGGACGCGCTGGATAAGGGTGTTTTGCGTGTGGCAGAGCCTCGGGGTGGCGATTGGCACGTTAATCAATGGGCGAAAAAGGCGGTTTTATTAAGTTTCCGCCTGAATGATATGTCCGTGCAAACGGGGGCGGCGCAAGGTGGCAACTGGTGGGATAAGGTGGATTCAAAGTTCAAAAACTGGGGGGCGGATGAATTCCGCACGGCTGGATTTCGTGCGGTTATGGGCAGTATTGTGCGTAAATCGGCGTATATCGCGCCTGGAGCGGTGCTGATGCCCAGCTTTGTTAATCTGGGGGCGTATGTGGATAGCGGGACTATGGTGGATACTTGGGCCAGCGTTGGGTCTTGTGCGCAAATCGGCAAAAATGTGCATTTATCTGGTGGCGTGGGGATTGGCGGAGTTTTGGAACCGATGCAGGCGGGGCCGACTATTATTGAAGACGGGTGCTTTATCGGGGCACGGTCGGAGGTGGTGGAAGGCGTAGTGGTACGCGCGGGTGCGGTTTTGGGGATGGGTGTGTATATCGGGCAATCCACCAAGATTTTTGACCGCGAGAGTGGCGAGGTTTCTTACGGCGAAGTGCCAGCGGGGGCGGTAGTTGTGGCGGGCTCTTTGCCCTCCAAATCCGGGGTTTCGTTGTATTGCGCGGTGATAGTCAAACGGGTGGATGAAAAAACGCGGGCAAAGACGAGTATCAATGCGTTGCTGAGGGATTAGGCGTGAATGGTGAATTGTGAATTGTGAATTGGGTTTTGTGGCAAATTTCTTTCCTAAAATAACGAACGCCTAGTTATTCAATAACCTAAAATAACGAACTCCAATTATTTTAGATAACGAATAACAAGAATAACCAATCACTCATAATTCATAATTCACCATTCGCAATTAACCTTTACACCTCTTACTGCACCTGCTATCATAGGTCTAAACAAAGGGGCAGGTCTTGCTAAATAACGATTCCATAAAAAACCGCACGATATTTTGCCATGATAATTTGGAAATTTTACGTGGGATAGATTCTGACTGCGTGGATCTAATCTACCTTGACCCGCCGTTTAATAAAAAGAAAACTTTCACCGCCCCGATTGGTAGCAATGCCGAGGGTGCGTCCTTCAGCGATATATTCCGCGAGGAAGATGTGAAAGAGGATTGGTTGCAGGATATAAAAGAGGATTTTTACCCTGTCCATGACCTGTTAATCGCCGTGCAAACGATAGAGGGGCGGACATCCTATAACTTTTGTTATCTTGCCTATATGGCAATTCGCCTGATAGAATGCAAAAGGATTTTGAAAGACACAGGTGCGCTTTATTTGCATTGCGACCCAACCATGTCGCATTATTTAAAACTTTTGCTGGATTGCATCTTTGGCGAGAAAAACTTCAAAAACGAAATCATTTGGAAACGGCGACAGGATACCCATAACCTTGCGACAAAAGTTATGGGAAGCGTGCATGATGTTATTTTTTGGTACGGGGGGTCTGAAGCCTCTTTTTATAAACGGCAATTCACACCATATGACGCGGCTTATTTAAAGGAATTTTACAAATATAAAGACAATCGCGGGGAATACAGATTGCTACCTTGCACGAATGAATCGGGGGGTAATAAACCTTATACATTTCAAGGGATAAAAAGGGCGTGGCGATTTAGCCCTGAAACGATGCAAAACATGTTTAAGGATAATATGCTTGTTCAATTAAAAGCGGATGGACCTTATTATTATAAAAAGCATTTAACTCATGCAGAAGGCGTTCCCTTGCAGGATTTATGGAACGATATTTCCCCCGCACGGGGTAAGGAGGCAACGGGTTATCCAACCCAAAAGCCTATTGCTTTGCTGGAAAGGATTATAAAATCATCTTGCCCTGAGGGTGGTATTATTCTTGATCCGTTCTGCGGATGTGCGACCACCTGCGTTGCTGCCGAAAAATTCAAACGGAAATGGGTTGGGATAGATGTGTCGGTCAAGGCCTATGATCTTGTCAGGGAACGTATGAAAAAAGAGGTGGAGTGGGAGGATGATTCTTTATTCAAAGATGATTTGGTTAGCTTTGAAACCGAGCCTCCTGTTCGTACGGGTGCGGATGTGCGGGTGCAGAAATATGTTTATATTATTTCCAACACGCAATATAAGGGCGAGTGGAAAGTTGGTATCGCTTCAGATGTGAAAAAACGCCTAAGTTCTTATCAAACCTCCGACCCGAACCGTGGGTATGTTTTGGAATATAGTTTTCTAACGGCTAATTTTCGCGAGATTGAAGCCTACATCCATGAACAATATGACAACCGTCACGAGTGGGTACGTGAGCCTGATATGCAGAAAATCATTAACGATATAGAAAATTATAAACCATAAACCCCCAAAACCATAACCCAAGGACACCCCACATGCCCCCCTACGCCGATATTTACAAAAGCTGGCAAACCGACCCAGAGGCCTTCTGGATGAACGCCGCCCGCGCGATTGACTGGATAAAACCACCCAGCAAAGCCTTGTTTGACGAAAACGCACCCTTCTACCAATGGTACGCGGATGGTGAGGTTAATACCTGCTATAACGCGCTTGACCGCCATGTGGAATCGGGACGCGCCGACCAAATCGCGCTTTACTATGATAGCCCAATCACGGATACCAAGGAAAAATACACCTACCGTCAGATGCGCGATTTATGTGCGCAATTGGCGGGCGGTCTGCAAGCGCAGGGCGTTAAAAAAGGCGACCGAGTCCTCATTTACATGCCCATGGTTGCGCAATCCGTGATGGCTATGCTGGCATGCGCGCGGATTGGCGCGATTCATTCGGTTGTTTTCGGCGGGTTTGCCGCGAAGGAACTGGCCGTGCGGATTGATGATGCCACGCCAAAGGCTATTATCGCGGCCTCCTGCGGGATAGAGCCGAGCGGGGTGATACCCTACAAACCCCTGCTGGACGGGGCAATTGAATTGGCGACTCATAAACCCGATTTCTGCGTGATTTTACAACGTCCCCAGCAACCCTGCGATTTAATCACCCCCCGCGATTTGGATTGGCATGATTTCCAAGCCGATTGCCCGCCTGCCGAATGCGTGGCGGTGAAAGGGTCAGACCCGCTTTATATCCTTTATACCTCTGGCACGACGGGGCAGCCAAAGGGGGTTATTCGCCCGAATGGCGGGCATTTGGTCTCGCTCCACTGGACGATGAAAAGCATCTATAATGTGGAACCTGGGGAGGTTTTCTGGGCCGCTTCGGATGTCGGCTGGGTGGTTGGGCATAGTTATATTTGCTACGCCCCGCTTATCCACGGGAATGCGACCATAGTCTTTGAGGGCAAACCAATCGGCACCCCAGACGCGGGGACTTTCTGGCGGATTATTCAGGAATATGATGTGTCCGTGCTGTTCACCGCGCCAACCGCGTTTCGTGCGATTAAACGGGCAGACCCAAAGGCGGAGTTGTTAAAGGATTACGATATTTCGTGCCTTCGTGGGCTTTATCTGGCGGGCGAACGCGCCGACCCTGATACGATTGAATGGGCGCAAACCCATATGGGTGTGCCTGTGATTGACCATTGGTGGCAGACGGAAACTGGATTTGCCATAGCCGCAAACCCCGTGGGGATAGAGTTTTTGCCGATAAAAATAGGCTCGCCCAGCGTGGCGATGCCGGGCTATGATGTGCAGATTTTGGACAGCGAGGGCGGGCAATGTGCCGTCAACGAACTGGGCGCGGTGGCGATAAAACTGCCCCTGCCGCCAGGGACTCTGCCGACGCTCTGGAACGCGGATGCGCGGTATGTGCAGGCGTATTTATCGCGGTTTGACGGGTATTATGAAACGGGGGATGCGGGGTATGTGGATGCCGATGGCTATCTGTATATTATGGCGCGGACGGACGATGTTATCAATGTCGCGGGGCATAGGCTATCGACTGGGCAGATGGAGGAGGTTCTGGCCGCCCATCCAGACGTTGCCGAGTGCGCCGTGGTAGGAGTGGAGGATGCGTTAAAGGGGCAATTGCCCTTGGGTTTCGTGTGTTTGAATGCGGGGGTTACCCGTGCGCATGAGGATATTATTGCGGAATGTGTGGCGCGGGTGCGCAATCATATTGGGCCAGTTGCGGCGTTTAAAAAAGCGGTGGTTATTGAGCGGTTGCCGAAGACTCGGTCAGGGAAGATATTGCGGGGGATTATGGCGGGGATTGCCCAAGGGAGCGAATGGACTATGCCCGCGACGATTGATGATCCTGCGATTTTGGAGGAGATTAGGGTAGCGGTGTTAGCGATTAGTGATTAGTTATTAGTTATTAGTGATTAGTTGTTAGTGATTAGTTTTTGTTTTTAGGTGCAAAAAGATAGCCAATACCAAATGCTATTAAACATATAATGCCCCCCCAAATCGTCCCACCCACAAGTAAGGCAGCAACAGCATCTATATTAATAGGATTTCCAGTAAGAAGAAAAGCAAGCCTTATTAATATAGATACGGCAAAGAAAATGGCAACTATTTTTGCCCATGATTTGCCTGTTTGAATTTTATTGTTTGTGTTTTGTTCCATTATTTTGTCCTTATAGTTAAAGTTGGATGCAGTCTATTAGTAGATGTTTTATGAAAATTCAATCATTATTGTATCATTTTTTGAAAAAGAATTATAAAACTTGTTTTTAATGTGTTTATGGAGTAAATAGAAATATGAAAAAGTTTTTTACGATAATGATGGCTGTTTTTTTGCTTACTTTTGGTGAGGTTAAAAATGTAGCCAATGCAGAAAATTTATTTGTAACAGTTAATTTACATAATGGAATATCTATACAAGTTCCTAGAAATTGGCAAGCTCTTGACCAAAGTTCTAGAATAACATTAGAGGCTTCAACGGCAAGTAGGTTGCAATTACCTGCTGATGCTAATATGTCCTTCGCGGCAAATTTATACAACCAAGATAATGTTACTATTGGGATAACTAATGTGAATATCTATCCTGATATGGATTTTTATCAAAAAGACGTATTAGAACTTGATGATTATGGTCTAAATGAATTTGACGAGGCAATCAATCAATCGATTTCTGATGGTCTCAAGCGTTCTGGTTTAATGGTTACACATTGGTATGGAACTCGTAAGGTAAAAATTAGAAATAAGGTTTTTCTCGTGTCTAGCTATCGGCGGACATCTGCGGTTAATAAGGAGAGCTTTTTTAAAGTTAGAATGGTAAGATTGTTAGATGGGAAGAACTCACTTACACTGACTTTATCGTTTGAGGAAAAAACTGCGTTTTTACTTGAACCTATAATAGAAAAAATGCAAAACAGTATTATAATTCCTTAAGGCAGATATAAAACGACCCTCACCGACCCTTTCCTCCGAGACATAAACACCTGCGCGTGTTCAATTAAAAAACCACCCCCAATAATAAAACCAACAGCGACCTTCATAATGAAACCGATAAACCCAACCAAACCGATAAAGCCAATTTCACCAGCGCACCCGCGCCGCGTACTGGTTCGGCTTGCGGTTCTGGCAACCTGTTTATCCACCTGTATATTCGCCCTTAACGGGACGGCTTGGGGGCAGTCCAGTTCCCAAAACTCCCGCGCCCCGATTAACCTGCCGCCGCTTTCCTACACGGGTGCGCAGTTTATTGATAACAATCATTGCGTGTTTCTGCGGGCGGGTTATGGCGGTAATATCGTGTGGGTGCCGCGGGTGTCGCGCAATCGCGAGCCACTGTGCGATGACCGCCTAACCCCGACTTTTGCGCCCAAACCCAAACCCGAGCAAACCGCACAAACAACCACCACCGCGCCCATTTCAAAACGCGCCTTGCGCCAGCGTGCACGTGAAGAACAGAGGATTATCGCCGCGCTTTCTGCCAAAGAAGTCGCCACGGCTCGCGCTGATTTACGCGAACAACGGGCGGCGCAAAAACGGGCGGAAGCCCAGGCCCGCGCCGATGGTAAAATCCAAGCAAAGGCCGAAAAGCGCAACCGTAAAGAGGCGTTGCGTGTCCTGCGTGAAGTGCAAAAAGCCGATGCACAAAAGCAAAATACGCAAACCACGCGACAACCCACCCAACCCCAAAAACCCGCCCCTCCAACGGGGCTCATTTCACTTGGGTTTTATGTGTCCGTCACTGGATTTGATTCCGAAGGGCAGGCGCATAACCTGCGCGATTGGTTCAAACAAAGCGGTTATTCCACGAAAATCGGGCTTGATGGGAACGTTCTTACCGTGATTATCGGCCCCTTTCCCTCGGCTCTGGACGCGAAAGCACCGTTTCACCAAGCCCGCGCCAAGGGCTACACACAGACGATTATCGCCGAACGTTACAAACGCAATCGCCATAGTGGTTAAGGGTGGATAGCCTATGGAACAAGATAAATATGAAATAGGCGCAGACCTTATCGCCGCCGTTCTGTCCGCCGTGGATGGCAAAGACCAACCCGCTCTGCTGGCTTTGCTGGAACCGATGCACTCCGCCGATATTGCCGATTTGATTGAACAAATTGACGCGGGGCAGAGGCTCGGCTTTTTCACCCTATGGGGCGCGACCATAGACGCGAAAGTCTTCGTTGAACTAGAAGACTCCATAAGCGTAGAATTATTGCAAGCCTTGCCCAGCGATTTAATCGCGGACGGGTTAAACCAGTTGCAAACAGACGACCTCGTTTATCTAACCGAGGAAATGCCAGAATCCGATCAAGACCGCATTTTGGCATCCTTACAAAAACCAGAAGACATCCGCGCCATCCGCGATGCCTTGCAATATCCGGAAGGCACGGCTGGGCGTTTAATGCAGCGAGAGCTGGTGAAAGCCCCGCCAAACTGGAGTGTTGGCGATGTGATTGATTACCTGCGGGGCAGTGAAAAACTGCCCAAACGGTTCTACGATATTATGATTGTTAATAAAAAGGGACAGCCGATTGGCAAGGTTCCCCTGCATAGTTTGACCTCTAATACCCGCGATATTTTGCTGGAGGATTTGATGGATGACAGCTTTCACACCATCACCGCGAGGCAGAGCCAAGAGGACACAGCCTACGCTTTCAACCAGTATAATATGATGTCCGCGCCCGTGGTTAATCGGCATAATCATCTGATTGGGATTATCACGATGGATGACGCGATGGAGGCTTTGTCCGAACAAACCGAGCAGGATATAAAATTGCTGGCGGGCTTGGGCGATGAAAATCTGACGGATACGATTATCAGCACGACTCGCCTGCGGTTTCCGTGGCTGGGGGTGAATTTGATTACGGCTATCCTTGCGTCGCTGGTGATTGCCCAGTTTGCCGATGTGATAGAGGCGATTGTCGCGCTGGCGGTTTTGATGCCGATTATTGCCTCTATGGGCGGGAATGCTGGGACGCAGACCTTGACGATAGCCGTGCGTGCCTTGGCGACAAAGGATTTGACGGCGGCCAATGCGTTGCGGATTATTCGGCGTGAAGTGATGGTGGGGTTGTTAAACGGGCTGATTTTTGCGGTGATAATCGGGGCGATTGGGATGGTTTGGTATCAATCGGGGTTGTTGGGAGTGGTGCTGGGATTGGCGATGGTTTTTAATATGTTGGTGGCTGGGGTTTGTGGGATATTGGTGCCTTTGGGCTTGGATAAGTTCGGGCTGGATCCCGCGTTGGCTTCGGCGGTGTTTGTGACGACGATTACGGATATTATTGGGTTTTTGGTGTTTTTGGCACTGGCGGGGTGGATTTTGCTTTAGTTGTTAGTTGTTAGTTATTAGTTATTAGTGATTGGTTATTAGAGATTAGGGGTTCGTTATTTGTGATTAGGGATAGAGGTTTTTTGTTGCGCCCTCGATCTTCGGTTGCCCGCCCGCCCACCCCAGCCTGTCCGAGCATCTTTTGCCAAGCCTAAATAAATTTAGAAATTGCCTATCGCCAACTCCCAAGTATTCTTTGCAAATAATCCAATCTATAATCTTGTTATTCCAGATAGTAAATTTATGACAATCCCTAGCGTCTTGTAACCAAAGGGCTTTTGGCATGCTCCCACGAAGTGGGGGCTACGCACAAAAGACCATGCTGGTCGGCACTCGCGTAAGCGATGACGAAGACCCGAAGGGCATTCACTAATAACTAATAACTAATAACTAACAACTAACTAAGGTTGTATCTCCAAAACCTCAACCCTATCCTTTTTCTCCAAAACCACGCTGGCGGGTTCTATTTTCACAACCTGCCAGCCGCTGATTTTCTGCCCGACCTTAACGCGGATATACCGCCCAAACGGGGTGCGGAATAACGCGCGATAGGCACCCTCGCGTCCGAAAATCCCAACAAGGCTCAGCTTATCTTTGGCGAAAATCGTTGGGATAATAGTCGTTATGGATTGCGGGTCTTCGCCAGTCGCCGTGGGCTCAACGGCCTTTATGGATGGAATATATTCGGGTAAAATCATATCCGCAGGGCGGGATTTCGGGCGGAAAATATTGCCGTTATCATCCCTGATGGTTTGCGCGAAACCTGCACCCGTACCCGCCAAAACCATGCATAAAAACACCGCCAACAGCATCGCGCCCTTTGGCGTATTTTTCATAAAACAGGGGATTTTCACACGAATCATCCCGCCGTTTAACATATTTTTCCACTAAAAGCCACAGGGAAAAACCACAGCGAAAGCTAGTTCAAAACCTCTGGCCAATTCGCGTCAGAGCTGGCGATATATCCCGCCTTATCCCGCTCCCAAATCCGCCGCACCCCCGTGCTATAATTCAAATAAAGTGCGCCGTCAACGATTGACCAAGCCTCTGGCACGGTGTTGGCGGTATAGCCCTTTGACACGGCATAGGCGCAATATCCGCCGTATTTTGGTGCGTATTTTTCGGGGTTCGCGTCAAACAACGCCTTATGCTCGGCATTGGCGAATTGCCAAGTGGCTTCGTTCCATTCGGTTGTGTGGGCGGGGTCGCCCTCCACAGGTTCGCCGATGGTGAAATAGGCGACTGGGTCGTAACCCTGAATAGCCACCCCGTCCGTATTAAAAACAGGGGCGGTTTGGGCGATAGCGGTGCTGGCTATGATGGTGAAAAGCCCCGCGAAGATGAACGCGAAAAGCAGGCGAAGGGGGGTGAAAGTTATGGTCATTTTGTGTCCTTTATTAAAAACTGATACGGGCAGTATAACGCGATGTGGATTTGATTTGCAAGCTAAAATCCACGACTCACGGATATTTGAACTTTATGAACCGCCCCGATGACGCGCCGCATACAACGAAATCGCCGCCGCGTTTGATACGTTAAGCGAGGAAAACGCATCCGCCTCCAAATCCGCCAAACCATCCGCCCAGCCAATCCGCGCCAAATGAGTACAGGCGGTTTTCGTTGATTCGCGCAGCCCCGCGCCCTCTGCCCCCATGACCAGCGCGATGGGGGCGTTTGCCACGCCACGCAAAACCTCATCAATCGTCCCCGCGCCCGTTTCATCCAGCCCAATCAGGCAGTAGCCCATTTCCGCCAAGGCCGCCATCGCGCGTACCAGATTTTGCACGGGCAAATAGGGCTGACGTTCCAACGCGCCACAGGCTACCTTTGCCAACGCACCCGTTTCGGGCGCACTATGCCGCGCGGTCGCAACCACCGCACGCGCGCCGAAAACCTCTGCCGAGCGCAGGATTGCGCCGACATTATGCGGATCGCTGATACGGTCGAGCACCACGATTACTGGCTTGTCCGTGCCGCGTTTGGGGGCGCAGTGCTCGGACAGGCTATCCCAGACCAGAGGCTTTGTTTGCAACGCCACACCTTGATGGATGGATTGGGAATCCAAGGGCGGTTTGAACTGCCGAGCGTCCTGTATTTCGGGCGATATATTGCGGGTGGTTATCGCATCGCGCAATCGTTCGGCGGCGTTTGGCGTGGCGGTTAGGCGAAGGATTTCACGCCGAGGGTTCGTTATCGCCGCACGGACAGCGTGGATGCCGAACAGCCAAAGCGTGTCGTCCGTGCTGCGTTTGTGGCGTTCTTTTTGCACGACCCAAGTCGCTTTTTTAAGGTTTTTGGCAGTCATGTTTAGTTGTTAGTTATTAGTTATTAGTTGTTAGTTATTGGTGAATATAGAGTATGATTGGTGATATGTAAAGGCGGTTTGACAGGTTAGTTTTTTTGGGGTAAAGTCGGGATAGTTTAACCCGCTAGGGTTTTTTAGATAAGGAAATGAAAGTGCCAAAAATAGATTTAAATGTAATGCTGTTAAAGCAAGATGTAAATTTTGATGAACCATCTAGTTTTATTGAAAAATATCATCGAAATAAAGAAATTGAAATTAATAAAGGCGAGCTAGATGCTATTCTTTATCATAGGAAAGGGAATAAAGATTTTCCTCCGTGGGTTAAGTCATTTGAAAGTAAGATAGGTGGCGTTGATTTAACTAAAGAAATTAAGAAAAATGAAAGCCATGGCATTAGCTTATATTTAAAAGTACGCGATAGAATTTTTGTTATAAACTGGGGAATGTCTGGAAGGTTCAATACAAAGAAAGATAAAATTGATGAGAATTTTGGAATTTATGTTGCGAACAAGATTTTAAATAATAATAATGATACGCAGATAAAAAGCGCGCAAAGTCGTGTAAATCATACTAATCCAATAAACAAACAACAACAATACGGGCAAGCTATCTCTGGTGAACAGATTTCGCTTACTATGGAAGATAATGAAGCATTTAAAGAGCTAAATATAACTATATCGGATTCAACTGATTTTGCAAGAATGATTGGAAAATATAGCTCCCTCAACGTTCAACTTATTTTTCAAGATAATCAATCTCCAGTCTTACAGTATTTGCCATCAAAGTTGCAAAAATTACTGGATATTTATAATTCAGTAAGAGAAGAAGATATAAAAAAATTGTTTAAAGGAATATTTCCTGTACTTGATGATAATATCAAGCAAGATTTGAATGCAAATTTAAAAGATGAATTACTGAAAGATGATTCATTATTTTTTCTATTTGAGAAAGAGATTGATTTTGATTTTAGTAGACTTCAAGGATTTAAATTTTATGTTGCTGATGATCTTGGTGGTGAAGAACCAGTTAATGAAGAATTGATGTTATCCGATTATATTAGTCTCCAAGATAATCCAGAAATAGACTCTTTAAAAAGAGATACAGTGAGCATTATTGATGAAGATGATAACGTGATTAAAAGATGGCCTATCTTTGATTGCCTATATGGAGAAATGTTGTTTAATGGGGTAAATTATATTTTGTCTTTTGGAAAATGGTTTGAGGTGCCACTTGAAAAATATGAACGCGTTAAACAAAACATAAATGATATTACCGAAGATTTAAATGTAGACGATGATGTTAAAGAACAGGCTAAAGCAGCAATTCAAGCCCATGTTGGCAATCCAGTTCCAAAAGAGAAAATATTTAATAAAATTTGGTGCGATGAATTAAATGGTGAGTTATTTGATGTAGCAAGAAAGCAAATTAAATTATACGAAGATGCGTTTGAAGTCTGCGACATATTTATTCCTGAAGAGCAAAAATTTATTCATGTCAAATTTAATCGTGGGGCAAATGTGCTAAGTCATTTATTTAATCAAGGATTTGTCTCTGCGACTTCATTTGCAGAATTTAAAAATGAATACATGGAAAAAGTTAATGAACATATAGCAGATGCTGGCAGGCATCTACAAGATTCTGTGCAAGGTGCCTGCATTCATTTTGTTATTTTAAACAACAAGAGCGCAGATAGGTTAACGTTCTTTTCAAAAATGGCACTGGAAGAAAGAGTAACTAAACTACAAGCCTATGGTTTTACTGTAAAACTGTCTTGGATTAGAGATGCTTATAACTAACAACTAATAACTAATAACTAACAACTAACAACTAAAAACCCGTCCAGGTCCAGCCATATCCCCACGGACTCCGCTTAACCGTAACATATGCCACGCCAGCGCGGAATTGGAGCTGATAACAGGTATGCCCAAAGCCTCTTCCGCCGCCTCAATCACCGAAAAACTGCGCAAATTCGTGCAAGAGGCAAACACCAAATCGCACCCACCAGCACCGCCACCAGCACCCACCTTTTTCATCCCCTCCAAAACCGAAGATTCACAAATCCGCGCGACTTGATTATCGTTTTCCTCCTCAAAAGTCGCGAAGGAAACCACCTCAAACCCCTGCGCCGCCAAATGGTCGGTCATAGTCGCCGAAACCGCCTTTGAATACGGGGTTAAAATCCCCAATCGCCGCGCCCCCAACGCCCGCGCCGCCGCGATAACCGCCGCCATCGGGTCTGTCACCGCCACGTCTGGATACACCGATTGCACCAGCTCTGCCACCCGCGCCGAGCCAATAACCGTAGCCCCAGATGTGCAACCATAGCCTATCACACGGAACGGAACCTCTGGCAATAACCCTGCCGTTTTGGGAATATCCTGCGCCATCCGCGCCAGAGTTTCCGCATTAACCACGGTCTCAAACGCTATCCGCGAATGGTACAAAACTCGCCCCGCCGCCGCGATAATATCGCGCAATTCTGGCTCCATACTCTGGTCGGTTTTTAACACAATCAGCCCCAGCGCATCGCCGCCATAGCCCGCGTCCGTTTGAAATTCTAATGCCATTATGTCACCTCCATCAGGTCTGGCGCGGCGCGGGTCGTCAGCAACCTCGCGCCCGTCTTTGTAATAACGATGTTTTCTTCATGCACCATGATTTTGCCGTTGTCAAGCGTCAGGCTCGGTTCCAAAGTCATCACCATATTTTCACGCAAAACCGTATTATCAAACGGGGCAAGCGATGGATATTCGGTTAATTGCATGCCCAAACCATGCCCAAACCGCCCAACATCACTGCCCGTATCGCCCAGTCCTAACGCGGTATTCATCACCCCGAAAAGCTCTGCACAGGTCACATCGGGGCGGGCGAATTCCAGCCCTGCTTGCGTTGCGTCCCACAGCCTTTTATAGCCAGACCGTGCAGCCTCATCCGCGCGCCCAATGGAAAAATTACGGTCAAAATCGCAGAAATACCCGCGCAAAGTCGCCCCCGTGTCCAGCATTAACACATCGCCTTGCTTTATCGGCGTAGCGGTCGGCGGGGAAATCACGTCATCATAGCCGCCTTGCCCCAATCCTCCGACCAAATACGGCACATCATCCGCGCCGTTTTCCAGCAGAGCTATGCGGAATTTGCGAAACACCGATTGCAGGGTATCCGTGCCGTCAATTAAATCGGGAAACTTCGCAAAACTGGCAGAGCCAATGGCGCAGATTTCCTCAATAATCGCGATTTCAGCGGGGGATTTGACCGTGCGCAAGGATTTAACCAAAGGCGAGCAATCCTTGAACGCATGATGCTTTTGCAGGTGTTCAAAATCACGGGGAGGCATGCGCAGGCTGGCCTCTTCCGTCTTCAGCATGCCTATGGATTGGTAAGGATTCAGCGCGTCCATCAGCAAGGAAATCCCATCGTCATCGGGGTTTGGCGAATCCCAAGTGCGAATATCGCGCACCCAAGTCGCGCGCATTAAAGCCGCCCCTATACGCGGAATAATCGCGATAATATCGCCGATAGCGGGGACTATTAGATACCAAGGGCGGGTTGGACTCTGCCAAAATAACGTGCGGAAACCTGTGAAATAGCGGACTTCTGGTTCGGTGCAGAAAAACATCGCGTCAAGGTTTTGCTCGCGCATTAAGTTTTGAGCATTCGCCAAACGGGTTTCGAACTCATAGGTGGGGAAATCTGGCATATCACACGCACTCTGATAAAATAATTAACACGCGGCTGTCCGCATTCAACCCCAATTCGCCCGCGTCTTTTGCTGCGACAAACCCAGCATAGCCCGCCCCGCCAGACGGACTGGTGGTTAAATCGTGTGCGTCCAGTGCGGTTATCGCGGTTTCCACGAATTCATCGCTTAACAGCATAAACGCATCGCAATCCCGCGCAAGGCTGTTTAACGCGGTCAGGGACGGCTCTTTGCAATCCAACCGCCCCATGGAGGAGGCCTCGCCATCGGCATAAACCGATTCGCCCGCCTTGATAGAGTTGAATAACGCGGGTGCGCGGTCAGGTTCAACGACGCAGATTATCGGGGTTTGCCCCCATATTTTGCGGGCGTATGCCGCCATTGCACCCGCCAATCCGCCAACCCCTGCTTGTAGGAAAATATGGCTGGGGGCGGTGATTTGGGTTTCTAACTCCGCACCGATGGCTAGGTAGCCTTCCATCACATCCACCCCGCCTGTGTAGCCGTCCCAAGTCGTGTCCGATAGCAAATACCAGCCGTTATCTTGGGCGGCTTTTATGGCGGCCTTTAGGCTTGCGTCGTAATCCGTGCCTTCTATTACCACCGTCGCGCCGAATGTTTGCAGGCGAGTGGCAAAATCGGCGGGTACGGTTTCAGACAGGTAAATCACGGATTTTGCCCCGAAAATCCGTGCGCCAGCGGCGAGGGATAATCCGTGGTTGCCCGCGCTGGAACTAACAAAACACATGTCGGATAGGCATGTTTTGACGGCCTCTGGGTCGGTTATTTTGTCTTTCAATCGTGTGGCGGCGATTTTGGCAATGACATAGGCCGCGCCCAAGGCTTTGAAACTGCCCAAGCCCATGCGCGCCCGTTCGTCTTTAAAATAAAGGGTGATGGTTTGGTCAAGCGTCGTGTTCGTGGTTAAGGGCGATGGTTTATAGGCGGGACAGGCGGATAGTAATTCCAGCACGGGTGCGCTATCGTCTTTGACAAACCCGCCTGTGCCAAGCGGTGTGGTTTTTGCTTTGAATGGGTTGTGTAAGATTTTCATAGTGGGAAGGTGGCAGATTTTTTTATTTTTGTCTAGGGAAAAATGTTTTTTATACTTGCATAGTTTTGTGTTTTCTATTATCTTTATGAAATCGGGGGGATTTATCCCTAAATTTAACAAGGAGGACGTTATGACAACACCAGAACACGAAAAAGAAGTCAAAGATAATTATGAGTACTTTAAAAAGGAAGAACCCAAATTTAAAAGGCATTATTCGGGCAAGTATGCCTTGTTGCGGAAGAAGAAAATCATTGCATTTTATGATACCGTGGGGGATGCCCACACGACAGGTACAACCTTTTTTAATGATCAATTGTTTTCGATTCAAAAGGTTAATCAGAAACCTTTGAATCTTGGCATTCATTCCTGCATCTAAATTTTTAGGATTTTTTTATATGCCGTGTATTTGGCAAAAGCATAATAAACGACAAGCCTTTATAGACGTTGTCGTTGCCACCAAACAAACGGCTTTAGCAATATGGCAAGGTTTAGATAGCCCAATGGACATTAAGCCCTATAAGGCTTTGGTGGATACGGGCGCGGTTAGCACTTGCATTACAAAAAGGGTGGCTGATGAATTGGGGTTGCCATCGGCTGGGGTGCGTCCAGTAAATGGGGTGTCTGGAACAAGCGTTCATCAGTTTTATATTTTTCATGTTGGTTTTGTGATGACCGCACCTGATGCGGGTTTGTTCGAAATAGACTCGCCTGAAACAAAAAATCCCCTACAAGATTTTGCCGATACTCATATAAGCAAACTTGTTATAGAGGGTGCGGAACTGATTGTGCCCGATAACGGTTTTGATGTTTTGCTTGGCATGGATATTCTATCAACGGGTTCGCTGGCGATAGAGGGCAACGGCACATTCAGCTTTTCTTTTTAACCTTCAAAAAAATCATCAAATACTATTGACCTTACCCATCCGTTGCGTTAATAGGGCGAATAATTTCACAGATACGCGGGATAATCGCCGTATTCGTGAAACAAAGCCATTGGGGGCGACGGGCTGCAAGGTGCGGCAGCGGACTGTAAATTCGCCGAGGAAACTCACGCCTGGTTCGATTCCAGGGTCGCCCACCATTTGCTTATCGTGCGTTTTTCTCTGCAATACCCGATTGTGATTGCCTGCGTTCCAGCTCGTCCTTGACATCATCCAGAGTCACTCCGCCCGCCTGCAAAACCACCAGCAGATGGAACAAAACATCGGCGGCCTCTTCTACCAAACCCTCACCCCGAACGGCGGCGATGACCATTTCCACAGCCTCTTCCCCGAACTTTTCGGCGCATTTATCCACGCCTTGTGCCAATAATTGCGCGGTATAGGACGCATTCATATCCGCGGCCGATCGCGTTTTTATCACCTTTGCTAAATGTTCCAAATCCATCGCTAACTCCTTTTATTTAACCGCGTATTTAACCGCACGGGCACACCTGCCTGCGCCATATACTCCTTGGCCTCTTCAATAGAATACTCGCCAAAATGAAAAATAGAGGCCGCCAAAACCGCCCCCGCACCCCCCTTGATAACACCATCCGCCAAATGTGCAAGCGTGCCGACCCCGCCAGACGCTATCACAGGAATCCGCAGAGCATCGCTGATTGTCCGCGTAAGCGTCAAATCATAGCCATCACGGGTGCCATCGCGATCCATACTGGTGAGCAGAATCTCCCCCGCGCCCTTACTTTGCGCCAATCGCGCGAATTCCAACGCGTCAATCCCCGTGTTTTTCCGCCCGCCGTGGGTGAAAATCTGCCAGCCATCGCCCGTCCGTTTTGCATCAATCGCGACAACTATGCACTGCGAGCCGAACCGATTCGCCGAATCGCTTATCACATCGGGGTTTGCCACGGCGGCCGAGTTAAAACTGACCTTATCCGCGCCCGATAACAGCAGTTTGCGGACATCATCGGCACTGCGGACTCCACCGCCGATAGTCAACGGCATAAAGCATTGTTCCGCCGTTTTGCGGGCGATATCCAGCAGGATGGAGCGGTTTTCATGGCTGGCGTTTATGTCCAGAAAGCATAGCTCGTCCGCGCCCGCGGCGTCATAGGCTTTGGCGATTTGCACGGGGTCGCCTGCGTCCTTTAGGTCGGTGAAATTAACGCCTTTGACGACGCGACCGTCTTTAACGTCCAAACAGGGGATGATGCGGGTTTTTAGCATGGGTTTAGTTGTCTAATGGGGGGCTTAACTCAAGTAGAGCCAAACTTATACTCAGCTTTTTATCATAAATCGCACGTCCAACAATTACACCATTTAAAGGCATGTTCCAGTCCCTTAACGCTTTTAAATCCTTTAAATTGGAAACACCGCCAGAAGCTATGACGGGGATAGAGATATTATTTGCCAATCTACCAGTTTCCATGATATTTGGTCCCTGCATCAAGCCATCGCGAGAAATATCAGTGTAAATAAGAGCAGACACGCCAGAGTCTTGATACATCCGCGCCAGTTTTAAGACGCTAATATCAGTGGTTTCTGCCCAACCATGCGTGGCTACGAGACCATCTCTTGCATCAATACCAACAGCTATCTGGTCTGGAAATTCTTTTGCCGCTTCGCGGACAAGGTCTGGATTTTCTGCCGCGACCGTACCCAAAATAACACGGCTAATTCCAGCGTTCAGCCAGTACTCAATCATTTGTATATCACGAATCCCCCCGCCAAGCTGTATTTTCATGTCAGGGCAGGCTTCCAAAATATCCTCAATCGCTTGACCATTAATAGACACGCCCTCAAACGCTCCGTTCAAATCAACGATATGTAGCCATTCGCAACCCGCTTCTTGGAACAAGGTAGCTTGCTCGGCAGGGTTATTATTAAACACAGTCGCCTTATCCATATCGCCTTGCAACAACCGCACACATTGCCCGTCCTTCAAATCAATCGCTGGGTATAAAATCATGGCGACCACCTTAAAAAATTCGCAATTAACCGCAACCCGAACTCTTGGCTTTTCTCAGGGTGAAACTGCGTGCCAATGATATTATCGCGCCCGACAATCGCACTGATTTTCTCGCCATAATCCACTGTGGCAAGGCTATGGGCAGAATCTTCCACCCGCATATGGTACGAATGCACGAAATAGCCATGCTCCCCGTCATCCAACCCCTCCAACACAGGATGCGCCCCGTGGAAAGTCAAATTATTCCACCCCATGTGGGGGATTTTTAATCCAGAATCGCGCGACAACGCGATAACTTCGCCCTTTATCCAGTCAAACCCACGGGTATCGCAGGACTCCCGCCCGACGCTCGCCAACATCTGCATGCCGACACATATCCCAAGGAAAGGCACACCCGCCTTCACCCGCTCTTCCAACGCATCAAACAGCCCCGTTTGGGCGGACAATTCCCCCCGACAATGGGCAAACGCGCCAACCCCGGGCAGAACAATCCGCGAGGCCGTCCGCAAGTCCTCGGGGCGGTTTGTCACCAAAACCTGCCCATCCCCCGCCATTCGTTCAAACGATTTCTGCGCGGAATGCAGGTTGCCAGAATTATAATCCACAATAACGGTGGTCATGAGGATAGGCTGCCTTTGGTTGATGGCACGCGACCTTTCGCGCGGGGGTCAGGCTCTATCGCGGTGCGCAAAGCACGGGCGACGGCTTTGAAAGTCGCCTCTACTATGTGGTGCGTGTTAAACCCGTCCAGCGATTCTATGTGCAAGGTTATACCCGCCCGCATCGCCAAGGCGGTGAAAAACTCCCGCGCGAGTTCCGTATCAAAGCTGCCGATTTTGCCAGCAGGCAGGGCGACTTTCCACGTGATATACGGGCGACCAGAGAAATCCAAGGCCGCGCGAATCAGCGCATCATCCATAACCAACGTGCAATTCCCATACCTGCGAATCCCCGTTTTATCGCCGATAGCCGCCGCCAGAGCGTCACCCAGTGCAAGCCCAGTATCCTCCACCGTGTGGTGGTCGTCAATGTGCAAATCGCCCTTTGCCTTTATGGATATATCAATCAGCGAGTGTTTCGCCAGCTGATCCAGCATATGGTCAAAGAACCCAACACCCGTTTGGATGGTGTGTTTGCCTGTGCCGTCAAGGTTTATCTCGGCGGTTATGGCGGTCTCAACGGTTTTGCGGGTTATTTTTGCGGTACGCATGGTGTTTCCTTTGGGTTAATTTGTTTTGCGGTTGGCTTTTATCCATTCATCCGCTAATTTTTCTGCTTTTGCCATATCCTCTGAAGACATTTCTTTTACAAGCACATCTACCATGTCTTTATTTGTTTCTTTATCCAGTTCGCTTTCCCAAGAAGGACAAGAAAGTTTTGATAAGGAAATTTTAAACCACTTATGACCAACAATTTTATCAACTTCTACGCCTGTTCCATAATAGTAGCACATACCTAGATTAAATTGGTCAGACGCATTATCATTTTTAGCACCAGTACTTGCCTCAGAAAACAATTCTTTTTCAATATCACTGTATTCACTCATTTTTATTTCCTTTCGTATTTAATAAGTCTCAATAAATTAGCACTCTTTATAATTATTTACAATACATTGTCTTGCCAATTTTTCCGCTTCGGTTATCTGCGCGGGAGTCATCTTTTTTGCAATTGTCTCTTTTTCCTTGGGGGCGTTTTTAGCACCATTTAAATCGGAGATAATATACCACATGTAGGCACGAACATAATCTTGTGAAACGCCCTCTCCCTCAGCATATGAATCTCCCAAACAAATCTGTGCTAATTCATCTCCCTGTTTGGCGGCCAATTTGAACCATTTTACCGCTTCTTTGTAATCCTTTGGAACGCCAACACCTTTGTAATACATTATTCCCAGATTAAACTGTGAATCTGAATTCCCTTGTTCGGCGGCCAATCTGAACCATTTCGCCGCTTCTTTGTAATCTTGCCGAACCCCTAGTCCGTCAAGATACATCAGCGCTGTATTATTTTGTGAACCTACAATCCCCTGTTCGGCGGCTAAGATGAACCATTTTGCGGCTTCTTTATAATCTTGTGGAAAAATTAACCCTTCTTGATAGACAGTTCCTAATCTAAACTGTGCCGTTGCATCCCCTTGTTCGGCGGCTAGTGCGTACCATTTCACCGACTCCTTGTAATCTTGCGTAGCACCCTTTCCAAGGTAATACATATCCCCCAGAGCAAGCTGCCAATATGGGTTACCTTGTTCAGCAAGATCTTCTACCATTTTTTTAGTATTTAGTTCCATTTTTTCCCCAAAGCGAAACATGAATTCCCCACCTTATACCAAAAAACCTAATCCTCTTCAAGCCCGCTAACTATTTACCATAATTCGCAATTCATTTGCCTATCACTTTAATTATTTTTCCCTTGCAGACAAGCGCAATCAACGCTATTTTATTGATAAGCACCCGCCTTCACCCATAAACCCACAAGGATAAACACCATGGTAGATATTGCTGGAAAAATGACCCTTTGGGCGATTGAGATTTTTGTCGCGGCTGTGGAGGAAGGCACAATTTCCTCTGCCGCCAAACGCCTATCATCATCGCCTTCTGCGATTTCACAACAGCTGACCAACCTAGAAAACGGGCTGGGCGTGCTGTTATTAAACCGCGCCAATCGCCCGATAGAATTAACGTCAGCAGGTCGCCTATTCCTGCGCCGAGCCCAAAACATTCTATCCGAATCAACCCAAGCCAAGGCCGAACTCGCCGTGTTCAATTTTTCAAAAATGATGCGGTTGCGGGTCGGGGTCGTGGATGATTTTGACGCGGACGTAACGCCTGCGTTGATGATGAAACTATCCAAACGGCTGCGCGATTGCCAGTTTTTGCTGGAAACCGATTCCAGCCATCATTTAAGTCAAGAACTGGAATCGAGGGCTATGGACGTGATTATCACCGCCGACACGCCGACCGAAGACTGGATGGATGTGTTTCCCTTATTGACCGAGCCGTTCATAGTCGTCGCCCCCCGAGGCTCGGTGAATCCCCGTGGCGATGTCGCGGCGCAGTTATTGAAGATGCCGTTTATTCGGTATTCCTCGACGGCTATGATGGGTCGCCAGATAGAGGCGCATTTGGCGAGGCAGAGGATTAACCTGCCGAATCGGTTTGAGTTTAACAATTATCACGCGATTTTATGTATGGTGGCGGATAAGGCGGGGTGGGCGATTACTACGCCTTTGGGGTATTTGCGGGCGTATCGGTTTGTTAAGGATGTGGAGGTTATGCCTCTGCCGTTTAAGGATTTGACGCGGACGATATCGTTGGTGGCGCGGAGGGGTGCGTTGGGTGATATACCCAAGGAGATAGCCGAGCTGACGCGGCCGTTATTGCAGAAAAAGCTGATTGACCCGTGTGTGCGGTATATTCCGTGGTTGGAGAGTAAGTTTAAGCTGATTGATGTGGTTAATGATGAACGATTAGCGATTAACGATTAGTTGTTAGTTATTAGTGATTAGTGGTTAGTGATTAGTGGGGGCTTTTGTGCATATAGAGCTTTTTCATAAGGGCAGTTGAACCTGCCCGACCAAAATAAAATCATGAAAAAGCCCATACACAAAAGCCTTTGGCTATGCTTGGCAAATTCTGTTTTAAATAAAATAACTATTATTCATGGTGGCACGGGTCGCGCGAACCCGAAGGGTGTGCGTCTTGGTTGTTAGGTGTTAGGGAGTTTGCGTCACCAGCGACTCTAAAATACACTGACCCAGTACAACCGATAAGCTGACGCGCACCCGTGGGGGTGAGGGTGCGCGCGACCACCCTTTTTGGGCGGTCGTTTCCTAGATTATTAGGTCTGCTCTAGAATAATAATTAACGGATTAGCCCTGCGGGTCTTCGTCATCGCTTACGCGAATGCCGACCAGCTCCACGCGAGGGTAGGGGCTTTTGTGCATATAGAGCTTTTTCATAAGGGCAGTTGAACCTGCCCGACCAAAATAAAATCATGAAAAAGCCCATACACAAAAGCCTTTGGTTGCAAGACGATAAGGTTATTCTAAATTTATTTAGGCTTGGCAAAAGACGCTCGGACAGGCTTGGGTGCGCCCGCCCCGAAGAGGCTTTAGCCTCAAGGGTGCGGGCGCGCCCCGTGGTGACATCGCAAAGCGATGGCGAAGACCCGAAGGGCTAAAAAAACTAATAACTAATAACTAATAACTAACAACTAGCCAGAAAATGCCGCGCAAACCGCTCCGCCACATCGCCCGCTTGAACGGGAGTGTCCAAAGTTAACCGCGCACTCACCCGCAAATCATCGGGCAGAACGCCAATCCCCCGCTTATCAATCAAATCACGCACAAACGCGGGGGAAAACTCTGGATGCGGCTGGATAGTCAAAACCGAATCACCATAAGCCAGCACAGCATTTCGGCACGCATCATTGCCCCCAATACACCGCGCATCGGCGGGCAGATCAACGACTTGATCCTGATGATACGCCAACAAAGACAGAGTTGATTTGCCCGAAGCACCCCAATCCGTTTCATAAATTTGATGCCCTATGACCCAGCCGTCTGGATGCTTTATCACACGCCCGCCTAACGCTTGAGCAATGATTTGATGACCGAAACACACGCCAACCAACGGGCGTTTGGCAGCAAAAATCGCGCGGATTAAACCTTCCAAAGGGGCTATCCACGGGAAATCCTCATACGCTCCATGACGCGAACCTGTTATTAACCAGCCGTCCGCGCTGTCCTCACCCGCAGGGAATTGTCCGTCAACCACTGCATAGGTTTCAAACTCAAACCCATATCCATCAAGGAAATCCGCGAAAATATCGGGGTATTCGCCGAAATCATCAATCATAGACTCTGGCACGCGTCCCGTTTGCAATATCCCTATTTTCATCACGCATCCTGCCGTTGTTTTATACTATCGGCAAACCGCTGAAACAAATAAAAGCTATCGGTCGGCCCGGGCGAAGCCTCTGGATGCTGTTGCACCGAAAACACCAACGCGTGGGGCGGGCGATCCGCCACCATCAGCCCGCAGTTTGACCCATCAAATAAAGACACATGCGTTTCAATGACTCCCTTTGGCAAGCTTGCAGAATCCACCGCAAACCCGTGGTTCATAGAGGTTATTTCCACCTTACCAGTCGCGATTTCCTTCACAGGGTGGTTTGCACCGTGATGCCCATGCCCCATTTTAATCGTCTTCGCCCCCAACGCAAGCCCCAACATTTGATGCCCCAAACAAATCCCGAAAATCGGTAAATCCGTCTGCAAAAGCCGTTTTATCATCGGTACCGCGTAAATCCCCGTGGCGGCAGGGTCGCCCGGTCCGTTTGATAGGAAAATACCGTCAGGCTTTTGCGCCAGAATATCATCGGCACTGGAGGTTGCGGGTAGAACCACAACCTCACACCCAGCAGAATGCAAACACCGCAGAATGTTGCGTTTCGCGCCGAAATCTATGGCGACAACGCGTTTATGCGATTTGCCAGCCCCTTCAAACCCAGCAGGGAATTGCCACCGCCCCTGTTGCCAGTGATAGTCTTTGGTACAGGAAACCTCCCCCGCCAAATCCATATCCTCCAATCCCGCGAAATCGCGAGCCTGCGCCATCAGTGCGTCCAAATCAAACTGCCCATCGGGGCTGTGGGCTATCGCCACATGCGGTGCGCCTTGCGTGCGAATCGCGCGGGTAAGACGGCGAGTATCCACACCCGC
This sequence comes from uncultured Amylibacter sp., assembly GCA_959347425.1. Next base: position 527,309 of record OY365741.1, on the reverse strand, counting down.
GATGCCTATTATCCCGTGTTTTGCTGCCCAAACCGCCAAGTCATCCTCTGACCGCCAGTTTGACGCAGCACTGGGCGGGTGTTTTATCACCATAGCCTTTGCGAAGGGGCGGGCCGACTCGCAATCGGCGCGGTTTGTGCCAGTATTGCCTATATGGGGGAAGGTGAAAGTGATGGCTTGCCCGTCATAGGACGGGTCGGTCATGATTTCTTGGTAGCCCGTCATGGCGGTGTTAAAGCACAATTCTGCGGTAATTATGCCCTCCGCGCCAAACCCCGTGCCATAAAAGAGTGTGCCGTCCGATAAGACCAGACAAGCGGTGGGGTTCTCAGGGGTTAATGGGTGTTTAGACATAGGGGGGTGTTAGATAAAATCGGGGCGGTTGTCAATGGTGAATAGGGGGGTGAATGGTGGATTTTTAATAGTGAATTGTGAATTATGAATCGTGAAAACGATATTGCATATCCCCCGCGTTTGGGTTATTGTCCGCCCCCCATAGGCTTTTTAAAGCAAATTTCAAAGCAAAAGGATAAGAAAACAATGCGCGAACAGATAAACTCCCAGATTAAAGAGGCTATGAAAGCCAAAGATTCCAAACGGCTGATGACCTTGCGTTTGATTACCGCCGCCATTAAGGACTATGATATAGCCGTGCGCAGCGATGGCAATTATGACGGCGCGACAGACCAGCAGGTTTTGCAGATTTTGGCGAAAATGATTAAGCAACGCAAGGAATCCGCCACGCAATATGCGAACGCCAATCGCCCCGAATTGGAAGCACAGGAATTGATGGAAATCACGGTGATAGAGGCTTTTTTACCCAAACAAATGTCCGAATCCGAAATCCGAGCGGCGGTGAAGCAAGCGATTGAAACGCTGGGTGCCGAATCGATTCGCGATATGGGGCGGGTTATGGCGGAATTAAAGGAAAAGCATGCAACAACCATGGATTTTGCCGTGGCTGGGGCGTTGGTTAAGAAACAGTTGGGCTAGTTAGCCTTGTTGGGCAGGGTCAACTGCCCTTTTGGGCTTTAACCGCAACGCCCGTTTTTCCACCAAATGCCACGAGCCAAACGCCAAAACATAGCTGATAAGCAATGCCAAAATAATATGTGCGAATAACGGCATGGTTGTCAAATAATACATAGACAACACCTGCGCCACAGGAAACCCATATAAATAAGTCCCATAAGACAAATCACCCCACCGCCCCAAATCGCGCAAAACAGGCCAGCTGGCTTGCCCTACGCGAATAATAATAATCGGAATAAAAATGACGGCAAGGATTTTTAACATCGGTGATTGATACACCTGCAATAAAACCGCCACCGCGATTAAAACGACCACAGGAATTTGCCGCGTGGTATAGCGTTCCGCGATAAAAACCATCCCGCCAACGCCGAAAAACGGGGCGACAAGCAATAAATGAGCAAGAGGTGCTCTTTGAAATAGAACAATATGCGATACATCCCATATTTTGTACTGCACCACGCAAAGATAACCGATAATCAGCCCAAGAGTGAAAATCGTCCAAAGCAAATCAAACGCAATGCGGTGCTTGCGCAATGCGACCAAAGAAACTGCGGCCGCCAGTGGCACGGATAAGTACATTAAAAATTCTACGGGCAGAGTCCACAACGCCCCATTAACAGCCTTCGGGTAGATATTGTTTTCAAAAACGCCGTGTAAAAAATAGCTAACTTTTAAAATTATATTGCTATAATACTTGCTAAAAGAAGCCGAGAAAAAATAATCATTCAAAGAAGCAGTTGTTACAAGTGGCCCTAAAACAAAAGTGGTTACAATAACAAGAGCTATCAATGCAGGGAAAATCCGCAACGCGCGTTTTGCCAAAAATCGCCCAAAATTGGGGTCATAGAAAAAACTTTTTAAAATTAGATAGCCACTGATAGAAAAAAATATCTCAAGGGCAAAACCATGTATAACATTTTGCCAAATAACGGGGGCGGGCGGTTTCCCTGTCAGCGCATAGGCATGACCTATAATAACCATAGAGGCCGCGATGATGCGGATTCCATCAAAATTGTTTGTGCGGGTTTCGATCATAAGGGTGCCCTTGTGCGTGGTTTAATTGGTTTATTTATAGGGGCTTATTGCATCTGGGGTAGTTTAACCTTGTCGGGCAGGGTCTACTGCCTTTTTGGGCTTTAACCGCAACGCCCGTTTTTCCACCAAATGCCAAGAAAAGAACCCCAAAACATAGCTGATAAGCAATGCCAAAACGATATGCGCGAATAACGGCAGGGTTGTCAAATAATACATAATCAACACCTGCGCCACAGGCCAGCCATATAAATAAGTGCCATAGGACAAATCACCCCACCGCCCCAAATCGCGCAAAACAGGCCAGCTGGCATGCCCCAAGCGAATAATAATAATTGGGGTAAAAACATAGGAAACGATTAGTAATACAGGATTATGGTCTATTTGCAACAAAATTGCCATCGCGATTAAAACAACGACAGGGATTTGCCGCGTGGTATATCTTTCCGCAAGAAAAATCATTCCGCCAACTCCGAAAAACAGGGCAGCAGAAACAGGCCTACTAACATCAAGGTGAAAATCCCAGATTCCCCAATTCTGGCCAATATCAATAATGATAAGCGCAAGGGTAAAAATAGTCCATATAATTTCAAAAACAATACGATTTTTACGAGCAAAAATTAAGGATAAAGCCGCAACCATCATCACGGATAAATACATAAAAAACTCGGCAGCTAAAGACCACAACGGCCCATTTATTTCATGAGGATAGTGGGTTGTTTCAAAAACCCCCGGTAAATAGCGAGCATGAATTAAGGCTATATTTTGAAAATACTTGCTAAAGTCCGGATGAGAGAAATAATCACTTAATGGCAATATCGTTATTATAGGACCTAAAATACAGGCGCTTACAATAACAAGGGTTATTAGGGCTGGAAAAATCCGCAAGGCGCGTTTTGCCAGAAATCGCCCAAAATGGGGATCAAGCATAAAACTTTTCACAACCAGATAACCACTGATGGCAAAGAAAATTTTGATACCCACACCAGAAACGGTGTATTGCCAAAAGAAAGGAGCAGTGCCATTCCCAGTCAACCCATAAGCATGCCCGATGATAACCATAGAGGCCGCGATAATACGAATTCCATCAAAATTGTTTGTGCGAGTTTGGGTCATAAAGGTGTCATTGTGTGTTGTTTATATTGGTTTATTCATGGGGGCTTATCGCATCAATTCAGTTTTAACCACAGGCTCCCGCCTCCGCCCGGTTTAGCCACGGTAAAACCCTGCATTGCCTTTTTAAAATAATGGACATTATAGGCGGAAGAATACAGCACCTTGCATTGCCGATTGTTTAACAAATAAGCATATAATAAATACTGCTCTTCCCAATTCCGTCCCTCATAAATCCAACCTTTCGGATAAACAAGCGGCAGAAAAATATCGTGAAAATGAACATAGATGGTTTTGGTAATGTTCGGCAGTAAATTGCAAATGATATGAATAACGTCAGAGCCCTCTTTCACCGTGTGCGTGGTATCCACAAACAAAATATCGCCGTCATTCAGTTGCGAATTGATATGTTTGGCAGTGATTTTCTGGGCGGTTTGCGCGGTTAATTTTACATTAGGCAACTGGTGCAAAAATCCGCGTGGATAGGGTTCGTTCGCGATAATCTGCCCGCTTTTGTTTTTCGTCACCGCGCAGTTGGCAACCAAAGTGGAATAGCCACAGCCTATTTCAAAAATCTTTTGCGGCTTAAAATGGCGGATAATAGCGTAATATGCCATAGCATCGGAATGGGAAAACAGCTCATTTTTAGAAAAGTATTCGGTCTCAATGTCGGTAGGATTTTGGGGCGGTTTGAACTCAGGTTCGTATTTCATTAAGCGGTTTAAAAACTGCTCCATAGTCTTTTTATTAAAGACAGATTCGTGGTTGTACAGGGGTTTTTTATCGTTAGCCGTATAGTGGGCATCCAAATCCGTCATCATTGGAATGGAGGAATAAAAGTTTGCCACAGTCAGGTTATAGCCCAAATTTTGGCAAAAAGATTTGAAATCTGGTTGCCTCACGAGGGTTGCAAGGGATTTATCCAAAGTTAGCCGTTTGAATAGTTTTTTTATTCTGTTGGTTCTTATGGATGTGAGTATGGGGTGGGCCATAGGGCAGCCTTTCTTTTTGTTTATTGGTTTTTATATTTTTTAAAAAAAGTGTCAATAGGGTTTTGCCAATCTGCCCCGCGTCATAAAAATCCCTCCCAAAACCCCCTTGCTATCCGTCCAAAAATTCTTACAATAGCCATTATGACAAATGATACACTCATAACCGAATCGGATAAAATCCGCCTGCGTACCGCCGCCAAAACCGCGTTATCAAACGCCTACGCGCCCTATTCCAAATTCCACGTTGGTGCGGCGGTTTTGCTAACTGACGGCACGCTCACCACTGGGTGCAATGTTGAAAACGCCAGCTTTGGCGCGACCAATTGCGCCGAACGCACCGCCATATTCACCGCCGTGGCGTTGGGCAAAATCGGCGGGCAAAGCACGGGAAAAATTAAAACTATAAAAATCAAAGCGATAGCCGTTATCACCAACAGCCCCACCATCGCTACACCTTGCGGTATTTGTCGCCAAGTCATCTGGGAATTTGGTCATGATATCCCCGTTTTGTGCCTATCAAAATCAGGGAAAGAACAAATTTTCACAATTAGTCAGCTTTTGCCCTTTGCTTTCGCTCTAAAATAGGTATTCTAAATCCACACACCACAAACACAACATAAAAAAAGGAGAATATTATGTTAAAACACTTGCTTATCGGCGCGACCGCGCTGACCCTAACCGCCCCTGCTTGGGCGGATTACGACCTTACCATTCTGCATACGAATGATTTCCACGCACGGTTTGAACCCGTGTCCAAATACGACGGTATATGCAAGCCTGAGGATAATGATGAGGGCGAATGCTTTGGCGGTACAGCGCGGCTCATCACCGCGATTCAAAACGCACGGGCGCGGGCGGATAATACGCTGCTTTTGGATGGCGGAGACCAATTCCAAGGCACGCTGTTTTATACCTATTACAAAGGCAGTGTCGCCGCGGAAATGATGAATAAACTGGGCTATGATGGCATGACCGTGGGCAACCATGAATTTGATGACGGCCCCACGGTTTTACGTGATTTCGTCAATACGGTTGATTTCCCGATTTTAATGTCTAATGCCGATATTACGATGGAGCCCGCCTTGGCTGGTTTGATTGAAAAATCGGTTATTATTGAAAAGGCGGGGCAACGGATTGGGATGATTGGATTAACCCCGATTGACACGGATGAGCTCGCCAGTCCGGGCAAGAATATAACATTCAGTGACCCAGTGGCTGCCGTGCAGGGGGAGGTTGATAAAATGACCGCCCAAGGCGTTAATAAAATCATCGTTTTGTCCCATTCGGGCTATAGTGTTGATTTGCGCGTGGCGGAGCAAACAACGGGTGTTGATGTGATTGTCGGCGGGCATAGTAATACTTTGCTGTCCAATGTGAGTGATAGAGCGGTCGGTCCATACCCAACTATGGTTGGCGATACGGCGATTGTGCAGGCTTATGCTTATGGTAAGTTCTTGGGCGAATTGAACCTGCGGTTTGATGACGCTGGGCGGATTATTTCGGCAGTGGGCGAACCTCTGGTGATGGATGCAGCCGTGGCAGAGGATGGTGGTATCAAAGGTCGCATAGCAGAGCTGGCAACCCCTTTGGAGGAAATCCGCACCCGTATTGTCGCGCAGAGCAGGGCTTTGATTGATGTGACAAATTGTCGTATGCAGGAGTGTGAGCTGGGTAATCTGGTCGCCGATGCTATGCTGGATAGGGTCGCGGATCAGGGTGTTTCCATTGCCATAGCCAATGGTGGCGGGATTCGTGCGTCCATTGACGCGGGCGATGTGACTATGGGCGATGTGCTGGCCGTGCTGCCTTTCCAAAATACTTTGGCGACTTTTGAAATCACGGGTGCGGGGGTTATTGCAGGGCTGGAAAACGGCGTGTCGCAGGTGGAAGAAGCCAAAGGGCGGTTTCCCCAAGTCGCTGGTTTGCGGTTTAGCTTCTCGCGCGGTGTTGCCCCGAATGAAGGGCGGATTAGCTCGGTAGAAGTGATGGAAAACGGTGCGTGGGTTGCGATTGATAAGGCTAAGGTTTATAACGTTGTGACGAATAATTATGTGCGCAATGGCGGTGATGGCTATAAGGTGTTTAGCACGGATGGGCGCAATGCCTACGATTTCGGTGCGGATTTGGCCGATGTCGTTGCCGAGTATATGGCCGCGCAATCGGGCGGATATAAGCCGTATTTGGATGGGCGGATTGAGGAACGGTGAGTGATTAGTTGTTAGTTGTTAGTTGTTAGTTGTTAGTTGTTAGTTATGACCCGCTAGATAAAGGATTAAAATATGAGAGAAGAAAGATTTAGAACATGGCTAGAAAATGGCGGAGGGGGATGCCGTGCAGGGGCTACCTCCATTAAAATTTATATAGGAGACCTTCGGAGAATCGAGCACAATCAAAAGATTGATCTTGATACCGAATTTAAAAGAGATGGGCTGGTAAAACTTCATCAACGCGGCGCAACAACTACTTTAACTTCAGGTAAAAGCCGTATAAAACAATATCAAAAATTCTGCACAGAACACCCTCCTAGTTAGATTGATTTAGATATGCGATTAGATGATTTCAAAATATGGCTATCAAGTCCTAAATACGGCTTGAATATCAGATTAGACTTACCTACTACAAGAGCTGCTCTTATGTCTCTTTATTATATTGAAAGAGCTGAAAAAATTGACCTTGATAAAGAGTTTGATAGAGACGGGTTGGAAAGTCTTTTGGAACTCTACACATATACCGAACAAGACGAACGCGATGGTCGCCCGAACCGAACCAAGATACTTGATGAGTCTTTTATTAAATATGATGAAGCACTTTCACTATCGGATAAGTTATCATCGTATAAAAACTCTATAAGTGGTTATCGCAAATTTCGTTTAGAATACACAAGCGATGAATCAACTAATAACTAATAACTAATAACTAATAACTAATAACTAACGAACCATGTCAAATCCCAAAATCCACTCCCCGCCAACCGCCCCCGCCCAATCCTTTGATACGGCGGAACAGGCGGTTGCCCACCTTAACATGCTCTACCAGCAATCCATCGCCTTTCTACGCGATAAATTCCAATCCATCGGGCAAACCACCCCTAAAACTCCGCAAAGATACCGTGCCTTCTACCCGCAAATCAGCCTGAAAATAGACTCCTATTCCCAGCCACCGATGGACGGTCGCCTTGCCTTTGGGCATGTTGTCCGCCCCGATTTGTATTCCACCACGATAACCGCGCCCGACCTGTTCAAATCCTACCTTACCGAGCAAATCGCGCTGATTATCGCCCACCACAAGGTGCCTGTGCAGGTTGGCACGTCCGACACACCCATTCCCATCCATTTTGCCCTTACTGATAAGGGCAGAGCCGCACCCTCAAACCCTCGCCCTGCGTTCAATCTGCGCGATATGTTTGATGTCCCTGATTTAACCACAACCAACGATAATATCATCAATGGCGACCCGAAAGATTTGTCCTGCGCGACGGCTCTAGCCCCCTTTACCGCCCAGCGTGTGGATTATTCTTTGGCGCGTTTGGTGCATTATACCGCCACGGATATAGAGCATTTTCAGCAGTTCATCCTATTCACGAACTACCAGTTTTATGTCGAGGAATTTGCCGCCTACGCCCGTGCTATGCTGGCGGATAAGAGCAGTGGATATTGCTCGTTCGTAGCCTCTGGCAGTGCCGAAATCCACGACCCTGATAAAATTGGTGAAACCCTGCAAAACCTGCCGCAAATGCCCGCCTATCATTTAAAACGAGCCAACGGCGACGGAATAACCCTTGTTAATATAGGGGTTGGTCCGTCTAACGCCAAAACCGCCACTGACCATATAGCGGTTTTGCGCCCGCAGGCTTGGGTGATGTTGGGGCATTGCGCGGGGTTGCGCAATTCGCAATCTTTGGGCGATTTTGTGCTGGCGCATGCTTATCAAAGAGAGGATGATGTGCTGGATACGGATTTGCCCGTGTCTGTGCCTATTCCTCCGCTGGCGGAAATACAGGTGGCTTTGGAGAGCGCGGTGGCGGATGAAACTGCCCTGTCTGGCTATGAATTAAAGCGGATAATGCGCACGGGGACGGTCGCGTCCGTGGGCAATCGCAATTGGGAGCTGTTTCACGAATCAGGGCTGATGCATCGGTTAAAGCAAAGCCGAGCCATCGGGTTGGATATGGAATCGGCGATTATAGCGACGAATGGGTTTCGGTTTCGCGTGCCTTATGGGACGTTATTATGCGTGTCGGATAAGCCGTTGCACGGGGAATTAAAGCTGCCCGGAATGGCGAGTGATTTTTATCAAACGCAGGTGAAGCGGCATTTGAAGATAGGGATAAAGGCTATGGAGCGGTTGCGCGATATGCCGATGGAACGGCTGCATTCGCGGAAGTTAAGGAGCTTTGCGGAGACGGCGTTTCGGTAGTTGTTAGTTGTTAGTTATTAGTTATTAGTTATTAGTGATGCCCTGCGGGTCTTCGTCATCGCTATGCGATACCGACCAGCGTGGTCTTTTGTGCGTAGCCCTCACGTTGTGAGGGCATGCCAAAAGCCCTTGGGTTACAAGATGCTAGTGATTCTATAAATTTACTATCTGGAATAACGAGACGATAGATTGGATTATTTGCAAAGAATACTTGGGAATTGGTGATGGGTTTGCTCTAAATTTATTTAGGCTGTGCCTAGATGCTTGGACAGGCTTTAGCCACAAAAACCCGTCCAGCTCTCCGCAGGAGGGGTGGGCGGGCGGGCAACCGAACGAAGTGAGGGCGCAACAAAAAACCTCTGCCATTAACTTCCAATACCTAACCCCTAATCCAGAATAACCAATAATTCACCATTCATAATTTACAATTCACAATTCATTCACCACTAACAACTAATAACTAATAACTAATAACTAATAACTAATAACTAATAACTAATAACTAAAACCCTTGACTTTCCCCCAATTCCCCCCCATAACCCCCCCATGACTGACACCAAAAACATCCGCAACTTCGCCATCATCGCGCACATAGACCACGGCAAATCCACCCTTGCCGACCGTCTCATCCAATCCACAGGCACGGTCGCCGCACGGGATATGGAGGAGCAAATCCTTGACACTATGGACATAGAACGCGAACGCGGCATCACGATAAAAGCCAACCTCGTGCGGATTGAATACCCCGCGAAAGACGGGCAAACCTATATTCTTAACCTGATTGACACACCCGGGCATGTGGATTTCGCCTACGAAGTCTCTCGCTCCATGCGCGCGGTTGAGGGCTCGCTGCTGGTCGTTGATGCCAGCCAAGGGGTGGAGGCACAGACCCTCGCCAACGTCTACCACGCCATAGAAGCCAACCATGAAATCCTGCCCGTCTTAAACAAAGTTGATTTACCCGCCGCCGAACCTGACCGCGTGCGCCAACAGATAGAGGATGTTATCGGCATTGACACCACCGAAGCCTTGGAAATATCCGCCAAAACGGGTCTCGGCATCCCTGATGTTTTGGAGTCCATCGTCACCCGTTTGCCCGCACCCGTTGGCGATGCGGATGCTCCGCTAAAAGTCATGCTGGTGGATAGCTGGTATGATTCCTACCTAGGTGTTGTCGTCCTTATCCGCGTGATTGACGGTATTTTGCACAAAGGCGATAAAATCCGTATGATGAACGCGGACGCGGCCTATAACGTTGATCAAATCGGTGTATTCCGCCCCGAACGCGAATCGGTCGAATCGCTGGGACCCGGTGAAATGGGGTTTCTAACGGCCTCTATCAAACAAGTCGCCGATACGCGGGTCGGTGATACTATCACCCATGATAAAAAACCGTGCGATGCCGCGTTGCCTGGTTTTGCCCCCGCCCAGCCCGTTGTATTCTGCGGGTTATTCCCCGTGGATAACGGCGATTTTGAAGACCTGCGTGAGGCGATTTCCAAACTATCCCTGAATGACGCGAGCTTTAGCACGGAAATGGAGACTTCCGCCGCGCTGGGGTTCGGGTTTCGCTGTGGTTTCCTTGGGTTGCTACATTTGGAGGTCATCCGCGATAGGTTAGACCGCGAATACGGGATAGAGCTGATTACCACCGCACCCTCGGTCATTTATCAAGTTCATCTGCGCAATGGCGATATGGTAGAGCTGCACAACCCCGCCGATATGCCCGATTTGGGCAGTATAGAGCGGATAGAAGAACCCCGTATTAACGCGACTATCTTGGTGCCTGACGAGTATCTTGGCGATGTGTTAAAGCTGTGTCAGGATAGGCGCGGTATTCAGCGTGATTTAACCTATGCGGGCAGTCGGGCTATGGTCGTTTATGATTTGCCTTTGAACGAGGTGGTTTTTGATTTTTATGATAGGTTGAAATCGGTAACAAAGGGCTATGCGTCGTTTGACTATACAATACAGGGGTATTGCGTGGATAATCTGGTGAAAATGCAGATTCTGGTGAATGAAGAGCCAGTGGATGCTTTGTCCATGATGGTGCATAGGGATAGGGCTGATGCGCGCGGGCGTGTGATGGTGGAGAAGTTAAAAGAGCTGATACCCCAGCATCAATTCAAAATCCCCATTCAGGCGGCTGTTGGCGGGCGGGTTATCGCGCGGGAGACTCTGTCGGCGTTACGCAAGGATGTGACCGCCAAGTGTTATGGTGGCGATGTGACGCGTAAGCGGAAGTTGTTGGATAAGCAAAAGGCGGGGAAGAAGAAGATGCGTCAGTTTGGTAAGGTGGAAATCCCGCAGCAGGCGTTTATATCTGCTTTGAAGATGGATGAGTAGGGGGCTTGTGTTTTGCGGGGGAATGGTTATTATAGGGGTAAAGGGGAATTGCTATGAGCAAAGATAATGTTTTAGAATATCCCAAGTTGGATAATGAAGTTATCACCGTTAAAAATTTCATGGTGATAAAAGAAGCGACTATGAAATGTGGCGATATTACCGTTCTTGTTGGGGAACAAGGCATGGGGAAAAGCCTGTTGGCAAAACTGCGGTGTTTCTTTTGGGAATATCAAGAAGGGTTGTTGCGTAGCTTTCAAGCCCGCATATATCGCTTTTCTAGGGATGTTTCAGAAGAAAAAAACATTGATGAATATGTTAATAGTAGGGTCAGTTTTTTTTGCGACTTGTTTCCTAACATAGAAAATATAGGTAGCGGATTTTCTGTTGATTTTGAAAGCGATGAAATTTCTATATCTATAAAAAAAGATAAGAAGGGCTCAAAAATTACAATAAAGCATTCAAAAGCTTTAGATGATTTTATAGAAAATGCTCAAGAAATTTTTAATGATATAAATACCTATTTAGAAAAAGAATTTAGCCCTAAGGATAAAAGAAAGATAGATAGGTCTAGCTTAATTAGAACAAGTTTTTTAATAAGAAGCAACCTTTCAATTTTATTGAAGGAACGCGTGGATTTTTCTAGTGTGCCGTCTGTTTTGTATGTTCCTGCCTCGCGGTTGTTTCTTGCCACAGTGCAAGATAATATTTTTAGGATGATAGCTTCAAGTAGGTTTGAAGATTCTGAGGAGTATAGCCTTGAACCTTTGTCAAAACGCTTTGCCAGTTTTTGGGAAGGGCAACAAGAAAGGTTTTCTGATGAATTTAAGAATCCTAAAAGAAATAAAGATTGGTTTAAAGAAGCCAATAAAGTTCTTGCTGGAAATTATGTGTATAAAAATAGAATTGATTATATTGAAAACAATTGGGGCGAAATTGTAAAATTAAAAGACGCATCCTCTGGGCAACAAGAGGTTTTACCTTTGCTTGCTGGGATTAGCGGGTTTCCAAAAAAAGAAAAAATAAATCAGCTTCTTATTATAGAGGAACCAGAAGCACATATTTACCCTGATTCACAGCTTAGTCTTATTAAGATGATTGCGGATGTAGCACGTGCGAAATATTGTAAAGTGATGGTAACCACACATAGCCCCTTTATCCCTGCATGCTTCAATAATGAAATTCATCCTGCGCAGAATAAAAATATGGTTGCTAATGCTTATCATGTATCCAATGGAACTGTAGAAAATATTTATTATGAAAAGCATGACTTAATTAAGATGGAAAAAATGGATAAGGCATTTAGAAAAATTGCAGAAGATTATCATAATCTAATTGCCAACAATAAAGCTCACTAAAATAAAGGTGGTAAAAGATATGGTTGATTGCGCAGTGATATTAGCCAAGACGCGTTATATAAGGAAAATCCAAAAAAAATTATTATCTGTCAAGGAAAACAGTGCTAGATTAATTTTTGTTAATAATAATGAAGACGAATTAAAACGGGTAAAAATAGATAAAGGTCTTTTACCTGAAACGGATAATTCGACCCAAAGATGCGATTTTATGGTTCAACACGGGGATATAAACTATTATATTGAATTAAAGGGGACGCACTACGAAGAGGCTTTTGCACAAATAGCAAGGGCTATTGAAATGTTTAATGAATGTTTTTGCTATAAAGAATGTCAACCTATCATAGTAGTTTCAAAATATTACCCTATGGCTAATTATCAAATGGTTATGGCAGAAAGCGGTTTAAATAAGCATATAAACGACGGGCTTTGTAAGCAACCTATAATAGAAGAATCACCTTACTGCCACCCCCTCTCCTAAACCTCCACCTCCCCCAATCGCCCGCCAATCCGCACGGGCAACACCCGCGCCGCTAACCCATCCGCACCCGTCTCTAAAAACACCCCACACAAGGTCGCCTCCCCACCAGCAGGGGCAAACCGATCCCGCGCCATCCCCGTTAGAAAACGGCGCATCGGCTCGGCCTTATCCATCCCAATCACACTGTTATAATCGCCGCACATCCCAGCGTCGCTCTGATACGCCGTGCCTTTCGGTAAAATCTGCAAATCGGCGGTCGGCACGTGAGTATGCGTGCCAACAACCAAGCTCGCACGGCCATCCAGCCAATGCCCCATTGCCATTTTCTCTGACGTAGCCTCGGCGTGGAAATCCACAATCACGGCGGCAATCCCGCCCAAAGGCGCGGTTTGCAAGGCGGTATCCAGCGCGGCAAACGGGTCGGCAAAAGGCTGTTTCATAAACACTTGCCCCAAGGCTTGGGTTACCAGAATTTTCTGCCCATTTTGCGTGGTATAAATGCCAAACCCCCGTCCAGGGGCGACTTTGGCGAGGTTTAATGGACGGATAATCCGAGGCTCTTTTTGAATAAAACTCACCATATCGCGTTGGTCAAACGCGTGGTCGCCCAGCGTCAAAACATCCGCGCCAGCGTCCAGAATTTCGACAGCGTGGGCGGGTGACAGACCGCGCCCGCTCGTCGTATTTTCCGCATTAATGACGATGAAATCCAGCCGCCAATCGGTGCGCAAACGCGGCAGGGTCTGGACAATAGCCGTCCGCCCCGCCCGTCCCATCACATCTCCAAGGAATAAAACACGCATAGTGGGGGTTTAGTGTATTTTTGGGGAAGTTGGAAGTAGGTGTTAGTGATTAGTGATTAATGATTAGTGATTAATGATTAGTGATTAATGATTAGTGATTAATGATTAGTGATTAATGATTAGTGATTAATGATTAGTGATTAATGATTAGTGATTAATGATTAGTGATTAATGATTAGTGATTAACTCAAAATAACTCACTTGAGTTATTCATAACTGGATTAACTAATAACTAATAACTAACAACTAATAACTAATAACCCCATTTTCCGTAACCAATACATCCATCTTTACATCGGTCGCGTCCTCATCCACTCGCACGACTTCCTGCGCACTATAGGCAAAACCAACCACCACAACCTGCCCCATTCCAGCGAAACTCCTATCATAAAACCCGCCACCATAACCCAAACGATAGCCACGTTTATCAAACCCAACCATCGGGGTAATCACTATGTCGGGGGACACATCCGCGCCCTTGGCAGGCACAGCCGCGCCAAACGCTCCATCAACCAACGCCCCACCGAAACGCCACGAGTGAAACGCCAAGGGGCGGTCTTTGCCGATAACGACGGGTAAGCACAGCCCGAACCCCAGCTCATCCAACGCGTCCAGAGTCGCCATTGGCGAGACCTCCGTTCGTATCGGCATATAGCCCGCGATACACGCGCCCGCGCCCGCAGCTCCCCGTAAATAATCCAGTAAATGCGTATTGGCAGCGACATCAAATCCGCCCTTATGCGCCACAGCCCGCGCGTCCAACGCCGCCCGCCGCGCCGTCATTTTATCCATATTCGCCATAAAAACCCCCAAATAAAAACGCGGCACCACACAACGGTTGGCAGTATGAATTCCAAGAGCCTGAAAATCAGGTGGGTACTAGATACCAAAGACCACGGTCGATGATAGCGCCAGTTCCCTTGGAAAAAGTTATAGCCACTGGAATAGACTGTCTGACCAGAAGCGCAGCACCGCATCTGTGAAGATAACCACTTTCACGCAGAGTTGCAAGGGGTGTTTTGCAACCCTTTCATGCAACCGATTCACGCCGCCCTTCACGCCCCATTCAAATATCCGTATTTTCCCCGATATTGCCAAATCCCCCCTGTAAAATACAAATTTTATATGCTAAAAGCACCCAAACAAGTGTGTCAAATTGACGCACCCAAATGCAGGACTGCACCGCTCATGTCGGCAAGATTAAACACCATAAAAGCCATTGGAACAAGGCTTATCCGCCTGTTTTTCCAACTGGCTATGACCGCGTTTGTTATCATAGTCCTGCTGGGCATCGCCATATTTATACGGGTTCAATCAGGCCCAATATCCCACCCCAGAATCGTTGATTTCGTGGAATCGCGGGTGAATCAATCCTTGGGCAATATCGCGGTGGAAATCGGGTCTATTTCCATTGGCACGGACGCGGGGTTCGTGCAAAGCAAGGTGAGCTTCACCGATACTATACTGCGTGATTTGGAGGGGGCAGAGCTGGCTCGCCTGCCTGTGGTGGAGGTGGAACTGGCCGTCCCCGACCTGTTCCGTGGCAATTTCCGCCCGCTAGCCCTTCGGCTCTCAGGCGTATCCCTGCAAGTGATCAGCGACCAAAACGGGCAGTTTAATTTACAATTAAATATGGGCAACGATAGCGCGGAATTTAATACCATTGATGCCGCGCTTATCGCCTTTGATAATGTCGCGGAATTATCGCAACTGGATGAAATCAGCGTGATTGACACGATTATTGATATTGAAGACCAGCGAACCCGCCAAACCTTTCATTTTGAAAATGCCACGCTTCACCTCGCCCGTGCGGGGGATGAGTTTAATGCACGGCTGGCGTTGTCTTTGCGTAATGAAGGCGGGCAGAACCGCGCCGATTCCCCTAGTACTATCAGCCTTGATATCACCCATCGGCTCGGCGCGATGCAATCCCAAGCGGTGGTTAGCTTTGACCATGTTTATCTGGAAACGCTCAGCGACCAGTTGGGCGGTAATTGGACGTTGGATCTGCCGATGATTGAATCGGATTTATCGGGCATGATGCGGTTTGATTTATCGCAAGACTGGCAGGTGGATAATTTCGCGGGCGTGATAGAGGCCGCGCGGGATGATACAGGCGACTTTGCCCATACTAGCAAGGTTATTTTCACCTATTCGGGGCAGGATAATACCTTTGATATAGCCCATTTGGATATCGCAACGCCCTTTGGCGTATTACAGGCAACCGGGCAAATCGCGCTGGATTACACGGCGCAAAGCGGGCTGAATGCGATAAGTGCCGACCTTGCCATAGACCAGCTTTCGGTGCGCGAATCGGGCGGGTTGGAGACTCCGCTTTTGCTGACAAACGGTATCATAAAGGCCGAATACGATGTGAAAGCCCGCCGTTTTGATTTGCACCAAGCCCAAGTTATCAACGATAAAACCATATTCACTTTTAACGGGGTGCATTGGCAGAAAGATGATACAGCGGGCGCGTGGGTTGGCGAATATAAAATGGCCAGCAATGAAATCAGTGTTGCCGATTTTATGCAGCTTTGGCCTGTGGATGTGAAACCCGAAGCCCGCGAATGGATGCAAGACCAGATTCATCGCGGGGTGTTTAGCACTTTGCTGGGGACTCTGTCCCTGCAAGACGACGGGCTGACTTTTGGTATTGATTTTTATTATAATGATTTGTATTTGGAATATATTCCGGGTCTGCCGCGTGTGGAACAAGGCACGGGGTTTGGGCGCGTGACGCAATCCGACTTGGATGTTCATTTGGATAGCGGGTTTGTGACGACCGCCGATGGCGGTAAAATCGATTTGTCCGATTCGGATTTCAAAATCCCCAATTTGAATATCAGCCGTGCGCCCGCGATTTTTATCCTAAAGGCGACGGGCTCTATTACCTCCACCCTGAACCTGCTGGATGTTGATAAATTCCGCTTTTTATCCAAAATCGGGCTGGATACGGATATTGGGGAGGGACAAGTTTTCGCCACGGGTACATTGACTATTCCTTTGACGGATAGCCTGACAACCGCCGATGTTGTGCTGGATTTTAACGGGTATATTAACGATTTTAATTCCGATAACCTGTTTGAAGGGCATAATATCAGTGCCGAATCGATTGATTTCACCGCGACCCACACGGATATAATTATTGAAGGACCAGCGATGCTGGATTCTATCGTGGCAGAGGGCGCGTGGCGGATGGATTTCACGCAAACGGACGCGCAGAAGAGCTATCTGGATGTGTCGGTTGCGCTCAGCAGTGCGAATTTGCGCACCTTTGGGATTGACCTGCCTGCGGGCTATTTGGGCGGCTCTGCCCCGTCCACACTGGCGTTGGTTTTGGAAAAGGGACAGCGTATGACCTATGAAATTAACAGCGAATTGCGCGGGTTGGGGTTGTCCGTGCCTGCCTTGGGTTGGGAAAAACCGCGCGGGCAGGGGGGTAGTTTGACGATAGCGGGCTATTTAACCGAACCGTTTAGCGTGGATAGTTTAGCCATAAACACTAATGGTTTGCATGCACAGGGTAGTATTTCGTTTGGTGGCAACGGCGGTTTTGAGCGATTGGCGTTGGATTCGTTTATTCTGGATGGGGTGATGGATACCTCGGTCACGCTGATTGCGGCGACGGATGATAGCCCCGCGCAGACTATTTTACAGGGTGGCACGGCGGATTTGCGCAAATTGGTGCTGTCGCAAACGGATGACGGCATGCCAGACGGCGGGCAAATGCAGGTGAATTTTGATAGCTTTCAGATTACCGAGGGTATTGCATTGACGGGGTTCAGCGCGACTATTGCTCCGAAAGGCACGGATATTGGGGCGGATTATGGCGTTTTCAGCGGGCAAGTAAATGGCGGTGCGCCCGTTTCTGGCGTGTTATCACAGGCGGAACACGGGTTGCAAGTGGATGTATCGGCAGAGGATGTCGGCGGGCTGTTATCCTCGGCTGGGTTGTTGAATGGAGTTTTGCATGGGACGGGTTGGATGCGTTTGATTCCACAGGCAGAGGCGGGTGTTTATAGCGGTGAATTTGAGGTTGATGACGGGCAATTACGCGACACAAACCCCATGATAGATGTGTTTAATTCTGTCAGTGTGATTGGACTGGTACAACAGATTGAGAGTCATGGGGTGCATTTTGAACAGAGCAAAGGTGATTTTATGGTACGTCCGAATGGTGTTATTATTAACAATATGAGCGCGATTGGCGGCTCTGTCGGTTTGACTATGAGCGGGGTTTATAATGCGGACGATAAGGTCGTGGATTTTGAGGGTGAGATGACGCCGTTTTATGCGTTAAACGGGTTGTTTGAGCGGGTGTTCGGGCAGCTATCGGCGCGGAACAGGGGCGGCGGGCTGTTCAGTTTTACTTATACGGTGAAGGGCAGTTTTGAGGAGCCGAAGATTGTGGTTAATCCCGTGTCTATTTTTGCGCCTGGATTGTTTAGAGAGATTTTTCGTCCGCAGAATAAGCCGACTTTGGAATAACGATTAACGATTAACGATTAGTGATTAGTGATTGGTTATTAGGGATTGGTTATTAAGAATTGTGGGTTGGTTATGAGAGGTTAAGAGCGGAGGTTTTTTGTTGCGCCCTCACTTCGGGGCAAGCCCCTTTGTTCGGTCGCCCGCCCGCCCACCCCTCCTGCGGAGAGCTGGACGGGCTATTTTTTGGCTGGGGTTTGGCTCAGTGTCTTGTATATAGTCTAAATAAATTTAGAGAAAACCTATCACCACTTCCCAAGTATTCTTTGCAAATAATCCAATTTATCGTCTTGTTATTCCAGATAGTAATTTTATAGAATCATTATCATCTTGTAACCAAAGGGCTTTTGGCATGCCCCCACGAAGTGGGGGCTACGCACAAAAGACCACGCTGGTCGGTATCGCGCAAGCGATGACGAAGACCCGAAGGGCATCACTAATAACTAACAACTAACCCCTACCCGCCAAAAGTAATCCGTTCGCGTGTTTCATTAATCCGTTTAATACGAACCCGCAGATATTCCATTGGTCTGCTGCCCTTTATACGGTTGCAAGACCCGCAGAGCAGTTGGAAATTCTCATAATAATCGCCGCCGCCTTTGCTTTTGGGAAAGATGTGATCCACTTCTAAATTCCTAGCCTCAAATGTCACGCCACAACCGTTACAATTCCCTGCCTGCTCGGTAAATAAACGCTCTTTAATGCTTTCGGATTTGGGCGATTCGATTTTTATATCAGTGCGCTGGGGAAAGTCGGTGGGATAGGTAAAGTCCTTAACAAAACCCAAATCCCCGCTTAACCTCTCCATCAAAATATCAACTGCCTTTTCTTCAATATCAATGCCTATCCACCGTCTGCCTAACTGCTGGGCGGCTACACAGGTGGTTGCACACCCACAAAACGGATCAAGCACGACATCCCCCTTTTTACTAGACGCACGGATAATCCGTTCCAACAACGCCAAGGGTTTTTGCGTGGGATAGCCCGTGCGTTCTTTCGCCTGACTATTGATATAGGGAATGTCCCACACATCACGGCAATTCACCAGATTATACACCCCGTCCGTGTCTTGAAAAAACTCGGCACTACCCGCACCGTAATTAACAACACCCGCCTTTCTGCCTATCGCCCTAGTATAGGATTTTTCTTTAACATCGCCAAAATAATAGCCAGAGGTCTTGGCATAAAACAAAATAACATCGTGCTTTTGTGCGAATTTTTTGGACGACGCACCACCCGTACGATAGCTCCAAATCACCTCATTTAAAAAATTATCCTTGCCAAAAATCTCATCCAGAACAACTTTCAAATAATGGCTAGCAGTCGGATCAACATGCAGATACAAACACCCTGTTTCTTTCAAAATACGATGCAGTTCAATAATCCGTTGCGCCATATAGGTGATATAAGCCATCATAGGTCGCCCGCCTATATCGCCTATAGTCTCAATAAACCGCACAAGCGCGGGATAGGTTTCAACCAACGCATCAAGACAGGATTCATCCACGTCCTGCCATGTCCACATATCCTTGAATGACGCACCCGCAGCCTTGCTACCCAAAGAGGCAGAATAGGTGCGTTTGGAATTAAAGGGCGGATCAAGATAAATCAAATCCACCGAGGCAGAGTTCATCCCATTTAGAATATACAGGTTATCCCCTGTCCAGAGGCTATTGCCCATCCCTATCCCCTAATAAAACAAATTCATCACACCCAGCGATACAACCAAAAACAACACCGTCATACCCCCCCCAGTGCGCACGAAATCCATCACGCGATAGCCGCCAGGGGTCATAATCAAAGCATTCACCTGATGCGTGGGGATTAAAAACGAATTGGACGTAGAAATCGCCACGGTCAAAGCGAACAACGCAGGATCCCCGCCAGAAGCCAGCGCGATAGACACCGCCAAAGGCACCAGCAAAACCGTCGCCCCTACATTAGACATCACCAACGTAAATATAGTCGCCAACACCGCCAGAACCGCTTGCAACGACCACAAAGGCCAGCCGTCCAGCACTGTTAAAAACTGATAGGCTATCCATTCCGCCGTGCCGGTATTTTGCACCGCCTGCCCCAATGGAATCAGCGAAGCCAGCAGAAACACCGTGTTCCAGCCGACCGATTGATACGCCTCATCCACTGTTAAAACATTACTTAAAACCATCCCCAACGCGCCGACCAACAGACACAAAGACAACCGCAAATCGCTAAACAAAATCAACCCCAACGCGATGGCAAAGAAAAACAACGCCCAGCCGACCTTATGCGGGCGCAAGTCCTCTTGGGGATAATCCGAGGTCACAATGACGAAATTCGGGTTTTTATTCAAACGGGTGAGGTTGCCCCATTCGGTATGCACGACTATGGTATCGCCGCCTTGCAGGGGGATAGTGCCAACGCGACTGGATTCGTGTTCCTCGGTTTCCACGTGGCTGAACACATCGCTGCCTCTATGAATAGCCAGCAGGCTCTGCCCATAAGTCTGCCGTAATAACAAATCACGGGCGGATTTACCGATGACATTGCTATCGGGGGGGATGACGATTTCCGCCACACCCGATTTCGTGGGGGCGACATCTTCGGCAAAAACCTCTAACCCTGGCAGCAGTTCCAGCCCGTAATCCGCCACCATTTCGGCGACAACTTTCCGCCGACCCAAAATAGCCAGCCGACACGGTGCTTCAATAGGGCGGGTTAAAACGGGGGGGAATATTTTACTGCCACGGTGATAATAGCCGATGACATAGATATGATGCGCCTCCATAATATCACCGATGGCTTCGCCTATTAACAGGTTGCCCTCTGGAATGCGAACCTCGCAAATATCGGCCTTAATCCCATAAACCCGCTTCATATAGTCCTTCATGGATTGCGCCGATGCGCTCTCCATCTTGTTTTTCGGCAAAAGAAACCGCCCGCAAATCATAAAATACAGAATGCCCGTTGCGACTAACGCCAGCCCAATCGGGGTGACATCAAACAGCCCGAATGATTTTATCTGCTGGTCGGCGGGTAGATTAACATTGACCGTGGCAATCAAATCATTCAGCAAAATAAGGGGGGAAGAGCCAACCATAGTCAATGTCCCCCCCAAAATCGCGCAAAACCCCATGGGCATTAATAGGCGGTTAATGGGGATTTCGGTGCGCGCCGATATGCGGCTGACCACGGGCAGGAATAGGGCGGCCGCGCCGACATTCTGCATAAAGCTGGAAATCAGGCCGACCACGCCAGAGACTATCGGAATGATGCGTTTTTCCGTGCGTCCGCCGTATTTGACGATGCTGACGGCTATCGCGGACATCAGCCCCGTTTTATCCAGCCCCGCGCCGATTATCATGACCGCGATGATGGATATGACGGCGTTGGAGGCGAATCCGTCAAACAGGTGTTCAATATCGGCGAGGTTTTGGAAGGTGGGGAACGCGCTGAGGATGCCTAGCGTGACCATAATAAAGATGGCGGCGAGGTCTACGCGGACGATTTCGGACGCGAAGAGGAAGACCGTGAAACCCAGCAGGCAAAGGACGGCGATCATGTCTTGGGTAAGGATGACGGCTTGCATGGGGGTGCCTTTTTGGGTGGGGGTTTAGGGGGGTATAGCGGTTTATTAGGCGGGATGCAAGGGGGATTGGCAAGTGGCTAAAAATCAAAGACCACAGAACCATTCATAGAATAGTTTGTGGTCTTTAAGAGTGCAGGACAAAGTCAGGCACTGGGTATGTTCCATGTATAACGATATAAATTGCAGTTTGCAAGGGGGGATTTGGTAAAAACAAAAAAGTGTTGCTTTTATGTGTCTTTTGCTATTCGCAGTCTGCAAGGGAAAAATTGGCAAGTGGC
Organism: uncultured Amylibacter sp.; assembly: GCA_959347425.1. Next base: position 505,408 of record OY365741.1, on the reverse strand, counting down.
AATTATGGGGTTTGAATATCAAGGCGCATTAAAATTGCGTCAATGGCGGGGGCGTTGGGTACTTTGTAATAGGCGGGGCGTAAGCCTACTCTTTTAAAGCCAGCCTTTTTATACAGGTGCAAGGCGGGGGCGTTGTTTTTAGCAACTTCAAGGAATATGCTTTTTCTGCCTTGTTTTTTAACTCCTGCAATAAATTCATTTAGCAAATCGTATCCTCGCCCTTTGCCTTGCTCATGAGAAAGGACTGCAAGGGTCAGCAGTTCTGTTTGTTCATCGTCCAGATGTTGCCCGAGTGCAAAACCGTAAGAATTGGGCGAATCAGGGGACTGAATTACGAAAACGATTTTAGGATCTTTTAAATATTTGGCAAATACTTGTTCGCTCCAACGATCATGCTTTGCAAAACAATCCTCATGAATCAATGCCATTTCTTTTGATATAAAGTTCGACTCTGTGTCAGTTTCTTGAAAATTAAACCCACTGCCAAATTTGGCTGATAAAGGCACAGTTTTATCCTCGTAAATTGACTGGTATTCTATATGAAATTCTAATTTATTAATAAAATCATTTTTTTCTTTGTAAGAAGTGTAGTCAAAACCTATCAATACAATTTCTTCTTCCGCTTTTATTACGCTACCTCTGGTGATATGATGCGCTATCGGGCTGTCAAGTTCCTGTAGCTTTTCTATAAAAAAGTTATAATAATCTTCAATCTTAACTATTTTATTATGAAACAGCATGACAGAACTTTTAATCAATGCTGGACCAATTCCTTTATTAACTATTACAATCTTAAAATTTCTTATACTAGGGTTTTGCTCATCTTGCCCATCAACATTTTTGAAACTTAATAACGGTTTTACTAAAAGCTTATTACGATTATGATTTTGCCAAATTTGCCAAACTGTAGTAATAAAAATAAGTCCTGAAATTGTAGCGGATGCTATTGCTGCAATTGAGTTTGCCTCCAAATCAAGAATCACTGCCCAAATTACGCGTATATCCAAAGAATACACCGCTGGTGTGACTGCAAATATTATAATCACTATCGCTATTATTATTCGTTCAAACCAATTCATAATTCACCATTCTCCATTCACCATTAAATTATAACAGGCGCAACATCCCTTGGCAAGGCGGCATTCGCGCCCTTCAAATACAACGGCGCGGGCAAGGGCAAATCGCAACCACTGTTCAATAACTGCTCGCCCAGCACACCAACCGCGCTCGCCACACAATCGCCAGAAACCTCATCCAAACCAACGCCAACCGCACGCACGCCTAACCCCAAAGCCAGCCCTCGCGCTGCCGAAACCCCGACCCTCAGCCCAGTAAATCCGCCAGGCCCAACACACACCGCCACGCCCGTTAAATCGCGCCAGTCGCACCCGCCGTCCGCCAGAACCAACCCCAGCTCATCAAACAGCCGTTCCGCCATATCTCGGCGCAATTCAGCACCCCGCACGGCAACAATCCGCCCGTCCAAACACAGGGCAAAACGACACGCGGCACTGCTGGTATCAAACGCCAAAATCATCGGCTAAACGGCGACGGGGCGGACTTCGCTGACCTCTGGTATATAGTGGCGCAGCAGGTTTTCAATCCCCATTTTCAGGGTAATAGTCGATGACGGACAGCCCGCGCACGCGCCCTGCATATGCAGATAAACGATGCCCCTCTCGAACCCGTGAAAGGTAATATCACCGCCGTCTTGCGCCACGGCTGGGCGAACGCGAGTATCCAGTAACTCTTTGATTTGATTGACAATATCCGCGTCCTCACCGCTATGTTCGGCATGCCCGCCAACGGCAGTTGCCGCGTCATTCATCACGGGTGCGCCCGATTGGAAATGCTCCATAATCGCGCCGAGCAAGGCTGGTTTTATATGCTCCCACTGCAACTCATCGGTTTTGGTAATAGTGATGAAATCAGGGCCAAGGAACACGCCCGTAATGCCTTGCGTTTTGAAAATACGCGCCGCCAAGGGCGAGCCTTCGGCGGAATCTTTATTGGGAAAATCGGCGGTGCCTGTCGGCATAACCGCCTGCCCTGGAAGGAATTTCAGGGTCGCGGGATTGGGTGTTGTTTCGGTTTGAATAAACATAGGGGTGGCTTTCGGTTTTATCGGTTTAACGAGGGGTGGTTTGGTTAATATGGATATGTTTTCGGGGAAAGTCAATGGTTTTAGTTGTTAGTTGTTAGTTGTTAGTTGTTAGTGATTAACTACCATAACTCAAAATAACCACAAATAACCAAAATAACTCACATTAACCACGATTAACCACGATTAACCAAAAATAACCACGGTTGGTTATTTTTGGTTATTTTGGTTAATCATTAACTCAATTAACCACGGTTGGTTATTTTTGGTTATTTTGGTTAATCATTAACTCAATTAACCAAAGGTGGTTATTTGTGGTTATGGCAGTTATGAATAACCAATTAACTAACAACTAACAACTAACAACTAATAATTCCCCGCCCAAACCTGCGAAAAAACAATGGCATAAACTGCAAAACCAGTGTATAACCCACCTTTAACACCAAATAACACCAAAACCCAACGCAAAAGAAAGCAGATTTCATGACCAACGTAGTTGTTGTGGGCGCCCAATGGGGCGACGAAGGCAAAGGCAAAATCGTAGATTGGCTGTCCGAACGCGCCGATATCGTGGCACGATTCCAAGGCGGGCATAACGCGGGGCATACTCTGGTTGTCAATGGCAAGGTCTATAAACTGTCGCTTCTGCCGTCTGGCATTTTGCGCGGTGGTAAGCTGGGTGTGATAGGCAATGGCGTTGTGCTAGACCCTTGGGCGTTGCGCGATGAGATTGCCAAAATACAGGCGCAAGGCGTTGCCGTGTCCCCCGATAATTTGATGATTGCGGAAAACACCCCGCTGATTTTGCCGATTCACTGCGAGCTGGATCAAGCACGGGAAAGCTCTAATAAAATGGCGAAAATCGGCACGACTGGGCGCGGGATTGGCCCTGCTTATGAGGACAAAGTCGGTCGCCGCGCCCTGCGTTTGGCGGATTTGGCGGATGAGGCTACTTTGGAATCCCGCCTGACTCGTTTGTTGGTGCATCACAATGCCTTGCGCAAAGGTTTGGGGCTGAACCCCGTGGATGTGGCGGATTTGAAGGCGAAGCTGATGGCTATCGCGCCCGATATTCTGCCCTATCGTGCGCCCGTTTGGCGGGTTCTGGCACAGGCGCAAAAGGACGGTAAGAAAATCCTGTTTGAAGGGGCGCAAGGGGCGTTGCTGGATATAGATTTTGGCACCTATCCGTTTGTGACTTCCTCTAATACTCTGGCGGGAATGGCGGCCTTGGGAACTGGCATGGGGCCTGCCTCCGTTGGTAATGTTTTGGGGATTGTGAAGGCATACACCACCCGCGTGGGCGAGGGGCCGTTTCCTGCCGAATTGTTTGATAAGGTCGGCGAGCATCTGGCGCGGGTTGGGCATGAGACTGGCACGGTCACGGGTCGCGCAAGGCGATGCGGTTGGTTTGATGCGGTTTTGGTGCGGCAAACCGCGATGCTCTGCGGGATGAATGGGATTGCTTTGACAAAGCTGGATGTGCTGGACGGATTGGATGAATTGAAAATCTGCACGGGTTATTCGCTGGATGGGGCGGTTGTGGATTATCTGCCCGTTGCCAGCGATGAACAGGCGCGATGCACCCCGATTTATGAGACTATGGCAGGGTGGAAAACCGTCACCGTAGGCGTGCGTGATTGGGCGGATTTGCCCGCCGAAGCGGTGGCTTATGTCCGCAGGATAGAGGCGTTAATTGACTGCCCCGTGGCGTTATTATCGACTTCGCCCGAACGCGATGATACGATTTTGGTTAAAGACCCGTTCGCGGATTAGGGGGGCGTGCGAGGTGAAAAAGCAGGTGAAAAAGCAGATAAATCTTTCCTATAAAGCCCGCCGTGGGCTGAGCCTGTTGGTTCTGCTGGTGTTCATGCCGTTTTATATTGTCGCGTGTGTTAGTATTTTTGCGGTGCTGCCCCCGTTGCCTATTTTTATAGAGCTGCCGATGTATGTAGTCATGGGAATTGGCTGGGTTTTCCCCTTTCGCCGCGTGTTTCTGGGGGTTGGGAAAGAAGACCCTGACGCTGTCGTTGCATCGCCCGATGATTCGGAGCAGTGATGTGATAGACAGTGCGGCTCAGACGTTTTTCCACACGGGCGGGGTAACGCTTTTGGGTGCAGGGGTGTTTGAATCGGCGGTGTTAGACCGTGCGATGGCTCTGTGTCCCGATTTATATTGCGCCGATGGTGGGGCGAATATCGCGCCCGTTGCTCCCATCGCGGTTATCGGAGATTTGGATTCTGTGGATAGAACGGCGACGCATTTGCGCGGGTGTGTTTTTCACCATGTACCAGACCAAAACAGCACCGATTTTGACAAATCTTTGGCGGCTATTGTGGCGGATTATATCCTGTGTGTTGGGTTTTTGGGCGGGCGGTTAGACCATCAGTGGGCGGCGTTTAGTGCGTTAATAAAGCACCCGTGGCAACGCGCGATTTTGCTGGGCGGGGGTGAGGTTTGCTTTCGTGCACCCGCGTCTTTCGTTATGGAATGCGAGGCGGGAACGCCGATAGGGTTGTATCCATTAACGCCCGCGCGGGGGCAGTCGGTCGGGCTGGAATGGGCGATAGATGGGCTGGATTTGTCCGCCGATGGGCGGTTAGGAACATCTAATCGGGCTATCGGCGGGCATGTGGAATTGACGGTGCAGAGCGGGGATATATTGGTTAGCCTGCCCTTGGCGTGTTTGGAATCGGTGGTGGGGGGATTGGCGGTTAAGGGTTAATCGTCCTTTAGTCGTCCCTATTATTGCCTTTGACACTTTTTGCAATTAGTTCTGCTATGGCTTGACAGATTCTCAAAAAACCAGCTTTGCCACTTTGCGTAACAGCAAAAAATGCAGTCAGTGCCACTATCGGCCAAAATTTTGCACCGTCACCTGTTACGATTAAATAAAATAAAACGGGGCAGGATAAAGCAGAAACAACCCTTATAGCAAGTCCAGTATAAGCCTGAATCTCGCCAAACCGAAATCTTGATTGATAAACGCGTTCCGCTTCCTCCGCCATACGCTTGGTAGCACCTGGGCTACGTTTTTCAATTGCATCCAAAAGCAAATCAGGACGTTCATGAAACTCTGTAAAAACTGCTAGAATATTTGTTTTGTTAACATCAGGGGGGTTAGGTGGCAAAACCTTACCTTGTCTTGGCTTATCGCCTTTTTTCACAGCCATGGTGTTTTACCTTATATACCCGCGCTCTTTTAATGTATCAAAAAAAGCCATCGCCATATCCTGTGGAAAAAACTTAAGATTTATCAGCATTGGATTGACGGTGAGTTTATCCCAAGCCTCATCAATCTCTGATGGATCAAGCGTAACGACACCATCATAAAAGCAATCGTCATATTTCATGCCTTTGGTGTGCTTTCGCATCTGTGCCAAAAGCATTTCTTTTTCTTCTTCTAAAGCCATTTTGTATCCTTTCTAATTGCGGTCTTACCGCATTTGATAACATATATTTAACATAGCAAACCAAAATGTAAAGAGCAACAACAAAAAATCACTTAAAAACAACCATTTAACAAAAAACTACCCCCGTCTATCGCCCAAATACGCCATCACATCCGCCCGAACGGAGGCCACGCCTGATTGACAAGCCTTATCAATAACCGCCCGCAATTCCGCCAAATCCACCTGCCGTAATAACGACTTCACCTGAGCAATAGACACGGGACGCATCGATAAATTCCGCAACCCCATGGCGGCAAAACACGCGGCAACCACGGGTTTGCCCGCATCCTCGCCACAGAAACTCACAGGAGTCCCAAAGGCATCACATCGATCGCAAATCTGGCGGATAAACGACAGATAACTCACGTTCAGAGTATCATACCGCGCCCGCACCCGTTCATTTTGCCTATCCGCCGCATAGAAAAACTGCTTTAAATCATTACCCCCTATAGAGATAAAATCGCATTCTTGGAAAAACGTATCGGGTGCAAACGCCAAACTGGGCGTTTCCAACATCGCACCGATTTTCAAATCGGGGATAGCATGCCCCAAGGCGCGTTCGCCTTTGACCACTTCATCCAGCATAGCCCGCGCTTGGCGGTATTCCTCTAACTGCGCGACAAACGGGAACATAATCCGCAAATCGCGCCCTTTTGCCGCGCGCAATAACGCTTGCAACTGCATTTTCATCATTCCAGGTTTATCCAAGCCCATGCGAATGGCGCGCCAACCCATAGCGGGGTTCGGCTCGTCTATATTTTTCATATAGGACAGCACTTTGTCCGACCCGATGTCCAAGGTGCGGAATGTCACGGGCAGATGCGCCGCCCTATCCATCACGCGGCTATACAACGCGGCCAGCTCGTGGCGTTTCGGCACTTCGGCACGCATTAGGAATTGCAATTCTGTGCGAAACAGCCCCACGCCTTCCGCGCCAGAGCTCTCCAGACTGGGCAAATCCACCAGCAAACCCGCGTTCATCTGCAAACCAATCCGCACTCCGTCCAGAGTTTGCCCGGGTTTCGTGCGAATAGCACGGTATTTTTCTTGGGTCACATCCTCCATCGCCAGCTTATCGCGGAAGGCATGGGTTACATCCTCAGTCGGGCGCAAATGGACGAAGCCCTTGTCGCCATCCAGCAGGATTAAATCGTCTTTTAACGCCTCCCGCGTGATGGATTCGGCGTGGATAACCATCGGTATTGCCCACGCCCGCGCGATAATCGCGGCATGCGAGCCAACCGAGCCCTCTTCCAGCACAATCCCCTTGATAGTCTTACCGTATTCCAGCAATTCAGAAGGCCCAATATTCCGCGCCACCAAAATCGCGTTTTCGGGGATTTTTTCATTTTGCCGTTGGTTTTGACCAGTTAATAAACGCAATAAACGATTGGATAAATCATCCAAATCGTGCAGTCGTTCGCGCAAATAAGGGTCAGGCACCCGTTCCATCCGTGCCCGCGTGGCGGATTGTTCTTTTTCCACCGCAACCTCGGCGCTCAGCCCGCTATCAATACTGGTTTCCAGCCGTTGCCGCCAGCCTTTGGAATTGGCAAACATGCGATAGGCGTTCAGGACATCCTTTTGCGTGGTTTCGTGCTGGGCTGTGTTATCCAGCAAATCATCAACCTTTAGCCGCAGCTCTTCCAGCGCAACATCCAGCCGTTGTTTTTCGGATTCGGGGTCGTCGGCAACGACATTGGATACGACTATTTTCGCGTCATGCAACAGGACTTGCCCGATGGCAGAGCCCTCTTGCGCTCGGATTCCTTTGAACAAGTGGGGTTTTTGATGAGGCAGTTTCATGGCTTCGGAATCGCCGATAAACGCGCCCAGCTCTTTCATCTCGGCAATAACCATAGCCACGATTTCTAGTGCATAAACCTCATCATCGCTGTGTTTGCGGGCTTTTGTGGATTGCACGACCAGCACGCCAAGGATTTCACCCAGCCGTTGAATCGGCACGCCCATAAGGGATAAAAACGAATCCTCGGCGGTTTCAGGCATATAGCGGAAATGTTTATGAACGGGGGCGTTTTCCGTGTTAATCGGGGCGGCGCGTTTGGCGATTTGCCCAACCAGCCCTTCGCCCAGCCGCATCCGCGTTTGGTGTACCGCGTCTTTGTTCAGCCCGTGGGTGGCACAGAGTTCCAATGTAATAGGGTCGCGGCAGAGGTAGATTGAGCAAACCTCTGTTTGCAGGGAATCGGCGACTATATCCACGAGGTGGTCAAGCCGTTCCTGTCCATCCCCGCTTTTGGCGAGGGATTCGCGCAGGCGGTTTAGCAGGTCGCGGGAGTCTTGGCGTTTGATTTGGGTCATGGGGATTTTGGGGGTTTTTCTTGGAGTTTGAGTTATTTTTATGGTGTCGCTTATTTTTGTGGGATTGTCAATGTTAACGATTAGTGATTAATGATTAGTGATTAGTGATTAGTGATTAATGCCCTTTGGTTATGTTTGGCACGGGTCGCGCGAACCCAAAGGGCTAAAGCCACTAATAACTAACAACTAACAACTAATAACTAACAACTAATAACTAACACCCCTTGCCATTCCCCCGTTTTTCCCCTAAACCCCTCACCAAAGCCTTTATCAGGAATCCCAATGTCCTTTCTTGTCATGAAATTTGGCGGAACCTCCGTTGCCGATGTCGACCACATCAAAACGGCCGCAGAAAAAATCACCCGCGAGCTCGCCAATGGTCATAAAATCATTGTCGTGGTCTCTGCCATGTCTGGCAAAACCAATCAGCTCATCGGTTGGGTGAAGGAAACCCAAACCGCGAACGCGGCAGAGTTTGATGCAATAGTCTCATCCGGTGAAAACATCACGGCGGGGCTGATGGCGTTATGCTTGCAAAATATGGGCGTACAGGCGCGTTCGTGGCAGGGCTGGCAGGTGCCGATTGAAACCAGTGACGCGCACAGCGCCGCGCGGATTGAAAATATCCCGCGTGACCGCCTGCAAGCGGCCTTTGATGGGGGCGACCAAGTCGCCGTTATCGCTGGCTTTCAGGGCGTTACGAAAGACGGGCGGATTAGCACCCTTGGGCGTGGAGGCTCTGATACCACGGCGGTTGCTTTTGCCGCGGCTTGGGGGGCGGTGCGCTGCGATATTTACACGGATGTGGATGGAATCTACACCACTGACCCGCGAATTGTGCAAACAGCGCGGAAAATGCGCAAAATCTCGTATGAAGAGATGCTGGAACTGGCATCGCTCGGCGCGAAGGTTTTGCAAACCCGTTCGGTAGAGCTTGCTATGCGCTATCAAACACCCATTCGGGTTTTATCCAGCTTCGGCCACGATATTTCCCATAACGCAGGCACACTCGTATGTGCAGAGGATAATACAATGGAAAATAAAACAGTTCATGGCATCGCGTTTTCAAAGGAAGAGGCGAAAATAACCTTGTTATCCGTGGCGGATAAACCGGGGATAGCGGCGGCTATTTTTGGCACTCTGGCGCGGGCGGGGATTAATGTCGATATGATTGTGCAGAATATATCTTTGGATGGGCGCACGGATATGACTTTTTCTTGCCCTATGGAACAAATGCAAGCGGCGGTGAGTGCGTTGAGTAAGGCTGCCAGTGATGGTTTGCAGTTTGACGATTTGCACACGGATGCAGAGGTGGCAAAGGTATCTATGGTAGGGGTTGGGATGCGCAGTCATTCGGGGATTGCCGCCCAGATGTTCCAAGTATTGGCGGATCATGGGATTAACATCTTGGTGATTACCACGTCAGAGATTAAGGTGTCCGTGTTAATCCGCCGTGATATGATGGAAAAAGCGGTGCGGGCGTTGCACGAGTCGTTTGAGTTGGAGAAGGTTAGGGATTAACGATTAGTTATTAGTTATTAGTTGTTAGTTGTTAGTTATTGGTTATTAGGGATTGGAAGTTGGTTATTAGGTGTTAGGGCAGAGGTTTTTTGTTGCGCCCTCACTTCGTTCGGTTGCCCGCCCGCCCACCCCTCCTGCGGAGAGCTGGACGGGGTTTTATGGCTAAAGCCTGTCCTGCGTATCTTTTGCCAAGCCTAAATAAATTTAGAGCAAACCTATCACCAATTCCCAAGTATTCTAAACAAATAATCCACTCTAACGTCTTGTTATTCCAGATAGTAGATTTATAGAATCCCTATAGGCTTGAAACCCAAGGGCTTTTGGCATGCCCTCGCGAAGCGGGGGCTACGCACAAAAGACCACGCTGGTCGGTATCGCGCAAGCGATTACGAAGACCCGAAGGGCTACTACCCCCACTAATAACTAACAACTAATAACTAACAACTAAACCTTCACCCGCATCTTACGTTGCATATTCGGCGGGTGGAAAGCGACATCATTATGGGCTTTGCAATAGGGTTTGCCCGTTTCCGAATCCAGCCCGCAGAACCAGAAATCATCAGTCGAGGGGTCGCCAACAGGCCATTTACATGTCTTCTCTGTCAGCTCCATCAGGCTTATTTTCTTCGCCTTTTTCAGAGTCTCTGCCGCCGTGCGCAAAACATCCTCACTGATTTCATTGGCGGCGGGTTGTGGGGGCAGGGGGTGCCCCGCGCGAACAACGGGCGGGCGGCGCAACGGCAGCTTATTCTGCCCCGATGGTAGGGCGGTTGTGGAAGCGACCTTGGGTTGTTTTTTCCCCTTAGGCTTGTCCATTTTCACGGCGGGGACGGGGTCGCGGTTAGACAGACCCAAGCGATAAATCTTGCCTATAATGGCGTTACGGCTTAACCCGCCCAGAGTCGCCGCGATTTCGCCAGCAGACTCCCCATCCGCCCACATTTTTTTCAACTGGCGGATGCGGGTATCGTTCCATTCAAAAGTAGGTCCGGTTTTTTTCGCGGGAGCGCGTTTGGTTGTGGGTTTTTTAGCCTCAACTTTTTTAGTATCAACCTTTTTAGCCGCAACTTTTTTAGGTTCAGGCTTTTTAGCCACAGCTTTTTTAGTCTCAACCTTTTTAGGTTCAGGTTTTTTAACCACAGCCTTTTTAGCCGCAACCTTTGTCGCCACAGCTTTTTTCGGTTGGGCTTTCACTGCAACCTTTTTCGGCTCGGCTTTTGGGGCAATTTTTGCTTTTGCTTTTGCTTTTGGGGCGGGTTTGGATGTTTTTTTATCTGCCATAATTCCTGCACTATCTTTATTTTTGATACATTTGCGTGTCCCAGACACTATGCCAAACACTATAAACGTTTATTCGCCAAATTGCAAGGGGGTATTTTCACCCTATGTTTTCACTTATGTTTCACTTATGTTTTCTTACGAAATTGCGCCAGAAAAAACCCATCACCACCAACACCATCATCGCCAAAACTGGGCAAATACGCTTCACTTTGAAAACATTCCCAATCCGGATAATCCTGCAAAAACTGCGCGACTTGCCCTTGATTTTCACACGCCAAAACCGAACAAGTGCAATAGCTCAAAACCCCATCCACACCAACCAATCCCGCCGCTTTTGCCAGAATCCCGCGTTGCTCTGCACACAACGCATCCAACCGCTCGCTATCCAATTTCCACTTGCCGTCAGGGTCGCGCCGCCAAGTGCCACTGCCCGAGCAAGGCGCATCCGCCAGCACCAAATCAAACTGCGCGTCCAGCGGTTCATCCGCCATATAGGTAAATTTCACACCCGCCCGTTTGGCACGGATTTTTAACAGAGACAACCGCTCTATCACCTTATCATAAACACAAATTTGCGCGTCAGGCATTAGCGATGCCACCGCCAGAGCCTTGCCCCCAGCCCCCGCGCAATAATCCAAAATCTGCGCGTCATCCGCCAAGCCAGTACCCGTTAGCATATCGCGAACAACCGTTTGGGAATGGGCATCTTGGGGTTCAAACGCGCCGTTTTCAAACGCCGATGTTTTATCCAATTTACGCACTTCGCCCGATAAACGCACGCCGTTTGGCAAATCCGCCAAGGGCGCGGCGGTATAGCCCGCCTCGGTCAAATCGGCAATCACGGTATCACGGGGGGATTTGGCAGGATTCACCCGCAAATCCACGGGGGCGCGTTCCTGCAAACACGATAAAACGGGCGCAGCGTCATCGCCCAAATCGGCACAAACCCTATCATACAACCACTGCGGGCAATCCAACCGCACCCAATCGGGGGCATCCGTCAAATCATCCAATCCACGCACCGCCGACAAAGCCTCCGCTTCCAACGCGGGCGGGGCGTATCCTTCAGCCCCGAAAACCTCTTCCACAGCCAAATCCGACAATACCACCGCGCCGATAATCGCGCCCTTTGCACCAATCTGCCCGCCCAGATATTGCAGAGATTCGCGTCTTCGCAATGCGCCATAGACTATGTCCCGCACGGCGGCACGGTCTTTCGCACCCGCATAGCGGTTTTTCCTCTGCCAAGCAATCAGGGCTGCGGCGACCAATTTGCCATCCATAACCTCTGCCAGAACATCAATCGCGGCGTTGTAACGTGCTGGTACCCTCATCCTCCGAACCTGTAATTCGGTGATTCGCGAGTGATTCGCACATCATGCACGTGGCTTTCTTTTAACCCCGCGCCAGAGATTTCCACGAATTCGCATTGGCTGCGCATGTCTTTTATAGTCGCGCACCCCGTGTAGCCCATAGCCGCACGAAGCCCGCCAACCAGTTGATGCAAAACCGTGCCGACCGCGCCTTTATAGGGGACTTGTCCCTCTATCCCCTCTGGCACTAAGTTATCTGCGCTGGCCTGTTTTTGGAAATACCTATCGGCGGAACCAGCGGTCATAGCGGCAACCGAGCCCATGCCTCGGTAAGATTTGTACGACCGCCCTTGGTATAATATAACCTCGCCTGGGGCCTCATCCGTGCCAGCCAGCAATCCGCCGACCATAGCACATGACGCACCCGCCGCGATAGCTTTGGCGAAATCGCCCGAATACTTAATGCCTCCATCGGCGATAATCGGTATAGTTTGCGCGGCTTTCGCGCAATCCATAATCGCGCTGAATTGGGGAACACCCACGCCCGCAACTATCCGAGTCGTGCAGATAGAGCCCGGGCCAATCCCCGTTTTTATCGCGTCCGCACCCGCGTCTATTAACGCCCGTGTAGCCTCCCCCGTGGCGACATTACCCGCAATCAGTTGCACATCGGGGTAGGCGGTTTTTATCTTTTTCACGGCGGTAATCACGCCAGCAGAATGCCCGTGCGCCGTGTCAATCACCAGCGCATCCACACCCGCGTCTATTAAAATCTCTGAACGAGCAAATCCGTCATCGCCCACGCCAGAGGCCGCCCCCACGCGTAATCTGCCCAAATCGTCCTTGCAGGCTTGGGGGTTTAGCACGGCCTGTTGTAAATCTTTTAAGGTTAGCAACGCGACCAATTCGCGGCTTTTATTCACGACCAGCAGTTTTTCAATCCGTCGCTCGTGCATCATGGATTTGGCTTTGGCGAGGTCGACGGGTTCGGTTACCACCGCCAGATTATCCTTTGTCATCATAGCCGATACGGGGGTTTTATCGTCTGTGACGAACCGCATGTCTCGGTTGGTGAGGATACCGATGATTTTGCCCGCTTTATCCGTGACGGGAAACCCTGTGATACGGTATTGGGCTGCCATTTTCTTTGCCTGAGCCAGTGTTTGGTTGCCTTGCAACGCGATTGGGTCGTATATCATGGCGGATACGAAACGTTTGACTCTGCGGATGGCTTTTGCTTGGGTTTCGGGCGGGCAATTGCGGTGGACTATGCCCATGCCGCCCGCCTGTGCCATAGCCATAGCCATGGCCGCGTCCGTAACCGTGTCCATTGCCGCGCTGATAAGCGGGATGTTTAGGCTGATTTCGGCGGTGATTTTGGTTTGAGTGTTCGCGTCTGCGGGCAGGACGTTGGACGCGCCTGGTACCAGCAAAACATCGTCAAAGGTTAGGGCTTTGTTTATTTGCATGTTTGTCATGGGCGGTTATCCTTTTTGTGGGTTTATGGTATTTTTGGGGGAAAGGCAAGGGCTTTAATTGTTAGTGATTAGTGATTAGTTATTAGTTGTTAGTTATTAGTTGTTAGTTATTAGTGGTTAGTGGTTAGTGGTTAGTGATTAGTGATTAGTGATTAGTGATTAGTGATTAGTGATTAGTGATTAGTGGTTAGTGATTAGTGATTAGTGATTAGTGATTAGTGATTAGTTAATGGGTTATTCATAACTGCCATAACCACAAATAACCACCTGTGGTTAATTGAGTTAAAAAATAACCACAAATAACCACCCGCAGTTAATCGTGGTTATTTTGAGTTAATGTGAGTTATTTTGAGTTAATGTGAGTTAAAAATAACTCAAGTGAGTTAATGTGAGTTATTTTGAGTTATGGCGGTTAATCGTTAATCACTAACAACTAATAACTAATAACTAACAACTAAAACCCCCTTGCATTCTGCCCATTTTTCATACTAACATCCCCAAAACCAAACCCACCCACACAGGCGCACCCCGTTATGATTTACCCAAACACCCCCAGCAAAACCTCTTACGATGTTGCCATTATCGGCGGTGCTATGATTGGCTCTTCCGTCGCGTGGTTCTTATCCAAAAACCCTGATTTCAATGGCTCTATCTTAGTAATAGAACAAGACCCCACCTATGAAACCTGCTCCACAGCCCACACGAACAGCTGCCTACGCCAGCAATTTTCCACCGCCCTAAACATCAAAATATCCCAATTCGGGGCAGAGTTCATCGCGAACTTCCCCGCCCACATGAACAACGACCCCCGCGTGCCAGAGGTTTTTTTCGATTCCTTCGGCTATCTTTACCTCGCCAATACGCCCGAATTTTGCGAGTCCTTGCAAGCCATGCAAACCTTTCAAAAAGCCAACGGCGCAGGCACCCAGCATTTGACGAAAGACGAAATCCACACCCGCTATCCGTTTTTTCAACTAGATGATATTGTCGGCGCGAACCTAAACCGCGTGAATGAGGGATATTTTGACGGCGGCACTCTGTTTGATTGGTGGAAGAAATCAGCGCGAGAGCAAGGCGCGGACTATATCCACAATCGTCTTGTTGGGTTTGAAAAGAACGCCAAGGGCGATAAAATCCAAACCATCCTGTTGGCGGATGGACAAAAGATAGCCGTTGGCACGGTTGTCAATGCCACAGGTCCCCGCGCGGCATTAAGCGCGGCCATGGCAGGGATTGAATTGCCAGTCGAGCCACGCAAACGCTACACCTTTATTTTTAAGGCGGAAACCCCGCTTGACCGCCCTCTGCCCCTGACGATTGACCCAACGGGTGTGCATATCCGCCAAGACGGTGCGAATTATCTGGCAGGATGTCCGCCCGATGATGATCCGCCTGTCGCGCCTGACGATTTTATCTTTGATCATTCGATTTGGGAGTCAAAGCTATGGCCTGCCATCGCCGCGCGTATTCCGCAATTTGAAGCCATAAAGGTTATTAACGCGTGGGTCGGGCATTATGCTTTTAATCATTTTGACCAGAACGCTATTGTCGGGCCGCACACACAGATAAGCAATTTCATCTTTGCCAACGGGTTTTCGGGGCATGGACTGCAACAATCCCCTGCCATAGGGCGTGGGGTGGCGGAATGGATTACCTACGGTCGCTATAAAACCATTGATTTGCATCCGTTGCATTTTGAACGGATTGCCGCGAATACGCCTTATATTGAACGCGCGGTTATTTAAAATTTTGTCATAACGCAAGGAAAGGAGCATAAAATGACACAAAAAACAGGAACACAAAAAACAGGCTTGCCTGAAAAAATAGTCCTAACAGGTGCGGCTGGGCGGCTTGGGTCGTATTTACGCGAACCCTTGGCGAAAATGGCGAAACAGCTGATTAGCACGGATATAACCCCCGATATCGGCAAATTGCACCCGAATGAAACCTATGTTATCGCCGATTTGGCGGATATGACGGAGGTTGCCCCTTTGATGGATGGCGCGGATATGGTCGTGCATTTTGGCGCGATTGTGGATGAAGCACCGTTTGAAACGCTGCTGGGACCAAACTATATTGGTGCCTATAATATCTGGGAATCGGCCTATCAAGCTGGGGTTCGGCGGGTTGTTTATGCCAGCTCTATCCACGCGGTCGGGATGTATCCAAAGAACGAATGTATCGGGTTGGATGTCGCCCATCGCCCCGATAGTTTCTATGGATTGGCCAAGTGCTTTGCCGAGGATTTGGCGCGGATGTATTGGGAAAAACGCGGCATGGAATCCGTGTGTTTGCGGATTGCGTCTTGTGCAAAGGTGACCTCGGCGCGTAGCCTTGGGACGTGGTTATCATACGATGATTTGATTCATCTGGTGGAGTGCGCGTTAAACAGCACGACCGTCGGGTTTTCACTGGTTTATGGGATTTCGGATAATACCCGTGCCGTGTTTGATAATACTAAAGCGCGGCATTTGGGCTATCGCCCCAAGGATGATGCGGAGGTTTTTGCCACCGATATTTTGGCGGCAGAGCCGTTGCGTGATCCTTGCGATATAACGTATAGCGCGGTTGGCGGGCCTTTTGCCTCGGTCAAACTGGGGCAAGGGGCGGTTATGGCGATGAATATCACGGATGATAAGAAAAAGAACTAGGCTGGGTGGGCGGCCTGAGTTGGTTGTTTTACTGGGCGTTTGGCGGGGGGGTTCGCGGTGGATTTCACCGCGACCTTTGTGGGGGATTTCGTGGCGGGTTTCGCCGTGGATTTCGTGGCAGATTTCACCGCGACCTTTGCCCTTGATTTTCTTTTCTGCTTTACGCACAAGGTTAAATCCAACGCCGCCATCAGTTTTAAGATAGTCGCGAATTCTGGATTCCCCTTTTTGCTGAGCGATTTGTACAGCGATTCGCGTGAAACCTCTGCTTCTTTGGCAATTTGCGCCATGCCACGCGAACGGGCAACCGCGCCAATCGCATGGGCGATAAGCTCCCCATCGCCCGTTTTTAAGCAAGCGTTCATGTAGCCAGTTCTCTCAGCGTCTGTTTTCAGATGATCCGCAGAATCATACGGTGTTATTTCAAGTGCCATTGTTCATTTCCTTCTTCTGCAAGTTCTTTTGCTTTTTTAATATCACGGGTTTGCGTTCCTTTATGACCCGCCCATAAAATAACGATAGAATCATCATTTTCAGCATAATAGACTCGGTAGCCTTTGCTTGTCCGAATCCGTAGTTCTCTCAGCTCTTCACCAAGCCGTTTATAGTCGCCCGCATTGCCCATACTAAGCCTATCAATGCGAGTCAAAATATCCTCTTTAGCCAGAGCATCGCGCAATCCATCAATATAATCAAGGAAGTCTTTTGTTTTGTATATCTCTTTCATAAAAACAACCTTGCGGGTCATTCGTAAATATAGTGTTAAGAATTCGCATTAAATTTTATGATTCGTCTGTTTTTAATTGGTTTTTTATGGCTTGCATGATTTGTATCCCATAGGATACACCTTGTCAAGCAGTTTTTCGCAAAAAAACCACAAAAACCACCCTGAATCGCGAAAAACCACAAAAATCCACACATCTAAACATAAATTTGGTGCGGGCGGGGGGACTCGAACCCCCACTCCCTTTCGGAAAACAGATTTTAAGTCTGCAGCGTCTACCATTCCGCCACGCCCGCAACCCGCGTATAATTGCTTTTTTATGACCAATTGTAAAGACGGCATGGGCGGTTTTTATAAAAAAACCCCGACCATATTAAAAGCCGCGTTAAAACTTGCGCAGGGCGACCTTGCCTATCAGCAACATCCGCTTGCCTAAGGGGGATAATGCGGGGGGTTGGGCGCGGGATGCTCGGCGTAAAATAGGCTCTGCTTGCCAGCCCGCGCGTAAGGCAGGATAGGCGCAAACCGCCACTCCGTCCGCCAATAATCGCGCCTTTGTACGGCGCAATCCAGCCAAAGCCTCCCGTGCGAAATCGGGCAAATCAGCATCGCCCAGAACCTCTGCCCCCGCGTGGCGCATGCCATCGACTCCGCATAAAAATGCCGCCGCACCAGCAAAACCGCCATAGTCCATAACGGTTTCCATCATGCCATCCGCCTTGCCTCCACCGCAGGCAGAGACCGCCGCCCACATTAACCGCCCCGCCGTATCGCGCAAATGCATGGTTGCCGCACCCGTATCGCCATAAGGTGGGGCTTGGATTTCCGTCATCCTTGCGACAACCATCGCCGTTAAATCCGCAACCGAAACCGCCCCATCGGAGACCAAATCATCCAGCGCAACCGCCAAAAAACCACCCGTGCCACCACTTGAGCCAGAAGCCACACCCACCCTATCATGCCACCATTGCAGGCGAATTAACGCGGCCATAGGCTCGCCCCCTTGCCACGCAATCCGCGCCAATTCCAAATGAAAAGCGTATAAAACAAACAGCCCACCGCGCAAATCGGGCGGGGCAGTCATAACGGATAAAAACCTATCCCCATCGCTGGTTTCAACCTGCCCAGCGCAGTCTATCTGTTGCGGAGTCATCTGCAAAACCGAACCCCTTTTATTTTATCAAACAGGCGACACGCCCGCCGACAATAATTTCCAATAAATCGCATCACATTGCGCCTGAAAACTAGCATCCAGAATGTTGGACGAGCACCCCACCGTGGATAAATGCTGCCCCTTTTCATCAATATAATCTATAACAACGCGAGTCACAGCCTCGGTCCCGCCATTGATAATCCGCACCTTGTAATCCACCAATTGCAAGCCCTGAACCGCCGTTTGATACGCACCCAAATCGCCCATCAACGCTCGGCTGAGCGCATGGACAGGTCCATCATCCGCACCCGCACGGGGCGGGTTTTCATAGGACGATATTTTTTCTTCACCACCAATACGCAAGGCAACGGACGCACGCGAAACCGTCTGCAACCCGTTCGCCCCCGCCGCCGTTTTCACCCGCACATCATAGGATTCAATATCAAAATAATGTGGCAATTCACCCAAAATCTTCCGTGCCAAAATCTCAAACGACGCCTGCGCGATATCATAGGCATAGCCCTTATCCTCACGCAATTTGACCTCTTCCAAAATCGCCAGCAACCGCACATCGCCCTTTTCCACTTTAATCCCCGCCTGTTCCAATCGCGTGCGTAGATTAGATTGCCCCGCTTGGTTAGACATCGGGACAATCCGCTGATTACCAACCAAATCGGGGGCAATATGCTCGTAAGTATTGGGGTTTTTGACAATCGCACTGGCGTGCAACCCCGCCTTATGAGCAAAAGCCGAAGCCCCGACATAGGCCGCTTGTTTATGCGGAATACGGTTTAAAATATCATCCAACATCCGCGAAATGCCGGTTAATTGCGCCAAATTCGCAGGGTTTATTGCGGTTTCATATTGGCTAGCATAAGGTTCTTTTAACAACAGCGTGGGAATCAGGGTGATGAGATTGGCGTTGCCACACCGCTCGCCCAGCCCATTTAACGTGCCTTGGATTTGACGCGCCCCAGCATCCACGGCCGCCAGAGAATTGGCAACCGCATGCTCGGTATCGTTGTGGGTGTGAATGCCGATATGACCACGCGGAACCCCCGCGTCTATCACCCCGCGGGTGGCAGAGCGGACTTGATCGGGCATCGCCCCGCCGTTCGTATCGCACAAAACAACCCAACGCGCACCTGCGGTATAGGCCGCCAGCGCACATTTCAAGGCGTAGTCGGGATTGGCGGAATATCCGTCAAAGAAATGCTCGCAATCAAACAAAGCCTCACGCCCCGATTGCACGATATAGCGGATGGATTTATCTATGTTTTCAAGGTTTTCATCAAGGCTGATATTCAAAGCGGTGCTGACGTGGAAATCGTGGGTTTTGCCAACCAGACACACGGCGGGGGTGTTTGCGTTCATCACCGCCGCCAGTACGGAATCGTTCTCAGCCGAATAACCCGCGCGTTTGGTCATGCCAAAGGCGGTGAATATGGCGGTTTGTAACTTTGGCGGGGTTTCAAAGAAATCGCTATCCGTGGGGTTTGCGCCAGGCCATCCGCCCTCTATGTAATCAATACCCAGAGCGTCCAGCGCGGTGGCAATGCGGGTTTTGTCCTTAAAGCTGAACGCCACGCCGTGGGTTTGCTGTCCATCGCGCAAGGTAGTGTCGTAAAGGTGGATTTTTTCACGGGTCATGATGAATTAAGAATTAACATCAACCACAATCCGCCCCTTAACCGCGCCCTTCAAAATCGCACGTCCCAAATCGGGCAAATCCGCCAAACCAACGGTTTCAATCATACTTTCTAACTTCGCCAAGGGCAAATCGCGCCCCAACCTTTGCCACGCAATAACCCGTCTTTCATAAGGACACATCACCGAATCTATCCCCGCCAGCACAATCCCGCGCAATAAAAACGGGATAACAGTCGCGGGCAACCCCGCGCCACCAGCCAGCCCAACCGCGCTGACACAGGCTCCATATTTCATCTGCCCCAAGACTCGCGCCAGCATATCGCCACCAACGGCATCCACGCACCCTGCCCAAACCTCTGATTCCAAGGGTCGTTTAACCGTTTCATTCAAATCCGTCCGCGCGATGATATCGGTTGCACCCAACCCACGCAGATAATCCGCCGATTCGGCACGCCCCGTTACAGCCGTGACTTGATAACCCATTTTTGCCAGCACCGCCGTGGCGATAGAGCCAACACCGCCCGCCGCTCCTGTTACCAAAACCGGCCCATTATCAGGCTTTAACCCGTGGTCTTCCATCGCCATAATCGCCAGCATAGCCGCCAGCCCCGCCGTGCCAATCGCCATAGCTTGCCGTGTATCCAACCCATCAGGCAAACGCACCAACCAATCCGCATTCGCGCGAGTTTTCTGGGAATAACCGCCCCAATACGCCTCGCCATAACGCCAGCCTGTCAGAACGACTTTATCGCCCGCTTTATAGCGTGGGTCGTCCGAATGCGTCACACTACCCGCCATATCAATCCCCGGAATATGCGGATAATTGCGCACCAAACCGCCGCCCGACCCGATGCACAAACCGTCTTTGTAATTCAGGGTGGAGTGGGCTACATCAATATGAACCGCGCCGTTTTCACCCGTGGGCAGACGGTCTTCGCCTATAGTTTGAACGGAGGCGTTGGTATCCCCTGCTTCGTTTTTTTCAACGATAAGAGCTTTGAAAGTCATAATAAAAATATCCTTTTATGTGTGTTTTGTCATGCGAAAAAGACCACCCCCAAAACTGGGGATGCCCTTTATCCGCAAATTAATCCAGAGTCTGGCAATCAGCAAGGGCTGAAATTAACCAGCAGCCTTGGAAATAAAGTCGACTGCATCGCCAAAGGTCTGGATAGTTTCGGCTTCATCATCGGGGATTTCGATGCCGAACTCCTCCTCAAACGCCATGACCAGTTCGACTGTATCCAAGCTATCCGCGCCGAGATCATCAATAAATGATGCACCTTCGACCACTTTGTCTTCTGGCACGCTGAGGTGCTCGACAACAATTTTTTTCACGCGATCTGTGATGTCGCTCATGGTTTTAATCCTTTTTTAGGGCGGATGCACCGCCAGTTTGTCTGTTAAAGGGGCGTAACCGCCCGCACATTCGGGGGTTAGTCCCCAATGTCGCTAATTATCATAAAAAAACATTTTGGCAAGCCCGATTAACGCCCATGCCAATTATTTTTTCATAATTTGGCTTTTATGGGTTTTTTTATGGCAAGGCAAGGGCAAAATGCGAAAAATAAACAAAATATAAAAAAAGTTTAAAAAAAATGAAAAAATGTTTGTAAAACCTGAAAAAACGCTTGCAATAATTGTTGAATTCCGTAATATCACTATATGTATCTTTGAAAACCTAGCTATGGAGACCAAAATGACACATCCTATAACAAAACTTTTGACCAGCCTTGCTGTGCTTATTTTCCTTACTGCTTGCGGTAATACGCTTAATATCAACCCTGGCCCGGATGGCGAGCCTGACATATTCGAACAGATAAAGATTTTAGAAAAAAAACGGCTTGTGGATTTAACGGAAGAGGAGCAGGAGGTGGAGCTGGCAAAGCTCGCGGTATTAGCACCAGAGGAACGGATTGCTGTGACGGTAAAGGCTTTAGAAGAAGAACGGCTTTCGGATTTAACACCAGATGAAAAACTGGTGGAGATGAAACGGCTTGAAGCATTAGATTTAAAGGAGCGGACTAATCTGGCGATAAAGTTTGACAAACTACCGCCCGAAGAAAAAGTTAAAGAAAAGGAAAAGATTAAAGAGGAAATTAAAAAGACAGTTGCGGATGCGGGGGGCAATCCGAATCCAATAGACCCAAACGCGGGCGAATCGGACACCACACCCAAAACACTTAAAGAGATAGAGCCTTTGGAAGAAAAACGGCTTGCGGATTTAACGCCAGAGGAGAAAAAGGTGGAGCTGAAACGGCTTGAGGGATTGGATATAAAGGAACGGATTGATGTGGCGGTAATGTTTGAAGGGCTATCACCCGAAGACAAAGTTAAAGAAAAGGAAAAGATTAAAAAGGATGTTGCGCAGAAAGTTGCGGATGCGGGCGATAGTTCGGGCGGTGGTTCAAGTTCTGGCGGTGGTTCAAGTTCTGGCGGTGGTTCTGGTTCTAGCGGTGGCTCTGGCGGTGGCTCTAGCGGTGGCTCTAGCGGTGGCTCTAGCGGTGGCTCTAGCGGTGGCTCTAGCGGTGGCTCTGGCGGTGGTTCTAGTTCTGGCGGTGGTTCTGGTTCTGGTTCTAGTTCTGGCGATGGTTCAGGTTCTGGTGATGGTTCTGGCGATGGTTCGGGTTCTGGCGGTGGTTCGGGTTCTAGTTCTGGCGGTGGTTCGGGTTCGGGTGGCAATCCGACTCCAGTAACACCAACCGAAACACCAGTTGTCGTACCGCCAACCGAAACACAACAGGAAAGGGAAGCCCGTTTGGAAAGGGAAAAGGAAATAGCAAGAAAACTTCTTATCGTTGAATACGAAGATTGGACAGGTCTTTTCACCGCACCAGCCCTTGCCACTGGCTATGACACTATCCCAACGTTAGAAAGCCAATTTTTGCAAGGTACGGCAGAAGGTACGGAAGAGCGCTTGGATAGAACGGGGACAGCTCAGGGCACTGTGGTTGAAGCCTTATCGCTTAACCTTTATGGGGGCGATGATGCCGATGGTGTCGCCTTCTTTACAGCGCAAGCCACGGACAGAAGATACAATTTCGCGGGGCTGTTTTCAGGCACAAATCTGGGCGCACCGCTCGTCCGCCCGACAGAGGTGGGGGCGAGCCTAACCACCACTTGGCGCGGGTGGATTGCTACCGTGGGTGATGTGACATTTAACCAAGAATTTGACCTTACGGTTAAATTTAATCGCTCTCGTGGTGGTGGGACGCTTTCTGCTTCTTTCCAACCTGATGAGACTGGTCGCTTGTTTAAAATAGACGCTGGATTTAATACCAACGGGACGATTGATAACGCTGGCTCGGCTGGTATTATTTTTGGGCTTGACGATGCCGAAGACGCTGACAAATATCAAGGCAATCTTACAGGTCTTATCGGCGCACAAGGCGCGGTTGGGGTGTTTTTGGCGGACTCGGTTGCCAATGATGATAACAAGGGGTTCAGTGGCGGATTTGTCGCGCGACCAGTCGCGGATATAGCGGCTTGGGAGCTTGAACAAGAAGAAATCCGCCAAAGAGAGGCAGATGAAATTATAGAACAGGCAGAAATAAAACGCCAACTGGGTATCGTTAATTACGCCGATTGGGTAACCGTCGCGGGCAATCCCTTGCCCGCCACGCCGACGGCGGGTTCTGTCCAATTCGTTGCAGGTACGGCAACTGGCTTGGTTACAACAGGGGTGAGCACCCCGTGGCCGCCTAAAACACCAAAGATTGACTCCCTAAACCTTGCCATTTTTGGCGGAGATGCCAAAAACGGCGTGGGGTTCTTTACTGGCACACACGACGACACCCCTAATGAATGGCATAGTTATGCTGGGCTTTTCTCTGACACAAATCTGGGCGCACCGATAGCTAAAGGTGCACGTACCCTCAACTGGAGTAGCAAGATTAAAATCGTAGGCGACATAATCCCAGGGGGGGCGGTATATGAAACCGACTTTCACCTTAATATTAAAGTTTTTGCCGATGGCGACGGGCGCATCAGCGCGTTTTTCCAACCTGACTCTAGCAATGATAACTATTTCAAAATATTCACCTTCTTTGATACCAAAGGGATAATCAATGGCACGCGGGACCTTGGCGTTACCTATGGGAAGTTTAGGGACAACAATTCCAACAATCCATTGGAAGGCGACACTGGCAGATATTATGGTACGCTTACAGGGTTAATCGGTACGGAGGGTCTGGTTGGCGCGTTTGTGGCTTCCGCCGTTTCTGGTACCGATGAGTTCCGCGGTGGGTTTGTCGCGCGTGACCCTGCGCAAATCCCGCCTCCACCCGTTAAGGCTGATTATCTTACTTGGCTTCGTGGCGTGTTCATTGACGGTCTAGGTCCTGCTGCTGCCTGCCCAGAAGCTGAGGTAAGCAAATTTATGCTAAATGAACGAGAAGATGATAAGAGCTTGAAGATCTGCGGGCTGGGCGCAAAAAATGAAGGTTTGGACAGACTTCCCACCCTCGCCGAATCGGGCGATGATAAACTATACCAACGTGAATTTGTCAAAACTGCATCATCCCTGCTGGGACCTACAAAAATAGTAGGCGGTTTCACGCATAACCATGTTCTTTGGAAAGGGGGTGGGGTGCGGTGGAATGATTATGCCACGACGAACAGGAAAAACGAGGTTCAGGAGGACTATTCATACCATACTTTTAATGGCAGTTTGCATAGTGACACGGATGTTGGCGTGGTATTACCTGCTGGTGCGTTTGAGGGTAATGCCACTGCGAAATGGAAAGGCTATCTGGCGGCAGAGGGGACGTCTAAATGGCTTGATACATGGAGTGTGAATACCGCGATTACACCGACCATTGATTTTGTAGGTCGAACAATCACAATCCCACAGGCGGGCGGGACGGGGGCTGGCAACGAACGGCTCACTTTCAACAATATGATTTTTAATGAGGACGGCTTTATTACCGGTTATGTTGACGCACCCTATAATTTATCCTTTGGCACGGCGGCACTCAGGGGGGTTATTGGACAAAACGGGCTGGTTGCGGTGTTTATTCAGTATTTTGAAAAGCACCATGGCTATGCTGGTGGGATTGTTGCTTGTCCAACTGCGGATGCCGCGAATGGCACGGGTGCTTGTAAATAAGGGGCTATTTGGGGGTTATTCGCAATTTACAATCCCCCAAAAACCCTGTATAAAGCCCTATGGACGACCTACTCATAGAACCCGCGAACGCACCGATAGGGCAGAATATCCCCGAATACAGCGTATCCCAAATCTCTGCCCAACTGAAACGCACGGTTGAAGGGCAATTCGCCCACATCCGCGTCAAGGGCGAAATCGGGCGGATATCGCGCCCCGCCTCTGGTCATGTTTATCTGGATATAAAGGACGACCGCGCCGTTCTTAGCGCGGTTATATGGAAGGGGGCGGCCGCCAATATGCCCCATCCTCCAACCGAGGGGATGGAGGTGATAGCAACAGGTCGCCTCACCACTTTCGCGGGGCAATCCAAATACCAACTTATCATCGAATCGATAGCCCCTGCTGGGGCGGGTGCGTTAATGGCGATGTTGGAACAGCGCAAAGCCGCCCTAACAGCCGAGGGATTATTCGCCCCCGACCGCAAGAAGCCAATCCCCTTTATGCCGCGGGTTATCGGCGTTATCACCTCGCCCTCTGGCGCGGTTATCCGTGATATTCTGCATCGGTTGCGCGCCCGTTTCCCCTGCGAAGTTATCGTTTGGCCTGCCGCATGCCAAGGCGCGAAATGCGCGAGTGAAATCAGCAACGCTATCAAAGGTATGAACGCCTTGCCCGCCCTGTCCGCCAACGGCATCCCGCGCCCCGATGTTTTGATTGTGGCGAGGGGTGGTGGGTCGTTGGAAGACCTCTGGGGTTTTAACGAAGAATCGGTTGTCCGTGCGGTTGCCGCCAGCGATATTCCCCTGATTTCCGCGATTGGGCATGAAACGGATACAACCCTGATTGATTATGCGGCCGATTTACGCGCCCCAACACCCACTGCCGCGGCGGAATTGGCGGTGCCTGTTCGGGCGGATTTATTGGCTGCATTGGCGGATATTGAACAACGCAGGTTGCGGGCTTTGACGGGTGCGTTGCGGGCTCGTGGGCAGAGATTGGCGGATTTATCCCGTGCTTTGCCGAACCCCATGGACGCGGTGCGGATGCATGGGCAACGGGTGGATATGATGGAAAGCCGTTTATATGGAGGGCTTTTGCGCCTGACGCAAAATCACAGAAATCGTTTAACCCAAACCGCCGCGCGGTTGCAACCCCGTGTTTTGCGTATGCAAATCACCCGCCAAACTGACCGAGTCGCCGTTGCGGGCGGGCGGTTATCGGGCGCGATTTTGGGCGGGGTAGCCGATAGGCGGCGCAGGTTGGACGGGCTGGAACGCTTGCTGGATACGCTGGGGTATAAGGCGACTTTGCGCCGTGGTTATGCCGTTGTGCGCGGGGAGGGTGTGCCTGTTGCTTTGGCTGGTGTGGCGAGCGGGCTGGATAAGCTGGAAATCGAGTTTAGCGATGGTAAAATTGCCGTGCAGGTGGATAAATAAGCGATGTCATTCTTTAAAAAATTAAAAGAGAAGTTGTTCAAATCATCCAGTAAGCTGAATGATGATTTGGAAGCGATTGTTGTGGAAGGTGCGGTTGAAGAGGTCGTTGAAGAAGTCGTTGAGGAGCAGGTTGCGGAAGAGGTCGTTGAGGTTGTTGAAGAGCAGGTTGAGCCAAAGCCAAAGCCAAAGCCAGAACCCAAACCCACACCAGAACCCAAACCCAAACCCAAACCCACACCAGAACCAGAACCAGAGCCAGAACCTGAACCAGAACCTACACCCGAACCTGAAAAAAAATCCTTACTAGGGCGTGTCTTCAAACGCGCCACAAAAAAAGTAGCAGAAAAAGTCACCGCGAAACGCACCTTGGATGACGCGATGCTTGAGAGCCTTGAAGACGTGCTCATCGCCGCCGATATGGGTGTTGAAACCGCCGTTCGCCTGTGCGCCAGTATCGCCGATTCCCACTTCGGCAAACGGCTCAGCACCGACCAAATCAAAACCCTGCTCGCCGACCAAATCATCGCGATTTTGGAACCCGTGGCGCGTCCCTTGCCTTTGTACGCGAAAAAACCCCAAGTGGTGCTGGTCGTAGGCGTCAATGGCTCTGGCAAAACGACAACGATTGGCAAGCTGGCAGCCCAGTTCAAATCCGCCGGCAAATCGGTTTTAATCGCCGCGGGCGACACATTCCGCGCCGCCGCCGTGGAACAATTACAGGTCTGGGGGCAACGCGCTGGGGTGGAAGTTTTAACCGCCGCCGAGGGATCAGACCCCGCCGCGCTGGCATTTGACGCACTGGCTCGCGCCGAAGAAAAACAGGTGGATTTGTTAATGATTGACACGGCTGGACGGTTGCAAAACCGCCAAGATTTAATGGACGAATTGGCAAAAATCATGCGGGTGTTGCGTAAGAAAGACGCGGACGCTCCGCATAATACTCTGCTGGTTTTGGACGCGACAACTGGGCAAAACGCCCTGTCCCAAGTGGAGATTTTCCAGAAAATATCGGACGTGAGCGGGCTGGTCATGACAAAGCTAGACGGCACCGCACGGGGCGGGATTCTGGTGGCTTTGGCGGATAAATTCGCCCTGCCAATTCACGCGATTGGCGTGGGCGAGCAAATCGATGATTTATCGGCGTTTGAACCGAAAGAATTCGCGTCAGCCTTGCTGGGGCAAGGGGAACAGGGGAATAAAAATGGATAATCAGAATAAGCACGGCGACAAAAAACCCATCCCATCGTGGGTAAAATCCGTATTGGAACTCGGCCCGTTGGTCGCGTTTTTTATTGCTTACACGATGTTAAAGGACACGGAATTTGAGGTTTTCGGGCAGGTTTATCAAGGGTTTATCCTTGCCACCGCGCTGTTTATCCCTTTGTTATTAGTCTCTACCGCGATTTTGTGGCTGTTAAGCGGCACGCTATCCGTCACCCAGATTTTCACCGCCGTTTTGGTGATTGTCTTCGGCGGGCTGAGCATTTGGTGGAATGATGAGCGGTTTTTCAAAATGAAACCGACCCTGATTTATCTGCTGTTTAGCGTGATTTTGGGGGTTGGGTTGCTGCGCGGGCAGTCGTATTTGCAGGTTTTAATGGGGCAAGCCTTGCCCCTGCGGGCTGAGGGCTGGATGATCCTGACCCGTCGTTTTATGGTGTTTTTTCTGATGCTGGCTGTGGGGAACGAAGTTGTTTGGCGGGTGTTTTCCACCTCTGTATGGGTGAATTTCAAAGTCTTTGGCATCACCGCCCTGATGCTGGTGTTTTTCATATCGCAAGCAGGGGTTTTTAAGCGGTATGCAAAAGAGGATTAGAGGGTCGTTGCCCCCTACCGCGCCTTAAACAAATGCTTTTGCGCCTCTTTATCCATTGTTCCACCGCGTAAATCCTCAGCCACAGCCTTGCCTTTGATAACAGCCTCCCGTGCGCCACACCGATCCAGCCAAGCCGCCAAATTGGGCATTCCCGAAATATCCTGCTCTTGCCCTTGCCACGATTGCGCCCATGGCCAAATCGCCATATCAGCTATGGAATAATCGTCGCAAACATAATCGCGCCCCGCCAGTTGTTTATCCAAAACGGAATACAAACGAGTAACCTCGGCACGATACCTATCCTGCGCGTAGGGCAGAACTTGGGGCGGATCCATTTGCGGTGCGTATTTCAAAAAGTGATGCGCTTGCCCAGCCATAGGGCCAACCCCGCCCATCTGCCACATAAGCCATTGATCTATTTCCAAAGATTGTCGCACGGTTGTGCCATAAAATTGCCCAGTTTTCCGTGCCAAATACTGCAAAATCGCGCCCGACTCAAACAGGGATATAGGCTCACCCTCGGGCCCTTGCGCATCAATAATCGCGGGCATGCGGTTATTCGGGGCAATACGCAGAAAATCAGGGGCGAATTGTTCGCCCTTGCCGATATCAATCAAATGCACATTATAGGGCAGGTTCATTTCTTCCAGCGCGATGGATATTTTCCAACCGTTCGGGGTAGGCCAATAATATAGGTCAATCGGAGTTTGGGTCATAGGTGCGTTCCTTTCTAAATGTTAATTATTCGTTATTACTGATTTTTTTAAGATTGTCAATGTTATTAATGATTAGTTATGGATTGTGAATAGCCCTTCGGGTATTCATCACTAAAAACTAATCACTAATCGCTAATCACTAATCACTACTAACCCCCCTTGCCTCCCAACCAAAAACCTGCTAACACCCACTTAAAAACAGAATTGGACACACCCATGCATGCCTATGTTTTCCCCGGTCAAGGGGCGCAATCAATCGGAATGGGGCAGGAGCTGGCAAACGCCTATCCCGCCGCCGCCGCCGTGTTTAAAGAGGTGGACGAAGCCCTCGCCCAACCGCTATCTGCCCTTATATGGGCGGGCGACCAGCAAACCCTTACGCTCACCGAAAACGCGCAACCCGCACTGATGGCAACCAGTATCGCCGCCCTCCGCGCGATGGAATCCGAAAATATCGCCCCGAACCCTGCCTTTGTTGCGGGGCATTCTTTGGGCGAGTACTCCGCCCTGTGCGCCGCGGGTGCGTTATCGCTGACGGATACCGCACGGTTATTACGCCTTCGTGGAACGGCTATGCAGGAGGCTGTCCCCGTGGGGATAGGCGCGATGGCCGCCATATTGGGGCTGGATTTTGCCACGGTTCAAACCATAGCCGAACAAGCCTCACAGGGCGAAATCTGCACCGCCGCCAACGATAACGACCCGTCCCAAGTCGTTGTCTCTGGTCATAAATCCGCCGTTGAACGTGCCGTTGATTTGGCCAAACAAGCGGGTGCGAAACGTGCGTTGATCTTACCCGTATCCGCGCCTTTCCATTGCCCATTAATGCAACCCGCGGCGGAGAAAATGGCAGAGGCTCTGGCAGATATAACCATTACCACACCGAACATGCCGCTCGTCTGTAACGTCACCGCCACCGCAATCACTACCCCTGATGAAATCAAAACCCGCTTGATAGAGCAAATCACAGGCTCTGTCCGTTGGCGCGACTCCATCGGGTGGATGACCAAACAGGGAGTCACCGATTACTATGAAATCGGCGCGGGCAAGGCGTTAAGCGGTATGATAAGGCGCGTTAATAAAGACGCAACTTGCACGGCGATAGGAACGCCTCAAGATATAACAACCCACAACAAAGGATAAAACTATGTTTGATTTAACCCACAAAAACGCGCTGGTAACGGGCGCATCTGGCGGTATAGGCGCGGCCATCGCGCGGGCGTTGCATAAGCAAGGCGCACAGGTTGCTCTATCGGGTCGGCGGGTGGAGCCGTTGAACGAACTGGCGGCGGAGCTAGGCAAGGGTGCGTTTGTATGCCCTTGTGATTTGGGCGATGCGGAGGCTGTTGCCGCGCTGCCTGAAGCAGCGACGGCCGCCTTGGGCTCGCTGGATATTCTGGTGAATAACGCGGGGCTAACCCGTGATAATCTGTTCATGCGGATGACGGATGAGGAATGGGGCGATGTGATTGATGTCAATCTGACCTCTACCATGCGGCTGATGCGGGGAACTTTGCGGGCGATGATGAAGGCGCGTTGGGGGCGGGTGATTAACATAACGTCCATAGTCGGCGTGACGGGCAACGCGGGGCAGGTGAATTATGCCGCGTCCAAGGCGGGGCTGATTGGCATGACAAAGTCCTATGCGCAAGAGGTGGCAAGCCGTGGGATTACCGCGAATTGCGTAGCCCCTGGGTTTATTGAAACGGCGATGACGGCGGATTTGGCGGACAAGGTGAAGGAGGCTATTTTGGAAAATATCCCCCAATCGCGGATGGGTGGAGCGGATGAAATCGCGGCGGCCGTGGTTTATCTTGCGTCAGAAGAGGCGGCCTATGTGACGGGACAAACCCTGCATGTCAATGGCGGGATGGCGATGGTTTAGTTGTGAATTGTGAATTATGAATATTCTCATTATTGGCAACGGCGGACGCGAACACGCGATAGCTTGGGCGGTACGCCAAAGCCCTAACTGCACAAATCTATATTGCGCGATGGGCAACGCTGGCATAGCGCAAATTGCTGAGTGCGTTGGGATAGACCCAAGCAACCACGCGGACATAATCCAATTTTGCACCGCAAAACAGATTGATTTCGTTATCATAGGGCCAGAGGCTCCGCTGGTCGCGGGGTTGGCGGATGCGTTGTCAAACGCGGGAATTACGGTGTTTGGCCCCAGTGCGCAGGCGGCTATGCTGGAGGGTTCAAAGGCATTCACCAAACAAATCTGCACCGCCGTTAATGCGCCGACTGCGAAGAGCGCGAGTTTCAATGACCTCGCCCCCGCGCGGGCATATTTGCAAAGCCAAGGCGCACCGATAGTGATAAAAGACGACGGGCTGGCGGCGGGTAAAGGCGTGGTCGTGGCGGAAACTATGGAACAAGCACTGGCGGCTCTGGACGCTATTTTTGCGGATGGCAATGCGTGCGTGCTGATTGAAGAATTTATGGCGGGGGAAGAGTCCAGTCTTTTCGTTTTATGCGATGGGGAAACGGCGTTGCCTTTCGGCTCTGCCCAAGACCACAAACGCGCCTATGATGGGGATAAGGGGCCGAATACGGGTGGTATGGGGGCGTATTCGCCCGCCCCCGTTTTGTCGCCTGAGGTTTTGCAGCAGGCTATGGATGAGATTATTCACCCCACTTTGGCAGAGATGAGTCGCCGAGGAACGCCCTATCACGGGGTGCTGTACGCGGGTTTGATGATAGCCGATGGGCGCGCCCGTTTGGTGGAATATAACGTGCGGTTCGGCGACCCAGAATGCCAAGTTTTAATGATGCGGTTGGGCGGGCAAGCGCTGGACGCGTTGTATGCTTGCGCCGTTGGGCGGCTCGGTTCGGTGAAGTTGGATTGGGCTTTGGGCGCGGCTTTGTGCGTGGTTTATGCGGCGGCGGGGTATCCTGGGGACTATGCCGTTGGTGATGAAATTAAGGGGGTTTCGCGGGTTTTTGATGGTGAGGATTTGCAGATTTTCCACGCTGGAACGCGGTTGGAGGATGGAGTTTTGCGGTCGGCTGGCGGGCGGGTTTTAGGCGTTACGGCGGTTGGTGCGGATTTGGCGGAGGCACGGGCGAAGGCTTACGGCGCGATTGAGCAGGTGGATTGGGATGGTGGGTTTTATCGCAGAGACATTTAGTTGTTAGTTATTAGTTGTTAGTTGTTAGTTATTAGTTGTTAGTTTTTTTTTAATTTCTTCGTGATTCTCTTTAATTAATTTGGTATCAGGATGGTCATGACCAAGATTAGTTACAAAAATTTTTAATGCCTCTTCACAAAATGGCTCTGCTTTTTTATATTGCGCCTGTGCTAGATAAAGCCCCCCGATATTATTGAGACTAGTGCCTGTATCGGGGTGATTGTTTCCTAGTGTTATTCTGCGGATTTCTAAAGATTGTTTCAATAGTTTTTCTGCCTCTTCATAGTTTTTTTGCACGTTATAAAACGAGCCAAGATTGCTTAAACTGGTAGCGGTATGTGGATGGTTCTCTCCAAATATTTTTTTATGAATTTGTAAAGATTCCTTATAAAGTGATTCTGCTTTTTGACTTTTGCCTAACCGCTTGCAAACTTCGGCGAGATTGTTGATGGTGATAGCGGTATAAGGATGGTTTTCATTAAAAATATTTTTGCAAATACTCAGTGCTCTTTTATAGAGTGTCTCTGCTTCGGTGTATTTTTTTTGTGACAAATTAATTCCAGCAAGATTGTTAAGACTAATTGCAGTAGCTTGATGGTTTTCCTTAAAATTCTTTCTGCAAATTTCCAATGCTTCTCTATAAAAAGATTCTGCTTTATTATAATGTCCTTGCTCGTAATAAATTCCACCAAGATTTCCAAGAATGGTGGCGTGTTGCTCGCTTTCTTCTCCATGATCTACAATTACAATTTTTTTTGCCTTTATAGCCAAAGATAAAGCGGAGTCATAATCGCCAATTTCGTAAGCAAGTTTTTGCGCTCTTGTTAAAGTATCAAAATTTGGGAAAAGTTGTGCTGCACGGGCATAATGTTTAGCAGCTTCTGTCCAGCGTACCTGTCGTTCTGCAATTTGCCCACGAGCGAGTGCTGTGCTTGCAGATACTTGAATAGCTAGTTTTTGGGCTTCTTCTATTTCTTTAAATAGTTTATCAGCATTATCAAAGTCGTTTTTTTGGAACGCGGTTAAAGCCTCTGTTAATTTCTTTACGCCTATTTTATCGCCGTCAAGTTTAAGTTTGGCTTTAAGTTTTTTAACTTGTGCTTGGAGGCGTTTGTTGTCTTTTTTATAAGTGGTAGCTTGTTGCTCAAGATTTATAATCTTGTGTTCCTTTTTTACAATTTTGTCATGAAATGATTCTGTGAGTTGACTTTCAGCTAATCCTGCGGGTGAATCTTTAGGTTTAAAAAAGCGTCCTAAACCCATTGTGGTAAAAAAACCGATTGCTGCATTTTTTGCAACTATAAAAGAACCCAAAAATTCCATAACATCACCTCATTCTACAAAGTTAATTTCCCACAAAAACCTTATTACAAGATTTTTTAGAACCTTTCGTTGCGCAAATCATTTTATAGCCCCCGCCTAAATCCGTTTCAGTTATGCTTGCACCATCTATCGTTCCTTGATAAACTGCTCTTGGTTTGGGTTTCTGATTATATGAGTTATTTTGTGTATTGTGATTTACAATAAGAAATGTCCAAAAAAGAACATTTACAACCAATATAACAATTATAAGAGGCATCTGTTCTTGGAGGGTTTTCTTTTTGACAGGTTTATTCATTGGATGCTCCTATAAGTTTGAGGGGTTAGATTTTCTACTTTACCCTGAAACTTCAACCTTGTCAAACAGAACCCCACTAATAACTAATAACTAATCACTAACACCTAGATTTGTCGTTCTGGCATCCGCACAATCAATCCATCCATCGCATCGCTCACCTTTAACTGACACGTCAGCCGAGACGCCGCCTCATCGCGTTCCCACGCGAAATCCAGCATATCCTCTTCCATATCGCTCTTCTCAGGCAACCGAGCAACCCACGACGCATCCACATAAACGTGGCAAGTGGAACACGCACACGCGCCCCCACAATCCGCCTCTATCCCCGGGATATTATTATCACGGGCGCCTTCCATAACGGTCATGCCGTTTTTCACGTCAACCGTATGCTCGGTTCCGTTATGCTCAATATAGGTAATTTTTGCCATTGTCAGCCCTTTTTAACAGTGTTTTCAAGTGTTTTCATCAATTTGATGACACGGTTATAGCCGAAACACCCCACGATTACCAGAGCCAGAACACATAAAAACCCGCATAAAAACCCACAAAAACTATTCCAAAGACAGCCCGACATAGCGGGAATCGCTGCCCCGCTGGAATAAAACCACGGCAGAGGCACGCCCCGTCTCCTTTATAGCGTCAATCGCACCCGTCATATCGCCGATAGTTTTAACGGCAGTATCCGAAATCATAACGATAATATCGCCGCGCTGAACGCCCTTTTCAAAGGCTTCGCTTGTCCCCGATATATCCAGAATAACCAACCCCTGGGCTTCATCGTCCAGTTGCAAATCATTGCGGAGCTGGTCGTCAATAACAGTCAATCGCATGCCAAGAATAGTATCCTCGCGTAGTTCTTTCGGCTCTTCCGATTCCGCCCGTGACGCACGTTCAAAATCCTCTCGCCGTGTTAAAGTCACCTTTATCGTCTGGGTTTGCCCACCGCGATAAATCAAAACACGCACGGTCGCATCGACGGGCGAATTGCCAACCAAGCGAATTAACTGGCGCGTGTCTTCCACATTAACGCCGTCAAAAGCAAGGATAACATCGCCTGTCTGAATACCCGCGATACTGGCGGGGCCTTCCAGAAGGCCGCTAATCAATGCTCCGTCTGTGGACTCCAGCCCCAAGGCCTCTGCCAATTCCTCATCCAAATCCTGTATTTGCACACCCAGCCAACCACGGCGAGTCTCACCGAATTCCTGCAACTGGTCTCTGACCTTTTTCACAACGTTAGAGGCCATTGAAAACCCAAGCCCAACCGACCCGCCGTTCGGTGATA
Organism: uncultured Amylibacter sp.; assembly: GCA_959347425.1. The sequence continues at coordinate 470,646 of OY365741.1, read as the reverse complement.
AAATCGCGGTATTCACGCCGATAACCTCGCCGTTCAGATTAAACAGAGGACCGCCCGAATTGCCTCGATTGATGGCCGCATCGGTTTGGATAAAATCATCGTATCCGCCTTGTAAGGAACGATTTCGCGCCGAAATAATCCCTGTTGTCACGGTGAAACCTTGCCCTAAGGGGTTGCCGATGGCTACCACCCAATCGCCCACGCGGGACTCATCACTATCGCCGAATTGGGCGAAAGGCAGGGGCGAGTCCGCCTCTACCTTCAGCAGGGCAATATCGGTGTTACGGTCGCGGCCAATCAGTTTGGCATCGCGTTTTTCACCGTCAAAGAATTCCACGACTATTTCATCAGCCTCGTTAATAACGTGGTTGTTTGTGATGATATAGCCATCGGCAGACACGACAAAACCAGACCCGAGCGATGGGATTTTGCGTTCATATTGCTGTCCGTTATTTTGCTGGTTAAAGAAATCGCGGAAAAGGTCGCTGAATGGCGAGCCTTCTGGGAAATCGGGGAAATTCGGGCGGTTAGCACCACGGGTAACGGTTTGGGTGGTGGTGATATTAACAACCACGGGCGATATGGATTCGGCCAAATCGGCAAAGCTATCAGGGTGCGCAAGGGCGGTGGTGGTAGTAAAGCTGAGTACCAGCGCGATGAGCCCTGCGATAAGGTGTTTATTGGGGTGCGTAAATGCAGTCATAATGTATATCCTTTCAAATTTGATATGTGTGTGTTTGTTTTTAACGAACCCCCTGTGTTTCGCTTTTTTATGAGAGAAAATCAAGGGGAAAATACGCACGGTTTTTCAAAACCATGTGATTTAGTTGTGAGTTATTAGTTGTGAGTTATTAGTTATTGGTTGTTAGGAATTGGGGGCTACGCACAAAAGACCACGCTGGTCGGTATCGCAAAGCGATGACGAAGACCCGAAGGGCAGACTCGCTAATAACTAACACTTGCATCAAAAATAATTTTATGATAAACGCCAAGTAAAAAGGGAAATTCAAATGAAAAAAATCACTTTACTATTATCATTATTCTGCATGCTCATGCGTGGCAATATATGTAGCAGACTGCGAATACCAGAATAACTAATAACTAACAACTAATAACTAATAACTATTAAAAAGGCACTCCCCATGGGCGATAACCTCTTTGACGCACCACCTTCCCCGCCACAAAAGGGCGCGGCCTACGACGCGGCCAGCATCCAAGTATTGGAAGACATGGAGCACGTCCGCCTCCGCCCAGGCATGTATATCGGTGGCACGGACGAACGCGCCCTGCACCACATGGCGGCAGAGGTCATAGACAACTCCATGGACGAAGCCATCGCAGGACACGCCGATTGGATTGAAATTGAGCTCCACGATAATTTCCACCTAACCGTGCGCGATAACGGCCGCGGCATCCCGATAGACCCCCACCCCAAATTCCCCGATAAATCCGCGTTGGAAATCATCTTTTGCACGCTGAACGCGGGCGGTAAATTCACGGGCGATGCCTATCAAACCTCTGGCGGGTTGCACGGAGTCGGCGCGTCCGTCGTCAATGCTTTGTCCGACCATCTACGGGTGGAGGTCGCACGAAACCGCACCCTCTACGCCATGGATTTTTCTTGCGGAGAGCCGCTGGGCGCGTTGCAAAACCTGGGACCCATTAACAATCGGCGCGGCACGGCGGTGACTTTCCACCCCGACCCGCAGATTTTCACCGATTCCACGCAGATGAAGGCGAAACGCCTGTATGAAATGGCGAAATCAAAGGCGTATTTGTACTCTGGCATGGAAATCCGTTGGAAGGCGGCGCAGGCGTGTTTGGTTGATGATACACCAGCGGAGGCTCGGTTTCATTTCCCAAACGGGTTGCGCACGTATTTGGAAGAACGGCTGGACGGGCTGACCTGTTACAGCGAAATCGCCTTTGCTGGACGGGTTGATTTTGCCGAGAAGTTTGATGACGGGCAAATAGGCTCGGTCGAGTGGGCGATTAATTGGACTCCCGCGCGGGATGGTTTCACCCAATCGTATTGCAACACCGTGCCAACGGGCGAAGGTGGCACGCATGAAAGCGGGTTTTGGGCGGCGATTTTGAAGGGATTGAAAGCCTATGGCGCGTTCGTCAATAATAAAAAGGCGGCGAAAATCACCCGTGAAGACGTGATGGGCGGCGGGTGTGCGTTGGTATCGTGCTTTATTCGTGACCCAAAATTCGTTGGGCAAACGAAAGACCGCCTTGCTACGGTAGAGGCGACTCGGCTGGTGGAAACCTCTATTCGTGACCATTTTGACACTTGGTTGGCGGGGAATAATCGGTTTGCCGATGCGATTTTGAACTTTATGGTGCTGCGGGCAGAGGAACGGTTGCAAAAACGCTATGACAAGGAAACGGCACGGAAAACCGCAACAAAGAAACTGCGGTTGCCGGGGAAGCTGGTGGATTGCTCTGACAACGCCAAGGCGGGGACGGAATTGTTTATAGTGGAGGGCGATTCGGCGGGGGGGTCGGCGAAAATGGCGCGTAATCGTAAGAACCAAGCGTTGCTGCCTTTACGTGGTAAAATCCTGAATGTATTGGGGGCGGCGGCGAATAAGCTGACGACTAATAATGAGATTTCGGATTTGTGTCAGGCGTTGGGCGTTTTAATGGGCGCACGGTTTGATTTGGATGATTTGCGCTATGAAAAAATCATTATTATGACGGATGCGGATGTGGATGGGGCGCATATTGCGTCCTTGCTGATGACGTTTTTCTTTACCCAAATGCGCCCGTTGGTGGATAGCGGGCATTTGTATTTGGCTTGCCCGCCGTTGTTTCGCCTGTCGCAGGGGGCGGCGCGGGCGTATTGTATGAACGAGGCAGAGCGCGACGGGTTGCTGGACGCGGGTATCGGTGGCAAGGGTAAGATAGATATATCGCGGTTTAAGGGCTTGGGTGAGATGGACGCGAAGGATTTGAAAGAAACCACGATGCACCCTGATACGCGCCGTTTAATTCAGATTACGACTGGGGGTGTGGCTGGCGAAGATGAGGGGTTGGTGGAGCGGTTAATGGGCAAAAAGGCGGAACATCGGTTCCAGTATATCCAAGAGAACGCGCAGTTTGTGACGGAGATTGATATTTAACGATTAACGATTAGTTTTTTAGCCCTTGCGGGTCTTCGTCATCGCTTACGCGAGTGCCGACCAGCATGGTCTTTTGTGCGTAGCCCTCACGTTGTGAGGGCATGCCAAAAGCCCTTTGGTTATAAGATGATAATGATTCTATAAATTTACTATCTGGAATAACAAGACGTTAGATTGGATTATTTGTTTAGAATACTTGGGAAGTGGTGATAGGCAAAGCCTAAATAAATTAACGATGAATGATTTTTGCCATTTCTTGACTGGTCGGCATTTCGAAGAAATGACGAAGACCCGAAGGGCAGACTCGGTAATCATTATTCTAGAGCAAACCTAATAATCTAGGAAACGACCGCCCAAAAAGGGTGGTCGCGCGCACCCTCACCATTGTTTCCTAATTTTAGCGGGCGTGCCCGCGGGGGGTGCGCGTCAGCTTATCGGTTGTACTGGGTCAGTGTATTTAAGAGTCGCTGGTGACGCAAACTCCCTAATACCTAGCTAACAAGACGCACACATTGTTTCCTAATTTTAGCGGACGTGTCCGCGGGGGGTACGCGCGACCTCCGTGCCACCATGAATAATGGTTATTTTATTTAAAACAGAATTTGCCAAGTATAACCAAAGGCTTTTGTGTATGGGCTTTACATGATTTTATCTCGGTCGGGCAGGTTCAACTGCCCTTATGTAAAGCCCTATATGCACAAAAGCCACGCCCTCTGCAAACGAGTCCCCGCCATGATACCATTCATAATTCATAATTCACAATTCATCATAAAGAGACCTCGCTCGCATCTCAAACGCATGGATAATCCGTTGCATAGCTTGATGGAATAACACCCCTATCATCCGCTCTAACAACCGCGAGCGAAACTCAAAATCCACGAAAAAATCCACGCAACACCCGCCCGTCTCCGCGTTATCAACAAACACCCAATGGGTTACCATATGCTTGAACGGCCCCTCGCGATAGCTGACATCAATCCGCATCGCGTCCTTATCCAACGCCACGGTACTTGCAAAAGTCTCTTGAAACACCTTGAACGAAATCCGCAAATCGGCATGCACCACCGTCCGCGCTCCTGTGCCAGACCGCCCGGTAATCCGCGCCGCCGCACACCACGGCAAAAACAACGGATAGCTCTCAATATCCGCGACCAAATCAAACATTTGCACCGCAGTATAGGGCAAATCGCGTTTTTCTTCGTGGCGCGGCATAGCAGTTTTTTCCTATCTTTACGAAGACGGGTGATAATCGTCTTGCAAGATAATGTAAAGAGGCTATAAGGGATTAACACGATTGGAGTCCCAAAATGCCAAATAAACCCGCAAATAAACCCGCAAATAAACCTTATAGGGTCGAGCCGATGATATCGGCAAAATCCATCGCCGCACGGGTGGAGGAGTTGGCAAGCGACATCACCACCCATTTTTCTGGCACGGATAAACTGATTGTTATTGGGCTGTTGCGCGGCTCTTTTATGTTTATCGCCGATTTGGTACGCGAGCTGGATTTGCCTGTGGAGATTGATTTTGTAGAGACTTCTTCCTATGGCAACGCCATGGAATCCTCTGGCGAGGTGCGGATTTTGAAAGACCTGCGCGGGCTGATTGAAGGGCGCGATGTTCTGGTGGTGGAGGACATAGTGGATACGGGGCGCACTTTGAATCACGTTTTGAACCTGCTGAAATCGCGCGGCCCTGCACGGTTAGAGGCTTGCGCTCTGCTGGACAAACCCGCACGGCGAGAGATTGAGGTTTTCACGCGGTGGGTTGGCTTTGAAATCCCTGATGAGTTCGTTGTGGGCTATGGCATAGACTACGCCCAGAGGAATCGGAATCTGGGGCATATTGGGAAAGTTGTTTTTGATTAACTACCCGCCGAGCGCCTTCACCCTTGCCATCCGCAACCGTTCAAAATCATCCCCCGCATGATAGCTTGACCGAGTCAAAGGGGACGCGGAAACCATCAAAAACCCCTTGCCATAAGCCGCCGTTTCAAACGCCGCGAACTCATCTGGCGTAACAAACCTATCCAACCGATGATGCTTTGGCGTGGGCTGTAAATACTGCCCAATCGTTAGAAAATCCACATCCGCCACGCGCAAATCATCCATGACTTGATGCACGGACTGCCTGTCTTCGCCCAAACCCACCATAATTCCGGACTTGGTGAAAATGGTCGGGTCTAGCATTTTAACCCGCTCCAATAGGCGCAAAGAATGAAAATACCGCGCACCAGGGCGGACTTCTGGATACAACCCTGGCACGGTTTCCAAATTATGATTGAAGACATCGGGCTTTGCCGCAACGACTATTTCCAGAACCTCGGCAGGGGCGCGGATAAAATCAGGGGTCAGAATTTCAATAGTCGTCGCGGGCGATTTACGCCGAATCGCACGGATAGTCTGGGCGAAATGCTCGGCCCCGCCATCGGCTATATCATCACGATCGACCGAGGTAATGACAACATGATGCAGCCCCAGTTTTTGCACAGCCGCGCCGACTCGGGCGGGTTCAAACGGGTCTAGGTCGGTTTCAGGCTTGCCCGTTGCGATGTTGCAAAAAGTGCAAGCCCGCGTGCAAATATCACCCATAATCATCATAGTCGCGTGCCCCTGCGACCAACATTCACCGACATTCGGACAGGCCGCCTGTTCGCAAACCGTGCTGAGATTGTTATCACGCAGGATATCGCGCGTGCGTTTATAGCCTGCCGAATTGGGCGGACGAACCCGTATCCACGGCGGCTTTGGCGGCTGGGTGGAGCTGGGTTTGTGCGCCTTTTCAGGGTGGCGTTGCGGGGGGGAGGTTAAATCGCGCATGGTGAATTATGAATTATGAATGGTGAATTGTGAATGGTGAATGTTTAATTATGAATTATGAATGGTGAATTGTCAATGATTAAATATGCACGGCTCGTCCGTATGCATCCAGCACCGATTCGTGCATCATTTCGGACAGCGTAGGATGGGGGAAAACCGTGTGCATCAGCTCGGCTTCGGTTGTCTCTAACCCCCGCGCCACGACATACCCCTGTATCAATTCCGTCACCTCTGCCCCGACCATATGCGCGCCTAACAGCTCGCCTGTTTTTGCGTCAAAAATCGTCTTTACAAAGCCGTCCGTTTCACCCAAAGCAATCGCTTTTCCGTTGCCTATAAAGGGAAACCGCCCGACTTTAATATCAAAACCCTGGGCAATCGCCGCCGCCTCAGTAAAGCCAACAGAGGCAATCTGCGGATGGCAATACGTACAGCCAGCGATGCTTTGCGGTTTTATCGGCGCGGGGGTAAGGCCCGCGATTTTCTCGGCAACCAGAACGCCTTCGTGGCTAGCCTTATGCGCCAGCCAAGGCGGGGCGGTAACATCGCCAATGGCAAAAATCCCACCCAAAGCTTGGCAGAATTCATCAGTGATAATATGACCCTTTTCAACCTTTATACCGACGGCTTCCAGCCCCAGATTTTCGGTATTCCCGACAATGCCAACGGCGGTAATAACCGTGTCAAAGCTGGTTTTTTCCACGCCCTTTGCCGTGTCAATATGGGCGATGACTTCGTTTGTTTTGCGCTCCAGCTTTTTCACCGACGCGCCCGCGATAATCCGCATGCCTTGCTTTTCAAACGCCTTATGCGCGAAGGCGGCGATTTCCGCGTCCTCGGCGGGCAGGATGCGGTCTGCGACCTCGACCACCGTCGTCTCCGCGCCCAAAGTTTGATAGAAACTGGCGAACTCCATCCCAATCGCGCCCGACCCAATGACCAGCAGTTTTTTCGGCTTGTGCGGGGGGGATAATGCGTGTTTGTAGTTCCAAACCCGCGCCCCGTCAGGTTCCAATCCGGGCAGGATTCGGGCGCGCGCACCCGTTGCTATGATGATGTTTTTCGCGGTTATGGTATCGCCCGAGTCCAGCGTGATTTGCGTGGCGGATTTTAGTTTTGCTTCGCCCATTATCACGGTGATTTTGTTTTTCTTTAACAGGTGGGTGACCCCCGCGTTCAGCTGTTTGGCAACGCTGCGCGACCGCGCGATGACTTTGGCAAAATCATAGCCGATTTTGTCGGCGGTGAGCCCGAATTCGCTCGCCCGTTGCATGAGGTGGAAGATTTCGGCACTGCGGAGCAAGGCTTTGGTGGGGATACACCCCCAATTCAGGCAAATCCCGCCCAAGTGTTCGCGTTCAATTATGCACACGTTCAGCCCCAGTTGCGCCGCGCGGATTGCCGCGACATAGCCCCCTGGTCCCGCGCCGATTACGGCTATATCAAAGGTTTTGGTGGGTTTTGTGGCGGGTTTGGTCATAGCGGTTTCCTTAATCCTAGATTAGTTTGATATTAAACTATATTGCAAGGATAAACAAAAACTAACGACAAGGCAAGCGATTTTAACGATTAACGATTAACGATTAACGATGAATGATTGGTTATTAGAGATTAGGAGTTGGTTATTAGAAGTTAAGGGCAGAGGTTTTTTGCTTGCGCCCTCACTGCGTTCGGTTGCCCACCCGCCCACCCCTCCTGCGGAGAGCTGGACGGGTTATTTTTGGCTAAAGCCTATCCAAGCATCTAGGCAAAGCCTAAATAAATTTAGAACTTACCCATCACCAATTCCCAAGTATTCTTTGCAAATAATCCACTCTATAGTCTTGTTATTCCAGATAGTAAATTTATAGAATCCCTATCATCTTACAACCAAAGGCTTTTGTGTATGGGCTTTTTCATGTTTTTATTTCGGTCGGGCAGGTTCAACTGCCCTTATGAAAAAGCTCTATATGCACAAAAGCCCCCATTAATCGTTAATCGTTAATCGCTAATCGTTAGCTAAAACCAATTCTTACTCATCGCCGCCACCGCCTTGGCGTGCGCCTCATCCTCTTCGTCCTGCTTTTTCTTCTTCTGCGCCTTCTTCTCCGCCTTCGCCTCCTGCGCCATCAAACGCGCCTGCTCCTGCTCTGCCAGCCGCCGAGCCTCCTCTTCCAACGCCCGCTGTTCTGCCTCTTCCTCCTCTTCAATCGCCTGTTCAATCGCAAATTCCTGCGCCATATCCGCGGCTACGGGCGAACTGCTTGGGGAAATCGGCGCATAGCTACTGGTATCCTCAACCGCCACACTCGCGCGTTGCGTCATCCTATAAAGCGCATAAGCCGCACTTACCCCCATTAACACGGCGATATAAATAAAGAAACTGTTCGCCCCGAACTCCGACATCATCCAGCCGACAACCAACGGCCCAACAATCGCGCCTAACCCGTTGATGAAAATCAACCCGCCAGAGGCCGCCGCCATATCCTCGTGTTCCAGAAAATCATTCGTATAGGCTATGTACAGCGAGTACAACGGATTGCTGACCCCGCCAATGACAAAGGCAACAGCACACAGCAAAAACAAGCTACCGCCAATCAATGCCCCAAACGAGCACACCACCATGCCAACCACCAAAATAGCGACAATTAACTGCCGTCTATCCATCCTATCGGACATCCAGCCAATCGGATATTGCGCCAGCATTCCGCCCATATAAATGGACGAGGTAAAGATACTGATACTAACAACCGACATGCCCTTTTCCGTCCCGAAAACAGAGGCCATGCCAAACATCGCGGCAAAAATCCCACCCAGCAAAAACGCCCCAACCGAGCCCAATGGCGAGATATTAAACAGCTTTTTTAACCCCATCGGTTTGGTTGTTTGAAACGCGGGTGCGGGTTGCACGGACAGCAAAATCGGGGCAAAGGACAGCGACATAACGACAGAGCCGATGATGAACAAAACGAACCCCTCTGGCGCGGCGACATTCAGCATCCCTTGGGATACGACAATCCCCAGCATCTGCACTATCAAATAAATCGACAGAGTCTTCCCGCGTGTTTCATTCGTGGCTGTGTTATTCAGCCAGCTTTCCGCCACAACATAAACCGCAGAAAAGCAAAATCCGACAATCACCCGCAGAATAAACCAAGCAACAGGCAGAGGTATAATCGCGTATAACAGCAGACAGGCGGAGGACGTGGAGGCTAGGGCGGCAAAGACTCGCACATGCCCAACCCGCCTTATTAATTGGGGCGCAAGGTGCGAGCCACCCAGAAACCCGACAAAATAACCGGCCATAACGATGGACATGGAAAACGGGCTAAAACCCTCAATCGCGCCACGAACACCCAGCAGGGTGCCTTGCAAACCATTGCCAAGCATCAGCAAAAGCATGCCTAAAAATAAAGCCCAAGAGCCCTTTAGAACAGTCAGCATAGCACTTCCTTTATTTATAGCATGTATAGTGTAGAGTTTTTTTGCCTATGGAAAGAGCAAAGACGAATCTCCATAGGAAAAAAAACGATATCTGCGATTTATAGCCTCTTGATAAATATTTTGCATTACGGGGCGACCGATGAAAGCAGCTACCAACATTAATAGCGTAGATTTGGGCAAATGAAAATTCGTAATTAGCCCGTCTGTGGCGTTAAATTTGAAGCCAGGAGTGATAAATATGTCCGTTTGCCCCTTAAATGGCAAAATTTGCCCAGAAATGGCGGCTGATTCTAATAAACGCAAGCTGGTCGTGCCAACGGGGATGATTCGCCCGCCGTTCGCGCGGGTTTCACGGATTTCGTCTACGGTTTGGGCGGTTATCTCGCCCCATTCGGCATGCATTTTGTGGTTGGCTATGTCGTCCGTTTTGACGGGTAGGAAAGTGCCCGCGCCGACATGCAGGGTTACTTTGCTGAATTTTATGCCGTAATTGGATAGCTGGGTTAGCAAGGATTCGGTGAAATGCAGCGAGGCAGTGGGTGCCGCGACCGCCCCTAATCTTTTGGCGAATACGGTTTGGTAATCGGTCTGGTCTTGGGCATCTGTGGCTCGGCGGGTGGCTATGTAAGGGGGTAAAGGCAATGTGCCGTTGTCTTGCAGGGCGGTTTCAAACTCCGCGCCTGTTTTGTTAAAGGATAGGGTGAGTCCTTGTGGCGTTTTATCGCGGACTTTGGCGTGAAAATCGGGGGCGAAGGTGATTTTATCGCCTATACGCAGGCGTTTGGCGGGTTTGGCAAGGGCGAGCCAATGGGCGGATTCATCGGGGGAAAGCAGGGTTGTTTCTATTTTCACGGGGGTGCTTGCGTCCCGTGCCTGTCTTTCACCAGTCAATCTGGCAGGAATAACCTTAGTATCGTTTAGGATTAGGCGGTCATTCGGGCGCAGATGGTTTTGCAGATTGGCAAAGGTGTCGTGGTGGATTTGGTTGTTGTCCGCCCCATTATGCACCAGCAACCGCGCGGCGTGGCGTGGTTTTGTTGGACGCAGAGCAATCAAAGCCTCTGGCAAAGTAAAGTCGAATTCGGATAGCTTCATTTTGCCCGCCTTAGTTTTTGTGGCATGTGGGGGATTTTTGCGTTTTTGTCAATGGATTTAATGATTAACGATTAATTTTTAGCCCTTGCGGGTCTTCGTCATCGCTTGCGCGAGTGCCGACCAGCATGGTCTTTTGTGCGTAGCCCCCACTTTCGTGGGGGCATGCCAAAAGCCCTTTGGTTACAAGAATATAATGATTCTATAAATTTACTATCTGGAATAACAAGACGGTAAATTGGATTATTTGCAAAGAATACTTGGGAAGTGGTGATAGGTTTGCTCTAAATTTATTTAGGCTTTGCCTAGATACTAGGACAGGCTAGGGCGGGCGGGTGGGCGACATTTCGAAGAAATGTCCAACAAAAAACCTCTGCTCTTAACCTCTCATAACCAACTTCTAATTCCTAACAACCAATCATTCATCATTCACAATTCACAATTCACCGTTATTTACGCAAATCCGCCACCGACAACGGCGATTTCGGATAGCTTAACCGATAGCGTTTCACCCAAAACAGCCGATTTTGCGCCCGTGTCACCGCGACATAAGCCAAACGTTTCCACAAAGGCAACCCCGATTCCATCCGCTCGGAGCGAAACGCCGCGTATAAATCGGGCGCAAACACCTGCACATCTGACCACTGCGAGCCTTGGGCTTTATGAATAGTACACGCCGCTCCATGGACAAAAACCGCGCCAGCGTGTGCCACGGATACCATCATCGGTTCCGCCGAATTCGGCGATTCAATCTTGATAATACTGGACACGGACACATCAGGCTCTGCCACACCCAAAATATGCACCCGTGCAAATCCAGCACGCCCGCCCCGCCCCAAATAGATACATTGCGCCCCTTTTATCAACCCCCGCGCCTGCAAATCCATCCGTTTATGGCGGAGCTTACGGGGCAGTTCTATCCCATCGCACATTAACGGCTCGCCCTCTAAAATATCGCCATCTGGGGATTTATGAACGCGGCGAAACGCCTCAATCAAGCGAATACGGGTGGCATTGCGCCAAACCAAAACCGGACTTCGTGCCATTAAATCCGCCTGTACGGTATCGCTGACAATCACCCGTTCATCGCGTCCAGCCGCGCTGGTTATCATATTCTCAAAATCGCTAAACCCCAATTCAGGGTCGCCCAAAGCGTGGGCTATATCCAAAATAGGATTATCCTTCGCTTGCCTATGAATACGGTTTAAAATCAGCTTATTATGCTCTTCAAACCGATTGAATATCATCTCACCATCCTGCCCAACGGGTGCCAGCTGGGACGGGTCGCCAAACAGCACCAAGGTGGTGAAAATCTTTTTCAAATCATCCAGTTGCGTGTCATCTAGCATGGAGCTTTCATCGACAAACCCTATGTCTAGTGGGTCATCGCGTCGCTCCCACCCTATAATAAAATCGGCACCGCGTACCCCCAAAATAGCCAGAGCCCCTGGCACAGACTGGTTATCTTTGAAAAACTGGGCGGCACGGGTCAGGGCATCGCTATGGATTTTTTCAATTTCGGGGGGGGTGCCTCCGCGTTCCAGAAATTCCACTATACGCTCATAATCAGGGTTGTAAAGCGGGGTGTAAATGATGCGATGCAGGGTAGTCGCCTCCACCCCGTGCTGGCGCAAAACGCTGGCGGCCTTGTTCGTAGGGGCTAAAATCGCGAGGGTACGGGGTTTTTGCGATTTTTTCACTTCGGTTTCGCCTGATACGACCTCCACCCCCGTTTTCACCAGAGCATCGGCTATGTCCGCCAAAAGCATGGTTTTGCCAGAGCCAGCTTTGCCGATAACGAAAAGCATCTTGCAGGTGGTGTTGGTGTCTTTGGGCTCGGCGGTTTTGGCCTTCACATCCACGCCAGCCGCCGCCAATAATTCGGCAATACGGTTATAGGCCGCGTCTTGGTCGTCCGAATAGCACACGGGTTCGGTTGCGGCTGCTACGGCGGTTGGCAAGAGGTGCGGAGTCTCTGCCACATCTATTCCAAACGCAAATTCGGGATGATTTGTTTTTTGCGAGAGACTATGCCCGGTAGAGTCGCGGTGTCGCCATCAGGTTTTATATTAAAACTAGCCTTGGCAATCTGGGCAATCACAGGGTTTTGAATCAGCAAAATCGCGGTTTCATTCAGGATATCAACGATGAAAAATAACACATGCGCCACGCCGTCTTGGTCGGCGATGCTCGGCATAGCGGACATCAGGGCGGATTTCCGCGCAATAATGCTATCGGGGGTGGTTGTTTCAATAACCGATATACGCAGTTTCAAATCGCCCAGCGGGTATTCTTTGCTGTCCAACCGTAAGAGTTCCGCCTCCGTCATGTGGGATACATCCGATTTGGCGGCGAACATTTGGGCGGCGTAATCGGGGATATTTATGTTTAAATCCTCCGCCATTTGTTTGGCAAGGGCGATATCGGTGGGGGTCGTCGTTGGGCTGCGAAATTCCAGAGTATCGGACAGAATACACGATAAAATCAGCCCTTTAATATCATCGGGCGCAGTGGTCAGCGTATCGCCCATCAGTCCTGCCATTATGGTCGCGGTGGAGGCCAGGGGCGCTATCGTTACAGGAATCGGCTGGTTAGTTTGCAACCCGCCCGCCAAAAGATGATGGTCAATGATTTGGATAATTTGCGCGGTGGTTATGTCGGCGGGCAGCTCGGCAGGGTTGTTCGTATCCACGATAATAACGCGGTCGGTTTCGTTTAATGCGGGTAATATCGCGGGGGTTTTGTGGTTCCAATGTTGCAGAACAAACGCCGCCTCCGTATTCGGGATGCCGAGGACATAGGGTGTGGCGGGTTGGTTTTGCTGGGTTTGATACCAAGCCCAAATGACGGCAGAGCAGGTCGCGTCCGTGTCGGGGGCTTTGTGTCCGAATATTTTTATGGGGGGCATGGTGGGGTCTCTTATGGTTGGATTATGGGGGTATTATAGCGGTTTGTGCGGGGTTTGCAAATGGTTTTAGGAAAAATCCAAATGCGCAATAGAATTCGCATAATACCGCAGCAAATCCTGTTTCGCTGGATTAATACGATAAACATCCTTGCCATCCACCGCGTCAAACTGCAACACCCCACGGCGCACCAGCGATTTCAAACTGAATTCCAACCCTTGCTCCATATCCGTCCCGCGCAACCAAGTATCCACCCCGTTTTTGCGAAACGCCTGTAACTGGGCGGTGACTTCCGCCTTAATCCGCGTTTTGCCCATCGGGGTTTTATCACGCAAAATAATCTGCGCCAGCAGAGCCGTCGGCATAATCGGGATCGCATCCAGCAGGCGGGTTTGCAGCTCTTTGCTCAGCATTTTGACAACATGCTGGGGGCTATCCATTCCGTCCTGCGCGATAAAATCGCGATATGACAAGGGCGTGCCAAAGGCCACCGCCGCATAGCCAAACCTGCGAAATCGCGTGACAATCCGCACCCAAAGATACCATTTCATCGCCCGAATAATCGCCGCTATCTTTTTATGAAACCGTATTTTATCGCCTTTTTTCAAACGGATAAGAGCGGAATCCTCCAGCACTCGGTCATAGTTCAAACCCACGGGAACAAAGACAATATCGCGCTCGCCATCGGTTTCAAAGCCGTTGATAATATAGCTAATCAGCCCCAATTTCAAAGGTTGCAACCCGCCATCACGCGACAGCCCGCCCTCTGGAAAAATAGCCTGCGCCACTCCCCCCTGCGTCGCCATTTGGATATAGCGGTTCAGCACGGCTCGGTACAAATCGTTGCGCGATTGACGGCGGATAAAATACGCGCCCATTGCTCGGACTAGCTGTTTTAAAGGCCAAACCCGCGCCCATTCGCCGACGGCATAAGCCAGCGCGGAACGCTCCCCCGCCAAATAAGTCACCAGAATATAATCCATATTAGAGCGGTGATTCATGATGAAAATAACAGTTGAATCCTCTTTGATTTGCTTCAAAGCGGGCTCGTCCTGATAATGCAAACGCACGGTATAAAGCATCCGCGACAGCCAGCGTGTCGTTTTCAGGGCAAACCCAAAGTAGCCAAGCGCGGAAAAGGACGGCACTATTTCGCGGGCATACCGCCGTGCGTGGCGTTCAATAACGACATAAGGGGCGTTGTCTTCGCGGGCTTTTTGCAAGATAGCCTCGGCTATTTGCGGGTCATTCACCAGACGATCGACAAGGATGTGGCGTTGGGTGAGCTTAAATCGTGGGATTTTCAGTTGCAAACGGCGGTTAAGGGTTTCCACTGCGCGGTTTAGGCGTAGGCGGAAATACCAGCGTACCGTGGGGCGCAGGACGTAGTCAAGGATGGTCATTGTCGCCAGCAGTCCCGCCAGCCACAATGCCCAAAGCGGCACGATGACGGTTTGCGCAAACCAGTTTGTGAGGGTGGCGATGAGGGTTTCAAGCATGGGGGTTGTTTGCATTTTTTTGGGGGAAAGACAATGTTTAGTTGTTAGTTATTAGTTGTTAGTTATTAGTTATTAGTTGTTAGTTGTTAGTTGTTAGTTATTAGTTATTAGTTATTAGTTATTAGTTATTAGTTATTAGTTGTTAGTTGTTAGTTATTAGTTATTAGTTATTGGTTATTAGGGATTGGAGGTTGGTTATTAGAAGTTAAGAGCAGAGGTTTTTTGTTTCGCCCTCACTTCGGGGCAAGCCCCCTTCGTTCGGGCTTCCCGCCCGCCCACCCCTCTGCGAGGCTTGGGCGGACGGGTTTTATTGGCTAAATCCTGTCTTTATATATAGGCACAGCCTAAATAAATTTAGAGCAAACCTATCACCAATTCCCAAGTATTCTTTGCAAATAATCCAATCTAACGTCTTGTTATTCCAGATAGTAAATTTATAGAATCACTATCATCTTGTAACCAAAGGGCTTTTGGCATGCCCTCACACCGTGAGGGCTACGCACAAAAGACCACGCTGGTCGGCATTCGCGTAAGCGATGACGAAGACCCGCAGGGCTAAAGCCACTAACAACTAACAACTAACAACTAACAACTAATAACTAATAACTAATAACTAATAACTAACTTGCATCGGCTCTATTTTCATGCTATATCCACGGCAAAAGTGCAAAACACCGCGCTTACAAACGATATAATTGACACAAACTTTGCTTTTGCAGGAGAGCCACAATGGTTAAAAACGCCAACCCAACCGCCCACACAGACCACTACGATCAGCGGAGCTTTTTCACCCGTTGGTTTATGTCCACGAACCATAAAGACATAGGGATTCTCTACCTTTTCACCTCTGCCTTTGTCGGCTTTGTCTCTATTTGTTTCACCGTTTATATGCGCCTTGAGCTGATGGATCCAGGCGTGCAATACATGTGCCTTGAAAACCTAGACCGCGTTGCCAACGCCGCCGCCATAGCCGCTGGGGATTGCACTCCGAACGGGCATCTTTGGAACGTTTTAATCACCGCCCACGGGATTTTAATGATGTTCTTCGTCGTGATTCCCGCGTTGTTCGGCGGGTTTGGCAACTACTTTATGCCGCTTATGATTGGCGCACCTGACATGGCGTTCCCTCGCCTTAATAACCTGTCTTATTGGATGTATGTCACGGGCAGTATCCTTGCCGTGCTGTCCGTCATTACCCCTGGCGGCAATTCGCAAGCGGGGTCGGGCGTGGGCTGGGTGCTCTATGCGCCGCTTTCTACGCGGGAAGGCGGGGTTTCCATGGATTTCGCGATTTTCGCGGTGCATGTATCGGGTGCATCCTCTATTTTGGGGGCGATAAACATGATTACCACCTTTTTAAATATGCGCGCACCTGGGATGACTTTGCATAAAACACCGCTGTTCGCGTGGTCTATTTTCGTCACTGCTCTGCTGATTTTGCTGTCCTTACCTGTGCTGGCGGGCGCGATTACTATGCTGCTAACCGACCGCAATTTCGGCACGACTTTCTTTGATGCCGCGGGCGGGGGTGACCCTATTTTATACCAACACCTGCTGTGGTTCTTTGGCCATCCAGAGGTTTATATGATAATAGTCCCTGGCTTCGGTATTATCAGCCACGTGATTGCCACCTTTTCAAAGAAGCCGATTTTCGGTTATTTGCCGATGGTTTATGCTATGGTAGCCATTGGAGCGCTGGGCTTTGTCGTCTGGGCGCATCACATGTACACGGTCGGCATGTCGCTGAATCAGCAAAAGTATTTCATGCTGGCAACGATGGTTATTGCCGTGCCAACTGGGGTGAAAATCTTTTCGTGGATTGCGACTATGTGGGGAGGCTCTGTCGAGTTAAAAACCCCGATGTTATGGGCATTCGGGTTTTTGTTTTTATTCACGGTCGGCGGGGTTACGGGCATAGTTCTGTCGCAAGCGGGGATTAACCGCGCCTATCACGATACGTATTATGTCGTTGCCCATTTCCACTATGTTATGTCGCTGGGTGCGGTGTTTTGCATTTTCGCGGGGATTTATTATTGGATAGGCAAAATGTCAGGTCGTCAATATCCTGAATGGGCGGGCAAACTGCATTTCTGGATGATGTTTATCGGGTCTAACATTACGTTCTTTCCCCAGCATTTCTTGGGTCGTCAAGGGATGCCAAGGCGGTATATTGAGTATCCAGAGGCGTTTGCTTATTGGAATCAAATCAGCTCTTATGGGGCGTTTTTGTCCTTTGCTTCGTTTTTGTTTTTCATTGGGATTGTGGTTTATACTTTGGGCTGGGGACGGCGTGTGGAAGAGCCAGCCTATTGGGGCGCGCATGCGGATACTTTGGAATGGACTCTGCCGAATCCTCCGCCAGAGCATACGTTTGAGATTTTGCCGAAACAGGCGGAATGGGATAGAGGGCAGCATTAGTTGTTAGTGATTAGTGATTAGTGATTAGCTGTTTGGTGGCTAGGGATTAGGGAAGGCGATAAAACATGGCAAATCGCACATACAAAGCCCTGCAAACCCGCGTTTTCCAAGTGCTGGAACGCGCCCACAGTGCCGACCGCCACAGTATCTATTGCGATGTTTTCCTAGCGGTTTTAATCCTCGGCAATATGGTCGCCATAGTCCTTGAGTCCGTGCCATATTTCGCGCAAAGGTACGATACCGCATTCCACGCGTTCGAAGTCTTCAGCATCGTCGTTTTCACCATTGAATACGGGTTGCGCCTGTGGTCTGCGCCCGCCGTACGCGATTCTGTCAATCAACAATCACCCCTAAGAAGCCCAACAAAAGCCCGCCTACACTATGTATTCAGCTTTTTCGGGTTTGTCGATTTAATATCCATTCTGCCGTTTTATTTCCAAGTCCTCTTCCCCGGATTAGACCTGTTAATCCTGCGTGTCATCCGCCTGTTACGGATAGCTAAATTGTCCTACTACAACACGGCGGTGCAGGATTTGGTATCCGCCATATACCGCGAAAGACGCGCCTTTGCCGCCGCGTTTTACTTGCTTTTTATGGCGATTGTCCTATCGTCCTCCATCATGTATATTGTCGAGGGCGCGGCGCAACCCGATAAATTCCAATCCATCCCCCACGCGATGTATTGGTCGCTGATTACGATTACAACGGTGGGCTATGGCGATGTCGTGCCAGTGACTATTGCGGGCAAAATAATAGCCGTTATGACCGCCATAGTAGGCGTGTCCGTGTTCGCGATTATGACGGGGATTATCGCCAATGTGTTTAACAGCCAGATTGAAAAACGCAGGTTGGTGTTTGAAAATCGCATTAAAGCCGCGTTAAATGACGGGTTTTTGGACGAGGAAAGCGCGGAGGCTTTGGATAAATTGCGCAATGATTTGGGGTTGGGCAAGAAACATTCGGAGGTTTTGTTGCGATACATGAAAGATACGCAAACGCCAGCCCATTCAGGAAATCCGAAAAAACCTGTTAATAACGAATAACGAGCGGATAATCCCACAAAACCCCACAAATCCCCCTTGCATTTTCGCAATTTTCCCCCATAATACCCCCAGCATTCGTGCATTTCTTAAAACCACTCTTAAAACCACTTAACAAACCATCAAAAAGGACACCCACTATGGATTATCTTGCAACAAACGACATCTCTGACATCGTAGAAAACGACCGTAAAAACGTCTGGCATCACCTGATACAGCACAAACCCTTTGAAACGGGCGAGCCCCGCATCATAGTCGAAGGCAAAGGCAACCGCGTCTGGGATCAGCATGGGAAAAACCATTTGGACACGGTCTCTGGCGGGATTTGGACGGTCAATGTGGGCTATGGGCGAGAGCGGATTGCCAACGCTGTGCGCGACCAATTGATTAAAATGAATTATTTTGCTGGTACGGCTGGCTCTGTCCCTGGGGCGATTTTTGCCGATATGCTGACCGATAAAATGCCCGGGCTAACGCGGGTTTATTATTCCAATTCTGGCTCTGAAGCCAATGAAAAGGTCTATAAAATGGTGCGCCAAATATCGGCGCAAGTCCATGGTGGGAAAAAGTGGAAAATCCTGTTTCGCGACCGCGATTATCACGGCACGACTATCGCCAATTTGGGTGCGTGCGGGCATGCAGAGCGGATGACGCATTACGGCCCTTTCCCCGATGGATTCGTGAAAATCCCCCATTGTTTGGAATACCGCAGTGAATACGGCCCGGGCGATTATACTCAGCAGTCTTTGGACGCGATAGAGGCGGTGATAAAGGCCGAGGGCGCGGATACGATTGGCGCGATGGTGCTGGAACCGATAACCGCAGGTGGCGGTGTGATTGTTCCGCCAGAGGGCTATTTACAAGGGGCAGAGGCGTTGTGCCGCAAGTATAAAATCCTGCTGCATATTGACGAAGTCGTGTGCGGTGTTGGGCGGACTGGCACTTGGTTTGGCTATCAGCATTACGGTTTGAAACCCGATTTTGTGACGATGGCAAAGGGTGTGGCTTCGGGCTATGCCGCGATTGCCTGCACGGTAACGACCGAGGCTGTGTTTGATATTTTTAAGGATGCCAGCGATAAGATGAGCTATTTTCGCGATGTTTCTACCTTTGGTGGGTGCACGGCGGGGCCTACGGCCGCGATTGAAAATATGAAGATTATTGAGGAGGAATCGTTGCTGGAAAACACGGTTTCTTTGGGCGAATACCTGATGGAACGTTTGGGCGAATTGCAGGACAAACACGCCTGTATTGGGCAAGTGCGTGGCAAAGGCTTGTTCTGCGGGCTGGAATTGGTGACTGACCGAGCGTCTCGCGATCCCGCCGATGAAAAGATGGTGCAGGCGGTTGTCGGGAATTGTATGGCGCAAGGCGTGATTATCGGCGCGACAAATCGGTCGTTCCCTGGGTTTAATAATACGCTGTGCTTTTCGCCCGCGTTGATTTCTACCCGTGATGATATGGATGAAATGTGTGGTGCGGTGGATAAAGCGTTGGGCGAAATCTTTAGTTGTTAGTTGTTAGTTATTAGTTATTAGTGATTAGTGATTAGTTGTTAGTGATTAGTGATTAGTTGTTAGTTGTTAGTGGCTTTAGCCCTGCGGGTCTTCGTAATCGCTTGCGCGATACCGACCAGCGTGGTCTTTTGTGCGTAGCCCCCGCACAAGGGCAGTTGAACCTGCCCGATAAGACAAAGATTCGCGGGGGCATGCCAAAAGCCCTTTGGTTTCAAGACTATAGATTTGTTATAAATTTATTATCTGGAATAACAAGACGTTAGATTGGATTATTTGCAAAGAATACTTGGGAAGTGGTGATAGGTTTGCTCTAAATTTATTTAGGCTTTGCCTAGATGCTAGGACAGGCAAAAGCCAAAAAAAACCGTCCAGCTCTCCGCAGGAGGGGTGGGCGGGTGGGAAGCCCGAACGCAGGGGCTTGCCCCGAAGTGAGGGCGCAACAAAAAACCTCTATCCTTAACTCCTAATAACGAGCCCACAATCCCTAATAACCAAAAATAACTAATAACTCACAACTAATAACTAACAACTAAACACAAAACACCTATCGCGCCGCACCGACAGCCACAAAGCCGTCCCCACCTTGGGCAAAAACACCCCAGGCACGGTCGCGTGCAGAGTACTGCCATCAGCCTCCATAACGAATTCCACAAGGCTCTGATGCCCCAAAAACCGCGCCCGTTTCACCGCCGCGCGGGCGGGCGTGCCGTCCGATTCGGTAGGATGCGGCCCCTTGCCTTGCCTATCAAAATCAATCCGCAAATGCTGCGGGCGAATAACGATTTCCACCCTCTGCCCGTTGGCATAACCAGGGGTGAGAAAATCGCCAAACGGAGTGCGGGTTAATGCCCCCGAAACCTGCCCCTCTATCACATTTATATCAGAGAAAAACGCCGCCGCCGCGCGGTCTATCGGCGCGTTGTAAATGTTATAGGGCGCGCCCGATTGCACAATCCGCCCATCGCGCATTAGGGCGATTTGGTCGGCGGTTCGCATCGCTTCTTCGGGGTCGTGGGTGACCATCAAAACGGTCGTACCCTCGTCCATCAGCACGTTTAGGGTCGCGTCGCGCAGGGAGTCTCGCAGGCGATTATCCAATCCAGAAAACGGCTCATCCATCAGCATAATAGCGGGGCGAGGCGCAAGGGCGCGTGCCAAAGCAACCCGTTGCTGCTCACCTCCAGATAACTGATGCGGGTATTTATTGGCATGCTCCGCCAGCCCGATTTTGTCCAGCAAAACCCCAACTCGTTCGCGACAGGCCGCGCCTCTGCACAGTCCAAAAGAGATGTTTGCCGATACCGTCAAATGGGGGAACAGCGCGAAATCTTGGAATATCAGCCCGATTGCGCGGTTTTCTGCGGGCAGGTGTGTGTGTGTGTTTGAAATCAGGTCGCCGTCCAGAAAGACCGAGCCGCTGGTTTGGCGGTCGACCCCCGCTGCTATGCGTAAAATCGTGGATTTGCCACAGCCCGAAGGCCCCAGCAAGCAGGTGATTTGCCCCGCTTGCAGGGATAACGACACATCGTCCAGCGCGGTTTGTTTGTCAAAGACGCGGGTAATGTTTTGCAGGGATAGGCGGGCAGGGGGTTCCATCATCGCTATTTTTTATTCTTCGCGGACTTCACGGATTTCGCGGATTTCTTAACGGGCTTCTTACTTTTCGCCACAATCCCCGCCAAAACCTCTGGATTTTTAATGGTAACATCACGTTGGGCAAACGGGATTTCAATCCCCTCTTCTCTAAACCGCCCAGCAATCGCATAGTTCAAATCCGAGGTCGCGGTTATCACCGTATTCACATCCTTCAAAATCGCCCGCACCTCAAATTCCAAGGCATCCGCCCCAAACCGCATAAACAAAATCTTGGGTTCGGGGCGTTTCAGCACCAAATCATTCGCCGACACCACCTCCATCAAAACATCACGGACATGATGAACATCGCTATCATAACCCACGCCAATAGGGATAATCACGCGCCCATAGTTATTCGCGTGGGTCCAATTCGTGACAACTCCGCCGATTAAATCGGCATTCGGCACGATAATACTGGCGCGGTCGAAGGTCTCAATTTCGGTTGACCGCACGGAAATTTTGCGCACATTCCCGCTATACGCGCCGACTTCCACCCAATCGCCCAGCTTAATCGGCCGTTCAATCAGCAAAATAATCCCCGACACAAAGTTAGACACAACCGTTTGCAACCCAAACCCAATACCTACCGACAACGCCCCCGCGACAATCGCCAGATTGGACAAATCCAACCCCGTGGAAGTAATCGCAATCACCGCCGCAAGGAAAATACCGGTATAGCCCAGCCCCGTTACGATGGCGTTTTGCGCCCCGACTTCTATCCGTGTATTGGGCAGGATATTATTGCGCAGGGTTGCTTGCAGAAGACGCGTAACGATATAGCCGACTGTGAAAATCAGCACAAACGAAGCCATATCCCAACTGGAAAACTGCATATCGCCGACGATAAATCCATCCTGCAATAACCGCCACATATCTAAAAGATCGCTGGATTGCGACCCCCAAGCCAAGGCGTGAAACGGCAGGGAAGCCAGAATCAAAACCAACCCCAGAACCGAACGATACAACCCGCCCTTACGCAGGGTTTGCACGGGCGTGTCCGCGTCCGTCTCCGCCAAGCCACGCATATAAAACGAATCGATAATATCGGTCAGCAGATAAAACACCACATAAACCCCGCCAATCAGCATCAGCGAGGTCACGATCCCCGCGACCACAAATTGCGCCAGATTGGTATAACCAATCGCGGCGGCGGCTATCAGCCCAATCGCCACCAGGGGCAGAACCGCGATAAAAGTCGTGAAAATAAAGGGCAGAAACGTTTCTTTCGGCGCGGAGTCAACGGCATTTTCCTGCGCCTCCGCCGCATAGGTCAGGGCATAGTATTGACGCATACCCGTGCCAATCTGCCACAAAAGCATGCTCATCGCGACAATCAGGGGAAAGAACAAAACGCTGGTGATTTGCGGTGTCCAGTCTTCCGAGGACTCGACGACTAGCACGAAAATCCCCAAAGCATAAACAACGGCTATACCCAGTAAAACAACGCGGAAAGAGCGTAGCATCCTATGGCGCATCGCCCCATCATTCAAACGCATAGCCAGTGGCGAATCGGCGAAAAACAAATACCGAGCCAGCCAGAACATCGGCGCAATGCTAAACCCGACGGTTTGGATAATTTCAATAATCGGCGCACCGCGGATTAGGAAAATTCCCAGTAAATCAACGATATTGGACAGAGTTATCGCGCCCAGAATGGGAACGACCAGCAGCAATAATGACAGCACTAAGCCCTCCATACTCTTGCGCCGTCCGCTTGGGCGGGCAAAATTATTCGCGATATTGCGTGATAAAATTATCGGGGCAAGCACCATCATGCCCAGCCCCAAAATAAGGAACATGGCGATTTCAAACGCCGAATTCCAGCGATTTTGATTGCTGATAGGGTTGGCAATATCGCGCAACATCTCTGTCCGTAGCCCGTTAAAATACGCCCATAAAGCCCTGCTTGCTTGGATAATGTTGCGTGGGGCAAGTGGCGTTTCACCCCGTGTATAAAGCCGCGCTTGCTTTTGGTCGCTTTTTAACTGGTCAATTTGTTTAATAAGAATATCCGCACGGCGGTACGATTGGCGCAATACCAGATAGGGTTCTTGCACCTTGGCGTGTTCGGCGTTTAACGCATCTCGTTGCTGGGCTATCGATTCGGGCTCTGGCGTTGCGTCATCGGCGGGCGGGTCGCCCAATTCGTCCAATGCCGCCTTTATTTCCGCTAACTGGTCTATCAATCCGCTTTGCAAATCAAAGGTTTCGGCGCGGTATAATAACAGCTCGCTGCGCAAAATATCCAAAGATTCGGCAGAGGTCGTGGTGTTGCTTAACACCGATTCGGTGCGCTCGGCAAGGTTTTCAAAGGCCGCCTCGTCAAACGGCGGGGTTTGGGCGTGGGAAGGCGTGGCAATCGCCAGCACAAGGGCAACAACGGCAAGTAGTGAATAAAAGGGAGGTATGAGTTTCATAATGGTTATTCTAATAGGATTTTACAGGTATTTCAAGGCGGTTTATGGATTGGTTGCGGTAAAACCACCCGCGAAAGTCCCACTGTTAAACGCACCGACCGCACCTTGCGCCCCTATTAGCCCAATCAGGCTGGCGGTTGTCGTTGGGTCATTCGCGTCCAAGATGACAAAGCCACCCATTTCGCCGCGCGCAAGACCAGAGGCATTGATATGCTCGCCAAAAACGCCATTAACCATCAGTGTTATGTCAGGCAACGGGTTGCTTGTAAAAGTCCCCTCGGCAAAATTAACACCAAAGGTTATAGCTTGGTTAGTAAGATTTGCCCCGTCCTGCGCGTGAAATGATATATGCCCCGCCCAATTCGCGTTTGCTGGCTGCGCATTAAGAGGTAGCCCCAAATCAGTCCCCGAAAGAATACCTGCGTAAAAATACTGCTCGCCTCCGCCGTTCGGCTCTATCGCGAAATAGGCAAAGCCATCGGGGTTGTCTTCATCCGCGCCTCTGCGCCCGACCTGTTGGTCAATAGACATCCGAAACCCCACGGGGATAGAGGCATTTAGCCCATCAGCATAACCATAAAGAAAGTGGCTTTTTATCGGATCGGTGGCGATACGAGAGGTCAGATAGCGGCTAAAATTTTCAGGCACTGCGTTGGGGTTCGGGTCGCCAAATTTACCACCTCCGCAAGCGGTGATGGCTACAAGAATGGCAAGGATAATAAGTTTTTTCATTATTAAATCCCCAGTTTTTTCTTAATCGATAAAAACCGTGGGCAATTTCACCCCGCGAGTCGCCAGCCATTCGGGGTAGGGCAGGTTGTTCGCCTGCAAAAACTTGGGGTTAAACAGTTTGGATTGATAGCGTGTGCCGAAATCGCATAAAACCGTGATAATAGTATGCCCGCGCCCCATATCCTGCGCCATGCGAATCGCCCCCGCGATGTTGATGCCAGAGGAACTGCCCATGCAAAGACCTTCCTCTTGCAGCAGGTCAAACACAATCGGCAGGGCTTCGCTATCGGGGATATTATACGCCATATCCACGGATAGCCTCTCCAAATTGGCGGTGATTCGCCCTTGCCCGATGCCTTCTGTGATAGAACTGCCCTCGGCCTTTAATTCGCCGTTTTTATAGTAGTTATATAAGGCCGCACCGTCCGGATCGGCTATGCCGATTTTCACGGCGGGATTGCGTTCCCGCAACCCCATCGCCACACCAGCCAGCGTTCCGCCTGTGCCGACAGAGCAGATGAAGCCGTCGACTTTACCCTGTGTTTGCTCCCAAATTTCGGGGGCGGTCGTGTCAATATGGGCTTGGCGATTGGCGATATTGTCAAACTGATTTGCCCAAATCGCGCCCTTGGGTTCGCTTTGCGCCAGTCGCTCTGCCAACCGTTGCGAGTATTTGACATAGTTATTCGGGTCTTTATACGGTTTCGCGGGGACTTCCACCAGCGACGCACCCGCCAGCCGTAGCATGTCTTTTTTCTCTTGGCTTTGCGTTTCGGGTATAACAATAACGGTTTTGAAACCCAGCGCGTTGCCAACCAGCGCAAGCCCAATGCCCGTATTTCCCGCCGTGCCTTCCACGATAGTGCCGCCTTCCTGCAAGCGACCAGAGGCAATCGCATCACGGATAATTCCCAGCGCGGCACGGTCTTTCACCGATTGGCCGGGGTTCATAAATTCGGCCTTGCCGTAGATGTTACAGCCCGTTAAAGCAGAGGCTTTTTTCAATAAAATCAAGGGGGTGTTGCCGATTGCGGCGGGCAGGTCTTTGTAAAGCATGGGGGGGTTCCTGTTTTCGGGTTTATTGGGGTTTCGGGTGGTTTTCCAAATGATAGGATATTTCGTGCCAAACCGCAAGGTGCTTTTTGGGGGGTAAATAAAGCGTGGGGGAAAATAAAAGGCGGACGGTCTATAAGCCGGATTTTGTTCGGCAGGGCGGATAAATCCGCGCCCGCTTTGATGATCATTCATCTAGGCCCTTTGTTGCCAAAGGGCTCTTGCAACCTACCCAAACCGCAACGGGTTAAAGCGAACCCTGCCCTTACGAGCGCGCGATTTCTATTTGGTTTTGCTTCCAGCGGGGCTTGCCTTCGCCGATGATGTTACCACCATCGCGGTGGGCTCTTACCCCACCGTTTCACCGTAACCAGCAGGTTTGTAAGGGTGAGAACACCCTTTCTGCGGCTGTTTGTTTTCTGTGGCGCTATCCCTTAGGTTGCCCTAGGCGGGCGTTACCCGCCGCTGTTGCTTTAGGAAGTCCGGACTTTCCTCGTGCGTGTGAAAGGCACGCGATCATCCGACCATCCGCCTGAGGTGTAAGATAGGGGGTTTGTTATTAGGAGTCAAGGGTGAATTGTGAATTGTGAATTGTGAATTATGAATTGTGAATTATGAATAGCCCTTGCGGGTCTTCGTCATCGCGACATAGGGCAGTTGAACCTGCCCGCAAATTAAAACAATGAGTGCCGACCAGCATGGTCTTTTGTGCGTAGCCCCCGCTTCGCGGGAGCATGCCAAAAGCCCTTTGGTTACAAGATGATAATGATTCTATAAATTTACTATCTGGAATAACAAGACGTTAGATTGGATTATTTGCAAAGAATACTTGGGAAGTGGTGATGGGTTTGCTCTAAATTTATTTAGGCTGTGCCTAGATGCTAGGATAGGCTTTAGCCACAAAACCCCGTCCAGCTCTCCGCAGGAGGGGTGGGCGGGTGGGCGACCGAACAAAGGGGCTTGCCCCGAAGTGAGGGCGCAACAAAAAACCTCCGCTCTTAACCTCTCATAACCAATCATTCACAATTATTTAGCCCTTGCGGGTCTTCGTCATTGCTACGCAATGCCGACCAGTCAAGAAGTGGAAAATAACTAACAACTAATAACTAATAACTAACAACTAATTAAGCAAGCATCGTCAAAGGCTCTTCCAAATACCCGACAATCGCGCCCAGCAATTCCGCGCCCAGAGCACCGTCAATCGCGCGGTGATCCAACGACATGCTCAGCGATAACAGCGTAGCCGTCTCGACCCCGCCCCGCGCCCCAATAACCGGGGTTTTCTGCCCAGTGCCGACCGCCAAAATCGCGCCTTGCGGGGGATTTATCACCGCATCAAACTCTTCCACACCCATCATTCCTAGGTTGGAAATAGAAAAACTACCGCCCTGATACTCCTCTGGTGACAGCTTTTTATCACGGGCGCGGGCGGCCTTATCCTTCATCTCTGCACTTATAACGGACAGAGTTTTACTATCGCAATCCTCTATCACTGGGGTCAGCAACCCGTCCTCAATCGCCACGGCTATGGCAATATCGGCGGCTTTGAATTGCAATAAACAATCGCCAGCCCACGCGACATTCGCCCGTGGCACAGCGATTAACGCCCGCGCGCTCGCCTTAATAATAAAGTCATTCAGCGATATTTTCACGCCTTGTTCCGCCAGCCCCGCGTTTAATTCCGCACGTAACGCCAGCAGTTTGTCAATCCGTGCGCGTCGCCGAAGATAAAAATGCGGGATAGTCTGTTTGGCCTCCGTCAATCGCGTTGCGATGATTTTGCGCATGGAATTTAGGGGGATTTCGTCAAACGCACGGGCGGGGTAGAGTAATTTCACCGCCTCTCGATTCTGGCTTGTTGGCAAGGTTGGGGTAGGGGTCGGGGATGAAACCGCCCCCGAAACCGCACCAGCACCAGCACCTACACCAGCACCCAAAACATCCGCTTTCACAATCCGCCCGTTCGGACCACTGCCCGTGATGCTTGCCAAATCCAAGCCCGCATCCCCCGCCAATCGGCGGGCAAGCGGGCTAGCAAAAATTCGTTTTACATCTGTCGGCATAGATTTATCCCCCTTAAAACAACTGCTTAACCGCAGCAACCACCTCTTGCGAGGTAATCAACGCGTGCTTTTCCAAATTCGCCGCATAGGGCATCGGCACATCTTTCCCCGTGCAATTCACCACTGGCGCGTCCAAATAATCAAACGCCCGCTCCATCAAAACGGCAGAGATATGGTTGCCAATCGCGCCGACTGGAAAGCCTTCCTCCACCGTCACGCAACGATTGGTTTTGCGCACGGATTCAACGATGCAATCGTAATCAATCGGGCGCAGGGTTCGCAAATCAATCACCTCGGCAGAGATACCATCGCCCGCCAAAGCCTCCGCCGCTTCCAGCGCGTACTGCATGCCTATGCCAAAGCTGACCAAAGTCACATCTGTGCCAGTTTGCCAAATCCTCGCCTTGCCCAAAGGCACGGCATGGTCGCCGTCAGGCACATCAAAACTGCGCCCATACATGATTTCATTCTCAAGAAAAACGACAGGATTCGGGTCGCGAATCGCCGATTTTAACAGCCCCTTTGCGTCCGCCGCGCTGTAAGGCATCACGACTTTTAACCCCGGAATATGGGCGTACCACGCGGCATAGCATTGGCTATGCTGCGCCCCGACCCGAGCCGCCGCGCCGTTTGGTCCGCGAAACACGATGGGGCAACCCATTTGCCCACCGCTCATGTATAAAGTCTTCGCTGCCGAGTTAATAATCTGGTCAATCGCCTGCATAGCAAAGTTAAAAGTCATAAATTCCACGATGGGTTTCAGCCCGCCAAAGGCCGCACCAACGCCTATACCCGCGAATCCGTGCTCGGTTATTGGCGTGTCAATGACGCGTTTTTCGCCGAATTCTTGCAGGAGACCTTGCGATACTTTGTACGCGCCTTGGTATTCGGCGACTTCCTCGCCCATCAGGAAAACGCGCTCGTCACTGCGCATTTCTTCCGCCATAGCATCGCGGAGCGCGTCACGAACGGTGGTTTTGGTGAGCGGGGTGTCGGGGGGAAAATCTTGCGTGATTTCTTTGGTGGGTTCTGGTTTAGAGTCTGTTGGTTCGGGAGCAGTCTCTTGCACAGGTTCAGGAGTCGGTTCTGGCGTGGGTTCAGGCACAGATTCAGGCGTAGCCTCCGCTGTTGCCACAGGTGTTTTGCTTTCATTCGCCTCTTCCCCATCAACGCTCAGCGTCGCAATCACCGTGCCAACTTTTATCCCCTCTTGCCCCTCTGCCACCAGCAAATCGCCAACAATTCCATCCTCTATCGTCTCAAATTCCATGATAGCCTTGTCGGTTTCAATCTCCGCCAAAATGTCACCGCTAACCACGGAATCGCCAGTTTTAACCAGCCATTTGGCAAGCGTGCCTTCTTCCATAGTCGGCGATAAGGCGGGCATTTGAATGTCTGTCGGCATGGTATTTTCCTTTATTTTATTGGGGTTAAGCTTGCGCGTAAATGTCGGTGTAGAGTTCGCTTACATCAGGTTCAGGGCTGGCAATGGCGAAATCCGCAGCCTCCTGCACCTGTTGTTTGACCTGTTTATCGATGGCTTTCAAAGCCTCCGCATCCGCGTGTTTGCCCTGCAAAAGCATGTCTTTTATGTGGTCAATCGGATCTTGGGTTTCGCGGACTTTTTGCACCTCATCCCGCGTGCGATATTTGGCGGGATCGGACATGGAATGGCCTCTGTACCGATAGGTTTTAGCCTCTAAAACATAGGGTCCATTGCCCGCGCGACAATGGGCAATCGCGGTTGCCGCCGCGTTTTTCACCGCCAAAACATCCATTCCATCAACGGCCGCACCGGTGATGCCAAAGGCCTGTCCCCGCGTGTAAAAATCGGTGGAGGAGGCACTGCGATCTTGGCTGGTTCCCATCGCGTAGTGGTTGTTTTCCACGACAAAAACCACGGGTAATTTCCACAAAGCCGCCATATTAAACGATTCATAAACCTGCCCTTGATTGGCCGCTCCGTCACCGAAATAGGTGAAGCAAACATTATCTTCGCCCTTATATTTATGGGCAAAAGCCAGTCCCGCGCCGATAGGCACTTGCGCCCCGACAATGCCGTTCCCGCCGTAAAATCGTTTGTCCGCGCTGAACATGTGCATAGAGCCGCCCTTGCCTTTGGAATAGCCATCGGCGCGGCCAGTCAGTTCCGCCATCACGCCCTTTGGGTCCATTCCGCACGCCAACATATGCCCGTGGTCGCGGTAGGAAGTCAGGCGGGAATCGCCGTCTTTTGCGGCGGCTTCTATGCCGACCACGACGGCCTCTTGCCCTATGTATAAGTGGCAAAACCCGCCGATATGCCCCATGCCGTAAAGCTGCCCCGCCTTTTCTTCAAAACGGCGGATGAGCAACATGTCCGTATAATACCGCAAAAGATCGTCTGGGGCGATGTTTTTTGGAGGTTGTTTCGCGGGTTGTTTCGCGGTGTTTTTGGGCGCGGATTTGGGCGCAGTTGTTTTTTTACCAGCCATGTGCGAGTGCCTTGTTGTTTGGGTCGGGTTATCGTTTTAAGATAGTTTGATATTAAACCATTATTATATAGGCTTTTTGTGGAAAAATCACTATAAAAAAACCATTGAAAATCAATGGTTTAACGAATAATAATTTCGTCAGTGCGGATGAATCCCAATATTTCGCGCGCTTGTTGGTCTAGCAAATCGAGATCTAAGAAGTCATCCGACAGCCTCCGCGTTTGGTTTTCCAGCCTTTGGCGTTGTTTTATTAAGGCGGTCAGGTTTTGCTGTTCCACCGCTTGGGCTGCCTCAATTTCTATACGTTTGAGGATGCCGTTCGGCCCTTGAATCGCGTTAAAAACAAAGTAGCCCGCGATGAATAAAAAGCCGCATAAAATCGCCGCCAGATAGACATTACGTACCAGCCATTGCAGGGGAGAGAAGAGAAGTTTGAACATTATCTGCTTGTTTTTGTTGTGTTTTATGGGTTCCTAGGGGTAATATGGCACATATCTGCGGGTTTGTGAATCCCTTTTTCGGGGTTTTTTTGATTAATTGCGAATTTATGACAAATCTCACGTCTTGCAACCAAAGGCTTTTGTGTATGGGCTTTTTCATGTTTTTATTTTGGTCGGGCAGGTTCAACTGCCCTTATGCAAAAGCTCTATATACACAAAAGCCCCGCCCGCCTACGAATAAATCCCAATTATCTGCTTTAACATCGCCAGAGCCTCTGCCCTTGGCCTTTGAAACGTATTGCGCCCGATGATAGAGCCATTGCCCCCACCCGCCAAAATCGCCCGCGCATCATCAAAAACACTATCCGCGCTTTTCTTTGACCCACCAGAAAACACCACAATCCGCCGTCCGTTGAATGCCGCTTGCATACAGTGCGCAACGCGCTCAGACGCCGAAGCAATCGCTATTTTTTCATCTTTATAAACCGCCGCCGCTTCGGGCTGTTCCAAATGCTCACTGGACAGCTTTATTTTGATAATATGCGCACCCAATAACGCCGCAATCTGCGCCGCATAAGCCCCGATATCTATCGCGGTTTCACCGTCCTTTGATAACCCCTCACCGCGAGGATAAGACCAAATCACGGTGGCTATGCCTTTTGCCGCGGCTTCCTCTCGCATTGCCGATATTTCTTCAAACATCCCCAATCCTTGCGAAGACCCCGGATAAATCGTGAACCCTATGCATGACGCGCCAATCCGCAACGCATCATCCACCGAAGCCGTAATAGCTTGGTCGTAAGCCTGCCCCTTTGGCATCAGAGAATTGGCGGAATTCGCCTTTAATATAAGGGGGATTTGCCCCGCGTATTCATCCGCACCAGCCTCCAGCATCCCCAAGGGCGCAGCATAGGCGCTCATCCCCGCTTCAATCGCCAGCGCGAAATGATAGTGCGGGTCGTATGCCGCCGCGTTCGGCGCGAAAGACCGTGCAGGACCGTGTTCAAACCCCTGATCAACTGGTAAAATAACCAGCCGACCCGTGCCTCCCAACGCGCCTTGCATCAGGATTCGGCATAGATTAGCCTTCACCCCCGGATTATCCGTACCATAGTTTGATAGGATTTTTTTCACATTTGCAGTCATTTTCATAAGCGGAACTCCTTTTCATCGTTATACTATGTTTTCATCAAGATTGCCACACCCGGCAAAACCTTACCCTCTAACCATTCCAAAAACGCCCCGCCAGCCGTGCAAAGATAGGTGAAATCCGCATCCGCACCCGCTTGCGCCAGCGCGGCAATGGTATCCCCGCCCCCGCCGACAGAGGTCAGATGCCCCATGACAGTCGCCCGCCCAACCGCGCGGGCAACCCTGTTTGTGGCAATATCAAAAGGCGGAGTTTCAAACGCGCCCAGCGGCCCGTTCCACACAACCGTTTTGCAGAGGGCTATGATGGCGTAAATCGCCTCAATCGTTTCATCGCCCGCGTCCAATATCATCGCGTCATCGGGGCAATCGTTGGCAAGCCGCGTTTCATGGGGGGCGTTCGCGTGGAAGTCTTTGGCAACGACAATATCGCTCGGCAGAATGATTTTGCACCCGACGGTTTGGGCGCGGGTTTGTATAGTGCGGGCGGTTTCAAACAACGCAGGCTCGCACAAGGATTTCCCCACGGGCGCACCATTCGCGCCAAGGAATGTATTCGCCATGCCACCGCCTATGACCAAATAATCCATCTTATCCAGCAGGTTTTCCAATAGGCTGAGCTTCGTTGACACTTTCGCCCCGCCGACAATCGCCATAACGGGGTGGTTTGGAGCGTGCAGGATTTGCGATAAAGCCGTGATTTCGGCGGATAGCCCCAGCCCCGCACAGGCGGGAATGTGGCGGGCTATGCCAGTCGTAGAAGCATGGGCGCGGTGCGCCACAGAAAACGCATCGGCGATAAAAATATCGCCCAAACGCGCCAAATCCTCGCTGAACGCGGGGTCGTTAGCGGTTTCCCCCGCGTAGAACCGCGTGTTTTCCAGTAGCAAAACCGAGCCTTCGGGTAGGTTTTTGATGGCTTGGGCTGCGTTTGTGCCGATACAATCGGGGCAGTGGATAACGGGGGCGTTTAATAGGGCCGACAGGTGCGGGGCTATTACGGCGGTGGAATACGCGGGATCGCGCCCCTTTGGTCGCCCGAAATGGGATAATAACACGGGTTTGCCGTGGTTTTCTAGGACGGCTTTTATGGTTGGAATAGCGTGGCGTAGGCGGGTTATATCTGTGGGGGTTTGGTCGCACATAGGCACGTTTAAATCCACCCGTATTAGGGCGGTTTTCCCCGTAAGGTCGTGGTCGTTCAGGGTGGTTAGGGTTTGGTGGGCGTGGGTCATTGGGGTGTTTTATTTGTTTTTGTGGAGGAGTCAAGGGGTTAATGATTTGATTGGTTTAGAGGTGGGTTGTAAAGTGGAGGGTTATGGGGTATAAAGAGTTATGGAATATATTTGGGATAACATTGGTAAAATTGCAGGCGTTATAACAATCGTAGGGTTTATAGCGGGGATTAGGTATTTTAGACCAAAATCTATTTCGCAAAAAACGTCTCAATTTGGTATTATAAATAAATCAAAAAGTATAATTATAAACAAAATAAAAAAGAAATGATAATGATATGGGCGATAAAATAAAATCAAAAACGTTCCAACTTGGCATTATCAACAAGTCAGAAACAACCATTAATCCATCTATACCAGAGGGTTACATGCTTCTTACGGAAGAGACTTACGAAAAAGGCTTAAAAAACGCGGTCAGAGTCAAAGAGCTTGAAATGCAAGCGACACATGGCAAAGAAAGGGAAATTTTTCAGGCACAGATTGATAAACTTAATAACGACCTCGCAAACTTACCGCAAGCCTTTGAAAAAGCTCAAGCACAAATTGCAGACCTAAAAGCTAAACTTAAGCGCGAGGGCAATGAAATTGGGGCAGAAAAATTGGCAGTGGCTATAACCGCCCTTGAACAGGGTGATTTTTCTAAAGCTGATGAACTCTTTGCTGAAATAGAAGCACGTGAGGAACTTGCGGTAAAACGCTCTGCCCGTGCCACCTTTGCCCGTGGCGAAATCGCAGAACAAGAGGTGCGTTGGAGTGATGCAGCCAAACACTTTGCTCGTGCGGCACATCTTGACCCATGTTTTAACACGTTAAACAGGGCGCAAAAATCTGCCTTTTTAATAGGTGATTATGATTCTGCCTTATCTCTTAGCTTACAGGCGGACGAAGTGACCATTACAGAATGTGGCGAGGATAGCATACAATACGCTACTATCCTTAATAATCGTGGCGGACTTTATAAAGCGCAAAAATTATATGATAAAGCAGAACTGCTTTATCAGCAAGCTCTAAAAATTAACACAAAAGAGCTAGGGGAAGAGCACCCCCAAACAGCAACCAATTTAGACAACCTTGCAGTACTTTATCTACAACAAGACAAATGTAAAGAAGCGTTCCCACTTTTTAATAAGGCTTTAAAGATTTACAACAAAACACTTGGGAAAAACCATCATGATACTGCTATCTGTATGAACAATTTTGCATCTAATTATCATAAACAAGGTAATTATAAAAAATCTATATTACTTCATAAGGAAGCCCTAAAGATTTGTAAAAAAGAACTAGGAAAAGCCCACCCCCAGACTGCCAACTGCTTTAATAATCTTGGAGGGGTTTATAATAAAATAAAGCATTATAAAAAAGCAAATTCAATGTTTAGACAAGCTCTAGAAATTCTTGAAACGACACTTGGTCCCGACCATCCCCACACTAAATGGGTTAAAAAAAATTACGAACAAAACAGAAAACACCTAACCTAACCCCACAATAACAAGGAAATAAAATTATGAACCAAGTAAAATTTGCAAAAATAATCACAGAAATATTTGATTTAGAATCAAAAAAAGAATATTTATCTATTTTAAAACTACTAGACAAACACCAGTTAGATGTAATGATGCACATGGGGGAATTTACCGACCAATACGCCGTTATGCTGTACTATCGAGCCTTGATGATTTTAAAAATGAGAAGTGAGCAAGCCCAAAATTCTGATGATATTATCTCTCACATACAAGCCATGGAACAGCTTAGATTATCTTTTGCCGCGTGCCATACTTTCATTAATCCAGAAATGGAGCTTGCCCGTAGAGAATTATTTAAAACCACAAAAGATACCCTAATTCTTTTAATGCAAAAAGTCATATCAGTATTGACAAAATTTGAATTAGCACCGCCAGAAGATTTACAAGCTAAATTCTGGCGTGGTGGTATGGAAAACCGAGGTAAGGAATGACGCATTGCTGGCAAAGGGTAATATAAAAAACCCATGGCATAACCAAACCTAGCGTCTTGTAGCCAAAGGCTTTTGTGTATGGGCTTTTGCAGGTTTTTATCTCGGTCGGGCAGGGGCAACTGCCCTTATGCAAAAGCTCTATATGCGCAAAAGCCCCGCCCTCTGCAAACGAGCCCCCGCGATGATACCACTCATCACTAATCGTTAATCACTAATCCCATCGCCACGGCTACATCCAGCATACGATGGGAAAACCCCCACTCGTTATCATACCACGCCATAACGCGCACCAAATTATCCGCAATCACGCGGGTTTGGTCAGGGGCAAACACGGCAGAATGGCTATCGTGGTTAAAATCAATGGACACTTTGGGCGCGGCATCAAAGCCTAAAATCCCCGCCAACCCCGCACTGCTCGCCGCCCGATAAACGCAGTCATTGACTTCATCAACCGAAGTATCCTTGGTTGCGCGGAACGTCAGATCTATGCAAGACACATTGGGCGTAGGCACGCGGATAGCCGCCCCATCCAACCGCCCCGTTAATGCAGGGATAATCAGCCCAATCGCTTTCGCCGCCCCAGTAGTCGTTGGAATCATAGACATCGCGGCGGCGCGGGCTCGATACAAATCATCGTGGCGTTTATCAATAATCGACTGGTCGCCCGTATAAGCGTGAATCGTGGTCATCATACCCTTTTCAATCCCAATCGATTCGTGCAAGGCTTTGGCAAGGGGTGCAAGGCAATTCGTGGTGCAGGAGGCGTTGGAGACAACATGGTGCTCGGGTTTCAGGGTGTCGTGGTTCACGCCATAGACTATGGTATTATCCGCCTGTTTGCATGGGGCAGAGACTAGGACGCGTTTTGCCCCTTGTTTAATGTGTTTAAGGCAGGCGGTGCGGTCGTTATGGGCGCCACTGCATTCTAGCACGATATCAACCCCCGTCCAATCCAGCGAGTCCGTGTCGTAGGTGGATTGCACTTGGATGGTTTTGTCGCCGCAGATGAGCGTGTTTTTATCGGTATGGATGGGCTGGCTGGCGTGTCCGTGGATGGAATCGTATCTTAACAAGTGGGCGAGCGTTTCAATCGGGCCAGGCGCGTTAAGGTGGGTGATTTGCACATCTGGGCGGTTGGTTTGCAGCCACGCGCCTAGCGTACAACGCCCGATGCGCCCCATGCCGTTAATGCCGAGTTTGATGGTCATGTTGGTGGCGTGCCTTTGGGTTTGTGTTTTATCGGGGGATATAGCGGTAAATGGGGGATTCGTCAAGTTTAGTTATTAGTTATTAGTTATTAGTTATTAGTTGTTAGTGATGCCCTTCGGGTCTTCGTCATCGCTTACGCGAATGTCGACCAGCGTGGTCTTTTGTGCGTAGCCCTCACGGTGTGAGGGCATGCCAAAAGCCCTTGGGTTTCAAGACTATAGATTCTCTATAAATTTACTATCTGGAATAACAAGACGTTAGAGTGGTTTATTTGCAAAGAATACTTGGGAATTGGTGATAGGCAATTTCTAAATTTATTTAGGCAGTGCCTAGATGCTAGGACAGGCTAGGGCGGGCGGGTGGGCGACATTTCAAAGAAATGTCCAACAAAAAACCTCCGCTCTTAACCTCTCATAAGCAACCCCCAATTCCTAATAACCAATCACTAATAACTAACAACTAATAACTAACAACTAACAACTAAAGAAGCCCCTCAACAATCCCCACGATATTCTCCACACTAATCCCAAACTGCTTGTATAGCTCATCGGCAGGAGCGGACGCGCCGAACCCTTCCATCCCGACAAACGCGGCCTTCCCATGCTTACCACCTTCGCCATACAACCACTGATCCCAGCCTTGCCGAACACCCGCCTCTATCCCCACGCGGACAGAGCCACTGGGCAACACACGCCGCCGATAAAACGGATCCTGCTCCTCAAACAATTCCCAACACGGCATAGACACAACCCGCGTTCCTATACCCCTTGCCTCCAAAGCCTCCCGCGCCGCCAGCGCGATTTCCACCTCAGACCCAGTCGCCATTAGGATAACCTTACGTTTGGCAATCTCCTTTTCCAAAACATACGCCCCAAACGAGGTCATGTTCTTTTTTGTGTGTTTCGTCCGCACGGTCGGGATATTTTGACGGCTCAGCGACAGGACAGAGGGCGTAGTCTTCTTCTCCATCGCCAATTCCCAGCTTTCGGCAACCTCAATCGTGTCCGCAGGCCGAAACAACAGCATATTTGGCGTGGCACGGCACATCGCCAGATGCTCAATCGGTTGATGGGTCGGTCCATCCTCGCCCAATCCAATACTATCGTGGGTCATCACATAAACCACGGGCAAGCCCATCAGGGCGGCCAGCCGCATCGCAGGGCGGGCATAATCGGTAAAGCACATAAACGTGCCACCATAAGGGCGCACCCCGCCATGCAACGCCATCCCGTTCATAATAGCGGCCATAGCGTGTTCGCGCACTCCATAATAAATATGGCGACCGCCGCGTGTGTCAATGTCAAACACCCCCAAATCCTTGGTCATCGTGTTATTAGACCCCGTCAAATCCGCCGAGCCGCCAATCATCTCCTTCATAATAGGGTTAATCACATTCAAAACCGTTTGCGAGGATTTGCGGGTCGCAATCTGCGGGCAATCCTTGGTCACGGTTTTTTTCAATTTCATCATAGCCACACCCAACCGTTCGGGCAATTCCAGCGCGAATATACGGGCAAATTCGGCTTGGCGAGACGGGCTGAGGATGTCAAACCGTTTCGTCCAAGCGACACGCATTTTCGCGCCCCGCGCGGTTTTTGTCAGCCATGATTGGCGGATATGCCCGGGGACTTCAAACGGATGATACGGCCATTCGTAGAATTTCTTCATCTGGGATATTTCGGCGTTTTTAATCGCGTACCCGTGCGCGGCAGAGGTGTTTTCAACACCCTCAACCCCTATGCCTATTGTGGTTTTACACGCCATGAACACGGGTCTATCACTGGCTTTGGCAGCACCCAGCGCGCTATCAATAGCCTCTGGGTCATGCCCATCAATGCGAATCGTTGCCCACCCCGCGGCTTTAAACCGTTCAATCTGGTCGGTCGTGTCGGTGATATCCACCGGCCCGTCGATGGATATGTTATTGTCGTCCCATAGGACTATCAATTTATTCAGCTTTTGGCGACCAGCCAAGGCGATGGCTTCGTGGCTTATCCCCTCCATCAAACAGCCGTCGCCAACGATGACATAGGTATGGTGGTCAAAGATTTCTTTGCCAAACCGTGCGCCCAAAGATTGTTCGGCAATTGCCATGCCAACAGCGTTAGCCAACCCTTGCCCCAAAGGACCTGTGGTCGTTTCAATCCCATCGGCATGCCCGTATTCGGGATGCCCCGCGGTTTTCGCACCCCATTGGCGGAAGTTTTTAATCTGCTCAATCGTCATATCCTGATAGCCAGACAAATGCAGAGCCGCATAAAGCAACATAGACCCATGCCCCGCCGATAAAACAAATCGGTCGCGGTCAGCCCAATCGGGGTTATTGGCATCAAAACATAGGTGGTTTTGGAATAAAACGGTGGCGACATCGGCCATGCCTATCGGCAATCCTTGATGACCAGAGGCGGCCTTATGAACCGCTTCTGCTGATAAAATACGCAGGGCGGCCGCGTCTTTCCAATGCTCTGGATGGTTTGTTTTTAGGGATGAAAAGGACATGGGATACTCTTTCTTTGTCGCGGTTGTTTCACGCTTGCTTTACTGTGCTATCGCGGGTTTTTGGGCGCGGTTGCATAAAAATGATAAAAAACTGCCGAATGGCTTGCTTTCCTGTTTAGCCTGATTTAGGAAAGAAGGCAATGTTTTTATTGAAATTTCTTTTTGTGGGGGGTATCGGGTTGATTTTCGTGCTAAAATCGGTTGCAAAAGGGGGCGATAAGGGCTAGGGTGTGGGCAGTTTATCTGCGCCAGTTGGCGTGTTTTAAGACGGCTTTTGATAAGAATTAAGGGGGAGCCATGGATGATATAGAAAATTTGCGCGGTAAGGCGGGGCGTGCGCTGGAACAGATTTCGGCAGACCGCGAGGAGGCGCAAAAGGTGCGCGTGGCGTACGATGATTTGCGTGAAAAGATGGCGCAGAGCGAGGCGCAGGGGGGTGATTCGGGTGGCGTTTCCGAGCAGGCTCTGGCGGATTTGCGAGGCGAATGGCAGGCGGATTTAGACCGAGTCGACGGTCTTTTGGAACAAATAACCCCGTTAATAAAAGATTAAATCATGGCAGAAGTTCAAATATCTATTGGTGGGCGCGATTTTAATGTCATGTGTCAGGATGGTGAGGAAAATTACATTCATTCGTTGTCGGTGATGCTGGATAAAGAGGTGCGCGGGTTGGATCAAGGCGCGGCAAGGGTGACCGAAAGTCGGCTTTTGCTGATGGCTGGGTTAAAGGTGGCGGATAAATTGGCATCGTTGGAACGCGGCGATGGTGGTAAGAATAGCCTTACCACGGCGCAGGATCAAGCAGTGAAAGAGGCTGTGGAGAAGGCGGTGAGCGATACCCGCGCCGAATCGGCGGGTTTGCTGGGTAAGGCTGAGGCGGAGGTGAAATCATTGCGCGAAGAGCTGGCGGCAGTGCGTGAGGGTGCTGGTGCAGACGCTGGTGCTGCGGCGGAAGCCGAGGCTGCCAAGGATGCGTTGCGCGATATTGTGGGGAAACTTGAGGTAGTGATTAGTGATTAGTGATTAGTGATTAGTGATTAGTTGTTAGTTGTTAGTTATTAGTTATTAGTTATTAGTTATTAGTGATTAGTGATTAGTGATTAGTTATTAGTTATTAGTTATTAGTTATTAGTTATTAGTTATTAGTTATTAGTTATTAGTGATTTTTGCCACTTCTTGACTGGTCGGCATCGCGTAAGCGATGACGAAGACCCGCAGGGCATTCATAGTTATTCTAGAGCAGTTCTATAATTCTAGGAAACGACCGCCCAAAGGGTGGTCGCGCGCACCCTCACCCCCACGGGTGCGCGTCAGCTTATCGTTTGTACTGGGTCAGTGTATTTTAGAGTCGCTGGTGACGCAAATTCCTTAACACCTAACAACCAAGACGCACACCCTTCGGGTTCGCGCGACCCGTGCCAAACATAACCGATGGGTTTTAATAGTGAATGGTGAATGATTCTTTTCTTTCGCCCTCACTTCGGGGCAAGCCCCTGCGTTCGGGCTTCCCGCCCACCCACCCCTCTGCGAGGCTTGGGCGGACGGGTTTTTATGGCTAAAGCCTGTCCTTGTATCTAGGCAAAGCCTAAATAAATTTATGATAATCTTATCGCCTTGTAGCCAAAGGCTTTTGTGTATGGGCTTTTGCCTAAGTTTTATCTTGGTCGGGCAGGTTCAACTGCCCTTATAAAAAGCCCTATATGCACAAAAGCCACGCCGTCTGCAAACGAGTCGCGGTGATGATATCACTAATCACTAACCATTATCCTGCTTATTCGATTCCCGTATCCGCGCCGCCGCGTCCTTATCAAACGCGACACCCTTGCTTGCTAACAGAGTATCCATCTCTGCCGACAAAACCATCTCTGTAATAATATCGCACCCGCCGACAAATTCGCCCTTTACATATAGCTGTGGCACGGTCGGCCAATCGGAAAAATCCTTTATTCCTTGGCGCAACATATCGTCCGCCAGCACATCTACATCGTGAAATTCCACGCCCATATAGGTTAAAACCCCCGCTACTCGCGATGAAAATCCGCATTGCGGCATCTGGGCAGAGCCCTTCATAAACAGGGTCACGGGGTGGGTATCAATAGTCGTTTGGATAGTCGTTTTCATAGTTTCGGGGGTCATTGGGATTCCTTTATTGTGGGTCGCGCGATTTCGCGCTGGTTTGCAATGCCAGAGCATGCAGGTCTGCGTTTTGCCCGTCCATCGCGCCTTTTAACGCGGCATAAACCAGCCGTTGTTGGGCGATACGCGAAAGCCCATCGAACTCATAGGCGGTTACGGAGGCGTGCAAATGAACGCCATCCTCGCCCGAAACGGTTATGTCGGCTTGGGGGAAGGCGGTTTGCAAAAGCGTGCGAATATCGTTTGGATTAACGGGCATAAGGGGTGATTAGCAGGTTTTTAGGGCTAGGTCAATGGTGAATGGTGAATTATGAATGGTGAATTGTGAATGATTGGTTATTTATAACTGCCATTACTAAAAATAACTAACCGCAGTTAATCTAGTTATTCCATTACTAAAATAACTCAAAATAACCACCTGTGGTTAATTGAGTTAATGATTAACCAAAATAACCAAAAATAACCAACCGTGGTTAAAAATAACCACCCGTGGTTAATTGTGGTTAATCGTGGTTAATTGTGGTTATTGTGGTTAATTGTGGTTAATCCAGCTAAAATAATTCACCATTCATCATTCATCATTCACAATTAAATGAAACCCCGTTTCAAACGCGGACTTAACCTCAGCAAAATCCACGCTCACCTGACCCAAAGTGATAACATCCCCGCCGACTATACCAATAGCCTCTGCCACAACGCCAGCCGTCCGTGCCAGTTTTATCAGAGCATCAGGGTCGCGGGTTGCCAAGACATACCGCCCTTGGTCTTCGCCAAAGAAAAACGCCAAATCCGCATCCGAACCATCACCCGAACCATCACCCAAAACCACACCACACTCAGCCGCCAATCCCATCTCTGCCACCGCCACAGCCAGTCCCCCGTCACTGACATCATGCGCCGCACTGACCAACCCCGCCGCTTTTGCCGCCCGCACGAATTCCCCAGCCCGCAATTCCCCAGCCAAATCCACAGGCGGCACCGCCCCGCGTTCCAACCCAAAGACTTCTTTCAAAACCGCCGATTGCCCCAGATGCCCGCGTGTTTCACCTATCAGCACCAAATCATCCCCAATTTCAGGCGCAATTCGAATAATATCCGCCACATTATCCAGCAACCCCACGGTACAAATAGTAGGCGTTGGCAAAATCCCCGCCCCATCCGTTTCATTGTAAAACGACACATTCCCCGAAACGATAGGCACATTTAACGCCAACACAGCCTCTGCTATCCCCTTGATACACCCAACAAACTGCCCCATAATCGTGACATCCTGCGGGCTGCCGAAATTCAAATTATCGGTGGTAGCCAAAGGCCGCGCTCCACTGGCACACAGATTGCGGAAACCCTCAGCGACAGCCTGCTTGCCACCCTCAATCGGGTCAGCCGCGCAATACCGCGGCGTTACATCCGCGCTGAACGCCAAGGCCTTATCCGTGCCATGAACCCGCACAATCCCCGCATCACTGCCCGGCCCAATCACGGTGTCCGCCA
This sequence comes from uncultured Amylibacter sp., assembly GCA_959347425.1. The sequence goes on along the minus strand of OY365741.1, from coordinate 428,317 downwards.
TGACTTGCGAGTCATATTGCTGATAAACCCAAGCCTTTGACGCATAGTTCGCCGAGCCAATCACCGCCAACAACGCCGCGCCCAAATCCACAGCAGGCAAGTCACCCACAGGGGCGGGGGCAGGGGGCAATTCCCACGGGCGGTCGTATTGCGGGGCGGTGCCAGATAAGGCTTTCAGGGGCAAATCCGCCTTTATCTCCCCGTCCAATTCTATGATAAAACGGTCTTCCTTAATCGTGCGCCCAACGATGGCGAAATCCAAATCCCACTTGTCAAACACGGCTTTAGCCTCTGCTTCCAATTCGGGGTTTAACACCATTAACATGCGCTCTTGCGATTCGGATAGCATCATTTCGTATGCAGTCATTGCGGATTCGCGTATCGGCACATCGTCCAGTCTTAAATGAATGCCAAGGTCGCCCTTGTCGCCCATTTCCACGGCGGAGCAGGTTAATCCCGCCGCGCCCATGTCTTGGATGGAAATCACCGCACCTGTCGCCATTAATTCCAAAGTCGCCTCCATCAGGCATTTTTCGGTGAAAGGGTCGCCGATTTGCACGGTCGGGCGTTTGGATTCGGTCGAGTCATCAAACCCAGCCGAGGCCATGCTTGCCCCGCCCACACCGTCTCTGCCTGTTTTCGCGCCCAGATAAACGATGGGCATACCCACGCCACTGGCCGCTGAGTAAAAGATTTTATCGCGTTCCACCAGCCCCGCAGCAAAGGCGTTAACCAAGCAATTTTCGTTATAGGAGTGGTGGAATCGGACTTCCCCGCCTATCGTTGGCACGCCGAAACAATTGCCATAACCGCCGATACCCGCGATGACTCCGTGGACTAGGGATTTGGTTTTCGGGTGTTTCGGGTCGCCGAAAGACAGCGAGTTCATAGCGGCAATTGGGCGTGCGCCCATGGTGAATATATCGCGCAAAATCCCGCCCATGCCCGTGGCCGCGCCTTGGAACGGTTCGATGAAGGACGGGTGGTTGTGGCTTTCCATTTTGAAGGCAACGCAGAGGTTGTCGCCGATGTCTATGATACCCGCGTTTTCGCCTGGGCCGCAGATGACTTGTGCGCCCGTGGTGGGCAGGGTGGCAAGCCATTTTTTAGAGGATTTGTACGAGCAGTGTTCGTTCCACATGGCAGAGAATATGCCGAGCTCTGTGTAGGTGGGCGGGCGGTTTATGGTTTCTAATATGAGCGCGTATTCGGATTCGGATATGCCGTGCGCGTCTATTAATGCGGGGGTTAGGGGGGGGTCTTTTTGTGTCATTTTATTTTGTGTTATTGATGCGGAAACGGGTTCTTAAGGTTAGGAGAACAAGAAATAAAAGAGGAATACCTACTATTGTTTGTGCTGCCCAAATAAAAGTAAAATCTGGGAGATGTTTGAAATCTCTATAACAACTTTTTAATGGACCATTATGAAAGAATAAAAAGCTGTGGGCGTTGGCAATAGAAGTAAAAAAAGAACACCTAATCGGGTTATCTACCATAGAATATCCTTTATGATTTATATGCATTAGCATATAAAAACCGACACCCATATTTAATAGCCACCAGATAAGAGCATGCCCAACGCCATAGCCATAATCGGCAAACCATTCATAAAACCTATATATTGCGTGGTTAAAGTCATCACCAAGCCATCTCCGACACCGCATTTCTTCGCGAAAGAAAAAATGTTGGTCGTGATACTTGCCTTGTTTTTTTAATAGTATTGACGTGTTTTCATAAGAGTTTTGGTTTTCCTCTATTCTTCTTCTATGGTTTTTGATGGCTTTTTCAGGAGTAACACGTTTAACTTCGTCGCTAACGTTGTCAACTTTTTCATAATTATCAACGGGAGCTTCTGCAAAATTTGGTAATTTGATTCCAGCCCAAGTCATTTCATTATTAAATGTTGCGTCATAAAAACGTGGGGCATGATATTTAAATGTTGCGTCTTGAAAAAATGCGCGTCCTGCAAGTTTTGCACCTTTGAAATTGGCATATCCCCAGAAAACGGCATTTCTAAAATTTGCTATTTTGCTAAAAGTGGTATTTCTAAACTTAGCTGTTTCTTTGGAATGACTTGTGTTTTTGTGGAAGATTGCACCTTCAAAATCCGCAGTTTCACAAAATTTAGCACCATTAAAACGAACATTTGTTAAAAATTTAGCATCATTAAAAAGCGCATCTTTTAAAAATATTGTATTTCTAAAATTAACTTCATTAAAAAATTGAGTTTTTTCAAAAGATGTATCTACAGGAAAAATAAAACTTGAAAAATCAATGGATTTGTAAAATGGTGCATCAAAAAAATTTATCCTAGTTATTTTCTTTGACATTTGAACTTTCTTTGCCCATACCGCCATTTTTTTCTTTGATGCGGGTCGGTTAGGTTGGGGCGCATAAATAACACCCAGGTCATGAGATTTATAGAGTGCGTTTTCCCCACGCTGTTTCCATTCATAATCTTCTTTTTTTTGTGTAATTCGCCAATGCTCTTCGGGAAGTGTATTTTCTATTTTTTCGAAATCAAAATTTGGAATATGATTTTGTTTTTGTAAGTAATAAATAACCCAAAACCAATGCCAACCATTCGGTGTGCCAGACGCTTTATCAAGCGCAATAGTTTTTTCTACAAGCCAAAGCCAATCGCTGCTTTCGTCAGGGTTGAACGTGCTTTTATCTAATTGTATTATCTCACTCATACCCCACGCCATACACCATATCGCACAAAAGGACAAGAGCCTCTATCAGGGTCGGGTCGCAAGCGGCTTATACCTCGGTTTCCCATTCGCCCGCTAAATTTTCAAATTCACAGAAAATATAATTTTCCTTATCCTTATTCTTTTTGCGCAATGCCATAACAAATTCCTTTGATGCTTTCCAATCCGCCACCAGCCGTTTTCCTATAAAACCTTTAAGAACGTCTTGCGATAATATATTGCGGTCTACGCCAATCGCCAACAGCTCGTAATGGTTCATCATTTGATTGATAGCTTTGAACGCGGTAGTATTAGGCTTGCCAATAAAGCCTTTAATACCCGTGCGTCCGTCCCGTGCTTTGACAAAAGCCGCACGCATTTCTATGTATTCGGCATCCCATACAATATGGTTCATCAACGCCATGGTTTCACGATTTTGGAGGATTTCGCGGTTTTTGCGAATCGCCTGCCGAGACCACCACCCCGCCAAAGAAGCAGACAGAAGAATAGCCACACTGGGCGTGTATAGGATAAAGTAAAGTATTGCCCGAAGACAATAAAACAAGGTTAGCAAAGCAAAATTCCCTATGGTTTAGGGAACGGGATTTAATCCCAGCCGCCAGATAAAAGAATAGTGGTGATAGTCATAATTAACCCTTTCGTATTTTTAATATAGGGGGTTTTTGGGGGGAATGCAAGGGGTTTTTGTGTTTATTTGGGGGAAACTGCAAAAAAATTGCAAAAACCCTGTTTTATGGAGCGGGTAACGGGAATTGAACCCGTAACTTAAGCTTGGGAAGCTCGCGTGATACCTTTTCACCATACCCGCACGGATCGCGTTATACCGCAACGCAAACCCCTTTGCAACCCCCGTTAAAACCAGCTTACCGCGCCCTACGCCGCCCACGCCCACCACCGCGTTCGGCACGGGCATCGGCATTAAAACTAATATCCGGCAAATCCACAATCCCACGTAAAATCGCAAACCCATCAACAGAATTCGGTATCGCGGAAGCATTAACGAAATGCTCCTGAAACCTCGGTTCTATCGCCGTTTCTATCTTATCAATCTCACCCACTATCCGTTCAATCTCTGCCCGCGAGTCCTTATTCAAAAGAGCAATCCGCGCACCAGTCCCCGCCGCGTTCCCCGCCGAAGTCACCTTTTCCAGCACGCAATCGGGAATCATCCCCAGTACCATCGCGTGTTTCGGGCTGATATGCGCCCCGAAAGCCCCCGCCAGAACGACTCTATCCACGGTATCCACGTCTAGTTTATCCATCAGCAACCTCGCCCCAGAATACAAGGCGGATTTCGCCATTTGAATCGCGCGAATATCACCGTTCGTCACGCTGATTTTCGGCCCCCCCGATTCCGTCCCATCATAAACCAAATACGAATAGGTCCGCCCGTCCAGAAAACACCGCTCCGTCCCAGTTTGTTCGGGTCCGCCAATCAGCCCCGCGCTATCGACCAGCCCAGCAATACGCATTTCGGCAATTAATTCAATAATACCAGAGCCACAAATCCCCGTAATCCCACTGTCCAACGTGGATTTGGCAAAATCCGCGTGATTCGACCAGAGCTCGCTGCCAATCACGCTAAACCGCACTTCTTTGGTTTTGGGGTCAATCCGAGCGTGTTCAATCGCACCGGGCGCGGCACGTTGTCCGCTGGAAATCTGCGCCCCTTCAAAGGCAGGACCAGTGGGCGAGGAACACGCCAGCAGGCGGTCTTTATTACCCAGCAGAATCTCGGCATTCGTGCCGACATCCACGACCAGCACCAAATCCTCAGACGTATTCGGGCTTTCCGATAGCACAACCGCCGCCGCATCCGCGCCAACATGCCCGGCGATACACGGCAGGATATAGACATGGGCTCGTGGATGGATATTCAATTCCAAATCCACACCCAGCAGGGATAAACTATCCGAAGTCGCCAAGGCAAACGGCGCTTGCCCCAAGGCAAGCGGGTCAATCCCGAGCAGCAAATGATGCATCACAGGGTTGCAAACAAAGGTGACATCCATGACGAGGTCTTTGTCAATCTCCGCTTCACTACAAATCTGGGTGAAAAGGGCGCAAATGCCTTCACGCACGGCTTTTGTCATCTCATCCGCGCCACTGGCGTTCATCATGGAATAGGAAACACGGCTCATCAAATCCTCCCCAAAGCGGATTTGCGGGTTCATAATACCGTTGGAAGCAACGACTTCCCCCGTTTGCAAATTGCACAGATGGGCGGCGATGGTGGTGGAGCCGAGGTCTACCGCCACCCCATAAAACGCCCCGTCATAGTACCCAGGCCAGATTTGCAGGATTTCGGCGGGATGGTTTGTGTTACCCAGATAAACTGCGATGGTGACCTTCCAGTTGCCCTTGCGCAAGGCGGGTTGCAATTCTTTCATAATAGACAGGGGCGCGGTTAGATTATCAATCTTCCATTGCGCTTTCATAGCCATGCAGAGCCGTTCAAAATCCCCTGATGGGTCGTGCATATCGGGCTCTTGAACCTCCAAATAAAACAGTTTGATGGAGGGGTTTATGAAAATATCACGGGTTTCGGCGCGTTTGCGAACGACCTGTTTATGGACTTGGCTTTCGGGCGGAACGTCAATGATAACATCGCCTTGGATTTTGGCTTGGCAACCCAAACGGCGACCTTTCTTTAATCCGCGCTTTTGGTGATAGCGGTCTTCCACCTCGTTCCAATCGGACAGGGCGGTTTCGCTGACATTAACGCCGAATTTGGCGAAATCACCGTAGGAGGGTGTGATTTGGCATTTGGAGCATATTCCTCGGCCGCCGCAAACCGAATCAATATCAACGCCCAGTTGCCGTGCCGCGCTGAGGACGGGTGTGCCTTTGGGGAAATGGCCGCGTTTACCAGAGGGTGTGAAGATGATGAGCGGGTCGGTGGATGACATGGAAGGGTGTCCTTGTGGTCGGGTGGATGAAGTTTGAGGTTCTTTATCATTTTATTTTGAAAAGAATCAAGTGGTTTTTTAGGTATTTATGTGTTAGTTATGGGTTCAATTCCCATTCCCTGCGTCATAAAGGGCAAGTTTTCCGCACTTTTCGTACATAAAACCCCATTTTCCCCTTGCATTCCCCCCCAAAACCCCCTACATTAAAACACATGAAAGGGTTAATTATGACTAACACTACTATTATTACATCTGACGGCTGGGATTAAACCCCGTCCCCTAGTTCATAGGGGGCTTTTGCTGTGATGACCTTATTTTCCTACCTTTCGGCAGGGGTTTCCTTTGTCGTATCTACCCCCAGCTTGGCGATTGCTCTTGCTGCTTTATTGGCGTGGAAAGTTTCCAACCGAACGATTCGCGAAAACCGCAAAAATTTCAAAGACCGTGAAACCATTGCTATGATGCAAAACATCCTGTGGGATGATAAGCATATAAAAATGCGCGATGATTTTATTAAAGCACGGGATGGCGCGACTTTGATTGATAAACACGCCAGCAATTCCAAAACTACCGAATATAAGGCCATTGTTAAAATGCTGAATCACCACGAACAAGTGGCGATTAGCATAAACCGAGAGATATTGTCGGAAGCGGTTTTTAAGGATTTCTTACAGTCTCCGTTGGTTGCGGATTGGCAGAAGACTGAGCCTTTTATTGATGCCCTGCGTGAAAAGAGCGGCAAACCCCGCCTTTACCGTGAATTTCAGACGTTAGCGGAAAAATGGCAGGAAGAGCAATAAATTGTTTTGTGGGTCAAGCCTCGCGTCTCGTTTGCTGAGGGCGGGGCTTTTGTGCATATAGAGCTTTTGCATAAGGGCAGTTGAACCTGCCCGACTGAGATAAAAACATGCAAAAGCCCATACACAAAAGCCTTTGGCTATACTTGGCGAGTATTTGTTAAATAAAATAACCATTGTTTATGTTTGGCACGGGTCGCGCGAACCCGAAGGGTGTGCGTCTTTTTAGCGAGGATAATAGGGTTTTGCGTCACCAGCGACTCTTAAAGACTATTGACCCAGTACAACCGATAAGCTGACGCGCACCCGTGGGGGTGAGGGTGCGCGCGACCACCTTTTGGGTGGTCGTTTCCTAGACGATATGTTTGCTCTAGATAATGATGAATGCCCTGCGGGTCTTCGTCATTGCTACGCAATGCCGACCAGCTTTTAGAGGGGAGGGGGCGCGCCCCTACCCTTTGGGGGGACAAGCCCCCCTTCGGGTAGCCTGCGCGCCCCGAGCCTGTCCTAGTTTATAGGCAAAGCCTAAATAAATTTAGGGCAAGCCTATCGTCACTTCCCAAGTATTCTTTGCAAATCATCCAATCTAACGTCTTGTTAATCCAGATAGTAAATTTATAGAATCCCTATCGTCTTGAAACCGAAGGGCTTTTGCGCCACGTCTGCTTACGCTTGAAAAGCGTAAGAGACTACGCGCAAAAGACCACGCCCTCGCGTGGAGCTGGTCGGCATAACGAAGTTATGACGAAGACCCGAAGGGCAGACTCGCTAATCACTAGCCACTAGCCACTAGCCACTAGCCACTAGCCACTAGCCACTAGCCACTAGCCACTAGCTACCAATCATTCATTGCTAATCCTTAACAACTAATCGCTAAATTTGTCATATATTTATGGCTAAACGCCAATTTAATTCGTTTTGAAAACCCGCTCCAATGGGCTAAATTGGCGATAACCACATAAACCCATACACCCCCCCACCCGGACACAAACCTTTGTTTTATACATCCAAACCAACCCAAAGACACAGCGAATCATACACCGAATCCCCTAGAGACCAGACAATGACACCAAACCGCACACTCCTAACCACGCTCACCGCGTTATTATTCGCCCTAACCGCCTGCTCACAGGACGGCTTTACCGCCATAAACAAACAGCTTGGCGTCGATGGCGACTCCCCGCTATTAGCGGTCTGCGTGCTTGATCCGTTCCTCAGCACCTGTGGCGAAGAATTCGCCGATGCTCGCCAAGATTTCATAACCTTTTGCACCGCCAACGACAACGCCACCAGCGACCTCTGCGCCACTGCCATTAAACACCTGTGCACCGATGATCCGTTTAACCCAGCTTGCGGGGCGGATTTCCAAGACCGCCGTGATTTGCTGATTGAAACCTGCACAATAGGCGCGGGCACCAACCCGAACTGCCCCAATTTGTTAGCACACTATCCCTGTATTACAAATCCATATCAGCAGGACTGCCGGGATATTTACGCCTCCGCCCGCACACGCAGAGCCGATTTTTGTGCCTTGGGCGGGAACAACGCAAACGCTTATTGCACCGATATTACCACCGATATTTGCGCCCGAGACCCGTTTGCCCCGATTTGCGATTATCACTTTGATACCGCCCGCCGCGACCGCACCGTTTTCTGCCAAACCGATGGCAACGCCGCCAATGATATTTGCACCAGTGCGATTATTCGCGATCCCTGCGTGGCAGAGCCTTTCGCCCCCCTTTGCGGCGATAAATACGCCGATGCTCGCGATAACCGTGCGGAGTTCTGCGCCCTTGGCGGTAACGCCAGCGATGCCATTTGCACGGGGGTTATTGTGCGGGATGCTTGCGTGCTTGATCCGTTTGCCAGCGGTTGTAACAACACCCCCGCCCGCACCAGCCGTATGGCGTTTTGCGGGGTGAAGGATAACGCCAGCCACACGCTCTGCGCGGATACCGTGCTGACCCGCCCGACCACTGCCAGTCTTCTGCAAGGGTTTGATAAAACTCCACCAGCCCTAGCCAGCCCGGACCGCCTGCAAAGCCAATTCTTACAAGGCACGGCGGACGGGTTGAATCTGGGCGATGTTAGGAAACAGGGACACGCGAAGGCGCGGATTTATACATTGAACCTAAAAAACGGCGATGGTACGCGTGATTTTAATGGGGATGCCACCAATGGCGTCGCCTTTGGCGGGTTAAGCCACGCGGATAGCGACCGATTCACCTATTACGCGGGGATTTTTGCCGATACGGATTTGGGCGACCCCTTGCCTTTGCCACTCCAAGATGCCGCCACAACCGCCGAATGGGACGGGGTGTTTAGCGCAAGGGGGTATTATGCCTATCACGCCACTGCGGTGGATTTCACGCTTTACCTTGATTTGGCAAACCGAACGGCTCGCGCCTTTGTGCCGACCGATTATACCGCCCAGCATCCCGATTTTGCCACCTATTATCAGGTGCAGGGCAGCTATGACGCACTGGGAGTCATGGATGGCACAGTTATCGCGGGCAAGTTCGCCGATGGTGATGAAACCGCGACACCAACGGGTGTGAAAACGGGGCGGCTCCACGGGCTTATCGGCCAACACGGCGCAATCGGCGCGTTTATCAGCAACCCAAACATTCGGTATGGTTTTGGTGGCGGATTTATCGCCCTTAACCCCGATACCCAAGATTAACCCCAACCATCATATAAATAAGGAGACTTGATATGAAAAACCTAACCCCACGCACCGTTCTGGTGCTGACCCTGAGTATCGCTGTTTTTGCCGTGACTGGCTGTATTGAAGATACGTATATCTGGTAAATAATGTAAGAATATGAGGATTATCATGACCAATTATACACAACCTTTTCATGCGGTTTTGGCACTGCTGAGCGGGCTGTTTATCCTGACCGCCTGCGGTGATGGGTTTAGTGGTGGGGGGATTGCCCTCGCCACCGCCCAATGCTATGCCAATCCGTTTGGGGAAGAGTGCGGGGAGGAATACGCTCAAAACCGTGAAACCCTGATTGCCGCCTGTGCGACGGATGTGAATAAGGACACGCGGTGCTCTATCGCGCTCAATCATTTATGCGGGGATGACCCGTTTAATTTGGCTTGCGGTGATGCCTTCCTAACGACGACCCAAGGGCGGTTGTTCGCGTTTTGCACAACGCGGGATAATTTTGATAATGTCTTATGCAAAAATACCATTGAAAAACACCCCTGTATAGCTGCGCCCTTTGGTGCGGATTGTGGGGAAAAATACGAACCAATCCGCACGGAGCGCACCGCGTTTTGTGTGCAAGGGGATAATGTCACAGGTGAATTATGCACGGGCGCAACCACCGCCCAGCCGTGTTTGCTTGATCCCTTTGCACCCGATTGCGATGATGAATTCGCCCAAACGCACCGCCGAGATTTCTGCACGACCGCGGGGAATGGCGAGCATTCGCTTTGTGCGACCCTCATCCAAGGGATTTGCGAAGCCGACCCGTTTGTTGCGGATTGTGGCAGTTCCAAGGAACGGCTTGCCTTGCATAGCACATTTTGCACCCTTGACGGCAATGCGGGTGGGCAAACTTGCGCGGGGGCTATTGCCCAATATCCGTGTATTGAAAACCCCTTTGGGCTGGATTGCGGGGCGGATTACGCCCTTGCCCGTACGCACCGCGCAGATTTTTGTAGCAGAGCCGATAATATCACCAGCCCGCTTTGCACTGGCGCGGTTTTGAGTGATTCCTGCGTATTAACCCCGTGGGATTTGGATTGTGGCACGGATTACGCGGATGCGCGGATGGAGCGCAAAGGACATTGTTTTGAACCCGCCAACTCTGGCGATGCCGTTTGCGCGGGGTTTTTATTGCGGTTTTGCACACGTGGAGGCAACGCGGCGGATACGGCTTGCGCGGGCTTGATTGCGGATAATATGTGTGTTGCAGAGCCGTCTGTATTCGGTTGCCCCATTGATAAGCAAGCAAACGCCAGCCGTGCGGAGTTTTGCACCCAAATTGAAAACGCGGAATCCTCGATTTGCACCGTAACCATTACGTTTTTATGTAACGATGAGCCCTTTGCCCCCCATTGCGGTGCACGGTTTGATGATAATCGGGCGGAACGCAGGGCGTTTTGCCAAATTGCTAACAACGCGTTTGATGACCCTGCCTGCACGGGGGCGGTTGCGTTTGATGCCTGTATTGGCAACCCCTTTGGTGCGGCTTGCGGTGATGATTATAACACAGCCCGCACCCTTCGCATAGCATTTTGCACGGTCGGCGAGTATGTTATAGCCCCATTTTGCCAACCCGCGGTTAATGCCTCTTGCATGGCGACCCCTTTTGCCTCCTATTGCGGGGCGGAATTTGATCCGAATCGGGTTGAACGCATCGCGTTTTGCATTAAACCCATCAATGTGAGTAACGCGATTTGCCAACCCGCGTTTGATGCCATTTGCCCGATAGAGCCTTTTACCCCCTATTGCGGGACGCTGTTTGATAATACGCGCAGCGAACGTGAAGCCTTTTGCAAACTTGATGGCAATGCCGTTCACGAGACTTGCGCGGGGGCGGTTGCGCAGGATGCCTGTATTGAAAACCCTTTTGCTGATACCTGTACTGGCAGCTATACACCCGCCCGCACCTCTCGCACGGCGTTTTGCATTAAACCCGCGAATACGGATACCGCGATTTGCACATCCGCGATTACCGCGACTTGCACGGCAGAGCCTTTTGCCACCCATTGCGGGGTGCGATTTGATACCAAGCGGGGCGAGCGCAAAACCTTTTGCAAAATGGGCAACAACGCAGGCGTTGCCTCTTGCGCGGGTGCAGTCCAGCAAATCCCCTGTATTGCCAACCCATACGGCGCGGGTTGTGGCATTGATTTTGACACCCAACGTGCCAATCGGCAGAGCTTCTGCACGCAATCGGCAAACGCGGCAAACCCGCTTTGCAATAATCACACGTTCAATTATTGCATCTATGGCAATAATTCAAGAAAACCTTATTGCGGTAATGCGGTCGCAAGCGAGCCATGCATTAGACTGCCTTTTCAAAATGGCTGTGGCATTGGTTATAATCACGCGCGAGGGCTGCGCCTTGCGTGGTGTGCAAAGGGCGATAATGCTCTGGATACGGTTTGTGGCGATGTCGCTTGTATTCAAAACCCGTTTGCGGATAGTTGCAGCGCTGATACTTATATTTCAATACAGGCCGAACGTATTGCGTTTTGCGCAAGTGCGAGCAATGAAACCCATTCGCTTTGTGCAGGGGTGGGTGCGCTTGTAACCACCGCGCGTTGGGTGTGGGAGCAGGAGTCACTCCTGCTGGCGGCAAGCACGTCGGATACAGGCAATACATTTCTGCTTGGAACGGAAGATGGGTTGGATGTCAGTGATTTACGCGATGGGGCGGGTGAGTTGTCAACCGTCCATACTTTGAACCTGCGTAACGGGGCGGGTGGCAGCAATCTGGCAGGCAGCAAGCGGCGCGATAGTGCCAATGGCGTTGGCTTTTTTCATTACACACCCTCTGGTGGCACGACTCGTTATTACGCGGGGTTGTTTTCTGGCGTGAATTTGGGTGCGCCCCTTCCCCCGTATGAGGTGGGCGGGACGCAAGGCGCTCATTGGTCAGGCGTTCTGCACGCGACAAATTTATCAGAGCCGATGGATATCAGCTTGCATATCGGTTTTACCGGCAGAACGGTTTCTGGGGAATACGATTTGGGCGGGGGGAAAACTTTTATATTTCAATCGTGGTTTGATGATAATGGGTTGATAGAGGGCGATGTTACATACAAAACCTCCCCCACGGTAGAGCGTGAAGGGACGGTTCAGGGTTTGATAGGGCAAGGGGGCGTGGTCGGCATGTTTATCAGCGATGTTGGTGGGGTGCACGGCTATGCTGGCGGGTTTATCGCTCGGCCACCAAGCGAATAGTGGAGTCATTATGCAGATAATAAACAAACTATGGGCGGTATTGCTGGTCGGCGTGTTTGCGCTGGCTGGATGTGGCGTTGGGGCAGGGGGCTTTGCCGTGCATAGCGTGGATATCGCCGATTGCGTGGCGAATCCGTTTGATGCAAAGTGTGAGGGGGCGGAGTTTGATGACGCGAAACAATACCGTTTGGCGTTCTGCTCTTTGGCGGAAAACGCGGAGCATGAAAGGTGTGTGGATTTGGGTGCGGATTTGGGTGAAAATACGGGGGTTGCTTTGGAAACCCCGTCCCAAGACCCCGCACCCGCGTTGCACTCTTGCGAATCCTATCCCTTTTCACCGAACTGCGGTGCCATTTATGAAACCGCCCGCCAAACCCGTGCCGAGTTCTGCGGGCAGGCGGGCAACGCGACCGCACCCCAATGCCGTGGAGCTATCGTAAGCGACCCATGCATCCTAAACCCCCACGGCAAAGATTGCGACGCAACCTACACCGATAACCGCACCCAGCGCGTGGCGTTTTGCGCCATCCGCGCAAACACCCAAAACCCGATATGCGCACCTATCCTATCGCGCCCAACCTTTGCCACTTGGCTACATTCCTTCCAAACACCGCTTAACACCCGCGCAAACAAAACCCGTGCACAGGGCGAATACTACGCCGAATTTCTGCAAGGCACGGCAGACGGGCTGGATATCGGGGATGTTATGAAAGTGTACAATGGCTATAGTTATATTGAGGCAGGCGACCCACGTACCTCTGCGCTGGTGCTTGCCAAGGATGGCGGGGCAGATGGTTTTTTAAAAGCCTATTTACAGGCTTTTGATACTGAGGAAATCTTCCACCGCTATGTTGGTATTTTCTCTGGCACGGACTTGGGTGCGCCCTTGCCTGCCCCCGCTATCGGTGCACCGACAGATGCCGTTTGGCTTGGCAAGATACTATTTGACCGGGTTCAAAGATTTAACTTTAGGCTGAATGTTGATCTGGCAAACAAAAGCATTTCTGCTGGTGCTAAACTTGGCTATCGTCACAGATATAGCCTGCAAGGTATATTCAATGACCGCGGCGTGATAGAGGGAAATATTACCTATACCAAGTACAATACCGTCACGGGGGTTCTTACAGGGTTAATAGGTGAAAAGGGCGCGGTTGCCGTGTTTAAGAGCGATGCAACCCCGCACACCCCTTATGCGGGCGGGTTTGTCGCCAATCCTCTTGACCAAATCAAAGAGTTCTGCACCCGTGACGGCAACGCAGGTAAAACTGTCTGTAGTTTTACCCAAGAATATCAACCTTGTATCTTTGACCCTTTTGGCGCGAATTGTGGCAGTGAGTTTGAAACCGCCCGTAATAACCGTCTTGCTTTTTGTGTTCTCGGTGAAAATAACGATACGCCGATATGCTTTGGCGCAGTTGCAGCCCATCCCTGTATTAGGGATCCCTATGACGTGGATTGCGGGGCAGACTATGACATCGTGCGGATTCAGCGATATGATTATTGCCACACCCCGAACGGTTCGGGGTCGGATACTTGTGATGATTTTCCAGAGGATTTTTGCGGGTATAAGGGCAATATAATCCGAGCCGATTGCGCCGATGTAGCTCGCGATTCTCCTTGTACTGTCAATCCCTATGGCACGAATGTATTTGGCAGTGATTGCTCGTCTAATTATGACACCGTACGTATCCAAAGGTATGACTTTTGTGCCATCCCCGCCAATAAAGATGAAGAGGTTTGCCGTATATTCTTTGGCGGTTTTTGTCGGCAAGAGGGCAATGCCAGCCAAGCGATTTGTGAAGAGACCATCACCGCCAACCCCTGTATTGGTAACCCTTTTGCATCTACCTGCGGTATTTCGTTCAAACCCGACCGTGCGGGGCGTTTAGCGTTTTGCTCTATCGGTGATAATGCTAATCTGCCCCTATGTGAAACGGCGGATATAAATGGGGGTTGCCTGATAAATCCCTACGGATATTGTGGTAGTAATTTTGCGTCCGCCCGCACCGAACGTTATGATTTTTGCACTATTGAGGCGAACGCGGGCAATCCTCTTTGCAATAATTTTACCCTCCTATATTGTGGCTTTGGCGGTAATGCGGGTGATGCCCTCTGCGCCGATACTATCACGGCAAATCCTTGTATTGAAGACCCTTTTGGGGATGGATGCGGGGCGGATTATCTAAACGCCCGTTCCAGCCGTATTAACTGGTGTACCATTGGCACAAACGCGAATCACCCGCTTTGCGCCACTGGGAATTGTATTCAAGACCCTTTTACAAAATCGTGTGTGTTTGGCAGTTATACGCAAGCACGGGACAATCGTATTGATTTTTGCCTGCAAGATGCGAACCGCGACCACGCACTCTGCACAAAGTTATATTCGCAAGCAACATCGCTGGTTTGGGCGAAGAACTTTCGTTTCCTGCCAGGAAAAATACCACAGGCGAAGGATGGAATCGGCACATTTTTGCGAGGCTTTCGCTATCATATAAGTACCGGGGATGCGGCGGATGAATCAGATAGACCCCCCACAAGCTATACATTAAACCTTGCCCATGGGGCAGGAAATGCCAATTTGGGCGGGGATGCGGATGATGGTGTTGGTTATTTCCAATATACACCAAACTATACACCAGACTATACAGCAGAGGATCACCCAACCCGCTATTATGCAGGTTTGCTGTCTAATACGGATTTGGGAGTCCCGCTCGGTGTGCCCGTGCAGGGGGGTGAGGTTCGCGCCACTTGGTCAGGTTTGCTTGGGGCAACCAATTTGCAATCGCCTTTGGATATTGAATTTGATATTGATTTTGTTAATAAAACCTTTGGTGGCACTACGGGGAGCACCAAGCGTTACACGATTGATAGCACCTTTAATGCAACGGGTGTGATACAAGGTTCAATCGTTTTGGCTCGCGATTCTGCTGACAGAACAGGGCGTGTTACAGGATTGATAGGCGAGCAGGGGGCGGTTGGCGCGTTTGTCAGTGATGGAATTGAGGGAGATGGTTATGCGGGCGGGTTTGTCGCCGTCTCTGCCAGCAAAGAGTTCTGCATGCGTGATGGCAACGCTGCCAAATTCAGATGCCGTGCTATCGTGGCAGAGACTCCGTGTATTGGTGACCCTTTTGGCAATACCTGTGGCTATCGGTTTAACGCCGCACGTGATAACCGCGTTGCCTTTTGCTCTATCGGTGATAATGTTAATCTGCCAATATGTAAATCTGCGTATGACGATAATCATTGCCTTAAATTCCCCTATGGATATTGTTATGGCCATTTTGCCATCACCCGTGCCGAACGGCGCGATTTTTGCATGATTGCGGCAAACGCGGGTAATCCCCTTTGCACTGATTTTACGTTCAAATTTTGTGCTGCTGAGAATAATGCAAGCCTTGCCTTTTGCGCCCAAGCTGTTGCGAATGACGCTTGCCTCCGCGACCCGTTTCAATCGAGCTGTGGTTTTCGTTATCAAAACGTGCGGGTTAATCGTGCTTCTTGGTGTGCAGAAGGCACGAATGCGAGTGATGCGCTGTGCGTTGCTGATGCCTGTCTGCGAAATCCTTTTGGGCAGGGCTGTACATACTACTATAATGCGCGTCTAAATCGCATGAACTTTTGTACGCAGGCGACCAATAAAAACCACGCCCTTTGCCAAGTGGTACTTGGGCGAGCAACAACGGCACTTTGGGCACAGAGCCTTGATACCCGTCCAGTCACGGCACCCAGCAGAGCCGATACGGGCAATAAATTTGTACTTGGCGAAGACTATGATTTTGATACGGGTGATTTGTTTCTTGGGCAAAGAGAACCGATGAAACTTCACTACGGTGCTGGTCTTTACAATAAGAAACCTAATACATCTTATAGTTATGGGTATTTTCAATATACCCCGCCTGATGGTGAAACGCGTTATTACGCGGGTTTGTTCGCTGGCGTGGATTTGGGTGCGTCGTTAGAATTACCTGCCGAGGGTGCGGCACTCAGCGCGACTTGGTCAGGATTGTTGGGTTCAACTTATTCGGGGTATAATATCCCGATTGAATTTGATGTTAATTTTGCCAACAGAACGCTTGTTGGTAATGCGACAAAGGATACGGCGCGTTACACGATTGATACCACCTTTAATGCGACGGGTTTTTTGAGCGGAACGATTGGTTTAGAGCTGGATTCCGTCACCAGTGCAGGGGTTATTACTGGGCTGATAGGCGAAAATGGCGCGATTGGCGCGTTTATCAGCAATGCGGGTGTGGCGCAGGGCTATTCTGGTGGTTTTACCGCCGAACCACCAAAGGAATAATGGTGGGATTATGCAGATAATAAACAAACTATGGATGGTTTTGCTGGCGGGCGGGTTTGCGCTGGCTGGGTGTGGTGCTGGCACGGATTCTGGCACGGGCGGTTTTGCCGTGCAAGGCGTGGATATCGCCGATTGCGTGGCGAATCCGTTTGATGCGGCTTGTGATAGTGCCGAATTTGATGATGCGAAACAATATCGCTTGGCATTTTGCTCTTTGGAGCAAAACACGGGACATGTCAGGTGTGCGAATATAAACACAAATATAAACATAAATATAAATACAGGGGTTACTTTGGAAACCCAAAATACCACCCCCCAAGATACTGTCTTATCGTTGCACCCTTGCGAATCCACCCCCTTTTCACCTAATTGCGGTGCCATTTATGAAACCGCCCGCCAGACCCGCGCGGAGTACTGCGGGCAAGCCGATAACGCGACCGCACCGCAATGCCGTGGGGCTATCGTAAGTGACCCATGTATCCTAGACCCAAACCGCCCCGATTGCGGGGGCGATTATGCCGATAACCGCGCCGAACGCTTGGCGTTTTGCGCCCTTCTTACCAACGCCCAAAACCCGATATGTATCCCCATCCTATCACGCCCAACCTACGCCACTTGGCTGCATTCCTTCCAAACACCGCTATTCACCCGCGCAAGCGACCAACGCCGCAGCGATACTAAAGAATACGCGGAAATCCTGCAAGCATCGGCAAACGGGCTGGATTTGGGGGATATTATGGAAATAGAGCATTATGATTTTAATAATATTTCAAAGTATCCGACAAGGACAGCCACGCTCAGGCTTATCAATAAACAAGGGAAAAACGGCTTTGTAAATACTCAGTCCCTATACACCTTTGATGATATTGGCAGTCAATATGTTGGGATTTTATCCAGCACGGACTTGGGTGCACCCTTACCCGAACCCGACGCGGGTGCGCCGACTCAGGCTATCTGGGTGGCACTTTTGCAAAGCGCGAATGTCCCTAGCCATTATTTTTCCCTAACCGTTGATTTGGCGGATAAAAGTATTTTTGCCAACCCGAGCAATGGGTTTAGCACGTATAATATCAATGGCACATTCAATGACCACGGCGTGATAGCGGGAACTATCAGCTATAAGATAAGGGTTCGCAATAGCGAGTCGGGGGTTATGACGGGCTTGATAGGCGAGGCGGGCGCAATCGCTGTGTTTAAGACCAATGCGACGAGCCATGCTGGCGGGTTTATCGCCAGTCCGCATAATAAATCAAAAGATGCTTGCAGTCGCGATGGCAACGCGAACACTCCTGCCTGTTATATTGCCATTACCGCCGATAGGTGTGTTTATGACCCTTTTTTAATAGGGTGTTTTCATAATTATGAAAACGCGCGTCTCAATCGCATAGTTTTTTGCATCCAGCCCTTGAACGTGGATTCAGAATTTTGCCAATCCGCGATTTATGCCACTTGTGATGATGAACCCTTTGCCCCCCATTGCGGGATGCAGTTTGATGATAATCGAGTGGAACGGCTTGGATATTGCATGCATGATGCCAATGTTGCCAGCGATAAATGCGCAGGTGTGATTGCGTTTGATGCCTGTATTGGCAATCCGTTTGGGCAGGATTGCGATGACTATGACACCGCTCGTATGAGTCGTACGGCGTTTTGTATTAAACCCGCCAATGTGGAATCCGCGATTTGCATACCTGCGATTACTGACAGTTGCACGGCGACCCCCTTTGCCTCCCATTGCGGGGCGCAGTTTGATACCACGCGGGATGAGCGCACGGCTTTTTGTCAACGCGATAATAACGCCATCAGCGATACTTGCGCAGGTGCGGTTAAAAATACTTTGTGCTTGCGCAGACCATTTACCCGCACCTGTGGGCGTGATTATGATACCGTGCGCGACAATCTCCGTGGCTTCTGTATGCAATCGGCGAATACCGCCAATCCGCTTTGCACTGATTTCGCGTTGACTATGTGTATCTTTGAAGATAATGCAAAACAATCCTTTTGCGCGGATGCTGTCGCGGCAGAGCCGTGTATTAAAATGCCTTTTGAATTGGGTTGTGGTGTGCGTTACAACGAAGCCCAGTGGTACCGTGTTTTCTGGTGTGCAAAGGGTGCGAATGCACAGGACGCGCTTTGTGCGAATAATACTTGTATTCAAAATCCTTTTGGTGCCAGTTGCATGCATAAGAATTATAGTATTACCCGCGCCGAGCGTATTACTTTTTGCACACCATCCGCTAATCAAACCCATGCCCTGTGTGCAGAGGTTAATGCCCGTGTAACCACGGCGCGTTGGGTGAATGGCTTTGATTATCCGCTCCCGCCCGCGGCCGCTATGGCGGATACATGGAGCAAATTTCTGCGTGGAACGTTTGACGGGCTGGATGTCGGTGATTTGCGTGATGATGCGGGTGCGTCGCCGATTGTGCATACTTTGAACATGCGCAACGGTGCGGGCGGTGAAAATTTGGCGGGTAGTAAAAGCAGTGATAGCAGCAATGGTGTTGGCTTTTTTCAATATACGCCACAGGGTGGCAGGACCCGTTATTACGCGGGGTTGTTTTCTGGCGTGAATTTGGGTGCGCCACTGGTTAATCCCGATGTGAATCCAGATGGATTTATAGTTTGGCATGGCTGGCTTCATGAAACAGGTTTGCGAACGCCGATACCTATCAGTTTTAATATTAATCTTTCTACCAGACGCTTTCATGCTTTTGAGGTGGTTGGACATGTTCTTTACGAATTCACTACTGACTTTGATGCGCAAGGTGTTATCACTGGCTATCTTAGAAAATCAATAAATCGTAATGACCGATATGGGACAGTCCATGGTTTGATAGGCGAGGCGGGCGCAATCGGTGCGTTTGTCGGCAACGAAATCGGTGGACGCGGCTATGCTGGCGGGTTTATCGCCCGCCCGCCGAGCGAATAGTGGTGGGATTATGCAGATAATAAACAAACTATGGATGGTTTTGCTGGCTGGCGGGTTTGTGCTGGCTGGATGTGGTGCTGGCACGGATTCTGGTACGGGCGGGTTTGCCGTGCAGGGTGTGGATATCGCCGATTGCGTGGCGAATCCGTTTGATGCGGCTTGTGATAGTGCGGAGTTTGATGACGCGAAACAATACCGTTTGGCGTTTTGCTCTTTGGCAGAAAATGCGGAGCATGTTAGGTGTGAAAATATAAACACAAATATAAACACGGGGGTTGCTTTGGAAACCCAAGACCCCACCCTCGCGTTGCACCGTTGCGAATCCACCCCCTTTTCACCGAATTGCGGTGCCACCTATGAAACCGCCCGCCAGACCCGTGCGGATTTTTGCGCGACCGAGGATAACGCGACCGCACCGCAATGCCGTGGGGCTATCGTAAGCGACCCATGTATCCTAGACCCAACCCGCCCTGATTGCGGGGCGGACTATGCCGATAATCGCAGGCAACGCATGGCGTTTTGCACCGAACACAGCAACGCCGAAAACCCGATATGCGCCTCCATCCTATCGCGTCCAACCTTTGCCACTTGGGTGCAATCCTTTGAAACACCCCCCTTTACCCATGTAAGCAAAGACCGCGCAGGGGATGAAAACCGCTCTGAATTCCTGCAAATCACGGCAAACGGGCTGAATATTGGCGACTCTGTGGGTATAGCCCGTGATGACGATGCTATTGATAAATACTCAGTAAGAGGGGGAGGTGCGGCCTTCGCCAAAGACGGCGGAGTTTCTGGGTTTTCATCAGTTAAGTTTAACACTTTTCATGACACCATTCGCGCCTATGCTGGGATTCTCTCTGGCACGGATTTGGGCGCACCTTTGGCTGTGCCAGAATCCTCGCCCGATGGGGCTGCCCCGATTGCTGTGTGGCGAGGGGTGTTATATTCTTCCTATCTGCAATCCAATAGGTTTAAAGTCAGTATTGATTTGGCGAACAAAAGCATATATGCCGTTGATAAGTTCAGCTATTTTAGCACCTACGTCGTGAACGGTACATTCAATGACCATGGCGTGATAACTGGAAGTTTCGCCTATACCTATGGTACTAGGAACAGTCCGGGGATTCTGACAGGGTTGATAGGCGATGGCGGTTTAATCGGCGCGTTTATCAGCAGTGAAGATGCGTACTTTGGCTATTCTGGTGGGTTTGCCGCCAGCCCGCCCGACCAGTTAAAAGAATTTTGCGATGCCAATAATAACGCGGATAAAATTGTCTGTGCTAAAATCATCAACGATAGTTTTTGTAATTATGACCCGTTTGGCGCGGGCTGTGGCAGTGAATATGCCTTTGAGCGGAAGGCTCGCATTAACCTTTGTATTATTAGTGGAAATGTATCACTGGGGCTATGCGGTGGTGCAACCCTAGCCTATCCCTGCGTTGCCAATCCGTTTGGCGCGGATTGCGGGGCTGACTATGATTTTGCGCGAACCCAAAGGTATAATTATTGCTATGGCCGTGCCAAGTGGCAGGAAGATGCTTGCTTTCATTTTATTGATAATTTTTGCAAGTATGGGGGCAATGCAAGTTCGTCCCTTTGTGCGGGTGCCGTTCGTGGCAATCGGTGTGTTGGCAATCCTTTTATACGCACCTGTGGCACTGATTGGGAGTCCGCGCGGTCTCTGCGTATAGATTTTTGTATTATCGGCGATAATGTTAATTTGCCAATATGTGATGGTGCGGATTTTCACAGATCATGCATTAGAAATCCTTATGGATTTTGTGCTGATAAATACGCACAGGCACGCACCAATCGCTATGATTTTTGCATGACCGAGGGAAACGCGACCGCCTCCCTTTGTGATAATTTCACGCGGGACTTTTGCGCCTTTGGCGGTAATGCCAGCGATACCCTCTGCGGTGAAATTGTTACCATTGAGCCGTGTATTGCTAATCCTTTTGCAGGGGGGTGCGGTAATTATGTCGTCCAGAGGGCAACCCGTAGGGATTGGTGTACGAAAGGGGTGAATGTGTCCTCCGTCTTGTGTGCCGATGATGCGTGTCTTCAAGATCCTTTTGCAGAGTCTTGTAATCTTGGAACCTATAGCTATGCCCGTAAAAATCGCGCGGAATTTTGCGCCAGCGAGGAAGGCAAAGACGCGGCTCTTTGCGAATGGCTGATTGCGCAAGTATCGGGGGCATTTTGGGCGCATAGCCTTGATATCCATCCAGACAGGGGGGCAAAAGCAACAGATACAGGCAATAAGATTTTTCTTGGACAATTTAATGGTTTGGATATTGGTAATTTGCGTGATGAAACAGGCAGGAAAATTGATTATTATTTACTAGGAATAGGAAACGATTTTTATGGATTAGCGGCGGGTGGTGTTGGGTTTTTTCAATTTACCCCGCAAGATATAGCAGGGCGGGATAAAACTCGCTATTATGCCGCGTTGTTTTCTGGCACGAACTTGGGTGCGCCGCTGACCCCCCCCGTTCAAGGTGCGGCTGTTCGCGCCATTTGGGCAGGTGTGCTTGGGTCAACAATCCATTTGGGAGAAGGGCTGGATATTAACTTTGATGTTGATTTTACCAACAGAACCTTTGGTGGCACTGTCGTTAAGAATACGGTTAAGAATAAGGCGCGTTACACGATTGATACCACCTTTAATACGGGGGGGCTTTTGCAGGGAACTGTTGCTTTGGATCTGGATTCCGTCGTCAGCACAGGGGTTGTTACAGGATTGATAGGCGAATTGGGCGCGGTCGGTGCGTTTATCAGTGATGCGGGTGTGGCGGCGGGCTATTCTGGTGGGTTTATTGCCGAACCCCCAAGTAAAGATTATTGCTGGCAAAAGAATCACGCGACCATGCCCGCCTGCCGAGCTATCGTGGCGCAGGATGCCTGTGTTGGCAACCCTTATGGTGCGGAGTGTGGCAGTGATTTTGATTCAGCACGGGGTTACCGCACGCGGTTTTGCCTTCTACCCGCGAATCTGCAAACCGAGTTTTGCACCCCTGCGATTACCGATTTTTGCACCCGCGATGGCAACGCCACCAGTGATACATGTGAGGTGGCAGTCGCCACCACCCCTTGTATTGGTGACCCTTTTGACGGTGCCTGTGGCTATCGGTTTAACGCCGCACGTGATAACCGCTTTGCCTTTTGCTCTATCGGTGATAATGTTAATCTGCCAATATGTAAATCTGCGTATGACGATAATCATTGCCTTAGATTCCCCTATGAAGATTGCTATAGCCATTTTGACATCACCCGTGCCGAACGCTATGATTTTTGCATTATTGAGGCAAACGCGGGTAATCCCCTTTGCACTGATTTCGCGTTCAAATTTTGTACCGATGGGAATAATGTAAGGCTTGCCTTTTGTGCCGAAGCCGTTGCGAATGATTCTTGCCTATCCAACCCTTTTCAATCTGGCTGTGGTAATAATTATTATACCGCGCGACTCAATCGTGTTGCTTGGTGCACCCAAGGTACGAATGCGACTGATGCGCTGTGCTCTGTTAATGCCTGTGCGCGAAATCCGTTTGGGCAGGGCTGTAGGGTCTACTATAAAGCGCGGATAAATCGCCTGAACTTTTGTACGCAGGCGGTCAATAAAAACCACACGTTTTGCGAAGTGGTACTTGCCACCCCAACATCGGCACTTTGGGCGCACAGCCTTGATACCCGTCCAGCATCGGCACCCAGCAGAGCCGATACAGGCAATAAATTTTTGCTTGGCGGAGAAAATTATTTGGATGCGGGTGATTTGTTTCCTGATGAAAGATTCCCGGAAGTTTGGTCTAGTAGCTCTATTAACGTGGAAGGAGGATTTTTCACCGATGGTTATGGGTATTTTCAATATACCCCGCCTGATGGCGAAACGCGTTATTACGCAGGGTTAGTATCGACTGCCATTGGGGGTGCACCGTTAGAATTGCCTGCCGAGGGCGAGGCACTCAGCGCGATTTGGGCAGGATTTTTTGATTCAACTTATTCGGGGTATAAGATCCCGATTGAATTTGATGTTAATTTTGCCGACAGAACGTTTGTTGGTAATGCGACAAAGGATACGGGGCGTTACATATTTGATGCCACCTTTAATGCTGCGGGCTTTTTGCAAGGAACGGTTAATTTAGAGCTGGATTCCGTCACCAGTGCAGGAGTCGTTACAGGGTTGATAGGCGAGGGGGGCGCAATCGGCGCGTTTATCAGCAATGCGGGTGTGGCACAGGGCTATTCTGGCGGTTTTCTCGCCGAACCAGAAACCAAATTTACTTGCAGTTTTTTCGATAACGCACTCAAACCCATCTGTCGTCATATCGTGGTGGAGGATGCCTGTATTGGCAACCCTTATGGTGCGGAGTGTGGTGGAGATTTTAGAGTTGAACGGGAGCGCCGCAGGTCGTTTTGCACAAAACCCGCGAATTTTCAAACCGAGTTTTGCGATCCCGCGATTACCGCCCTTTGCACGGCAACCCCTTTTGCCTCCCCTTGCGATGCACGGTTTGATGATTTACGCCGTGATTTCTGCCGAACCGATAACAATGCCGCCAGCAATACTTGCACAGCCACAGTTGCCAAAACCCCTTGTATAGGCAATCCGTTTGGCGTGGGGTGTGGCAGTGATTTTGATATCCTCCGTGCCAATCGTAAGGCTTTTTGCACCCCATCGGTAAATCTGACAAACCCCATTTGCGCGGATTTTACATCCAGATTCTGTGGCTATGGGAATAATGCAAACCACTCCTATTGCGATGATGCGGTTGCGGCCGATCCATGTGTCAGCTTGCCTTTCCACTATACCTGTGGTGCTGGTTATACGAAGGCGCGGGAGTTGCGGATAGATTGGTGTGCCAGGGGCGCGAATGCTCTGGATGAGGTTTGCGCCTCGTCTGCTTGTTCTATCAACCCTTTTGGGCAGGGGTGTAGCCTTGATGCTTATGCTTCAACCCGCACGGAACGTATTGGTTTTTGCGCGACTGCGGGTAATGAAAACCATTCGCTTTGTGCAGAGGTTAATGCCCGTGTAACCTCGGCGCGTTGGACGCGTAGTTTGGACACCCACCCCGCGACGACGGCGAGCGTGGCGGATACAGGCAACAGATTTCTGCTTGGCACGCAGGACGGATTGGATGTCGGTGATTTGCGCGATGCAAGGCGTGCGCCGCCGATTGTGCATACTTTGAACTTGCGTAATGGCGCGGGCGGTGCGGATTTGGCGGGCAGCAAACCCAGCGATAGCGGGAATGGCGTTGGCTTTTTTCAATATACGCCTGCTGATGGTGCAACCCGCTATTACGCGGGGTTGTTCTCTGGCGTGAATTTGGGTGCGCCACTGGTAAAGCCCGATGTGGAATTAAATGCAGAGGTAACTTGGCAGGGCTGGCTTCATGCAACCAATATGGAATCGCCGAGCCCCATTAATTTCAGAGTTAATCTTTTTAACAGAACCCTTACTGTTGATCATCCGCCTGAATTGGACGCTTACGTTTTCAATGCTGAATTTGATGCGCAAGGTATTATTACTGGCAGTGTGAGATACTTTGCACGAGCTAGCGAGACTCCTGGAACAGTCCATGGTTTGATAGGGCAAACGGGCGCAATCGGCGTGTTTGTCAGTGACGTAGTCGGTAGTAGATACGGCTTTGCTGGCGGGTTTATCGCCCGCCCCCCAAGCGAATAAATAATAAACCATGTATAAAAAAGGAGACCCCAATGTACATCAAACCAACCCAACCTAAACCAACATCCCTCGCCCGTCTTTTGGCGGTATTGATAGGGTTATTTTTCATAACCGCCTGCGCGGGCAGTACCTTTAGCTTTGGCGAGGGTGCCAGTACCTCCTGCACCGATATCACCAATTTATCCAACCCCGCTTGCGAGGCGGAACGCAAAATCAAAGCCGATGATTTGCTTGCGTTTTGCTCTGTCGGGGTGAATGCCAGTGATACGCGATGCGAAAAACCCGTGCGCCAATATCCGTGTTTGCTCGCCCCGTTTAATCTGGAATTGGATTGCGGGACGGAATTCACCTCCGTGCGTGAAAGCCGTATTGATTTTTGCACGATTGAGCGCAATTCACAAAACCCAAACTGCGTTGCGGGGTTGCTTGCCGCCTGTGATTATGACCCGTTTTTGGCGGTTTGTGATAACGCGGAGGGTGCGCAAACCGACCATGCCATCACCTGCTCTGCCTATCAAAACATCAATCACCCCCGTTGTGCGCGGGCGGTTGCCTTGCGCCCGTGTATCCTCACCCCCTTTAGCAAGGAGTGCGTTCGGGATGGGGGCTATCAATTAGGGCGCACGCTTCATAACGAATTTTGCGCAATGGAGGGGAATGCCAGCCTTGGCTATTGCACCGCCGCGATTTTGAATGATGGGTGTATTTTGAACCCCTTTGGGACGGGGTGTGAAACGGGCTATGAGACGGGGCGCGACCAGCGAGTCGCGTTTTGTAGCGTGCTGTCCAACGCGGGCAGTGGTCTATGCTCGGGTCAGATTGTCGCGCATATTTGCGATGAAAACCCGCTTGGTGTGATTTGCAATTTGGCAGATTTTTCCTCGGACCGTAGCGATTTTATTGAGAGTTGTGCCAATGCGGATAGCGTGGATGACCCCCTCTGTGCCAGTGTTTTTGCCAACCCAACAGGCCCCGCGTGGGCGCAGAGCTTTGCCACTCCGCTTGTGGCACGTCAGCTGCCCAATTTTGCGCAAAACGGGTTTATCTTTGACAAGTTTGATACGAATCCCCAGCCAGATGGATGGACGGCGAGGTATGACAGTGTTTCTATGGAACATTTGAGTGATATAGAGATTGATGTCTATTACTATCATGTGCAGTCTGATGATGGAACGCGGCGATATTATGCTGGGCTTGATTCGGAGTCGGATTTGGGCGGGCTTTTGCCAGAGCGGGCGGTGGATGCCCCGCTATCCGCCACTTGGGATGGGATATTGGGCGTAAAGATTGATGCGGTTTCGGATAATAATGTGCATGTGGATTTCTTGCTGGATGTGGATTTTGAGGGTAAGAAAGTGTCTGGGCTGGTGGATTTGCCACGGACTGTGGAGGCAGGTGGACTGAACGGTAGTTTCGCGTTGGATGGAGGGTTTGATGAACTGGGCGTGATAACCGGCAGGGCAGAGCATCGGCGGTATTCATCCCAAGAGCGCGCGGTGATTGTATCGGGCGGGCAGATGAGCGGGCTCATCGGTGCATTGGGTGCGGTTGGCGCGTTTGTCAGTGATGAGGGCGCTCGGCAGGGGTATGCTGGCGGGTTTGTGGCGGTGAATTATTAGCGATTAACGATTAACGATTAACGATTAATGGTTTTTTGGTTATTTGTGAAAAAAGCGTTTGACTTTAGGATTTTTTGCGTTAAAGTCGTATTTGCAACGTTATTGGAGTGACCAACTAACCATAAAAAGTCAGTCGGGTCACCACCGAATATAATAACAACTCTACAGGCGAACTCCGTCTGTGGTGTGCGTGAATACGTGGAAACCTTACTCCAGTAACGTTGCAATGACCCGACGCTAGTCGGGTTACAATTGTAACTTAAACTAGGAGTTTTCTATGGAAAACGACTTAAAACACTTATAACCCCGCTTTTATCAAGTCGGGTTGCCACTGAATACAAGAGCCATATTAAAGGTGTTCGCACCTGTGATGTGGTGAATAAGTGGATCTGTTTGCAAACAGACGGAGCAATCCGACCTTGATAGGGGTATTATCACCTAACTTGGAGTAAAATCTTATGAAAAAACAAAACAATAACCTAAACACTCGTAGTCGCCTTTACGGCTGGCAGAAAATGGTGTTAAATTTTAAACCCCTTATCTTTGCTGTCATGTGTGTTTTCACACTATCTGCATGTGAAACTGCTGGTACTTCGCCTGTTGATTATCCTGTGACGGCTTCCTATGATAAAACATTTCTTAAAAACCATTCAAGGCAAGTTGATGGTGATGAGGAAATAGGGGCAGGGGCAACATTATTGATACTTATCGGGGCATCGGCAATTGGCTGGGTTATAGGCAGAGCCTTAAACGATGCAGCTGCGAGCAGATAATTTTTAACACTTGAGGTGGGGGTTATAGCCCCCACCTATGTTAATTCTTTATTTTTCTGTCTCTATATGCCAACCCTGATTAAGAACAATATCTATTGTAATATTTCCGTCGCTACGTGTGGTCAAAACTTTACGATTATTATTTTTCGTATCCTTACAGCCTGAAACTCTATGTGCATACCAATCTCGCGTTTCTTGGGTTGAATATTGCTTAGCCTCATCTGATATAATAACTGCCTTGGGCAAGCAATAATTAAAAATTCTTTCACAACAACCACTGTCTCTGCCATGGTGTGATGCAACTAATACGGTAACCTTGCTCAAATCATTTCTAAAATTTGCATCTTTTAACAATTCGTCCCAGCCAGCAACCTCAAGGTCTCCGGGAAATAAAATAGTAAAATCGCCATAATGAACAAATGTAGCAACGCTGAGATTGTTAGTATCAGTAAAAGTTCCGTAATAATTGTAATAATATTCTATTGCTACATCTCTAAAAACAGGGAAAGGCATATAAGGAGGAGGCAATTGCATCCAATTATAAACTGCCTCGATTCCATCTCCCATTTTTTGTGTGCTATTCTTTAAAGAAAGCAACACGGCAGGATCTACAGAATGATTCTTATTTATAAATTTAATATTACAATTTTTTTGTAAATTATCGAAATCACTTACATGGTCTTCATCATAATGACTTATGGTAAGTAAATCTATATCATGACCATCAAAATGGACAGAAGGTTTCCAAGTGTGCAATGGGCTATTAGTATGACCAGCATCCATCATAACTTTTTCTCCATCAGGACAATGAACTACGGCACACTGCCCATGCTCAACATTAAATATTTCAATTCTCATTTTTTGTTTCCTTTCGGTTTTTTAGTTTCATCATCACTACCGCTTGCACGGGATTTTTTTATCCCCCAAATAGCTTCAGATATACTTTCTATCTTTTTTAAAAAATTGTCAACATTAAATCCTGCTATAAATGCAAAGGCATAAAAGCCGAATTTACTTGCCTCTAAATCCACCCCAGATTCAAGAACCAGCAAACCCGCTTTAAGAAAAAGAAAGCTAATCGCGCCACTGCCCGCACTAACCAACGGACGGATATAATACCACACCTCCCATCGGGTAAGCCATTGGTCTTTTGCCGAAAAATTAACATACACCCCACGCAAACAATAAATACAACCACCCAATCCACCAATTAAAGAAGATTCTAACAAAAGGTTAATCATTTCTAGCTTTGGTATTGTGTATATTTTTAGACCTATAATTGCAAGTAACGCAAGATAAACCACGCTAATAAACAAAAGATATGCAATGACTTTTTTCATTTTTTATTTCCTTTTTAATTGTGGTTGTTATTCAACTATAACATAAACCAAATACGATTAAAACCCTAAAATAATTAATCGTTAATCGTTAATCGTTAATCGTTAAATCAGCAACCCTCTCCACCCCGCCACGTTCCAAATTCCCCAACTCAAACGGCCCATAAGACACCCGTATTAACCGATTCACCACCAACCCCACATGCTCTAACGCCCGCCGAATCTCCCGATTTTTCCCCTCCCGCAGTTCCAAAAACAACCAAGCATTAGCACCCTGCTGCCGTTCAAACCGCACGCTTATCGGCTGAAACTGCTCTCCATCAATCCGCAACCCACGGCGCAACGGATCCAGCCGAGCCTCTGTTATCCGCCCATGCACACGCACGCGATATTGCCGCCGCCAGCCGTTCTTTGGATGCTCCAAACGGCGTTTTAACGCGCCATCATTCGTTAATAACAGCAACCCCTCCGAATTAATATCCAACCGCCCAACCGACATAACCCGTGGCAACCCGTGCGGTAAATAATCAAAAATAGTCGCCCGCCCCTGTTCATCGCGGGTCGTACTGACCAGCCCTGTTGGCTTATGATACCGCCAGATTTGGGTCGGCTGGGCGATTGGCGCGGGCTTGCCGTCTATTTCCACGCGGTCGCTATCACCGATTTTCACCCCCGCCTGCGTCAAAACTTTACCATTCAGGCGAATCCGCCCTTGTTCAATCATCCGTTCAATTTCACGCCTTGACGCTATCCCCGCCCGTGCCAGCCGTTTGGCGATACGTTCCGTGCCGTCCCCCGCTATTTCGGCGGGCAGGTCGTTTTCGGGGTTTTGTTCTGGGGAGTATTGGCTCATACCCCATCATGCGCTATAAACGCGGGCAGAGCAAGGGCAAAAAGGCTAAACAAAATGGTATTTAGGAATTATATGGATATTGCGTTGGGCGAAGCTCGCGCGGCCGCCGAGCGAGGCGAAGTTCCCGTTGGCGCGGTTATCGTCAAAGACGGCGTGATTTTGGCGCAGGCGGGCAACCGAGTCCGCGGGGATAACGACCCGACCGCCCATGCAGAGATACTGGCGATTAGGCTGGCTTGCGTGGCTTTAGGCGATGATAGGCTGGCTGGCGCGGATTTATACGTGACGTTAGAGCCGTGTGCGATGTGCGCGGGCGCGATATCGGCGGCTCGGATAGCGCGGTTGTATTACGGCGCGTCTGACGCTAAATCGGGTGGGGTTGCGGGCGGGGCGCGGGTGTTCAGCCACGCCCAGTGTCATCACAAACCAGAGGTGTATGATGGGATTGGGGCGGAGGCGGCGGAGGAATTGTTGGTTGGGTTTTTTGCTAAACTACGTGATTAATTAATCATTAATTATTGTTAATTAGCCATTAATTAATCATTAATTATTGTTAATTATTGTTAATTATTATTAATTAATCGTTAATCACTAAAAACCTTGACATCTGCGTCTAAATCCGCACAATAGGCAAAAGAACCACTGCCAAACCCACACCTAAAAAACTAATAGCTAAAAAATGTTCCCTTCCATCCTGCCCGTTTATGCCCGTGCCGATTTGTCCTTTGTTAGGGGCGAGGGCTCGTGGCTGTTTGACGATAAAAACAACGCCTACCTAGACATGGCGGCTGGGGTCGGGGTGACATTGCTGGGCCATTCGCACCCCGTTTTAATCGAAGCGTTAAAAACCCAAGCCGACAAATTGTGGCACACTTCCAACCTCTATCACATTCCAAATCAGCAAACCTTGGCCGATATCCTCGTCAAACATACCTTTGCCGACACCGCCTTTTTCACCAATTCGGGGGCGGAAGCGATTGAGGGTGCGATGAAAATCGCCCGTCGCTATCATTTTGAACGGGGCGATACAAAACGCAAGACTATCATCACCTGCCACGGGTCGTTTCACGGGCGGACTCTGGCGACTATTTCGGCGGCTGGTCAGCATAAATTAGTCGACGGTTTCGCGCCTTTGTTGGATGGTTTTATGTCCGTTCCGTTCGGCGATATGGCGGCTTTGCGGGCTTGCGTGGATGATACGACCGCCGCGATTATGATTGAACCGATACAGGGGGAAGGCGGGATTCGCGTTGGCTCGTTTGAGTATTTACGCGAATTGCGCGAGCTGTGTGATACGCACGGAGCCCTGCTGATACTGGACGAAGTGCAATGCGGCATGGGGCGCACGGGGCGGTTATTTGCGCACGAATGGGCGGGGATTACGCCCGATATTATGGCGATAGCCAAGGGGCTGGGCGGCGGATTTCCCTTGGGCGCGGTTTTGGCTTCGGCGGAGGCCGCGCTGGGGATGAAGGCTGGCACGCATGGCTCTACCTTTGGGGGGAATCCTCTGGCGTGCGCCGTTGGCATAGCCGTGATGGGTGTGGTTGCGAATGACGGGTTTTTGTCCGCGGTGCGTGGGGCGGGCGAGCATTTAGAGCAGTCCTTGCAGGGGTTGGTCGCCAATTACCCCGATGTTTTTGTCGAGGCACGGGGGGTTGGTTTGATGCGTGGGTTGCAGTGTGTGGAGGGCGCGAATTTGGCGGTGGTAAAGCGCGGATATGAAGAGCGGTTGCTGTGTGTCCCTGCCAGCGATAATGTCGTGCGGTTGCTGCCCGCGTTGAATATCGGCGCGGAGGATATCAGTGAGGCGGTGGCGCGTTTAGATAAAGTGGCGGGGGGTTTTTAGTGATGAGTGATAGAGACAACAGAGTAAAAATCTTTAAAGGTTTAGTTGGGGTTAATACTTATTATGAAAAATTTACAAACAAAAAAAGTGATTTGCTACTTCATATTTCATTTAATGAGGCTACTTTTGGGGGCAAGCCTAACGATAAAATTAGCTTTACAGTTAAAATTCACGTGGCTGAATTTTTTATTGTAATAGAGGATAGCACTCTAAAGATTGACCCAAGCTCTATTTGGGCACCTGGCATAAAAGGTGAAAATGACATGGAACATACGGAGGTAAAAACGCATGGAGTGAATGTGGGAGCTAGTGCAGACATGCTCGGTGGCGCAGGTGCAAGTGCTGGATATACTCACAAAAAAGAAACAACAACCAAACAAAATCATAAAATGAGTGGCATTAAAGTTACCTATAATTCTGCAGATAATAACAAACCTAGTTGGGTATTAAAGCCCTATGTAGACGGAGATGTTTTAGAAGGTGGTGCTTGGGATGATAGAAAAAAAATTCTGACACTTCTTGATAAGCGTACCAATACAAAACATGTTTTATCATCTGTTAAACTTATTGTTCAATGCGAACGGATAGACTTAGAAATTAGCCCTCCAAAGTATTTGGATAGAAATGTATTAGAATTTTTACAAACTAAGAAAAAACAAAAAATCGCGATAGAAATGATTAGAGACGCTTTGATAGAGTATAAATTGGCAGAGAGCGGTTTATCTGTTAAGGAAGTTTCATACGATCGTTTTCCTATTAAACTGGCTGATATTTTGGTAGAGAGAAAATGACAGATATTTTAAAAACACTAGAAGACAATCTTATTAAACTTTCAGAATCGCAAGAGACTGATTTTTTACCTTTAATCAAATCTGTTTATGGTAATACGCCTGATGCTATATTAAAGGGTGCCCGTTTCGCAAGTTATATTTATAAAGAAGACGATAAAGAACGAGAAAAAACTCTTTTAGAATGCCGTAACGAATTGAACAGGCAGGAAAGCCCTGAGCACATAAAAAAATTCAATCAAATGTTCCCTGAAAGTAAAACTAATCCAAATCTAACAACTCATCAAAAAAGAATAAATGCCGCATGGGCAAAAGCAGAAAAAATCAAAGGGGAAAACCCCGGTATTTATCGTAAGGATAGCAGGGGAAATAAAATAAGATATGCGTCTTATGGTGAGCAGACTGATTTTGGTTGGGAAATTGACCACATAATCCCACAAGAAAAAGGTGGCGCAGACACTTTGTCAAACATCCAACCCTTGCACTGGAAAGAAAACAGAATAAAGTTTAATAAAACTAGAAATAAAGTCACAATGGCTATGATTAAAGAAATATATCCCATTGCAAGAGATGTCTATGAAGAGCGTAAAATATTAAACGATGGCGTAAAACAAATTGCAGAAGAGACAGGAATGAACAGAGGGAATGCGTCTGTTTATATTAGATTTTTTGTTAAATTAAAAGAGGGCGAACTTCACAGGGATAAGATGGCAGTCAATCTTATGGCAACTTCTTATTTTCTTGAAAAAATTCTTGCCGATGATGGCAAGGATGATTTAAAAGTTGCGTTAGAATCGTTATGGAAATATATTGAGTACGCTGAAGAAAAATTTCGTCATAGTGGTCTAGAAGGATACAGAAGAATCTATGCAGAATTTTCTGGAAAGTTATAAAACCCACCAACACCTAATACCTAAAACAAGAAAGCCCCCAATGACCCAAAACCGCAATTTCCTAGATATTCACACAACCTCGCCCGATGACCTGCGCCAAATCCTCACAAACGCCCGTGCGATAAAGGATAAACGCGCCACGCAACCTCGCGGGTTTGTGGATACAGACTGCGCGTTCCAAAACCGCATTGTCGCGCTGATATTTGAAAAGCCGTCCACCCGCACTCGCGTGTCCTTTGATATAGGCGTGCGCCAAATGGGCGGGCAAACCGTCGTGTTATCGGGCGCGGATATGCAGATGGGGCACGGCGAATCTATCGCGGATACGGCGCGGGTGCTATCGCGCTATGTGGATATGGTGATGATACGCACTTTTGCCGAGGATGTGCTGGCGGAATGGGCGCATTACGCCGATGTGCCTGTCATTAACGGGCTGACCGACCGCACTCATCCCTGCCAGATTATGGCGGATATTATGACGTATGAAGAGCATCGCGGGGCGATTAAGGGCAAAAAAGTCGTCTATCTAGGCGATGGCAATAATGTGTGTAATAGTTTGATTCAAGGCGCCGGGCAGTTCGGCTATGACTTGGTGTTTTCGGGTCCGCAGGATTTATCTCCTGATGCGGAGTTTATCGATTTCGCCCGAGGGCGCGGGGCTGGTGTGTCTATTGAACCTGACGCTGGGGCGGCGGTAGCGGGCGCGGATTTGGTTCTGACCGATACTTGGGTTTCCATGCATGACTCGCCTGATACGGCTTTGGCGCGGCATAATTTATTATCGCCCTATCGCGTGGATGCGGATTTAATGGCGAGGGCAGGGGGGCAGGCGTTATTTATGCATTGTTTGCCCGCCCATAGGGGCGAGGAAGTCACCAGCGAAGTGCTGGACGGTGCGCAGTCGGTCGTGTTTGACGAGGCAGAGAATAGGCTGCATGTGCAAAAGGCGATTATGC
The DNA here is from genome assembly GCA_959347425.1 of uncultured Amylibacter sp. Next base: position 393,979 of record OY365741.1, on the reverse strand, counting down.
GGTGGTGTTTGGGGGTTTAGGGGGTCTGAAAAACTGACCCTCGGGTGTGCCTGTAATAAAACAGGCAGCTAACACCGAGGGTATACAAGAATTTGAATAACAGTTATATAACCCCTTTGCAAATAAAAATTGCAATACGCCCAAATAATTGGTAAAAAGTGTTGCATAATTAGCGGGGAAAATCTTGACCCCCGGGGGCGTATATTAGAAACATACGGATCACACCGGGGGTACACAGGAATATAATTAGCCCTTTTCACACCCCTTTGCAAGTAAAAAATTGCAATTCAGCCAAATAATTGGTAAAAAGTGTTGCATAATTTAACAAAAAGGCAGATAAAAATGAATAAATACAATGAAATCAACGCGATAACCCAAGCAATTTCAGACCAAAGATTGCAAAAATTCCTATCACATTCTGGTGATGACTTTGGAAAAGCATTAAAATTATATGAAGAAAACATGCGTATATCCGCAGAATTCTACCCGATTCTGTCGTGTTTTGAAATTTGCTTGCGTAATAAAATCCATGATACTATGCAACAAGATTATGGTGTTGATTGGTTAATAAACCCCAAAACGCCCTTAACAAATGAAAGCAGAGAAAAAATTGAAGAGGCGCGTGACAGATTACCTATAGATAAAATGAGTGATGCCACGCCCGAATATATGGGGCGGATAGTCGCGAGTCTTTCCTTGGGATTTTGGGTTAGGCTGCTGGGTAAGAAATACGAGGAATCTTTATGGCGACCGACCATTCACAACGGGTTTCCAAACTATAAGGGGAAACTTCGTCCTTTGCGCGATAGGATTTATACGATTCGTCGTTTGCGCAATCGTATTGCCCATTACGAGCCGATTGTTTTTATTGATAACATAGCAGGTCGGCACACCGAAATCATTGAAACCATCGGTTGGATGTGTTTGGATACGGGCAACTGGGTTGGGCGGTTGCGGCCGTTGCAACTGGGATAATCGCCCGCCAAAATCGCACCATCCCTACCGCGCGAATTTCTTATATTTCACCCGTCCGCCACTGGACGAATCGCCTAACCGCCGAATTTTATCCTCTTCATAATCGGCAAAATTCCCCTCAAACCATTCCACCGACCCCGCGCCTTCAAACGCCAAGATATGCGTACATAACCTATCCAAAAAGAACCGATCGTGGGAAATCACCAGCGCACAGCCCGCGAAATGGTCAATCGCATCCTCCAACGCCCGCAGAGTCTCCACATCCAAATCGTTCGTTGGCTCATCCAATAACAACACATTGCCACCGCTTTTTAACAGCTTAGCCAGATGCACGCGGTTGCGCTCACCCCCCGATAACAACCCCACGGGTTTTTGCTGGTCGCCCCCTTTGAAATTAAAACTGGAACAATACGCGCGGGAGTTCATCTGCGCATCGCCCAACATAATAATATCCTGCCCGCTGGAGACTTCGTCCCAGACGGTTTTCTTTGGATCCAGAGCATCGCGCGATTGATCAACATAGGACAACGCCACGGTCTCGCCGAAAACGATAGACCCCGCGTCCGGTTTTTCCTGCCCTGTTAGCATTTGAAATAACGTGGATTTGCCCGCGCCATTTGCCCCGATTACGCCGATAATTCCGCCTGGGGGCAGGGTGAAGGACAAATCGTTTATCAGCAGAGTGTCGCCGAAAGATTTGGATAACCCCTTGACTTCTATCACTTTACTGCCCAACCGCTCGCCGTTTGGGATGATGATTTGGGATTTGCCAACACGGTCACGCTCGGACTGGTCGGCCAAATCGTGATAGGCATTAACCCGCGCTTTTTGCTTTGCTTGGCGGGCTTTTTGCCCTTGGCGCATCCAGCCCAGCTCGCGTTCCAAGGTCTTACTGCGGCTTTTATCTTCGCGGGCTTCTTGCGCCACGCGTTTGGCTTTTTGCTCTAACCACGCGGAATAATTGCCTTCATAGGGAATCCCGCGCCCTCGGTCAATTTCCAAAATCCAACTGGTGATATTATCCAGAAAATAGCGGTCGTGGGTGACGATTAAAACCGTGCCTTTATAGTCCATAAGATGGTTTTGCAGCCACGCGATGGTCTCCGCATCCAGATGGTTTGTCGGCTCGTCCAGCAACAACATATCGGGCTTTTCCAACAGCAGTTTGCACAAGGCAACGCGGCGGCGTTCGCCCCCAGACAGGCTGGTCGTGTCCGCGTCATCGGGGGGGCAGTGCAAGGCCTGCATGGCTATGTCAATATCCGCGTCCAGCGACCAGAGGTCTTGGGCATCGATTTGGTCTTGCAGGGTTGCCATCTCATCCGCCGTTTCGTCCGAATAATTCATTGCCAGCTCGTTATACCGCTCCAAAATGGCGCGGTGATGTTGCACGCCGCGCATGATGTTTTCGCGGACATTGACGGAATCGTCAAGGTGGGGTTCTTGCGGTAAATAGCCGACTCGTGCGCCTTTGGCAGCCCAGGCTTGCCCGCTGAAATCCTTGTCTATACCCGCCATGATGCGCATTAGAGTGGATTTGCCCGTGCCATTCACGCCGACCACGCCGATTTTCACGCCCGGCAGGAAGGACAGGTGGATGTTTTCAAAGCACGGCTTACCGCCTGGGTAGGTTTTGGAAACGCCTTCCATAAAATAGACGTAGGGTTGGGTTGCCATTGGGTGGGTCTTTCTGGTGAGTGGTTTTGTTTGTTGCTAATAGTGGATTTTGTCAGGGAGTCAATAGGTTTAGTGGTAAATAAGTGGTGCTGTGTTGCAAACAGAGCGGAGCGACCTGACCCTGATAGAGGTATTGCCTCTTTTCTTTATACAATGTATAGGGGAGGGATGGATATAGCAATTACAACTACGCAAGGTAATAATCCGTGGCATCGGTTTATGCAGAAAACTATTGAGCTTGATAAAGGCACAAACCCTCGTGGCTATCACTGGTTTTGGGGGCTTTATCATTTATATAATACACTAGGGATTCTCCCAGAATTTGATATTGAAGGAATACAAAAAGTACTTCCGCAAGGGCATTGGTTAAAGGAATTGGGTGTTCCTAGTGTATCAACACAATTAAATTCTGAAGTGCTTAATTTAATACACAATCTTGGTGGTAGCCAATCTAGTAATTTTGCCGAGATCAGATTTTCCGGTACGGGTTTAGACAACGCCATTGATTTTTCAAAACTCATTTTCCCTATAGATGTATCTTTTGAAAAGACACGATTTTCTGAAAATGCAAATTTTAGTAAAGTAATTTTTTACCGCAAAGCAAAATTTGAAAATGCAAGATTTTACAAAGAAGCGACATTTGAAGAATCAACTTCACACGCATTTATTACTTTTCTTAATGCAACATTCCAGCATGATACAAATTTTACTAGTGTAAATTTTCTTAGCAAAACATCTTTCTTTAAAGTAGATTTTTCTTGTGAGGTTAATTTTAATAATGCTAAATTTTCTGCTGGTGTTGAATTTGTTGATGTAAAATTCTCTAACAATACAACGTTTATAGGCACCGAGTTTCTTGAGTATGTAAATTTTAATCAGGCAGAATTCTTTCAGGATGTAGATTTTAATGACACAAAGTTTCATGAACGTGTAGATTTTCAAGCAGTAACATTAGGCAATATTGCAAGTTTTATTAATGCAAAATTTAGTGCGGGTGCAAATTTTGATAAAGCAACTTTTGCTAGCACGGCAACTATTCCTAATAATCCAGACTTTACTGGTACAAGTTTCTCTGAAAACACCTATTTTACAGGGACAGAATTCTTTGGGATGGCATTTTTTAAAAATACCAAATTTACTAAACATGTAAGTTTTTCTAATGCAAAATTCCATAATGTAGCACAATTTATTGAAACAGAGTTTATTTCCATAGCAAGTTTTAAAGAAGTAGATTTTTTTGGAGGTGCGCTTTTTAGTAAAGTAGATTTTTTTAACAATGTAATATTTGTTAAAGCAACATTTAATGGCATAGCAGATTTCAGTGAATCTAAATTTTATAACACCGCACTCTTTAGAAATGCGTCTTTAGAAGACGCATATTTTACAGGTACATTCTTTAAAGCTCGCGTGCCTTATTTTTATGATACAACACTTAGTGCAGATATTACTTGGGAACTAGACTCTGACTATTGGCCTCCAGCAAAGAAGCGCAATAAAAGCGAAATTAAAAAGAATTACAAATACAGGATTAAAAAAAACCAAGGTGCTTATGAAAATCTATCCTCTCGCATGAAAAAACTGGATAAATACCATGACGAACACTTCTTCTTTCGCCAAGAAATGCGGTGTCGGCGAGTGTTTGAAAACTTTTTTATCCGTTTCCCATACGCGGTTTATGACGGTATCTCTGATTATGGATATAGTATTGGGTGGGCGTTTTCTTGGTGGTTGGGGCATATTTTATTGGGGGCATCCCTTATATGGTTTAATACTGAAAAAAGCTGTAATAACGTTTGTGATTTAGCTGATAATTTTTTACTTGATTTGGCTGTTTCATTTTCTAATGCCCATGGTCTTTTACCTTTTCGTAATGGACCATTAAAACGTTGCTATGAACACTTTGCAAAAGATGATATTTTTAATATCATCTGGGGTTTTCAAACTGTCATTGGCATTATATTGTTATTCATGCTCCTGCTAACCTTGCGCATCCGTTTCCGCTTGAAGTAATCCACTAATAACTAACAACTAACAACTAATAACTACCATGAAAAAAATAGGACTCCTCGGCGGGTCATTCGACCCGCCCCACCAAGGACATATCCACTTGTCGCATCGCGCCCTTGCCGCCTTTGCTCTGGATAAAATATGGTGGCTGGTCAGCCCGCAAAACCCACTGAAACCGCCGCCAACCCATGACTATCCCACGCGGATAGCCGCCTGTCAAACCATAGCGACCGACCCGCGAATCATCATAAAAGACTGGGAATTGCGCATCCCCAGCCCCTATACGATTGACAGCTTGACCGCCTTAAAAACCCGCTATCGTACAACAAATTTTGTGTTTCTTATGGGCGCGGATAGCTTTGCCAGCTTGCACACTTGGCACGCGTGGCAACGGATTATCAAAACCATGCCCATCGGTGTTATCGCCCGTCCACACCATCAAATCGCGGCGGGGAAATCCCCTGCGGGGCGGCAATTCGCAAACGCTCGCCTAGCCACGCACGACTCCCAAGCCCTGCCGTATCGCCCTGCGCCCTGCTGGTGTTTGTCTATCGGGGCGTTGCACGGGCAATCCAGCACGGATTTACGGGCGCAAAATTCTTGGCGCAAAAATCCCCCAGAAAATTCCTAGAAAATTCTTAGCGTCGTGTAGGCGGATTAACGATAAACCCACCCGCAAACGAAAGATCAGAATCGGACGAGCGGAACGCGCCAACCGCACCCTGTGACCCAACCAACCCGATTAAAAACCCTTGATAAATAACATTACTGCGAATCAAATCAGCCTGTCCGTTCAAAATAACGCCCGCCGGACTATAACGACCATTAGCGTTAATAAAATGCCCCACTCCGTCAATGATTTTCGTGCCAGAGCCCGCGAATTGACGACTGCCATAATCAATACGCATCACGAAATCATCATCCTCATCCGCAGTATCAGGCCCCACGCCGTTCAAAGACCATTCGCCACGCCAAGTCGCCACGGGTGCGGTGAAAGACCGCAAAGGCTCGCCCAAATTGGTGGTTGCCAAAATCCCAGAATAGCTGTACGCCGCGTTGCCATTCGCATCCTCCGCGATATAATAAGCATAGCCATTGCCCGTATCGCTAGCATTCTCCTGCGCAACACACCCGTCATTCGTGCAAATCGTCGGCGGGATGTTAAATTCGGTAAAGCCAGCCGTGCTGATTCTATTATCATTCACGTTTAAAAAATCATGCGATAGGGTGACCGCGCCGTCTCTGTCAGGGGTGTTCGGCGCGTCCGCCAGCCCGAAATAGGCGAAATCGCTGGTTTCCACGGGGGTGCTATCAGCCAAAGGCGGGCGATTGCCGACCCCGCATGCCGTCAATAACGCTATCGCGGATAAGAGAAAACCAAGCAAAAGCCTGTTTGCGGGTTGTGCGATTGTCATCATTATTCCTGTTATTAAGCGGGCAGGGGTGCCGTTTTGGGCGGGTTTTGTGTGTAATTCTTGTGCGATATAAACTAAAACGGGGGGATTGTCAAACGCTATGTTGCCCCCGTTTCATAAAACTTTTCACAAATATAGATAAAACAATCACATCTTTTTTACCCACTTGACCTATGGTGCGTTTTGCGGTAGAGCGGGGCGAGCGTTTCATCACCCTATAATAAACGGAAAATAGCCTATGACAGAGCCCATGACAGAGCCCATGACGACCGCCATGAAAGCCCAGCGCGAACACGCCCAGACCAGCAAAGCCTGGCCTTTTGAGGAGGCACGCAAGCTGTTAAAACACCTCGGTGGCAAGCTGCCCGCCAAGGGTTATGTCCTGTTTGAAACGGGCTATGGCCCGTCTGGATTGCCCCATATTGGCACGTTTGGCGAGGTTGCCCGAACGACTATGGTGCGTAATGCGTTTGAGATTTTAACAGGGTGGCCAACCCGCCTGATTTGTTTTTCCGATGATTTGGATGGGATGCGCAAAGTCCCCAGTAATGTGCCAAATCCAGAAAACCTAGCCGAATATCTGCAAATGCCGTTGTCCTCCGTGCCAGACCCGTTTGACAAATACTCCAGTTTTGCCGAGCATAATAACGCTATGTTACGCCGATTTCTGGATAAATTCGGGTTTAATTATGAATTCATCAGCGCGACCGAGTATTACAAATCCGGCAAGTTTGACGCGGTTTTATTGCGGGCGTTGGATAAGTATGAAGAGATTATGGAGGTGATGCTGGCGTCCCTGCGGGAGGAACGGCGGGCGACTTACAGTTGTTTTCTGCCAATTTCCCCCACGACGGGGCGGGTTTTATACGTGCCTTTGACGCGGATTGATAAGGCGGCTGGTACGATAAGTTTTATGGAAAACGACGAGGAAGTGACGGTTTCGGTCACAGGCGGGCGGGTGAAATTGCAGTGGAAGCCTGATTTTGGCGCGCGCTGGGCGGCTCTGGGCGTGGATTTTGAGATGTATGGCAAAGACCATTCCACGAATACCGTGATTTACGATAAGATTTGTCGGATTTTGGGGGAGCGTGCGCCCGCGCACTATTTTTATGAGATGTTTTTGGATGAAAAGGGTGAGAAGATTTCCAAATCCGCGGGCAATGGGATTTCTATTGATGAGTGGTTGAGTTATGCCTCTGCTGAGAGCCTGTCGTATTTTATGTATCAAAAGCCGAGGACTGCCAAGCGGTTGCATTTTGATGTGATACCCAAGGCTATGGATGAGTATGACGCGCAGGTGCGGGGGTATGCGGGGCAGGATTTGGTGGAACAAATGAATAACCCCGTGTTCCATATACATGGGGGGGATGTGCCTGAGGCGGAAGAGTTTGTGATTTCTTATTCTATGTTGTTGAATTTGGTTAGCGTGGCTTTACCAGAGATTAGAGAAGCACCGCAAGAGCATGGTTCTAGTTTTGCTGAACACGAAAAAAACTTAAAGTCGGTTAGAATAATACCTTATGATGAGGCAGGAAATTCGGTAAAAACTTCTATACCCTATGATGCTTTTGTTCTGTGGAAATTTATAGAAAAATATGCGCCCAATGTATCGCCTGAAACCCATCCAGAATTTAATAAATTGGTACAATTTGCAACTTGTTATTTTCACAGGTTTATGAGGTCGCAACGAAACTATCGCATGCCTAATGATAAGGAAAAGGCAGCTATGGAAGAACTGGTAAATGCTTTGAATAATAACGAAAAAGCTAAAGAAATTCTTCTGCGTAAAAATGCCATGATGGGGAAAGATGACCCTGATCTTGAAAATTGGGTGTTATCGAATGCAGAAAATTTACAATCATTGGTTTTTGCAATTGGTAAAATGCATGATTTTGAAAACTTGCGCGATTGGTTTCAAGCTCTTTATGAAGTTGTTTTTGGAGCTTCGCAAGGACCAAAATTTGGTGGCTTCATTCTTATTTATGGGGTATATGAGACAGCAAATTTAATTGAGTCAGCCTTAAATGGCGATTTAGTTAAGGCGCAAGAAAAACTTTGTAACAAATAAAAAAAACTAATCCATAATTTACGTTCTCGTGTCTTTACTACATTCTTGGTGCGGGTCTATTTTTCAGGTAAAATACGGATATTAAGAACTTGTATTACAAGAAATACTACAGCTCCGCCAAGCAAAATTATTCCCACTTGGCTACCATTAGAATGTCCTGCATGGTATCTTGAACGTAAATTCGTATCGCTTTTAGATTCTTGCGAATCCGCAACCGTTTCATCTGTGCAAGATGTTATCTCGCAGATATTTGTTTGCCCTGTTGGTATCAGTGGGCTACTGCTACACGCGCTAATCGTAAAAATTGCGGTTATCATAGCTAATAGTAGTTTATTCATAGTAGGTTTCCTTTTTGTATTTTCCCAGCTAACGCCGGGCCATGCAAACAAAAAACATACGTAAAGTTGTCCCACTTATTTACCAAAGCATAAAGGGATAACCCCCATGAATCGGCTGTTGTATTAAGTAGTAACCCGACTCAAAAGAGTAGGGTATATTTTTTGTTTGCAGGATTGATAATAGAGTATTTAATCGCGATTGCAAGCGTTTTTATTATTTTTTTACTAAATTCGTAAATTTTTTATAAAAAAAGGCCAGCCCGAAGACCAGCCTTTTTTATCCATACAAACCCTCTCAAATTAGAAAGGATTATTTTCACTCGCCCCACGGCTCTCAAAGAACTCACGGGTGATTTTGAACACCATCGGGCTTAACAAAGCCAAGGCAATCAAATTCGGTATAGCCATCATCGCATTCAGCGTATCCGCCAACAACCACACGAAGCTCAGCTTCAACGTAGTGCCAACGAAAGCCGCCACAGACCACAACGCCCGAAAAGGCTTGATAATCATAGGCCCGAACAGGAACTGCAAAGACCGCTCGCAATAATAGCTCCACCCCAAAATGGTTGTGAAAGCAAATACCGTCAGCGATACCGCGATAATCGGACCACCCAACCCGGGCAAAGCCGAATCAAACGCGGCCGAAGTCAGGGCAGCACCAGTCGCGCCACTCGTCCAGACATCCGTTGTCAAAATCGCCAACGCCGTAAAGGTACAAACGATAAGCGTATCAATGAACGTCCCCAGCATAGCAACCAGACCTTGGCTAACCGGCCCCTTGGTTTGTGCCGCCGCGTGCGCGATTGGGGCAGAGCCCAGCCCCGCTTCGTTGGAAAACACACCACGGGCTACGCCAAAGCGAATCGCCATCCACACGGCCGCACCAGCAAACCCGCCAGTGGCGGCAGTCGGTGAAAACGCATGCGTGAAAATCAGCCCGAAAGCCGTAGGAATTTGGTCAGCATTAATCGCCAAAACAATGGTCGAAGCGGCGATATAGGCGATAGCCATAATCGGCACCAACGCCCCTGCTACGGATGAAATCCGTTGCAATCCGCCCAGCAAAACCGCGCCAACTAGGACAAGCAGAACTACGCCTGTTACCCACTCTGGCACCGAAAAGTTAGTCTGCAAAGCATCCGCGATGGAATTGGATTGCACCATATTACCGATGCCAAAGCCAGCAACCCCAGCAAACAATGCAAACAGCACCGCCAACCATTGCCACTTAGGCCCAAGACCGTTTTTAATATAGTACATCGGACCGCCGACATGCTTACCCCGCTCATCGGTTTCCCGATATTTAACGGCGCAGACAGCCTCTGCATACTTGGTTGCCATGCCGACCAAAGCCGTCATCCACATCCAAAAGATAGCACCAGGTCCACCCAAGAAGATAGCAGTCGCCACCCCCGCGATATTCCCCGTGCCGATTGTTGCCGACAGCGAGGTCATCAAAGCATTAAAAGGACTGATTTCGCCCTTTTCTTTGCCCGGAATACGCCCGCTCCATAACATCGCGAACCCAAGAGGGATTTTGATGATACTATAAAGACGAAGGCCCATCGTTAAATACACGCCCACGCCAAGAATTAAAACCAGCATCGGTACGCCCCAGACGACACCATTCAGCCAGTCCACAAAATTTGTGATTTGTTCCATAATTGACTCCTTTGTTGTTTATTATGTGCGGCGACCTTGTGTCAATTTGTGCGATTTTGCAAACGAAAAAATGCGTTTTAGTGAAAAAAAGCGTCAATTATGTGATAATATGTTGTTTTTTCGCAGTTTTTAGTTTATGTTTATCGCAAGTTATCTTGAAAGGGTGCAAAATGCTTACACTATTACGGCGGTTTTTCGCAGCAATTCTGGCGGTTATCGCGTTTGGGGCGGGCGGTGCGGTTGCTCAAACGCAGAGCGTTATTGAAGATATAAAGCAAGCGGGCGTGATTCGCGTGGGTTTATCGATATTTCACCCTTGGGCGATGTACGATAAAAACGGCGAATTGATAGGGTTTGAGCTGGATATAGCCCGCCAGTTAGCAGACGATATGGGGGTAGAGGTGGAGTTCGTGCTGACCGATTGGGAGCAGATGATTCCGTCTTTGAATGCGGGCGATTTTGATGTTATTATTAGCGGGATGAGCATCACGCCCTCGCGCAATATGGTTGTGAATTTCACTGACCCTTACGCGTTTTCGGGGATGACTCTGTTGGCGAATCGTGCGCTGACCGAGGGGTTTCGGGTGGAAGACTTTAACCATAAGGATGTGATTTTCACGGCGCGGCGGGGGGCGACCTCGGCGACGGTTATTGGCAATTTATTCCCCAATGCGCAGTTGCTTTTGATGGATGAAGACGGCGCGGATACGGAGGAAGTTTTGGCGGGGCGCGCCCATGCGACTATGGCGGCAGAGCCGACTCCGTCTGATGCCGCACGTGATTTCGCCGATATTTTGCATGTGCCGTTTAGTCATACCTATTTGGCAACGGGTGAGGGTTTTGGGGTTCGCAAAGGCGACCATGATGCGCTGAATTTTTTCAATAATTGGATTGCGCATTATTGGGTGACGGGGTGGTTACAGCAACGCAATAACTACTGGTTTCGCGGGAATGAATGGGCGGAAGAGATTGAGTAACTAGTTGTTAGTTGTTAGTTATTAGTTATTAGTTTTTAGGCGATGCTTCCCACGGGTCTGGAAGAAAGCTAAGTGAAACGGTGTAATTTTCTTTTCTAACGAAAAATGCCTTGTTGGGGATTACAAATAAAAAGACACCTTCTTTGTCAGTAATAAAGTTTTTGAATAAAAATTTAGAAGATTCATATATAGTAAAATTTTTACTATTCGTAACAGATAGTTTAACAGGTGTATTCATAATGCGGTCTAATTTTTCTTTTGTATATCCTTTAGGTACTTGTATTATAATGTTAAAAGATTTGGTCATTTTAAAAATCATTTCTACGCGTATTAGTTCAGGGTCTATCTTTTCGGTTTCTACTTCTTTAGTCATTGTTTTTTCCATTTGTTAAGGTTAAAGGTAAAAGTATCTATAAATAAATAATTCTACTTGTCAAGCACATACCTCCGCCCCGCTAAAAGCTGGTCGGCATTTCGAAGAAATGACGAAGACCCGAAGGGCTAAAAAACCAATAACTAATAACTAATAACTAATAACTAACAACTAAAAAAACATAACCCTTTGTTTTTCAACAATAGTTTTTCCCACTATCCGCGCAATTAGCCCCTTGCAATACCCGCCCACATTTGCTATTAATGCCGAAAATAACCAAAACGGGTAACCATTCCTTAACGAATGCGACCAAATACCCACCACAAAGGAAACACATCAAGTGTCTGAACACGCCTCTTTATCCTCTGGTGCTGCGGTTCGCTATGCCCGCGCGGTTTTTCATCTGGCAAAGGATGAAAACACACTAACCCATGTGGAAAAAGACCTTGCCACACTAAACACCGCCCTGAACACCAGTGCGGATTTGCGTGAATTCCTGCACGCCCCGCTTTACAACCGCAACGAACAAACCCACGCTATAGCGGCGCTCGCCACCAAAATGGGACTATCAAAGATGCTGGCAAACACCCTCGCGTTAATGGCGCAAAAACGCCGTCTAGGCAGTGTCCCCGCGTTTATCCAATCCCTGCTGGCTATGATAGCCAAGGAAAAGGGCGAAACCACGATAGACATCGCCACCGCACATAAATTAACCAGCGAACAAACCGATGCCCTGACCCACGCTTTGCAAAAATCCGTGGGTAAAGGCATTAAATTGAACGTTATTACGGACGAGTCGCTCATCGGCGGGCTTGTCATTAAACAGGGCTCTAAGATGATTGATAGCTCAATCAAATCAAAGCTCGCCAATTTTCACAATGCAATGAAAGAAATCTAACATGACTATTCAAGCAGCGGAAATTTCTGCAATTTTAAAAGACCAGATTAAAAACTTCGGCACCGATTCCCAAGTGGCGGAGGTCGGGCGCGTTCTGTCCGTTGGCGATGGTATCGCTCGCGTTTATGGGCTGGATAATGTCCAAGCGGGCGAAATGGTTGAATTCCCTGGCGGTATCCGTGGGATGGCGTTGAATCTGGAAGAAGACAACGTGGGGGTTGTGATTTTCGGCTCTGACGCGGCGATTAAAGAAGGCGATATCGTCAAGCGCACAAACGCGATTGTGGATGTGCCGATTGGCCCCGAATTGCTGGGGCGAGTCGTGGACGGGCTGGGCAATCCCATTGATGGCAAGGGTCCTATAAAGACGAAAAAACGTGCGACTGCCGATGTGAAGGCACCTGGGATTATCCCGCGTAAGTCTGTGCATGAGCCTATGGCGACTGGGTTAAAATCCATTGATTCGCTTATTCCCATTGGGCGTGGGCAACGCGAATTGATTATTGGTGACCGCCAAACGGGGAAAACCGCCGTTGCGCTGGATACGATTTTGAATCAGAAAACCTCTAATGACGCGGCGGGCGATGATGATAAGAAAAAGGTGTTTTGTATTTATGTAGCCATTGGGCAGAAACGTTCCACCGTGGCGCAGTTGGTGAAAAAACTGGAAGAGAGCGGCGCGATTAAATACACAATCGTTGTTGCGGCGACGGCTTCTGACCCCGCGCCTATGCAGTTCCTTGCGCCTTATGCGGCGACCTCTATGGGGGAATATTTCCGCGATGGTGGGATGCATGCATTGATGATTTATGATGATTTGACCAAGCAAGCCGTGGCGTACCGCCAGATGTCTTTGCTTCTGCGCCGTCCGCCTGGACGCGAAGCCTATCCTGGTGATGTGTTTTATTTGCACTCCCGCCTATTGGAACGGTCTGCCAAATTGAACGAGGATAATGGCAGTGGTTCACTAACCGCTTTGCCCGTGATTGAAACGCAGGGTGGGGATGTGTCCGCCTTTATCCCAACCAACGTGATTTCCATCACCGATGGGCAGATTTTCTTGGAAACGGAGTTATTCTACCAAGGTATCCGCCCCGCCGTGAATACCGGTTTGTCGGTGTCTCGCGTGGGGTCTGCCGCGCAGACGAATGCGATGAAATCGGTTGCTGGCTCTATTAAACTGGAATTGGCGCAATATCGCGAAATGGCGGCTTTTGCCCAGTTTGGCTCTGATTTGGATGCGGCAACACAGGCGTTGCTGAACCGCGGGGCGCGATTGACGGAATTGTTAAAACAAGCACAATATAGCCCGCTTAGCACTGCTGAACAGGTGATTGTGATTTACGCTGGCACGAAGGGCTATCTGGATAAAATAGCGGTTCGGGATGTCGGGCGGTTTGAAGCGGATTTGCTGACCTTTGTTCATAAAAACCATGCTGACCTTTTGGCGTGGATTACCACCGAAGACCCTAAAATCAAGGGCGAAGCAGAGGACAAATTGAAAAATGTTGTCGATGCTTTTGCCAAGGATTTTGAATAACGTTTGGATGTTGCCTAGATGCCCAACCTTAAAGATTTAAAAGTCCGGATTGAGAGCGTTAAAAACACGCGCAAAATCACCAAGGCTATGCAGCTGGTATCGGCGGCAAAACTGCGCCGTGCGCAGGATGCGGCCGTGGCTGCCCGTCCTTATGCGGAACGGATGGGTGCGGTTATGGCTAATCTAACGGGGTCGGCTGGTGCGGGTGCGCCGAAGCTATTGTCTGGCACGGGGGCGGATGATGTGCATTTGTTGGTTGTGGCGACGGCCGAACGCGGGCTTTGCGGTGGGTTTAATTCGTCCATTGTGAAACTGGCGCGGGTGAAGGCGAATGAATTATTAAAACAGGGTAAGACGGTGAAAATCCTGACTGTTGGTAAGAAGGGGCGCGAGCAGTTGCGCCGTGATTTTGGCGATACGATGGTGCATCACTTTGATTTTTCTGATGTAAAGCGGATTGGCTATGACAACGCAAGCGCGGTCGCGGGCGAGGTTATTACGCGGTTTGGCGCGGGCGAGTTTGATGTGGCAACGATTTTCTACAATAAATTCGTGTCGGTCATTACGCAAGAGCCCACGGATTTACAGCTCATCCCCGCAAAGTTTGAAACTGATTCTGATGATGGCGCAAATAAATCCGCCTTTTACGAATACGAACCCGATGAAGAGGAAATCCTTAAACAACTATTGCCCCGTGCGCTGGCGACCCAAGTTTTCACGGCTCTGCTGGAAAACGGCGCGTCTGAGCAAGGTGCGCGGATGTCGGCAATGGATAACGCAACCCGCAACGCGGGCGAAATGATTGATAAGCTGACGATTCAGTACAATCGGTCTCGCCAAGCGGCAATAACGAACGAGCTGATTGAAATCATATCTGGCGCGGAAGCCCTATAAATAAACCTGTAAATTAACCCTTTAACCACAAACGGAGACTCCAAAATGGCAAAAGAAACACAAACAAAAGCAACTGGCAAAATCACCCAAGTCATCGGCGCGGTCGTTGACGTGCGATTCGATAATGCCGAATTGCCGGCGATTTTGAACGCGTTACACACGCAAAACGGCGACAACGATTTGGTATTGGAAGTCGCCCAGCATTTGGGCGAAAATACCGTGCGTACCATTGCTATGGACGCGACCGAAGGGCTGGTTCGCGGCCAAGCCGTTAGTGATTCGGGCGGACAAATCATGGTGCCTGTGGGGAAAGAGACTCTGGGACGGATTTTGAATGTCGTGGGCAAACCCGTGGATGAAAAAGGGGCGGTTAATGTGAAAACCCACCGCTCTATCCACCAAGACCCGCCTGCCTTTGCCGACCAAGCCACCGAAACCCAGATTTTGGAAACGGGGATTAAGGTTGTGGATTTGCTCGCGCCCTATACGAAAGGCGGTAAAATCGGGCTGTTCGGCGGGGCTGGCGTTGGCAAAACCGTTTTGATTATGGAGCTGATTAACAACATAGCCAAGGTGCATTCGGGCGTATCCGTGTTTGCGGGCGTGGGTGAGCGGACTCGCGAAGGCAACGATTTATACCACGAAATGATTGAATCGGGCGTGATTGTCCCCGATAAGCTGGAGGATTCCAAAATCGCGCTGGTTTATG
Source organism: uncultured Amylibacter sp. (assembly GCA_959347425.1). The sequence goes on along the minus strand of OY365741.1, from coordinate 378,443 downwards.
GGCAGATGAATGAACCCCCAGGGGCGCGGATGCGTGTTGCCCTGTCTGGATTGACTTTGGCAGAGCAATTCCGCGATGAAACAGGCACGGATGTGTTGTTCTTTGTCGATAATATCTTTCGCTTTACCCAAGCTGGCTCGGAAGTGTCCGCGTTGTTGGGGCGGATTCCGTCTGCTGTGGGCTATCAGCCGACTCTGGCAACCGATATGGGCGCGATGCAGGAGCGGATTACGTCGACTAAAGCGGGGTCTATTACGTCCGTGCAGGCGGTTTATGTCCCTGCGGATGATTTGACCGACCCTGCGCCCGCGACTTCGTTCGCGCACTTGGATGCTACCACGGTTTTATCACGGGCGATTTCGGAATTGGGGATTTATCCCGCCGTTGATCCTTTGGATTCTAACAGTCGTATTATGGACCCATTGATTGTCGGGGAAGAGCATTATAATGTAGCCCGCGATGTTCAAGGGATTTTGCAACGGTACAAATCCCTGCAAGATATTATTGCGATTTTGGGTATGGATGAGCTGTCCGAAGAGGATAAGCTAACCGTTTCCCGTGCGCGTAAAATCCAGCGTTTCTTGTCCCAGCCGTTTGATGTGGCAAAGGTTTTCACAGGCTCTGATGGTATTCAGGTGCCGTTGGAAGAGACTATTGCTTCGTTTAAAGCCGTTGTCGCGGGTGAATATGACCATTTGCCAGAGGCCGCGTTTTATATGGTGGGTGGTATCAGTGATGTCGTTGCCAAGGCAGAAAAAATGGCCGCAGAAGCGGCGTAATTTGTGAAAAAAGGGGGGGAATATGATTCATTTTGATTTGGTTGAACCTATGCGCCAAGTTGCTTCGTTTGAAGCATCGGAGGTTATGATTCCAGGGGCGGAGGGGGATTTTACCGTGCTGGGCGACCACATGCCTTTGATTAGTACCTTGCGCCCCGGATTATTGCAGGTGCGTGTGGGCAGTGATACCCACGATTATATCGTGGCTGGCGGGTTTGTAGAGATTTCGGGCAGTGGCGCGGATAGTTCCGCGAGTGTTCTGGCGACTTTCGCGATGGAACGCGGGGCGGTGAAACGCGCGGATATTGAGGCTTTGGTGGCGGAAGCCGAAGCGGCGTGTGAGGCTTGCGTGTCCGCGGGCGGCAATGACGGCAAGGATGCGGCGGATAAGGTTTTGGCCGATACGCGGGCGTTGCTGGATATTGTTGGTTAACGATTAACGATTAACGATGAATAGCCCTTCGGGTCTTCGTCATTGCTACGCAATGCCGACCAGCGTGGTCTTTTGTGCGTAGCCCCCACTTCGTGGGGGCATGCCAAAAGCCCTTTGGTTTCAAGACGATAAGATTTCTATAAATTTACTATCTGGAATAACAAGACGTTAGATTGGATTATTTGCAAAGAATACTTGGGAAGTGGTGATAGGTAATTTCTAAATTTATTTAGGCTTTGCCTAGATACTAGGACAGGCTAAAGCCACAAAACCCCGTCCAGCTCTCCGCAGGAGGGGTGGGCGGGTGGGCGACATTTCGAAGAAATGGCGCAACAAAAAACCTCTATCCCCAACTCCTAATAACAAAACTCAAATCCCTAATAACCAATCGTTAATCGTTAATCGTTAATCATTAATCGTTAATCATTAATCGTTAATCATTAATCGTTAATTTACTCATCTGCCAGCTTTTCAAGAAAAGGTACAGGGTATTTGTTGTAAAGGGTTAATTTTTGCATGTGGGTTCCTGCAAAACAGTTTTGGATTTCAACTTGTTTTCTGTTGCTGATAAATCCGTGTTGGTATCGCCATTTTTTAAAAAACATTGCCCCGTCAGTTTCGCGAATAAATAAGTCTTGCACCTTGTGAGGTTCAATAGACGACAATTTTGCCACCTTATCCCAAGCATCGGCACAGGCTTCATCCGTTTTTAACAGATGGGCGAACAGATGTTCCACCCAAAAATAAGGATAATGCGGTGTTGGTGCTAAATCATCCAATCGCATGTTTGCGATAGCAGAATGAACATCGCGCGTGGTATCAAGGCTACGCGGCATAAACCAATAGGCTCGCATTAAATCGTACCATTTTTTCATAATCAAAGAATCGACTGTTGCCACCAGAAACCAAGATGAAATGGGTCTTGGGTCTTGTAATCCGCGATCATAAGCGAAGAAACCATTTTCCTCCAGAGCCATTGGCAACCATTGCGACAAGGGTTTTACAGGAAAAACCGTGGCATCCGTCCATATCCCGCCGTAACGCATCAGCAAGGTTAGGCGGAGGATATCCGAATAGGCCTGCACGGGCAGCGCCGATACATCAAAAGGAAAATCGGTTAGATAGGCAAGGCTGGACTCTTTATCCAGTATAATCAGCTCATATTCAGGGTTCAGCTGTTGCCAACGTTGCCAGTTACGTTTCACTAATTCGGGGGCGTTTTCCTCGCCCTGCATCCACAGACTATAAATCCGCTTTGGCACGTCGTCCACGGCATAGCAATGGGGGGTATTATCAGTAATGACATGCCGTCTTGCCAATTCCAATGTGCGAAATACATTTTTGATATAATCGCGGGTTGCCGCGTTAGGTGGGATTGATAGGGACGATGTTTCCAAGCAGGTTTTGATTTTATTTTCCAATTGTTTAAGGCTGTCCGACCGAAAGCAATACTCTTCCAAATACCAACCTAAAAACCGAACAATATCATCGCCTTGTTTTGCTGGACGGGCAAAAACTTTGGCAAAATCGCCGTTATCTTGTAACGCAATTGTAGCAAGTTGAAAATCGCTGGATGCAAAAGAATAAACAGGTTTTCCGTGAATCAGAGCTTCAAACAACACGCCCGAATTCGCCCCGACAATCGCGCGGGCATTCGGTATCAATTCATTAACAGATGCGTCAATCAAATGGGTGTTTGGATATTTTTTCACAACCGCCTCAATCGCTTGTTGCGTTTTTATATCGGTGCAATGGGGATGGCGTTTAAGAACCAATGCAACCCCGTGTTTCGCACTTTGCTCTGCCAGATGCCAAATTGCGTCCGTCTGGGTTATTCTGGCAAAAATCGCGACGGTATCAACAACCGTTTGCAAAGGATAAAAAACATAATCCTTCGGCAATTCCATATTTGAAATATCGGGCTGGTGATACTTTGACAGGTTTTTTTCAATTAACATTTTTTTGCAATTATAAACAACTTCCACCGCGCGTTTTAATGGGAATTGCGCGATGGTATTGGTAAAGTTTTCAGGATGCTGTGCCAGTTCAGAAAATCCAGAATACCCCATCCTATCAAAGGTGAAATAGGGGGCAATATAGGATTCTTTTACCCGCCAAACGCGGGGCTCACTGCCGTGGCTATGAAAGGAAATGCAAATTTGATTATCATCGGGCAGGCAAGGGGCGGTATCTGAAAACCCAAATCGAGGGACTTGTTTTGTTTTTAAATTCATCTTTGATAGCACCAAAGATATATTTACAAAGTAATCGGTCGTGGATCTGTTGGGCAGAATAAATTCATCCTGCACCCATGTTTCGGGAAATTCCAGTAAAATGCTGTCAATTGGCTGTTTCGGGCTTTGCGGGTTTTTTTTATCCAAAACCGAGGCTTCATCCAAAATTGTTACAGGCAATGTCTGCGATAGTCGCAATTTATGGCGCATCCAGTCTTTAGGATTTTCAAGCAAAAGGCTATCAAATCGTTGCGGTATCTGAAATTTCGCAAGCATCAAATCATGGTCGTGTTTTGCCTGTTGGTTTTGTTTGTTAATCTTACGGTGCAAATGGCATAGAATTTGTTTAATTGATGACATTATAGATTTCCATTATTCGCATTTTAACCAATACGTATAATTTATTTACCACAAACCCTAGTTTTTCACAACCCGTTCGGGCAACAACCCACGCGGGGAAAACCGCAGCACCAATAACAACACCAATCCCATAGTAATCGGGCGCATATGCGCGGCAGAGGCAACCAGATGCAACCGCAACGGATGCTCTGCCCCCATGCCCGAAGTCAAAACATCCACCAGCCATAATCCCACGGGTTCTGCCTCTATCCACACAAACCACACCAGAAATCCGCCCAGCACCGCCCCCATATTATTGCCAGACCCGCCAACAATCACCATAACCCAAATCAAAAACGTAAAACGCAACGGGTGATAGCCCGCAGGGGTTAACTGCCCATCCAGAGTCGTCAGCATCGCGCCCGCGATACCCACGACTATCGACCCAAGCACGAAAATCTGCAAATGCCGCGCGGTTATGTTTTTACCCATCGCGCTGGCGGCGACCTCGTTATCGCGAATGGCGCGAATCATCCGTCCCCACGGGCTATTTAACGCCCGTTGCGATAGGATGAAAATAACCACCAGAACAACGGTAAATAACCCCGCATAGCATAATTTCACGAAAATACTGGAGAACGTGACACTATCCAGCCCTAACCACGCCGCCCAATCAAGGAACCATTGGGCTTGCTGTAAATCAATCTCATAAGGCACGGGGCGGGGCAGACCATTGACGTTTTTCACACCGCGAGTCATCCAATCCTCGTTTTTCATAACTGCCACGATGATTTCGGAAATCCCAAGCGTGGCAATGGCAAGGTAATCGGAACGCAAGCCCAGGGCGGTTTTGCCAATCACCCACGCTATCGCCCCCGCCAAAGCCCCACCCACAGGCCATGCCAGCACGATAGGCAAGCCTAGCCCGCCCAGAAAGCCCGTACGGGCGGGTTCTACCTTCTCAATCGCTGCCGTGGCGGTGATATACATCCCCCGCGAAGACAAAAACCCTATCAGGCAAATCGCGATAATCGCGGCCATTCGCGCCCGTGAGGCGGGCATCAATTTATACGCGGCAATCGCGGCAATACTGGTAATCCCTGCTATCACCGCCGATAGCAAAACACCCGCTCCGCCAGCATCCCAAGCCTCTGGCACGGGGGGTGCAGAAATAATCACCGCAGCCAAACCGCCCAGCGCGGCAAACCCCATAATCCCCACATTAAACAGCCCAGCATAGCCCCATTGGATATTGATACCAAGGCTCATAATAGCCGAAATCAAGCACAGGTTCAAAATCGCCAGCGACAAATTCCAGCTTTGCATTTGTCCCACGATAATAAACATAACCGCCATAATGGCAAAATAAAGCGGGGCGCGGGTTTGGGTTAGGTTTGAAATATGCATCATACAGACTTTCCTTTGAATATCCCAGTTGGGCGGATTAACAGCACCAATATCAATATCACAAAACTGACCGAGAATTTATAGTTCGTTCCCAAAAGTTGCAATAAAGATTCGGGATTATAGCTCTGCCCGCTTATGTAAAACACGAATTTTTTATACGGATAGGTTACGATGATTTCGGAAAAGGCGATGATATACCCGCCCGCTATCGCGCCCAAAGGGTTGCCCAAACCGCCCAATATGGCGGCGGCGAATATCGGCAATAGCAGTTGGAAATAGGTAAAGGGTTTGAAACTTTTATCCAGCCCGTAGAGCGTGCCAGCAACCGTTGCCAATACTCCGACCAAAATCCAGCATATCATGACGACTCGGTCGGGATTGATACCCGATAGCAGGGCAAGGTCTTCGTTATCCGAAAACGCCCGCATGGATTTGCCTGTGCGTGTGCGGTTTAAGAACCAAAACAAAAGGGCGACAACCAGAATGGCTATAACAACGGTCAAGCCCTGCGTCATTTTTAACGCAAACCCTTCGCTCAGCCCTGTTGCCGTCTTAAAATCCCTTGCGCGGATGATGAATCGCTCGCCATTAACAAAGTTTTGATTATCAGGCCCGATAATAAACCGCACAATCCCGTTTGTGATAAACATCACACCCACAGAGACTATCACATAAATCACAGGGTTGGATTTCTGTTGGCGATAAAACCGATAGACCATGCGGTCGGTCGCTAAAACATAGGCTATACAGCCCAAAATCCCAAACGGCAACGCCAGCAGAGCCACAGGCAACGCGCCAAAACTCACCCCCGCGGCGTTAAACCCCCACGTTATCATAACAACCAGCATCGTGCCAAACGCCATCGTATCCCCGTGTGCGAAATTGGAAAACCGCAAAATCCCATAAACCAGCGTTACCCCCAGCGCACCGAGCGCGAGCTGACTGCCATAGGTAAGCCCAGGCACAAAGATGAAATTCGCCAATAAAACAATGGCATTAATAATATCGATTAGGTAGTCCATCGTTTATCCTCCTAGGAAACTTTTGCGCACTTCGGGATTGTTTAATAACGCTTGCCCGCTATCAGTACGGCGGTTTTCACCCTGCACCAGAACATAGCCGACATCGGCGATATTCAGGGCTTGGCGGGCGTTTTGCTCGACCATAAGAATGGAAATCCCCGTCCGCGCGATTTCTATAATACGGTCAAACAATTCGTCCATGACTATCGGTGAGACTCCCGCCGTGGGTTCGTCCAGCATCAGCAGCCGAGGCTTTGTCATTAACGCCCGTGCGACGGCAACCTGTTGTCTTTGCCCGCCCGATAGCTCGCCGGCTTTTTGGGCGCGTTTATCCGCCAGAATAGGGAATAAATCGTAAATCTGCGCGATGGTTTCATCAATCCCCTCACGGCGTAGGAACGCCCCCATTTCAAGGTTTTCATGGACACTCATGGAGGTAAAAATGTTATTCGTTTGCGGAACAAACGCCATCCCCTGCGTCACCCGCGCCTGCGGAGCAAGATGGGTAATATCCACATTATCCAGTAAAACCTGCCCCGCTCGGAGGTCTAGCATGCCAAACATCGCCTTCATAGCGGTGGATTTGCCCGCGCCGTTCGGACCGACTATCACGGCAATCTGCCCGATATCCACGCTGATAGTGCAATCGTTCAAAATATCCGCGCCCTTGCCATAGCCGCCGCGCATATTTTTGCCGATTAAAAATGGGTGCGTTTGTGTCATGTTATCTTCGTATTCTTGAGTCCATGCCCCAAATACGCCTCTATCACATTTTCATTGGCTTTGATTTCATCAATCGTGCCTTGCGCCAGCACCGAGCCCTCCGCCATACAAATAACAGGGTCACACAGACGACCGATAAATTTCATATCGTGTTCAATCATACAAAAAGTATAGCCGCGTTCTTTGTTAAGACGCAAAATAGCATCGCCTATGGTCTGTAATAAAGTACGATTAACACCCGCGCCGACTTCATCCAGAAATACTATTTTGGCATCCACCATCATGGTGCGCCCCAGTTCCAGCAGTTTTTTCTGCCCGCCAGATAAATTGCCCGCCAGCTCATCCGCCAAGTGGTCAATTTGCAAAAACGCCAAGACATCATTGGCTTTGTCCCATAAAACCGCGTCCTCGTTGGCGATAGAGCCGCGATTAAACCAAGCGTTCCAGATGGATTCGCCTGATTGTTTCGGCGGCACCATCATCAGGTTTTCACGCACGGTCATGGTGGCGAATTCGTGGGCGATTTGAAAGGTGCGCAATACGCCCTTGTGGAATAACTCGTGCGGGGGTACGCCCGTAATATCGGTATCATCAAGGAAAACCTGCCCGTTGCTGGGGCTATACACCCCCGCAATGACATTAAACAGAGTGGTTTTGCCCGCGCCGTTGGGGCCGATGAGTCCCGTGATTGACCCACGCTCAATATCCAGCGAAGCGTTGTTTAAGGCGTAGAAGCCATCAAACTCTTTGGAAATGTTTTCAATACGTATCATGAGAATTTTTGGGAATTTTTGGGGGAAATTGGAAAAATCGCGAAAATCATGCGAATCAGTGTAAAATAAAAAACTGCCCGCGCAATGGCGGGCAGTTTTCAGTGGTATTTAGCGATAGCCAACGGTGGACACTTTGCCATCTTTGATTTCAATCTCGCGATAGTTGCCAGCCGATTCGCCCGGGCCAATCAGCTCGACATTGGACGCGCCGACATAATCGATTTCGCCTCCGCTTGCCAAGATATCCAAGGCTTTGCCCAGCTCGCCTGGCAGGATTGGCGTACCTGGTGCGTTCGCAACAGATAGTACCATGTCCTTATAGACTTGGGGGTCGGTGGAATTCGCCGCCTGCATAGCCAGCAGAATCAACGCAGCCGCGTCATAGGATTCAGCAGCAAAAGGTGATGTCGCATCAATCCCCGTGCCTTTGACCATGTCAACCAGCTTGCCTGCGCCCGCACTATCCGTGCCAGGGGCTTGCCCGAAAGACCCGTTTAAATCAGAACCAATAGACTCTGGCAATGAAGCCCCGACCATGCCGTCTGGCAAAACAAAGGTATCAAACGCGCCCGTGTCCAAAGAAGCAGAGATAATCCCCTTGCCCCCTTGATCAAGATAGCCCGCGACAACCAGAACGTCCCCACCAGCGGCGGCTAATGCGCCAACCTCTGCCGAGTAATCCGCCTTACCGTCTTCATGCGGTGTGGAAATGGTGACTGTGCCGCCCGCTGCTTCAAAAGCAGTTTGGAAAGCATCGGCCAAACCCTTGCCATAGTCGTTGTTTGTATAGGTCAGGGCAACGGTGTTAATCCCGCGATCCATGATGACACTGGTCATAACAACGCCTTGACGAGCGTCAGACGGGGCTGTGCGAAAGAACAACCCGTTGTCTTCTATCGTGGATAGAGCAGGGCTGGTTGCGGATGGTGAAATCATCACCATGCCGTTTGGCAAGGCAACGCTGGTAAGGGCTGCCGTGGTAACACCAGAGCAATCCCCGCCGACGACTCCGTCGACTTTATCGGACGTGACCAGCCGTTCCATAGTGGATACGGCCGCGCCAGAATCGATGCAAGTCGTATCGCCGCGCACGGATGAAACGGATTTACCGCCCATCAGTTTGCCCGAATCGGATACTTCTTTGATTGCTAATTCGGCGGCGGGTCCCATTTCTGCGACCAGCGATTCCAATGGGCCTGTGAAGCCCAAGAATACGCCTAGTTTTACGTCTTGCGCCAAGGCTGTACTGGCCAGCGATGCCGAAAGAATGGTTGTGGTTAATAGTTTGTACATGTGTTTTTCTCCTTTATTGTGTGTTGCCGTGGGGTGTTTTTGTTTCAACCTGCGGGCAAATATCATGTGCGGTGGAGTATAAAGTAAATATCGGGGGATTTGTCAAGAGGAAATTATGAATTGTGAATTATTAATTGTGAATGGTGAATTATTGGTTGTTCTAATTATCCATTATCTAAAATAACTATGGTGAGTTATTTTTGGTTATTTAATAACTAGGTGTTAGTTATTTTAGGAAAGAAGTTCGCCACAAACCCAATTCACCATTCATCATTCACAATTCACAATTTCTTTTAGATATTAGTCTTCGCATACCGCCTATCGGCACTGTCCAAATGCGGGGTTGCGCCGAATTGTAATAGGTGAAAGTCCCCATCCTCTATGGCGATTTGCGTAAGGGACGTGTGCAACACCCTCTCATAAATCCGCGCCTGTGCGTGGTTATCCAACCGCAGAGCCAAGGCGCACAAATGGGCTATCACACCAGCCGAGGTCACCAGAATAATCGGCGCGTCGCCCAGCCCGCTAAACCCGTTCAAAACCCCACGCGTGCGGGCGGAAAAATCATCATAACCCTCCAAATCCGCGCCCAAATCGCCGTTTTGCCAATGGGTGAAGAGCTGGGGGATTTGATGGCGAAAAGTCGCCACATCGGTGGGATGGGCTATGCCAAATTTCGCCTCCAAACTGCGCGATAGCCCGAAATAATCCAGCTCGTTCAAGCCCTTGTCAATCTTATTCTCGGCAGGAAATTCACAGGTTTTAACCGTTTCTAACTGGCGGGTTAAATCGCCCGAAACCACGTAATCACAGGGGTAATGGTCTTTCAAATACGCACCCAACCACGCGGCTTGCTGATAGCCAAGCGCGCTCAAGCTGTCGTAATCTTTTTCGTTTTTCGCACCAGATTGCGCCTGTCCGTGGCGAATAAGAATAAAGTCACTCATCGTGATATATGCCTTGATTTTGTGGGGTTATTGGATTAAAGGATTGGGTAAATGCTCAACTAAAGGACGCATCTATTATTGCGCCCATCCATAAAGGTTTTTACAAAATGACGCAAGCCCAAAAAGATAATTGCGGGAATTTGCAGGCTCTGTTGGGGGCGATGGCGGATTTATACGCGGGCGAAGGGCGAGCGGGCGGGGATGCCGCCGCGATGGCTCTGCGGGAGGCGTGTGCGAGTGCGAGTCCGAGTGCGCAATCAGCGATTCGCACCGATAGCACCCGCCCAAGCACCGATAAAATTGCCGAGATGGTGCGTTTGTCGGAAAAATCATCAGAAAAATCGGGTGCGACCCCATCTTTGGCGATTATGCCCCATTTACGCACGGTAATGACTCAACTAGATTGGTATTATTTCGGGCTGGATGACGCGCTGATTGACGCGGATACGGCCGCCCAGATGGCGACTGTAGAGCTGGTCGGTCCAGACGGGATGTTTTTCAATCCAAATCTGCGGGCGGGGGTGTTTATGCAGGATGCGGGGGTTCATTATTCCACCCGCACTCATCCTGCGGAGGAGACGTTTATTATGATAAGCGGAATGGCGCGGTGGGGCAGAGGCTGGCAGGATACGACCACCGACCACCACGCGGGGGATATGATTTTTCATGAGTCTATGGTGCCGCATTCTACCCGTACCTTCGGTGCGCCGTTTGTGGCGTTATGGCGGTGGAACGGGGATATTCGTTTGGATGGGTATGAATTGCGAATGGTGAATGGTGAATGGTGAATGATGAATTATTGGTTATTCTTGTTATCCGTTATTTAAAATAATTGGAGTTCGTTATTTTAGGAAATAAATTTGCCACAAAACCCAATTCACAATTCACAATTTATAATTCACAATTCATCGTTGACAATCCCCGCCTAATAATCCATAACCCACGCTCAATAACACCGACAACCCCCAAAACACCATGCCTAACCTTCCTCCTCCTCCCCCTGTTAAAATAATCTCTGGCGCGAAATCCGACTGGGAAATCGTTATCGGCATGGAAATCCACGCCCAAGTCAAATCGAACGCCAAATTATTCTCATCCGCCTCCACCCAATTCGGGGCGGAGCCCAATTCCAATGTCTCCTTCATAGACTCGGCGATGCCCGGCATGCTGCCCGTGATTAACCAGTTCTGCGTAGAGCAAACCGTACGCACAGGGCTTGGGCTTAACGCCGAAATAAACCTATATTCCGCCTTTGATCGCAAGAATTATTTCTACCCCGATTTGCCCCAAGGCTATCAAATCAGCCAGCTTTACCACCCGCTAGTGGGCGAGGGCGAAGTCCGCGTGGATATGGACACAGGCACGCGAATCGTCCGAGTGGAACGGATTCATCTGGAACAAGACGCGGGCAAATCCGTGCATGATATGGATCCCGCGCACTCGTTCGTGGATTTGAACCGCACGGGGGTGGCTTTGATGGAAATCGTATCGCGCCCCGATATCCGTGGCGGGGCCGAGGCGGCGGCTTATCTGGTGAAAATGCGCCAAATCCTGCGTTATTTAGGCACTTGCGACGGCAATATGCAAAACGGCAATATGCGCGCCGATGTGAATGTGTCGGTTTGCCCGGTGGGGGCCTATGAAAAATTCCGTGAAAATGATGATTTCGCGCATTTGGGAACGCGGTGTGAGTTAAAAAACATGAACTCCATGCGGTTTATCCAGCAGGCGATTGAATACGAATCTCGCCGTCAAATCGCGGTTTTGGAGGATGGGGGTACCATCACCCAAGAAACCCGTCTGTATGACCCTGATAAGGGGGAAACGCGGTCTATGCGCTCAAAAGAAGAGGCACACGATTACCGTTATTTCCCAGACCCTGATTTGCTGCCTTTGGAAATATCGCAAGAGTGGGTGGAGGGAATCCGTGCGACTCTGCCCGAATTGCCAGATGCGAAGAAGGCGCGGTTTATCGCGGATTATGGTGTTACTGATTATGATGCGGCGGTGTTGTCGGCGGATGTGGCGGATGCGGATTATTTTGAAGTTTTGGCAAGCGGGCGCGACGGCAAACAGGCGGCGAATTGGGTGATAAATGAGCTGTTTGGGCGGTTAAACAAGGCCGAATTGGGGATAGCCGACAGCCCCGTATCGGCGGCTCAACTGGGGGCGGTGCTGGATTTAATAGCGGATGGGACAATCAGTGGTAGTGCTGCAAAAACAGTGTTTGATGTTTTGTGGAACGAGGGCGGGGAGCCCGCCGATATAATCGAATCGCGTGGGTTGGCGCAGGTGAGTGATACGGGTGAGATTGAATTGCTGATTGACCGTGTGATTGCCGATAATCCTGCCCAAGTGGCTAAATGTAAGGAAAACCCCAAGCTGGCGGGTTGGTTTGTCGGGCAAGTCATGGCGGCCAGTGGTGGCAAGGCTAACCCAAAGGCGGTTAATGAGCTTTTGGCGGGGAAATTGGGGATTTAGGTGTTAATAGTTAATCGTTAAAACCCTTGACTCCTCCCACTCCCCCCTGCTATTATCCCCGATAAACGCTACATAAATAAAGGATACCCGATGACATTCACCACCCGCGCTGGCTTGCAAATAAACACCCGCTTAGCCGATTTTATGGAAACAAAAGGGCTCGCCCCGCTAAACATAACGCCCGATACATTCTGGGCAGGCTTGGCGCAAATCGTAGCCGATTTCACCCCCCGCAACCGCGCTCTTTTGCAAGTTCGCGAAGACCTGCAACAGAAAATAAACGCTTGGCATGACCAGAACCGAGGCAACATTACCGACCCTGTCGCCTATAAAACCTTCCTGCGTGACATTGGCTATTTGCAAGACGAGGGCGCGGATTTTACCATTGAAACCAGCGGCATAGACCCCGAAATTGCCACGATTTGCGGACCGCAATTGGTGGTGCCCGTGACGAACGCTCGGTTTGTGCTGAATGCGGCGAACGCCCGTTGGGGCTCGCTTTATGACGCGCTTTATGGCACGGATGCGATGGGCAGCGTACCGCCGAAAGGCGGCTATGATGCGGGGCGGGGCGCACAGGTTATCGCTTGGGGGCGGAGGTTTTTGGATGAAACATTTCCCCTGCAAAACACACCGCAAAATAAAACCCACGCGACCGCGACCCAATATAAAATCAAAGACAACACCTTGGAAATAGACGGCAACCCGTTGAAAAACAAGGACTCTTTCATAGGCTACACGGGCAACCCCGACTCCCCCGACTCGGTATTGTTAAAAAACCACGACCTGCATGTCATTCTTATCTTTGATAAAACCACCATCATTGGCAAGACCGACTCCGCCAACATGTCCGATATTATCATGGAATCTGCGATTTCTACCATCGTGGATTTTGAGGATTCCGTGGCCGCCGTTGATGCCAATGATAAAACCGCCGCATACTCAAATTGGCTTGGGTTAATGCGTGGCGATTTAAAAATCGAATTCCAAAAGAACGGCAAATCGATAACCCGTGCGCTGGCAGATGACCGAGAATTCACCACCCCCATGGGCAACATATCCCTGAAAGGGCGGGCGTTAATGCTGGTGCGTAATGTTGGGCATCTTATGACTACGCCTGCGATTTTGGACGGGCAGGGCGATGAAATTGGCGAAGGCATTATGGACGCGCTTTTCACCACCACGCTTGCCTTGCACGATTTGCGCCACGCTGGGCGTAATTCGAAAAGCTCTATTTATATCGTGAAACCCAAAATGCACGGGGCAGAGGAAGTCGCCTTTACCAATGATTTATTCGGTGCGGTGGAAACCGTGCTGGGCTTGCCTAAATACACTATTAAAATGGGCATAATGGACGAGGAACGGCGGACTTCCGTTAATCTAAAGGAATGTATTCGTGCCGCGCGTCACCGTGTAGCCTTTATTAACACGGGTTTTCTGGATAGAACGGGGGATGAAATCCATACCTCCATGCACGCGGGGGCGTTTTTACCGAAGGCGCAGATAAAGGCGCAACCGTGGATACAGGCCTATGAAAACCAGAATGTGGATATAGGGTTGGCGTGCGGATTATCGGGCAAGGCGCAGATTGGCAAGGGCATGTGGCCTATGCCTGATATGATGTGCGCGATGCTGGAAAAGCAAATCGTGCCGCCGCAGATGGGGGCGAATTGCGCGTGGGTGCCAAGCCCTGTGGCGGCGGTTTTGCACGCTACGCACTATCACCGTACCGATGTTTTTGCGGTGCAGGCGGGGTTGGCTGGGGCTGGGCGACGCGGAGGGGTGGATGCGTTGCTGTCGCCTTCCGTGGTGTCCGTGCCGAACTGGACTGCCGATGAAATAGCGGCGGAGGTGGAAAACAATGCGCAGGGGATTTTGGGCTATGTGGTGCGGTGGATTGACGCGGGGATAGGCTGTTCCAAGGTGCCAGATATCAACGATGTTGGGTTGATGGAGGATAGGGCGACCTGTCGGATAAGCAGCCAGCATATCGCGAATTGGCTGATGCATGATGTGATTTCCGCGCCAGAGGTGATGGATATTATGCGCCGAATGGCGGAGGTTGTGGATAGGCAGAATGAGGGGGAAGCGGGCTATGTGCCGATGTCGCCCGATTGCGTGCGGATAGCGTTTCAGTCGGCGTGTGATTTGGTGTTTAAGGGGGCGGAACAGCCTAGCGGTTATACCGAGCCGATTTTGCATAGTCGGCGATTATTAGTTATTAGTTGTTAGTTGTTAGTTATTAGTTGTTAGTGGCTTTAGCCCTTTAGCCCTTCGGGTCTTCGTCATCGCTACGCGAATGCCGACCAGCATGGTCTTTTGTGCGTAGCCCCCACTTCGTGGAGGCATGCCAAAAGCCCTTGGGTTTCAAGACTATAGATTCTCTATAAATTTGCTATCTGGAATAACAAGACGATAGATTGGATTATTTGCAAAGAATACTTGGGAATTGGTGATGGGTTTTTTCTAAATTTATTTAGGCTTTGCCTAGATACTAGGACAGGCTAGGGCGGGCGGGTGGGCGACATTTCGAAGAAATGTCCAACAAAAAACCTCCGCTCTTAACCTCTCATAACCAACCCCCAATTCCTAACAACCAATAACTAATAACTAATAACTAATAACTAACAACTAATCACTAATATAAGGTGTTGGATCCACCGCATCAATCCCTTTGCGCACCTCAAAATGGACAAAATCACTGGCGACTTGCCCAATCGTTTCACCTCGCCGAACCGTATCGCCCTTGGCGACTTGCGGGGCATTTACATTGGAATAAACCGTATAAAACTCATCATCATGGCGCACCAAAATAATAGTCGTATCATTGACAGAAGCGGAGGTCAAAGCAACCACTCCATCGTCCGCCGCTCGGACAGGAGTCCCCTGAACGGTAGAAAAATCAATCCCCTCGTTGCCGTTTGGATCGTCCGAATAGGGCTCTTTAATCGGCCCATCCACGGGGCGTAGGAATTTGGATTGCTTGGCGGGGGGGCTTGCGGGTTTATCCTCCGCAACCGCTTCATCGGCAACGGTTTCATCGGCAACAGCCACAACCGCCTCTTCTGAAAACGGGATTAACAATTGCTGCCCCGTTTGCACGGTATTTTCCGAATCCAGCCCGTTCCAACTGGATAATTCCGTCTCTGACACGCTGTATAACCCCGCGATAGACTCCGCCGTCTCGCCATCACGCACGATATGATAGCGCGTGCCACCCGCGCCCGCGACCTCACCACCAGCAGAATTATCATCCAGAGTCGTTTGGGTAATCTCATCACCCTCATCCACCACGGCAACGGTTGATTCATAGCTATCCAGTTCGGGCAACGGATCCAGCTTCCGCCCCAAATCATCCAACGTTTCCACATCGCTACACCCAGCCAAGGCAACCCCAACCGCGCACATTATCACCAAGAATCTCATAACCACTCCTTACTGCGACCCAGTCGCCATTTCTGCCACGCCTTCAATAAGGGGAACGAATCGCACTTCGTCCAAATCCTCATAAACCAGCCGTTTAGCAGTTTTCGTTATCTTTATCAAGTTTTGCATCCGTTCCGCTTGCCCCACGGGCAGAACCATAATTCCATCGGTTTTTAACTGCGCCAATAACGGCGCGGGTGCATCCTCTGCCGCCGCCGTTAGGATGATTCTATCAAACGGCGCTTGTTTAGGCAAGCCCAATCCGCCATCGCCAAGGGTGAGTGTCGTATTGACAATCCCCAGCAGTTGAATGCGCACGGCGGCGGTATTAACCAAATCCAAATGGCGGTCAAGCGAATAAACCCGTCGGCAAAGCTGACTTAAAATAGCCGTTTGAAACCCCGACCCCGTGCCGATTTCCAGCACTTTATCGCGGGGTCCGACATCCAAGGCTTGGGTCATTATGCCGACGATGGAGGGTTGGGATAAGGTTTGCCCGCACGCTATCGGCAGGGCGGTATCGTCAAAGCAATAGGCTTGGAATTTATCGGCGATAAAGGCGGTGCGTGGGATGTTTTGCAATGCTTGTAAGACGCGTGAATCGGTGACTCCTGCGGTGCGGAGCATATCCAAATAGCCGGATTTGGGCGTGTGTTTGGTCATTTTGTTTTATCCAATTTCGCGTCCAGTTTTGCCCGCAACCCGTCCAAACACCCCCGTGCGGTTAAATCCATAAGGCAAGGCGTTATGGAAATATAGCCGTTTAGGTTTTCATAAACATCACTGCCCTGCGCCGTGGGGCTATGCTGAGGCGTGCCGATAATGCGAACCGAATCGCCGTCCCGCTCTGCCAGAAACGGAGGGTTTGGGCGTGTGCCTTGCGTGGTGATTCGAGTCCCGATTATATCCGCATAAGGCACGGGTGGGAAATTCACATTGTAAAACAGAGGTTGCGCCCCGTTAGCACCAGTGTCCGCCCAACATTTGAAATCCAGTATGCTCTGCACGGTGGCCACGCCCGCCCCCCGCGCCGCGCTGAACATATCGTTCGGGTCAATCCTATCGCCATAAAACTGCGACAGAGCAATGGAATTCACGCCATTCGCACATCCCTCAATCGCCGCGCCAACCGTGCCAGAATACAAAACATTTTGCGCCGCGTTATTGCCCGCATTCACGCCCGATAAGATTAAATCGGGTTGCATTTCTAACAGCCCGATGATGACGCAATCGGCTGGGGTGCCGTGGGCTATGATGCGGTTTGGTGCGGGGCGGGTGATTTTCACGGATTTTTTATAGGAAATACAATGCCCTACGCCCGATTGGTCGGTTGCGGGCGCGATAGTCGTTATGTTCCCCGTATCGGTGAATTGCGCGGCGATATCGTGCATGACGCGCAGGCCTGCCGCGTCTATTCCATCGTCGTTTGTGATTAAAATGCGCATAGGGTTAGGTCGCTTTTTCCAATATACCATCGGGGTTTATCGTGTCCTTACCGCCCAGATAGGGGTGCAGAGCTTTTGGCAATTTGACCGAGCCGTCTTTTTGTTGTCCGTTTTCCAGCACAGCAATCAGGCAACGTCCAACCGCCACGCCAGAGCCGTTTAGTGTATGGACAAATTGCGGTTTATCCCCGTCTTTTTCGCGGAAACGGGCGTTCATACGGCGGGCTTGGAAATCGCCACAGACAGAGACGGAACTGATTTCGCGATAGCGACCTTGACCCGGCAACCAAACCTCTATATCATGGGTGCGTTGGGCTGAAAACCCCATGTCGCCCGTGCAGAGGACGACGGTGCGGTAAGGGAGTTCAAGACGTTCTAAAACAGTTTCCGCACATTTAGTCATGCGGTGGAGTTCCTCGTAGCTGTCTTCGGGGGTAGTGATTGATACCATTTCCACCTTTTCAAACTGGTGTTGGCGGAGCATGCCCGTTGTATCGCGACCAGCCGACCCCGCCTCTTTACGGAAACACAAAGAATGGGCGCAATAGCGCATGGGCAGTTGCTTTATATCTAGAATCTTACCTGCGACTATATTAGTAAGCGAGACTTCGGATGTTGGAATAAGCCACTGGTCGTTTGCCAGTTCATAGCAATCATCCTCAAACTTTGGCAGTTGTCCTGTGCCAAACATTGACGCGGAATTCACAATAACAGGGGTGTTGATTTCGGTCAAGCCATGTTCGTTAATATGGAGGTCTAACATGAATTGTGCCAAAGCCCGATGGACTCGTGCCACGGCACCCGATAATAAAACAAACCGAGAGCCACTGATGTTGCCCGCCGTTTCAAAATCCATGCCTATGCGAACAGATGGGATATTAAAATGTTCTTGGGGGGTATAATCAAAACTTGGCATTGTTCCCCAGCGATGCAGTTCTTTATTATCCTCTTCATCTTTACCGATTGGAACACCATCCATAGGTAAATTTGGTATTTGCATTAATATGTTTAACCAGCTTTCCTCTTTTTGTCTGGCTAGTTCTTCTGCCGCGTCCAGCGTTGGCTTCTTTTCTTTTTTAATAGCACTAAGCCGTTCAAATTCTTTTGTATCACCTCTGGCTCTGGCTTCGCCAGCTTTTTTAGAGGCTAGGTTGATTGCACTTTGGAATTCTTGCAATTCCGTTAGTGCTACCCGCCTGTCCTCATGTTCTTTCAAAAGAATATCTGCAAAAGGTTCGCCACCGCGATTCACCATCCCCGCATCAAACTTTTCTGGATTTTCACGAATAAATTTTATATCATGCATAATGCACCCCCTTATTTCCCCCGCTTATATCATATCCTAAAAATAAATAAACCCCGTATTTGTAAAATGACTTGCTTTTTACGGATACACCCGCTAAATTCTGTTGGCACTCTAAAAATAAAAATAAGGAAAAACAAAATGGTTCTATACATTCTTTTAGGTCTTTTAGGCATTGTGATTATACAATTAGGAATAGCAGTATCTAGATTAGGTACGATTCAACAGGTATCACGTAATATTATGATGACAGACTCATCAAAAAATCAAATTGAAGAGTTAGAAAAAATTCGAGAAGAATTAGAAAAACAAACATTACACTTAAACTCAATAGAAAGTGATATATTCAAACTTAATAAAAAATAAAACCCACATTAACAAAACCCCTTGCTTTTTATTCATAAACCCGCTAAATCCCCCTTGTAAATTGTATTTGCCTTGTATAAAAGCACAAATTCAAACACCCAACCTAATAAAAAGGAACAAAACAATGGACTCAATCCAAAGCTTTCTGCCCCTGATTTTAATCTTCGGCATCATGTATTTTTTAATGATACGCCCTCAACAACAAAAAATGAAAAAACACCGCGCTATGGTCGCGGCACTGCGCAAGGGCGACAAAGTCGTCACCCAAGGCGGGGTGTACGGCAAGGTCACCAAGGTACTGGATGACGGCAAAGTGGATGTGGAAATCGCATCAGGCGTGGTCGTTCGCGTGGTACAATCGACTATCCAAAGCGTGATGTCTACCGATGGCGCAAGCCCCGCACCTATGGCAAAACCTATGGCACAACCCGCCGCGAAACCCATGGCAAACGCAGACTCTCCCAAACGCAGAGGTCGCCCCAAAGGCTCTAAAAACAAAAAGTAAATGGAAAACTTTTCCCTACCAAAGAAAATCACGATTATTCTGGTTTGTGTTTTCGGGCTGATTCTGGCTATGCCAAACGCGTTTTACACGCGGGTGGAGCAATCCAACGATGCCCGTGCCGTTCTGGATGGCGAATCGTTTGGCGATGCGTCTGTGGCGAACCTTGCGCCCAAGGTTCTGCAAGAGCGAGCCGATGCTTGGCCTTCGTTTTTGCCGTCTTCGCTGGTTAATTTGGGGCTGGATTTGCGCGGTGGGGCGCATTTGTTGGCAGAGGTGGATACCCGCGCCGTCTACAAATCCCGTATGGATAATTATTGGCCAGAGTTGCGCAATGCTTTGGCGGAACAACGCGATACTTTCGGTGGAATTCGCCGTTTGGACGCGCCCGATGACCAGCTTCATATCCGTATTGCAAAGATTGAAGGGATTGATGATGCCTTGCGAATCGTACGCGGTATTGCCACCCCTGTGCAGAGCTTAACCGATATTGGCAGCACGGATATTGAGGCTGAAACCCGTGGTGATGTGATAGTCGTAACCCTATCGGATTCGGAAAAATCCGCCACGGATAGGCGCACGATGGAGCAATCTTTGGAAATTATCCGCCGCCGGGTGGATGAAGCGGGGACTCGCGAGCCAACAATCCAACGGCAAGGGGAAAACCGAATTTTAATCCAAGTTCCGGGGATTGGCTCGGCAGAAGCGTTAAAAGATTTAATCGGCAAAACCGCAAAGCTGGAATTTTATGATGTGGTCAGTCGCGCCGCCAGTTCAAACGCACGGTTGCAAGCTCGGCAAATTCTGTTGCCCGCACAGGAAGGCGGATGGTATATTTTGGAACGCACGCCGATTATCACGGGCGATCACCTGCGCAATGCAACCTCGCAATTTGATGAATATGGGCGACCTGCGGTTGGCTTTACCCTGAATGTCACGGGTGCGCGGATATTTGGCGAATATACCGCGAATAATATCGGTAGTCCGTTTGCCATTGTGCTGGATGGGGAGGTGCTTTCCGCGCCGACTATTCAGAGCTATATCCCCGGCGGTTCGGGTATTATCACGGGCAGTTTCAGCCTGCAACAGACCAAAGAATTATCCATTCAGTTAAGGGCAGGGGCGTTGCCCGCGCCTATTTCATACGAGGAAGAACGCACGATTGGCCCAGAATTGGGGCAGGATAGTATTGACGCGGGCAAACTGGCGTGTATTGTCGCCTTTGCTGCGGTGCTGGTTTTCATGGCGTTGTCTTATGGGCTGTTTGGGCTGTTCGCAAATTTGGCGTTGCTGATAAATGTTGCGATGATATTTGGGCTATTATCCGCCGTTGGCGCGACCCTAACCCTGCCCGGTATTGCTGGGATTGTTCTTACAATCGGGATGGCGGTTGACGCGAATGTGCTGGTGTTTGAAAGAATACGCGAGGAATTGAAAACCGCGAAAAACCCCTATCGAGCCGTGTCGCTGGGTTATGAACGCGCGTTCAGCGCGATTATAGATGCGAATATCACCACCTTTATTGCCGCGCTTATTTTGTTTGTCATAGGCTCTGGCCCCGTGCGTGGGTTCGCTATTACGCTGGGATTGGGGATTTTGACCTCGGTCTTTACCGCGATTTGGGTAACAAGGATGTTCGCGCTGATTTGGCTGGAACGCCGCCGCCCGCAAACTATGGAATTGTAAAGGATACACCATGCGTTTAAGATTAATACCACAAATCACAGATATAGATTTCTTTCGGCTATTGCCCATCGCTGTGGGGGTTTCCGTGACAGGAGTCATCGTGTCAATCGCCCTGTTTTTACTGGTTGGATTGAACTATGGCATTGATTTTCGCGGTGGCACAACCATCCGCACGGACAGCGAATTGGCGGTTGATTTATCGGGGTATAGGGACGTGTTATCGCCTCTGGGCTTGGGCGATATATCCATAACGCAAGTCAATGACCCACGCCGCCCAACCCAAAATGTCACGCAAATCCGCATTGAACAGCAGGAACAGGCTGGCACGATTTCGGGCGAATTGGTGAATAAGGTGAAAACCGCGTTATTTACGATTGACCCCGAAATGACCTTCCCTCAGATTGATAGTGTTGGGCCAAAAGTCTCTGGCGAATTGGTGCGAACCGCCTTTATAGCCGTGTTATTATCCATATCCGCGGTTTTGTTTTATATCTGGTTGCGCTTTGAATGGCAGTTTTCGGTGGGCGCAGTTGTCGCCTTGGTGCATGATGTTTTGCTGACCATAGGCGTGTTTTCCGCCCTGCAAATCAAGTTTGATTTGGCGATTATCGCGGCTTTGCTGACGATTGTCGGGTATTCCCTAAACGATACCGTGGTGGTGTTTGATAGAGTGCGTGAGAACCTGCGCAAATACCGCACCCGCAATTTGAAAGAGGTTTTGAACCTGTCGATAAATGAGACTTTGTCGCGTACCGTTATGACTTCTGCAACCACCCTTATCGCGCTGATTAGCCTGTTTGTATTGGGCGGGGATGTCATTCACGGGTTTGTCTTTGCGATGATTTGGGGGGTGATTGTGGGGACGTATTCGTCCGTTTTCATAGCCTCTGGCATGCTGTTGCGTTTCGGTGTCAAACGCGATTGGTCAAAGAAAAGCCAATCCGCTGGCACGCGGTTTTCCAAGATTGACGCGTAATGGAACTGCTTTATTCTGCAATTATGTATGACGGGCTGTGGTGGCTGATTATCGCCGCCTTTATCGCGGGGTGTGTGCGGGGGTTTTCGGGCTTTGGCACTGCGCTGATATTCATTCCTTTGGCGTTGATTGTCGTGGATTATCATATTTGGCCAATCCTGATGATGACGGTTTTTGATATGTTCGGACCAGTGGTTTTGTTGCCCCGCGCGATTCGCGATGGGTTTAAACGCGACATGGTGCTGTTGTTTGTCGGCGCGGCGATAACCTTGCCCTTTGGCGTTTATTTATTGACAAGGATGGATGCTGATGTGTTCCGTTGGCTGGTTTGCGGGCTGTCGTTTTTGATGCTTGCCGTGTTGTTAAGCGGTTGGCGGTATCGCGGGCGATTGGGCATGGGTTCAATCTTTGGCGTGGGTGCTGCGGGTGGATTTATGGGCGGAGTCGCGGGGTTGCCCGGCCCCCCGATTATCCTGACTTATATGGCGAGCACCGCGCCAGTGAAGGCGATTCGTGGCACGGCTATGGTGTATTTATTCAGCATAGATATCCTGCTGTTCCCCGCGTTTTATTTCCAAGGGCAACTGGTTTTGACTCCTATGGTTATCGGGCTGCTTTTGGCGGTGCCTTACACTTTGGGCGGTATGCTTGGCACGTGGATTTTCAATCCAGAGAAAGAGAAAATCTATCGCAATGTCGCCTATGTTTTGATTGGGTTAAGTGCGTTTTTGTCGCTTGCGGATTTGCTGTCAACAGGCTAATCTGTGTAAAAGGACGACAAGATGAATAAAATCACGCCCAAACCCGGAATTATGGATATTGAGATTTATATCGGCGGGGAGAGCCGAATTGACGGCAAAGATAACGTCATTAAACTCAGCTCTAACGAGAATCCGCATGGCTGTTCGCCGATGGCGCGGGAGGCGTTTTTGTCCGTGGCGGGTGCGCTGGCGGCGTACCCTTCGTCTGACCATAGCGGTTTGAAAACTGCGTTATCGGGGCATTACGGGGTGGATGCGGGGAATTTGATTTGTGGCAACGGCTCGGATGAATTAATAGGGCTGTTGTGTGCGGCTTTTGCGGGGCTGGGGGATGAGGTTTTATTCAGCCACCATGGGTTTTTAATGTACCGCTTGGCGGCGTTGTCCGTGGGGGCTACGCCTGTTTCGGCAGCCGAGCAAAACCGTACCACGGATGTGGAGGCACTGCTCGCGGCTTGCACCGATAAAACAAAGCTGGTTTTCATCGCAAACCCCAACAATCCAACGGGAACGATGATTGATACAGAGGCTATGGAACGGCTGGCAGACGGGATTCCGCAAGGCGCGATTCTGGTGATAGACGGCGCGTATGCAGAGTTTGTTCGCGGTTATGATGGCGGGCAAAATCTGGCACAAACCCGCGATAATGTGGTGATGTTGCGGACGTTTTCCAAACTGTACGGGCTGGCTTCGTTAAGGCTCGGCTGGGGGGTTGCTTCGCGTGAAATTATAGAGGTTTTATCGCGATTGCGCGGTCCGTTTAATGTCAATTCGGCGGCTTTATCGGCGGGGGTGGCGGCGTTGAATGACACGGAACATAGGGACTATTGCCTTGCAGAAAATGAAAAATTGCGGGACTGGATGACGCGGGAATGCCACACGCTTGGGTTGCAGGTGGATGAATCGACCGCGAACTTTATTCTGGTGCGGTTTGATGATGCGGGGCAGGCAACCCGAGCCGATGACTATTTGAAACAAAACGGTATTATAGTGCGCCATGTTGCCGCCTATGATTTGGCGGATTGTTTGCGGATGACGGTTGGCACGGGGGCGCAATCGGCTCGGCTGATGGTGGCGGTAAAAGGCTTTATGGCAAAGGAAAACCAATGACACATTTGTATGAAAAGGCCGCGATTTTGGGGCTTGGGTTGATTGGCTCTTCCCTATGCTTGGCGATGCGAAAACGCGGGCTGGCGGGGCAAATCGCGGGCTTTGCCCCCAGTGCAGAAACGCGGGCGGTGGCGGACGAATTGCACCTCTGCGATGTTTGTGATAGGGCAGAGGACGCGGTGAAAGACGCGGATTTGGTGATTTTATGCGCCCCTGTTGGCGCGATGGCGGATTTAACGGCGCGTATATCACCGCATCTTCGCAAGGGCGCGACTATCAGCGATGTTGGGTCGGTAAAACAAGCCGTGATTGCGGCGGTTTCCCCGCATATCCCTGCTGGTGTGCATTTTATCCCCGCGCATCCCTTGGCGGGGACGGAAAAATCTGGTCCGCGAGCGGGGTTTGACGGGCTGTTTCGCGGCCGATGGTGTATTTTCACGCCCGATTCGGGGGTGCCTGTGGATTGTCTGACGCGATTTACCGAATTTTGGCAGGGTTTGGGCAGTAATGTGGAAACTATGACCCCTGAACACCACGATTTGGTGCTGGCGGTGACCTCGCATGCGCCGCATTTAATAGCCTATACGATGGTTGGGGTAGCCGATGATATGCGCCGCGTTACCGACCAAGAGGTGATAAATTATTCGGCCGCGGGGTTTCGCGATTTCACCCGTATAGCCGCGTCCGATGCGACTATGTGGCGGGATGTGTTTTTGAATAATAGGGAGGCGACATTGGAGATTCTGGGACGGTTTAGCGAGGAGTTGTTTGATTTGCAACGCGCGATTCGCAGTGGCGATGGCGACCATTTGCACGCGTATTTTACGCGGACGCGGGATATTCGCCGTGCGATTATAGAGGCGGGGCAGGATATTGATGGGGCGAATTTTGGGCGCGATAAGTGAGTGATTAGGGGGTAGTGATTAGTGATTAACCCGCCCTAGTTCGCGACCGCGTTATTGGCGTTATCCGCGACAAACCCGCCGTGGAAGAGGAAGAGTGTGCCTGTTCTTGTAGTAGTATCTACGAAACCCCCGACCAGTCCCTCTGCCCCAATCAAACCACGGGCTGTTGCCTCCATGCTGTTTTTCGTCACCGTGCCAGTGATAACACCCGCGTTGTTAAATCCAAGGGCAAGAGTGGGCGCGGAGGCGGTAGTAATACTACCCGCCTTTACGCCAATGGAACGCGTGCTAAAATTAATATCAAAAGTGATGGCGGTATCAGCCCCGATTATGTTATCGTAATAAGTCCCCGCCCACTCTGCCGATTCATCACTAATAACGAAAGGCGCACCCAGATTTGTGGTTGGCAGAAGCCCGACAAAGGTTTGATTATTATTACCGTTCCAGCCGCTAATATAAACAACACCATCCATCGCATCACTAGCGCGGGGAAGACTTTTGGAGACGGCGGGCATGGCATCCTCCGCCCCTCTCGCTGTCATTGTCATTAACGTCAAGTCCCCTGGAGCAATCGTTGTCTCGCCAGAGGCAAGATTTAAAAAGCCACCGAAAACACCTGTGCTTGCCCCTGATAAAGCGATTGTCGCGGGCAGGGCTGGGTCAAAACTACCCACCCAATCGTCGTATTGCACAATCCAACGGGCATCTGGGTTGGCAACAAACCCGCCAGCATAACCCACGGGCGCGGCCGCATCGCTGACAAACACGCCGACCGCGCCCGCTGCCCCGATAATCCCTGTTAAAGTCCCATCGCTATCCACGGAGGCAACGGTGCGGGCTATCGTGCCTTGAAACACCCCGCGGTCATCCCATACCGCAGTGAAACCGTAAGCGGCAACGCCATCGGCAAGTGCCACACCACTCTCATGCTTTGCGGGAATGGCTTCGGCAGAAATTGTCTTCATGGCAAAATCAAAATCCAGCACAAATTGGGCTTGTTCATAGCCACCTGCACCCTCAACACGTGCGGCATAGAGGTGCCCTTGCCAAACGGCACCAGCGACTTCCGCTATAGGCGCACCCAAATTAGTTGTTGTCAAAATCCCCGCGTAGAAATTCGTGGGATCACCCACACCATCTGCATTTGAAAAAATTTGAAAACCATCGTTGATATTTCCTGGGTTAACATCCCCACCGAAAGTGGTATCTACACTGATGGCATTGCTAAAGTTAATAAAATCAACGCTGGTTGCACCCGTAGTATCAGCACCCGTTACAAATTCGTTGGCGAGTGGGAAGGCGCGTGTGGCAGCGGGCGTGGTGACATCCACCCAATCAAGATAACTCGCAATCGCAGGTGTATCGTCAAACGCGGGATTATCGGCGACAAACCCGCCGTGATGTCCAGTTGGGCTTATGAACCCGCCGACCAGTCCCTGTTGCCCAATCAACCCCCGCGCCGTTCCAGAAAAGACCTTAGTCGCATCTACTTCAGTGCTAAGCCCATTCGTAACTTGACCAGCAGATTCGACAGTACCACTGATAAAGCCCCTTGCATCAAACGTAAGGTCAAAAACAGGGGCGGTTGTGCCAGTACCCGTTCCATCAATGGTTCGCGCCGCGCTGAAATCAATAGCGAAGGTAATAGGTGAAGAGGTAACACCACCATTACCGCTATTGTAATATTTCCCCGCCCACTTTGCCGTTGTAGCACTAATAGGGATATGCGCACCCAGATTTGTGGTTGGCAGAATACCGACAAAACCCAGCTGTGAATCAAGAGTGGTGTTAAAGCCACTAACATAAGTAAAACCATCCACATTAGAACCCGCGCGCGTTAAGGTAACAACATCGGATGTGCCACCTGCATTGCTTGCCTGTTTTGTCAATCCCGTGTTATCAAGTCCCCCACTGGCAGTAGTTAAAAAGGCGGACAAAGTGTCCATGCTTACGGTTGCATCTGCGATTGTCATGGGCGGGATATACCGACCAAAACCACGCCGCCAATCATTAAACTCAACCATAGTGGATGTCGTATCCTCTAGGTCAATAAAGGGCGCGGCAACAAACCCGCCGACATAGGCAATTTTACCACTCGCCAAATCTGCCAGAGCCTCTTTTGTACCAGTGCCACCAATGAACGCGCCAACCGCGCCTTGTTCGCCAATCAGCCCTGTAAGAATTCCCTCTGAATTCTCATCATCTGGTGTTATTGTCGCTGTCCCAACACCCCTGAATTCCCCAAAATCAACCGAGCCAGAGATTACCCCTTGGGCATTATACTCACCATCCACGTGATAATAGGCACCTTCATCTGCATCAATCACAACATACGACTCTATTGAACCTGTTTTTCCAGCAAAGGTAATATCCAATACAAAATCTACATTATCCTCCTCTATGCCGCTATTATCACGGAATGCCCTAAACTGCCCCTCCCATTGGGCGGTTGTCGCGGCGACACCTTCTATCGGCGCACCCAAATCTGTGCCAGATAGAATCCCCGCGTAATAATTATAGGTATCAGCCTCACCCATAGTTACAATAGTATCATAAAAGAACGCAACACCATCTTCCGCCTGTCCAGATTGGAGCAGTGGCAAGTCGTTAAATCTGGCAGAGGCACGCGTCAAAGAACTTATTGCATCGCTTTCTACGCTGGTCGCCCCCGTTGTAGTCAGCTTCGCTGTCTCACCTGCCAAGAATTCGTTTTTGCGGTTTGTTGCGTCAAGCTCTGTGGGCGGGGGAGACCGCCCAAAATCACGCACCCAATCTCTAAAGTTTGCATTCGGGTTGAGCTGCGCCGTTGGAGTGACAGCAAACCCGCCAGCAAAGTCCCCTGTGCCACCACCTGTTGGTTGACCAGTGGAAGAATCAACCCCCGTACCACTGACAAAAACCGCCGTCGCGCCGAACTGCCCGATTATTCCCCTAAAAATCCCATTATCGGCGCGCGCGGACGTTGCCACTGGTGACACGCCATCACTGGCAAGCGTGCTGAATGTGCCATAATTAACCGTACCTGTTAGCAGACCAGTGGCAGAATAATTGCCTTTGAAATGATAATACTGGCTGAGGTCATCAGTTTGATAAAACGCCTCTACGCTATCATTGGTCAAATTAATCTCTAACAAGAAATCTGTGTTGCCCACATTATCCCCTGATATCATCCCGTTCCAAGTGGCGGTCATATCACCCCCGCTAAATGTATCGCCCAATGGACTGCCCATATTGGTGCGAGGCAAAAGCCCAACCGAATTAGTACTAGTAGTAATATCCGTATAAAACCCACCGAGCAGAGTCTGGCTGAACCGTTGACCATCAAATGTTGCCATAACCTTATCTCCCAATAGGGAGGGTGGCGTTGTAAAGGTAATAATGGTGTTTCTGGCGTGGTCGGTTATCGTCTCGGTAATTCTAGACGTAGCTGCAGTTTCTGGCACTCCCAAACCCTCCGCCCAATCGGCGTGATTCACAATAACGCTTTCCGGCACGGCGATAAACGCGCCCGTCATGTAGACATTACCCGCTCGGGCAAAAAACGCGCCAGTCGCCCCGTGCTGCCCGATTAAACCAGTCAAAGTCCCCTTGAGGTAGCTACGGTCACCCTCCTCTAACGCACGGTTAGACCCAACATTATCATCATCATTACTAGCCAGACCATCATCCCGACCATACTCAATAGTGCCATCTATCACGCCAGTCTCTGGGTCAAAACCCCCATCTATTTCAAAATCCACCTCTACTCCAAATTCACCAGCAACGACATTTTCAAGAAAGGCATGAATCGTTTCCGCGGTAAAATCAACCGTAAGGATGAAGTCTACATCAACTCGGCCGCTAACAGCGGTATTCCACGCCTGAAACCGCCCCACCCATGACCCGCTTTGCGCGGCATTATCCAAAGGTGCGCCCACATCCGTTGTTGTAAGAATTCCTGCATGAAAGTTGGTGAGGTCGTTTCCTGTCCAAGTACTGAGCCAGTACACGGAACCACCGCGTCCATCGCCCCCATTGAACTCGGCAAAGGTTAAGGGGCTATAAAGACTGTTACTAAGTCCCGTTATGACTGGCGTGGTTGTGGTCAAGCCCGACAAAAATCCGACGTCAACACGCCCATTTAGATTAGCGGGCGTAGTTGCCAGTGCTTCCGCCCCTGTTTTTCCTGCAAAGCTAGCCACCCACTTGCCATAGTTTGGATTCGGGCATGCTGCCACATCTCCGTTCGTCTCACAATAGGTGGCTCGCGTAGCTGTTATGTTTGGAGTCCCCGTGCAGAGATCAGCAAAAGGAGTACCATCCGCCGCGCAAACTCGCGCAATCGTGGATACGCATTCTGAGCGTGTTTTATCACCCGATTCGCAAGCCGTTTGGCGGTTATCATCCGTATCTGGCAAGCCCGTGCAGAACGTATCAAAAGGAGTACCATTCGCCGCACAAATCCGCATAATCGTGGGTGCGCAAGCGGGCTCGCCTCGGGCATCCTCCCCCGTGGCACAAGCCAATTTTTGCGCGGGGTAATAGGCGGCAATACCGACGCAAATCGTAT
Organism: uncultured Amylibacter sp.; assembly: GCA_959347425.1. The sequence continues at coordinate 348,983 of OY365741.1, read as the reverse complement.
CCAAAGGCTCGCCATTCGTCCCGCAAACCAGCGTAACAGTCGCCATGCACCGCGTGGCGAGGTTGTCGTTCGTGCAAGCCGTCCTGCGTGCGGTAACGTATTTTTGCTCCACGCACCCCGTGGCAAACTCGTCTGCATCGCATGTATCTACCCGTATTTCCTCATCACAAGCCGCTTGCGAACCAGTACGCATCAAGCATTCACTATCCTCCTGCGCGCGCAGGTCTATATATTTCTGAATGCCATCGCAGAGCGTATGGCGGATATTCATGCAAGCGGTCGTTATCGTATCTTCGCAATCGGCGGCTTTGGTAGTGGTTGTTTTGGTGGGGTCGCCACAAAAAGCCTCCGCTTGCTCTTGGGTCCGGGCGGTGCAAAGGTCATCAAAGGCATCAGCAGTACAAACGAGACGCACCGTCGGGGCGCAATCGTCTTCTTTGCTATCCGTGGTTTGGTTGGCATCACGGCAAAACGCCAGCTGCTGTGCAGCTGTGGTGGTGCAACCCGCGGCAAACGGATTCGCCACGCACGGGTCAACGTTGATGATATTGTTGTTATTGGTGGTGTTATTAACAGCAACACCCCCGCAAGCGGTTAATAAAGCAAGCCCAGCAATGATGATGAGGGGGGCGGTTAAAAGTTTGATATATGGCATGAGCGTGTCCCTTTGCACGTTTTGTTTGTCTTTTTTGGTCGGGCAGATGCAACCGCCCTAGTGATTTTTTTACAATAAACACAATTTACGACAAAATCAAGCCCAAAAAGCACTAAAAAACTAATTACTAACCAAAAGCGACATAAAATCAAACGCAGGCACCACGCCATCTGGCACCTCCCCACGCAGAACCTCATAATCCATATCGCTATGCATATTCGTCAGCACCGCCCGCCTTGGCGCGAACTCCGCTATCCATTGCAAAGTCTGCTCTAAATGCGCGTGTGACGGATGCGGAGCATATCGCAACGCATCAATAATCAAATAATCCAGCCCTTCAAACGCCCACCGCGACCCATCAGGAATCCCCGATATATCGGGCGCGTACAGCATCCCGCCAATCCGCACAGCCAGCACCATCATGCGGCCGTGTTGCACCTCTGCCACGCGCACCACGATATCCCCGCCCGCCCCGCGTATCACAAAATCGCGCCCGTATTCGCACACATGCATCGTTAAAATCGGCGGATAGCTGCTGCCCTTTGGCGTGGCGAAAACATAGTCAAACCGCGCCCGCAGGCTATCGGCAGTCGCCCTGTTCGCCCAAACATCCAAGGGCGCGCCTCGGTTTAGAAAAATCATCCGCAAATCGTCCAGCCCATGGGTATGGTCGGCGTGGTCGTGGGTGAAAATCACCCCGTCCAGATGCCCTATATCCGCGCGGAGCAGTTGCTGGCGCATATCAGGCCCCGTGTCTATCAGCGCGGTCGTCGTGCCTTTCGCGCCGATAAGTTGTATCAAAAGCGAACACCGCAGTCGCGTGTTTTTCGGGTTTAGCGGGTCGCACGCACCCCATTTATTGCCCAAACGGGGGACTCCACCAGAAGACCCGCACCCCAAAATAGTTAATTTTAGGTTGGTTTTCATCGCCACGCCTTGCTAAACAAACGATAAAAATTATCCGTGGTTGTACGGGCAAAATCATCGTAAGTCATTTCAAAAATATCCGCCCCAACGGCGGCGGTATGGACGCACAAAGCGGGCTCGTTCGTGCCACCCCTATGTGGCACGGGGGCAAGATAGGGGCTATCCGTTTCCACCAGAATTTTATCCAGAGGGCTATTGGCAAAAATATCCCGCAAATCTTGGCTGTTTTTAAAGGTGGCAATACCAGACATGGACAGATAAAACCCCAAGTCCAGTGCCGTGTGCGCCAATTCTTTTGATGATGAAAAACAGTGCATGACACAGGGGAACGGGGCGTTTTTATGCTCGGTTTTTAATATATCCGCAATATCCGCATCGGCAGCGCGAGCGTGGATTATCAGGGGCAGATTGGTTTGTTGCGCCGCCGCAATATGGGCGATGAAGGATTGTTTTTGCGCGGTCATAGTGTCCGTGGTGTAATGATAATCCAGCCCAGTCTCGCCAATACCTATCATTTTGGGGTGCTCGGCGATTTTGATTAAATCCTCGGTAGTCGCCAGCGTTTCCTCGCCACAATTCAGCGGGTGGTTGCCCACGGCATAAAACACGCGGGGATGGGCTTCGGCAATCGCGCGTACCTGCGGTTCGTTGCGCAATCGCGTGCAAATACTGACCATAGTGGCAACCCCGCCCGCGTGGGCGCGTTCAATAACCGCGTCCTGCTGGTCGGCAAAAACGGGGAAATCAAGGTGGCAATGGCTATCAACGATGGTGTCGGTCATAGGGCGGTTATATCAGTTTTGAATGGTTTTATCCAGATGCAAAAACGTATCCAGCATAATGGAATGGGGATCAAGGTTTATCATCTCCGCCTGCGTTTGCAACGCGATAATATCCTGCAGAGCTTGTGCCCAAACTTGCGCCCGTGCCAAATTCGGGCAAAGCTGGGCAAATAACGTCCGTTCCTGCTCTGTAATCGGTGAAAACCCCGCGTTATCCACGCCAAAATGCGATACTCGCGACACGAAGGTATGCAGCAAATGATGCGTCATAGCGGTTTTTTCCGTGTTGCCTCGTTCGGTCGCCATCCCGACAAAATCCAGCAGAGCCGCACGGGGAATCGGCGATCCCTTGCCCATCAGCCCCACGATTTGCCGATACAACGCGATACCATCGCCGTTTAACAACCGCCACGCTTCACCCAGCGAGCCTTTGGCCAGCAAGTGCAACGCCCGCCTTTCCGATTCGGAGTCTGGCAGGGGTGCGTTCATCTGTTTTAGGGCGGTTTGCACGGTTTCATCGGGCAAAGGCGCACAGCGCAAAACGCAACAACGCGAGCGAATGGTTGGCAATAAAAACGCGGGTTTATGGCTGATAAGCAGGAATAAACTGCGTTCGGGCGGTTCTTCCAATATCTTTAGCAGGGCGTTCGCGCCGTTCGGGCTGAGTTCGTCTGGTGTGTCAATCACCGCCACCCGCCACCCGCCATCGGGTGTGGATAGTGAGAAAAAGTGCGTCAATTTGCGGATGTCATCAATGCTGATTCGGCTTTGGAATGTGGCTTTTTTGGTATCATAAGCGCGGCGAAGCAGGAATAAACGCGGGTCAGCAAGGGTGTGGATACGCGGATTAATCGGGTGGTCGGGCGGTAGAATAAGGGTGTCATTGGGCGGATTGGCGGTTTGCTGCGCCAGCATGAACCGCGCGATATGCCACGCTAGGGTCGCCTTGCCTATACCCCGTGCGCCCCCCAGCAGCCAAGCGTGGTGCAGGCGCGTTTGGCGAAACGCCGATAGGAAATCGGCCTGCGCGGTGTGTTGGCCGAACATGGTTTCGCTGAACCGAGGGTGCGGGGCGTTAGCAACGCAATCGGATTCGGGCAGGGTTTCTGGGTCGCTCATGGTGGGTGTTATGTGTTGGGGGTTAAGTGTTTAGTTATTATTAGGTATTGCTGGCGGATTGTCAAGGTTTTAATGATGAATGGTGAATTATGAATTGTGAATTGTGAATTGTGAATAATGCCCTTCGGGTCTTCGTCATCGCTTACGCGAGTGCCGACCAGCATGGTCTTTTGTGCGTAGCCCCCACTTCGTGGGAGCATGCCAAAAGCCCTTTGGTTACAAGACGATAGGTTTTCTATAAATTTACTATCTGGAATAACAAGAATATAGATTGGATTATTTGCAAAGAATACTTGGGAATTGGCGATGGGTTTGCTCTAAATTTATTTAGGCTGTGCCTAGACGCTCGGACAGGCTGGGGTGGGCGGGCGGGCGACATTTCGAAGAAATGGCGTAACAAAAAACCTCTGCTCTTACTTCCAATACCTAACCTCTAATCCAGAATAACCAATAATTCACCATTCATCATTCACAATTCACCATTATTTAAAACTGCCAAAACCTCCGCCAAAACCGCCTCTGGCTCTTGATCCCCGTTGATAACATAGCACCGCCCGCGATGCGCAGGTTCGCCCGCCAGTGCCAAAAACCCCGCACGGAGCTTTTGCTGAAACTCCACCCCGAAACTTTCAAACCGTCCTTCGCTGTCATCGCGGCTCGCCGCCCGTCCAGCAGCCACACCCGCGTCCATATCAATAACGAATGTCACATCGGGTTCGTCCTTAATAATAAGGCTATGCAGGTCATCCACCAACGCGCGTTTCGCGGCACGAACACTGCCCTGATACACCCGCGTGCTATCGGCAAAACGGTCGCAAATCACAATCTGCCCAGCCGCCACGGCGGGGCGAACGGTCTTTTCCAAATGGTCGCGCCGTGCGGCGGTGAAGAGCAAAATCTCGGTCTCCGCCGACCATTTATCCTTGTCACCCTTGACCAGCAATCCACGAATAGCCTCCGCCCCCGTGCTGCCCCCAGGCTCTCGCGTTAAAACAACCGACCGCCCGTCGGCGCGTAACCGCTCTGCCAACAGCTTTGCCTGCGTGGTTTTGCCCGACCCGTCAATACCCTCAAAAGTGATAAACATAACCGCTATTCCCCGACCGAATACAAATCCTGCCCCAACATCCGCGCCCCAAGAATCCGCAGTTTCTGCCAAGTCGCGCGTATCGTGCCAGACTGCTCCACCGCCGTTTGCGCGTATAAAGGATAGCTGCGCTCCCCACCGTAAGCCGACACAATCAGCGTCCCTACGGGCGCATCTTTTTCAATCGGTGCGGGGATTGGGTTAGTAAATTGCACCTCTGCCTGTAAAGATTTGCCCCCTGCCACGGGCAGAAGAACGGTAATCGCATCGCGCGTATAAAGCCCCACGGAATCAACCGCCCCCAGCCAAACATCCGCCGTGCCAAGAACCTCCCCGCCAGCAAGGATTTGCTTTTCACGGAAATTCTGCACAGCCCAACTGGCGACTCGTTCGGATTCGCGGGCGCGCTCGGCTTTCGATTCCATCCCCGATACGACAAACACAATCCGCCGATTGCCCGCCTTAGCCGCACCTGTCAAACTGTATCCCGACTCCTCCGTATAGCCCGTTTTCAACCCATCCGCGCCGATGCCTAGCGATAAAAGAGGGTTGCGATTCGCCTGTGTGATATTGTCCCAAGTGAATTCGGTTTGCGCAAAATACGGGTAGAATTCGGGGAATTCTGTCATCAAACGTTGGGCTATGAAGGCCAAATCCCGCGCACTCATGCGGTGGTTTGGGGCAGGCCAGCCCGTGGAATTGGTGAAAACCGATTGCGTCATGCCAAGCTCGGCTGCGCGGGCGGTCATCTGGCGGGCGAAAGCGTCCTCGGACCCCGCCAAGCCCTCTGCCACGGTGATGCAAGCGTCGTTGCCCGATTGCACGATAATGCCGGGGATTAGGTTTTTTATGGCAACCCGTTCGGTGTGGCGCAGAAACATGGTCGAGCCACCGATGGCGTGGGCGCGTTCGGATACGGTGAATTCCGTGTCGAGCGTGACGCGGCCGTCGCGCAGGGCTTCGAACAGCATGTTTAGTGTCATCAGTTTGGACATGGAGGCGGGGGGGAAGGGTGTGTCCGCGTCCTTTTCAAACAGGACGGTGTTGTGGGTTTGGTCGATGATAAGCGCGAATTTTGCTTGTGTTTCAAAGGGTTGGGCGGAGGCGGTGGTCGTGGTTATGGTTGCGGTTAAGACTAACAGGCAGAATGCGATGATGGGGGGGAGGGGGTGTGGCAGGGTCATTTTGGTATGTTTGGGTTTGTGGTGGGTTTGTGGTTAATTTTGCTAGGATAGCGTAAAATGGAGGGGATTGTAAATAGTTATTAGTGGTGAATCGTTAATCATTAATCGTTAATCGCTAAAAAACCTCTTCCCCATAACAAACCTCTGCCAGATACAACCCTTGGGGCGGGCAAACAGGTCCGCATTGGGCGCGGTCGCAGGCTTCCAACGCCGTTTTCACGCGGTCAGGCGACCACGCACCTTCGCCAACCCGCGCCAAAGTCCCAACAAAACTGCGCACTTGATGATGCAGAAAGCTCCGCGCCCGCACGTCAAACCGATATTCCACCGCGCCCTCCGCCCTCGGCATAACCGAAATATCCAGCTTATCCAGCGTTTTCACCGCACTGCCCGCTTGGCACATGGCAGAGCGAAACGTGGTAAAATCGTGCGACCCAAGCAGGTGATTCGCCCCCAATTGCATCGCTTCTGCGTCCAGAGCATGCGGTATTTGCCAAACCAATCCCGCATCAAACACGCTGGGCATCCGCGCGGTCAGCAGGCGAAACATATACCGCCGTTCAATCGCGCTGAACCGTGCGTGGAAGTCGTCCGCTACCCGCGCGGCGGCCTTGATAACAACGCGATATGGGCGTAAATGATAGTTCATGGCGGCGCATAATTTCGCGCTCGTCCAGTCCTTTTGCAAATCGCAATGGGCGACCTGCCCCAAGGCATGCACGCCTGTGTCGGTGCGCCCCGCGCCTTCTATTATCACGGGGGCGGGTTCTATTTTAGCCAAGGCTTCCTCGACGGTTTGTTGCACGGAGGGATGGGTTTTCTGCCTCTGCCAGCCGAAAAACCGAGCCCCATGGTATTCTATTTTCAAAGCATAACGCGCCATTTTAGGACACAGAGCCAGCAATCAGTGCGCCAAACGCTATCAGGTGAATCAGGATAATCGCCTTATCATTCCACAAAAGCCCAACGATAAACCAGCCAATCAGCCCGATAATAAACAGATAAATGTTATACGGCGTGATGCCGAATCCCGTCAGCGCATAGCCGCCGATTTGGGCGATGGACGCGCCCCATTTGATAAGGAAAGTTTTGTCTATATGGGGGCGGTTAAACATCGGGCGGGCTTTCGTAAGGGTTGGTATGGCGGGGAGTATAGGGGGGAGTTGTTGGGGAGTCAAGTTTAACGATTAACGATTAGTGATTAACGATTAGTGGGGGCTTTTGTGCATATAGAGCTTTTTCTTGCGAAAAAGCCCATACACAAAAGCCTTTGGTTATGCTTGGCGAGTCTGTTGTAAATAAAATAACTGATGGTCATGGTGGCACGTGGGTCGCGCGAACCCGAAGGGTGTGCGTCTTGGTTGTTAGGTATAAAGGAATTTGCGTCACCAGCGACTCTAAAATACACTGACCCAGTACAACCGATAAGCTGACGCGCACCCGTGGGGGTGAGGGTGCGCGCGACCGCCCCCCCTGCGGGTACGCCCGCTAAAATTAGGAAACAGGGCGGTCGTTTCCTAGAATTATAGAACTGCTCTAGAATAATGCTGAATGCCCTTGCGGGTCTTCGTCATTGCTACGCAATGCCGACCAGCTTTTAGAAGGGCATGGGTTATGTTTGGCAAGGTCTTTCCTAAAATAACAAGCTTGGGTGCGCCCGCCCCGAAGAGGCTTTAGCCTCAAGGGTGCGGGCGCACCCCGTGGTGACATCGCAAAGCGATGGCGAAGACCCGAAGGGCTAAAAATTAATCGTTAATCGTTAATCGTTAATCGTTAGAATCATGCCATGCATCCAACGCGGCATTCCCTCCAACCGCCCGCGTTTTTCCGTTAAACACCGTATCCTTTCCATCCTGCGAGCTGCGCGGCGCAACTCCCCCCAAGCCGTTCCCACCCCCGCCAAAAACTCCCTTTTTCACGCGTAAATGATGCAGCTCCCGCGCCCCGAAATAGAACGACACAACCGCGCCGAATAACCACCACAACGGCTCTGGCACTAACGCCAAGCCCGCCATTCGCGCGGCAAATCCAGCAGGATCAACCATCGCATAAACGAATAATCCCATCGTGCCGAACGCCAGAAACGGGCGGGGCAGGCGGTTTAATCCGTTGACAAAATTATCAAACCAGCCGCCTCTTACTGATTGAAATTCCGCCCCATATTGCTGTAACGCACCCATAGTCCGCGCGTGGGCGTGTGCCGATTTGGCGGCCTTATGCCCTATAATAGCCTTGCCTATATGCCCCAGAGGTTTTGCCAACCCGAATAATGTCGCGATTAATCCCATTGTGCGGTCCTCTCACGATGGTCGCGCAGGGACAGATGAAACGGCCTGCTGATAAAATCCTCGGCACGGCGAATCCAGCCGCCTTTCCCACCACGGCGATTGACGATATATTTACGCGAGGCCGCCCGCCGATCGCCCAAAGCATAGTAATAATTCCGCCGAGCTATCCCGTAAGCATCCACCGCGTAATCGGGCGCACGGGCGCAAAACCGAGCGGCAGCAGACAGGCTATGCGCCCCCAAAATCCCATCCACTATCAAATCAAACTGCGCGTCATTCAGCAGGTTTTGCAGGATTTTAATGGCGTTACTGCCCGAATTCACCTGCATATCAAAGACGGCGGGTTGCAACGGCGCGGGCAGGCGGTCTAATCGCGGGCGATAAAAATAATGGTCTTTGAAAATTTGCACCGCCTGTTTGCGGGTCAGTAATTTCACATCCGCCTGCGTCACCTGCCCGTCCTGATTGACATCCAGCCCCAAACGGCGCATAGTTTCAAGGGTTACTCCGTATTTTGTCGCCCCGCCCAAATCATCTGGGTCATTGACATAGCCGCCTTCTCGGCGCAGAATATCGCGGGCGATTTTGTCGATTGTTTGGGGTTTGTGAGGTTTTGGCATGGCTTTTCCCTTTGTTTCAAAGGGGGCGATACTGTGGGCAAACCTCTAATAAAATGAATATGGGGCGTTCGGTGGTGTTTTCTGTGGGGGTGTTTTATTTATTGGGGGGCTGATAAACCCCTTGAGCTTTCAGTGCGTCTATCACCTCTTTCGGCATGTAAGTTTCATCGTGTTTGGCAAGGATTTCTTGCGCGATAAACTGGTTGTCTTGCATACGCCCAAGGGCTATCACCCCTTGCCCCTCGCGGAATATATCGGGCAGAAGTCCTTGATAAATAACGGAAATATCCGCGTTTGAATCGGTAATGGTAAAGGCATGATTGTCGCCGTTTTGGCGCAAGCTACCCGTCAAAACCAGCCCGCCCAAACGAAATACCACACCGTCTTTGGGCGAGGAGTCCTGCACCTGCGTGGGACTGCGAAAATACGAAATACTATCCTCGCCCAAGGCATAAATAATCAAACCAGCCGACATAATAATCATGGCAAAGCCGATTAAAACCATCTGCACGCGGCGGCGTTTTTTCAATCCAACAGACATTTATACGCCAAAAATCACGGAAATACGGGCGCGAAATCCAGCCCCGTGGTTTCATCCAAACCAAGCATTAAATTCGCGTTCTGCACGGCCTGCCCCGAAGAGCCTTTCGTTAAATTATCCAGTGCGACCATCACGGTTGCCCGCCCGTCGGCTCTATCCCCGCAAACCCCTATGTGGCAGTAGTTAGACCCCCGCACATGGCGCGTACTGGGCGCGTCCCCAAAGGGCAACATCACCAAAAACGGCTCGTTAATATACGCCTTTGCAAGGCAATCATAAACCGCCCGCGCATCCCCGCGCACCCAAACATTGGCGATAATTCCGCGATTCGCGGGCAACAGAGTCGGGCAGAATTGCACACGAACCTCCCGCCCTGCTATGGCGGAAAACTCTTGGTCAAACTCCGCCAAATGACGGTGAGTCCCACCGACCGCGTAAGAATGCGCTCCTTCGGACAATTCGGCATGTAAAAGGTGCTCTGCCGCGCCGCGACCAGCCCCGCTCACCCCTGTTTTCAAATCAATAATGATGGAGTCCAAATCAATAATCCCCGCGGCGATTAACGGACGCAAGGCAAACTGCCCCGTGGCGGCATTGCACCCCGTACAGGCGACCAATCGCGCGGTTTTAATCGCATCGCGGTAGAATTCGGTCAACCCATAAACCGCCGTTTTCTGCAAATCGGGGGCGCAGTGGGGCTGGCCGTACCAATGGGCGTAGTCGCCCACATTCCTCAGGCGAAAATCCGCCGATAAATCCACTATTTTAAGGGTATTGGGCAGGGACGCGATGACTTTCTGGCTGGTTTTATGGGGCAGGGCGCAAAAACAAATATCAATATCGGTGAAGTCAATCTGGTCGATTTTCACCAAGTCAGGCAGGGGTAAATGGCGCAAATGGGGGAACACGGCGGACATAGCTTGCCCCGCCTTGCGCTCTGCACTTAACGCCGTAATCTGCATAAACGGATGGGTTGCGATGATGCGAACCAGCTCTGCCCCCGTATAGCCAGACGCGCCGAGGATAGCGATTTTATGTGTCTTTGTCATAGTGTGTTCCTTTATTCATCCGTTAGGCATGGGATTTGGGCGCAAACGACAAACCCGCCAGAATATCCCGTGTTTGCGTTTTCATCGCTGATAAACGCGGCAACCGCGCCCTGTTCGCCAATCAAACCGCGTAGCGTTCCGTCGTTGTCATTGCCGTTGTTATCGTAAGAGGTTGTTCCTGTTATGAGTCCGCGTGGGGTGAAACTGCCATTTACAACAAACGCGAGGCTATTGGCAAGATCAACCTGCCCGTTAATCGTGCTATCGGCAAAATTAATGTTAAGGGTAAAGTCCATAGGCTCTGTCGGTAAAGTGTTATTATTGCGCACAGGTGCGCTCCACCCAATCTGTCCTTGCCAATTTGCCACGGGCAAGTCTTGACTAACAGGTGCGCCCAGATTTGTGCCAGATAAAACCCCCGCGTAGTAATAGTGTTCGTCCGCCACAGGGCTTCCATAAAAATAAGCGACACCGTCCGTAGGGTCGCCGTCTAAATCCACCCCGTCATGCGTGGCAGAGAAAAAGGTTAGGGATTCGATAATAACGGGCGTTTTGGTTTCCATACTCATTGGAGGCGTTATTTGAATACCACGAATAGTTACGGCAGGGATTGTGATGGTATTGATAGCCTCCGTAATATCGCCATTATCCAGCCCGTCCTCTGTCCCTTGCAGAAATTCATTTTTGCGGTCGCTATCGGGCGTGTTAGCAAAACCATCCACCCAATCGGTATAGCAGACTCTATCGGGATTCGGGCAAGCGGTATTATCACCGCCCCGCTTTAATAGGGAAGCCCCGTTGCCACAGGCAGGCAAGCTCATCAAAATCGTGCTAGTCAAAACAATCTTATTCACCACGAAACCCCTTTCACGCCTGTATAAAAACCACGGGTCTATCCAAAAACTGGCTTGCCCCTTGGGATACTTTGCCCGCATCCCCCGTGGTTAAAAATGTCGTTTTGCCCCCGCCCTCCGTGTTTTCCACGAATTCGGGGTGGCGGTTTAAATAGTCAATCAAGCTCTGCGCACATAACTGTTCCTGCGAATAAACCTGCACATTCGCACCCAACACATCCTCAAAGATCTCGCGAACCAGAGGATAATGCGTGCATCCAAGCACAGCCACTTGTGGCATAGGCATCCGCTTTTGTAAAGCGGTTATATGGGCGCGAACCAAATCGCCTGCAAGGGGCATGTCATGGGCTTCTATCGCTTCCACCAATCCATCGCAAGGCTGTGCCTCCACATCAACGCCCAAGGCGCGGAAGGATAATTCGCGTTGAAACGCGCGGCTGGCAACGGTTGCGGGGGTGGCGAACAGGGCGACTTGGCGTAAATCACCGTGGCGGGGGGCGGATTTATCACCCCAAGGGCGGGCGGTTATTGCCTCTATCATCGGCACGAATACGCCTAAAACCCGTTTGCCTTTCGGCAGACCTGCGGTTTGCAAATCATGCAGGGCAACCGCGCTGGCGGTATTGCACGCAAGGATAATCAAATCACACCCTGCTTGCCAGAGACGTTCCATGCCCGCCTGCGTCAGTCGCGTTATATCGTCATTATCTCGCAAGCCATAAGGGGCGCAAGCGTTATCCCCAAGGTAGCAGAAATCATAGTTAGGCAGAGCGCGGGCGAGGCTGCGGTAAATGGTTAATCCACCCAGACCCGAATCAAAAACACCGATGGGCATTGTGGTTGTCCTTTTGTGTGTGGGTTTGTTTGGATTTGACTTTACCCCGCCTTATGCTAAAAGGCAAGTGAAAAGGGCAGTGAAAGGGCAGTATCAATCTGCCCTATAAAAAAGGGAGTTATTATGACGGATAAAGAGAAAAAACCAGTTATCGGTATTATCGGGGGCAGTGGCTTGTACGATATGGACGGGTTGGAACAGGTGGAATGGTTGGCGATGAACAGCCCGTTTGGTGCGCCCTCGGACGATATTATGGTCGGTTGGCTGGGTGGTATAAAGCTGGTGTTTCTGCCCCGTCATGGACGTGGGCATGTGCATAGCCCCTCGGCGATAAACTATCGCGCGAATATCGATGTTTTGAAACGAGCGGGGGTGACGGATGTGGTGTCCTTGTCGGCCTGTGGCTCGCTGCGTGATGAATACGCGCCCGGTGATTTTGTTGTGGTAAATCAGTATATTGACCGCACTGTTGCGCGTGAGAAGAGTTTCTTTGGCGCAGGGTGTGTGGTGCATGTCAGCATGGCGCATCCTACCTGTGCGCGGTTGGGCTCGGCGTGTTTTGCCGCGGCTGGTGCGGCGGGAATTCGCGTGCATAATGGCGGGGTTTATTTGGCAATGGAGGGGCCGCAATTTTCTACCCTGGCAGAGAGCAGGATGTATCGTGAGGTTTGGGGTGCCGATGTGATTGGCATGACGAACATGCCAGAGGCGGCTTTGGCGCGGGAGGCAGAAATGTGCTATGCGTCAATGGCTATGGTGACGGATTATGATAGCTGGCATCCCGACCATGGCGAGGTGGATATTACTAAGATTATCGCGGTTTTAATGGGCAATGTGGCGGCTGGGAAAAAACTGGTGGCGGGGTTGCCTGATGAATTGGGTGGTGCGCGTGGGGTTTGCGAATGCGGGTGTGATCGCGCGTTGGAGTATGCGATTATCACCGCACCAGAGGCTCGCGATGAGGCGGTGGTGGCAAAGCTGGATGCGGTTGCGGGGCGGGTTTTGTTTAGTGATTAGTGATTAGTGATTAGGGGGTAGTGATTAGTGATTAGTGGTTAGTGGTTAGTGATTAGTTGTTAGTTATTAGTGGTGGCTTTTGTGCATATAGAGCTTTTGCCTTCGCAAAAGCCCATACACAAAAGCCTTTGGTTACAAGAAGATAATGTCTCTATAAATTTACTATCTGGAATAACAAGACGAGAGAGTGGATTATTTGCAAAGAATACTTGGGAATTGGTGATAGGTCTGTTCTAAATTTATTTAGGCTGTGCCTAGATACAACGACAGGCTTTAGCCAAAAATCACCCGTCCAGCTCTCCGCAGGAGGGGTGGGCGGGTGGGCAACCGAACGAAGTGAGGGCGCAACAAAAAACCTCTGCTCTTAACTTCTAATAACCAATCATTCGCAATTATTTAGCCCTTGCGGGTCTTCGTCATTTCTTCGAAATGCCGACCAGTCAAGAAGTGGCAAAAAATCACTAATCACTAATCACTAATAACTAATAACTAACAACTAATCACTAATCACTAATCACTAATAACTAATAACTAACAACTAATCACTAATCACTAATCACTAATAACTAATAACTATCCGCCCTTCATAGTCTTCGCCACTTCTTCCATAAAGTTCTCTTCACGTTTTTCAATCCCATCACCCACTTCAAACCGCACAAACCCAGTGATCTCGGCACCACATTCCGCGGCCGCTTCCCCGACACTCTGGTCTGGATTGATAACAAACGCCTGATTAACCAACGTCACATCAGCATAAAACTTTTTCATCCGCCCGACGATCATCTTTTCAATCACAGCCTCTGGCTTGCCTGATTCCCGTGCTTGCTGGCTCAGCACTTCCTTTTCACGAGCAATCACGTCAGCGTCCAAATCACTCTCATCCAAAGACTGCGGATTAGTCGCCGCGATATGCATCGCAACCTGCTTGGCAAAGCCATCATTACCGCCATTTATCGCGACAATCACGCCAATCCGCCCCAGCCCTTCGGCCGCCGCCGTGTGAATATACGCGCCCAGCCGTTCGCCCGAAACTCGCGCCATCCGCCGTACCGACATATTTTCACCGATAGTCGCAATCGCGGAAGTCACAGCGTCCGTCACCGACCCGCCGTTTAACGGCGCGTCCATCAGTTGCGCCAAATCATCCACATCCACGGCCGCCTTTACGATACCCGTAACCAAACCTTGGAAATCCGCGTTTTTCGCCACGAAATCGGTTTCGGCATTGACCTCAACCACCACGGCATGGGGGGCGTTTATATGCACACCGACCAAACCCTCGGACGTTGTGCGTCCTGATTTTTTCGCGGCAGTGGCAAGGCCTTTTGTCCGTAGCCAATCAACCGCCGCCTCCATATCGCCGTTTGTTTCGGTTAACGCCTTTTTCGCGTCCATCATGCCCGCGCCCGAAGTGTCGCGCAGTTCTTTTACCTGTGCTGCTGTGATAGCCATGATTTAGTCTCCTTTTGTCGGTTTAGTGGCTGGTTTAGTGGCTGGTTTTTTAGGTGCCGCCTTTTTAGGGGCAGTAGCCTTTTTCTCCGCCGTATCGGCCTTTTTAGGGGTGGCTTTAGGGGCGGGCTTTTTAGGCGCGTCCTCTTTTTTAGCCTTTGCGGGGGTAGCTTTTGCCTTTGCTGGCGCATCCTTTTTAGGTGCATCTTTTGCTTTTGCATCCTTTGCAGGTGCGGCTTTGGCTGGCTTGGCTTTCGCTGGTTCAGCTTTTACAGGTTTAGCCTTTGCTGGTTTTTTGGCTGGCTTATCGGCTGGTTTATCAGCAGACTTCCCCGCCTTCGCTGACTTATCGGCAGGTTTCGCAACCGCCTGTTTGCCCGCCTGTACGGCTTGCGCTTTCGTTGCCGCGTCCAGCTTCTTCGTGCCTTTCTTCTCAACAACCGGCCCGGCTTTTTTATCATCCACCTCTTGCTCGGCTTCTTCCACCTCTGGCAATTCTTCCACAGGTGCAGCTTCGCTTGCCCCCATATCTATACCAACAGATTGCATATGCTCGCTGACCCCATCCAAGGCCGCCCTTGCCATCAAATCGCAGTAAAACGTAATCGCGCGAGTCGCATCGTCATTGCCCGGTATAGGATAATCTATCCCTGTGGGGCTGGAATTGCTGTCAATCACGGCAATCACGGGGATGCCTAATTTATTAGCCTCCGCTATCGACAGAGCATCTTTATTCGTGTCAATCACAAACAAAATATCAGGCAACCGCCCCATTTCGCGAATCCCGCCGAGCGAGGCTTGCAGTTTGCGTTGATCCCGCTCCATCCCCAAACGTTCTTTTTTCGTAAAACCCTCAGTCTCACCCGCCAGTTTTTCATCAATCATCTTCAAACGATCGATGGAATTGCAGACAACCTTCCAGTTCGTCAGCGTTCCGCCAAGCCATCTTTGGTTAATATAGTATTGGGCGCACCGCTCAGCAGCCTCGGCTATCGCGTCGCTAGCCTGCCGTTTTGTGCCGACAAACAGCACACGACCGTTTTTCGATACGGTTTGGTGGATAGCGATTAACGCTTGCTCCAACAACGGGACGGTTTGCGTTAAATCCAAGATGTGAATGCCGTTACGCGCCCCATAAATATAGGGTCCCATATGCGGGTTCCATCGGTGAGTTTGGTGTCCAAAGTGAACGCCTGCTTCCAGTAATTGGCGCAGGGTGAAATCTGGCAGAGCCATAGTGTTTTCCTTTCCGGTTTTACCTGAGCAGAAGTATAAGGGTACAACCCAACCGGTGGAATATGGGCTGTTTGTCCCATATTCGCGCTTCTGCCTGTTATTCATCTGATTTTTACCAGACAGGGGGCGTATAAAAGTAATTTTACCACTTGGCAAGTGCAAAAATACGATATAAAAGGAAATAAAAGGAAAATAGTGGGAAATAACTGCGAATAATGCGATAAACTCGCGATAAGGCGGTAGAGTCGCATGTAAATTGCGTGTAAATACGATAGGAAATGGGTATGGCGAATCAAAAATCAAAATTATCTGGGGGGGCAGGGGCAAAACCTGCCGTAAAGACCGCAGGAAAGAGCGATGTAAAATCCGATGTAAAGACGGATGTGAAAACGGGGGCAAAAACGGGGGCAAAGCCTCGCGTAAAGGCAACCAAACCCCCTCCCATATTCCTCCCGCCAAAACCTCCGTCCATATTCAGCAAATTCCGCACCAATTTCCTTACGGGATTAGTAGTCGTTCTGCCTGTCGTTATGACTATTTACCTCATCTGGGCGGTCGCTGGGTTTTTTGATGACCGTATTTTGCCACTGATTCCCAATCGCTATAATCCGCAAGTTTATTTTGATGTCAATCTGCGCGGTTTCGGTATCATAGTCTTTCTGGTCTTCACCGCCTTTATCGGCGCGGTGGTAAAGGGGTTTTTCGGTCGGCAAATCCTGCGGTTGGGAGAGGCTCTGGTGGCGCGAGTCCCCATTGTCCGTTCCATTTACAGTGGCACAAAACAGATTGTAGAGACGATTACCAGCCCGTCCAGCTCTAAATTTGAACACGCTTGCATTATCCAATATCCGCGCAAAGGGATATGGGCGGTTGGCTTTGTCGTGACCGATACAAAGGGCGAGATTCTGGGCAAAGCAGGGCATAAAAAGATGTGTTCGGTGTTCCTGCCGACTACGCCCAATCCGACCTCTGGCTTTTTGCTGTTCGTGCCGAAAAAGGACATAGTCCTGTTGGATATGGACGTGGAATCCGCCGCTAAATTGGTGATTTCTGCGGGGCTGGTCGTGCCAACGCAAGGCGCGGTAAGCACCGCTATAAAACCTGCGGCTCGCAGGACTGCGACCAAGCGATAAGTGATGATTTACGCGGGGATTACGGGCTATTTCACTGCCCTATCATTGATAGTTGTTATTGGGGCGCAGAATGCGTTGGTTTTGCGCCAAGGGCTGGCGAAAAGCCACGTGTTGGTGTGTGTGTTATTTTGCGCGATGTCCGATGCGATTTTGATTAGCGTCGGGGTGTACGGGTTTTCACAGATAAGCGCCGAGGTCGCGTGGTTTAAGTCCGCGATGACGGTGTTTGGCATCGTGTTTCTGGTGGGCTATGGTGCGATGCGAGTGCGGGCGGTGCTCTATTCGGATTATCGTAATGAGCTGGAGGGTGCGCCTGTCTCTGTTTTCAAAATACTAGCGATTTTGGTCGGGGTGACTTGGTTAAACCCGCATGTGTATTTGGATACGGTGGTGTTAATCGGCGCGGTTTCCACGCAGTTTGACGGGGCAGGGGTGCGGTTTGCGTTTTGGATTTGTGCGTCGTTTGCGTCGTTTAGTTTCTTTTTTACATTAGGGTATGGGGCGAAATTGGTGGCTCCGATGATGGGGCGGGCACGGTTTTGGCGGATTTTGGATGCGGGGATTGCGGGGTTTATGTTTTGTCTGGCAACCGCCTTGTTGTTAACGATTAGTTATTAGTTGTTAGTTGTTAGTTATTAGTTATTAGTTATTAGTTATTTTAGCCCTTCGGGTCTGCGTCATCGCGTTGCGATGCCCCCACGGGGCGTGCCCGCACCCTTGAGGGCAAGCCCTCTTCGGGGCGGGCACGCCCAAGCCTGTCCTAGCGTCTTTTGTATAGCCTAAACAAATTTATAGAATCCCTAACGTCTTGTAACCAAAGGCTTTTGTGTATGGGCTTTACGCAAGTAAAGCTCTATATGCACAAAAGCCCCCACTAATAACTAACAACTAATAACTAACAACTATTCGTCCCACCAAACATCGGGCATAAACCCAATCCAATCACCGTATATCGGCAGCTCGGCAGGATAATGCAGCTCACGCTTATGCGCCACCCGCGATTGCAAGGCAGGGGCTGGCCATATCGGGATAACATACCGCCCAGCCATCAGCACTCTGTCCAAGGCGCGCACCGTCGCCACGAAATCCTCCTGCGATTCGGCCAAAACCAACCCATCCACCAGCGCATTTATCGCCGCATTATCCACTCCCATATAATTGCGAGACCCTGGCTCGACCACCCCAGAACCGCCCCAATACGCCTTTTGCTCAACCCCTGGGGACAAAGACAACCCGCGCCGATACTTCGTCATATCAAAATCATAGACCGTCACACGCTCCTTATACTGCGCCGAATCCACGGTTATCACCCGCGCATCCATCCCCAAACGGCGCAGCGCATCGGCATAGATATTGGCAATCGCTTCGTCTTCGGTAGACCCCGCACTCAGCACGATATCAAAGGCAAACACATCGCCCGCGCTGTTCTTTAATACACCGTCCTGTATCGTCCAGCCAGCCTCTGCCAGCCGAGCCGTCGCTATCCGCAAATTCCCACGATTGCGCACATTGCCGTCCGATACGGGCAGGGTATAGCCGTCCATCGCGCCGTCAATCAAATCAAAGGGCGTGAGCAAATCACGCACTTTACCAGTCGCCGCGCCCTCCCGCATTCCCAAAACCGAATTTGAAAAATACGAGGAAATCCGCGCAATCGCGCTATCATTAACGGTTTGATTGATGAATTCATAGTTGAAAGCGTGAATCATAGCATCACGCACCCGCCAGTCTTTGAAAATATCACGGCGGGTATTCATAACAAACCCATTGATACCAGTCGGTCGCTGATGCGGAATTAAAGATTTCACCACCGCCCCCGATTGCACGGCTGGGAAATCATAGCTAGAATTCCACTTCGCCCCGTTCCATTCGCGATGAACGCTGGTTGTGCCTGCCTTAAAAGCCTCAAAAACCACGCCACCATCGCCAAAGTATTCGTAACGAATAGTGTCAAAATTATTACGCCCGCGATTGAACGCCAAATCACGCCCCCAATAATCCGGATTACGGCGGAATTGGATAAACCTATTGGGTTCAAACTCGTCCAAAATATAGGCACCCGAAGCGGTGAAAGGGTCAAGCCCGCTTTCATCAAACGCCCGCCCGTCCCAATCGGATTTTTTCAAAACGGGGCGCAAACCCATGATTAAAGGCGCTTCCAAATCCTGTTCTTTAAAGACGATTCGCAAAGTGCGTTCGTCCGTTTGGGTGGCACTGGCTACATTCTGCCAAGAGCGTTGATAGCGTGGATGACCAATCGCGCCCATCGTCTCAAAGCTCCATAAAACATCGTCCACCGTCACGGGACTGCCGTCAGAAAACTGCGCCTCTGGGCGCAGAGTGAATTCCACCCAACTGCGGTCATCCGCGGTTTTTATCGATTCGGCGAGCAATCCGTATAGCGCAAAAGGTTCATCCCAATTCCGCCCCATCAGGGATTCAACCATGTGGGCGCGGACTCCCCAAGGGGAACGCCCCTTTAAAATATAGGGGTTCAGCGAATCAAACCCGCCCGATTCGCCAAAGACTATCTGCCCGCCTTTGGGTGCGTCAGGGTTGGCGTAGGGCAGGGCGGTGTAATTCGCGGGTAGGGCAGGTTTGCCATACATTGATATCCCGTGGGAAATTCCATGATTATCCGCGAAAACGGGGGTGGTCAGCGTGAAAATGGCGAGTGCGGTCGCGCAAATTCCAATGAAATAAGGCGATATATGGCGAGTAGCCGTTGGTTTGTGATGTGTCATGTTGGCAACATTCCTTTGTGAAAAACAGGTTTATAGCACGGTTTTAACGATTTATACATGGGCAAATTAACATTTTACTTTGCATTTTATGATTTTTTGTCTATATTTGTAATTACTGCTCGATAGGTTTCAGCCTGTATGAAACCTGCCTCATAACTTGACACCCTCCTTGTGAGGGTGTCCTTTTTTTAGGGATAGCCTTGCTATATTGATAAAAATCGGTGAATATGTGGGGATGGGGTCGCGTGAATTCGGGCGGACTTACGCGGACTTACGGTTGCGAATCGGTTAAACCGATTCGGTTTATTTGATAAAAAAGGAACACTCTTATGATTCGGTTTGATATATTTTCTGATCCGATTTGCCCGTGGTGCTATATTGGCAAGGTTCGGCTGGACGCGGCCTTTGCGCTGAACCCGGGCCTTGGGTTTGATATCCACTGGCATCCGTTTCAATTAAACCCTGATATGGCGCAAGGTGGGATGGATAGGCGCGAGTATTTGGAGGGTAAGTTTGGCGGTAAAACCCAAGCTGTGCAGGTTTATACGCAGATAGATGCGGCGGCAAAAACCAGTGGTTTGACGTTGGATTTCGCGGGGATAAAACGCACGCCGAACACTCTGGACGCGCATCGTTTGATTTATTGGAGCGGGATTGAGGGCTGCCAAAACGCCGTGGTTGACCGTATGTTTAAGGCGTATTTCCAGCAGGGGCGGGATATTTCCGTGCCTTCGGTTTTGTGCGGTATAGCCAGTGGTGCAGGGATGGATAAGGCGGTTGTTTCTCGGTTATTGGAGGGCGATAGCGATAAGGACACTATGCGTGCCGCCGATAATCAGGCACGGGAAATGGGCATTCAGGGGGTGCCGTTTTTCGTGGTGGCAGAGGAACACGCAATAAGCGGAGCGCAGGAAACGACGGTTTGGGATGCGGCCATTAAGGAAATCTTGGCGAATCGTTAATAAAAGCACAAAACCATCAAAAAACCTAACCCTTCCCCCTTGCGTATCCCCAAAAATCAGCTATAAGGCACAGGCTTTCGCTAAATAAAGATAAACAAGGCCGCTCGTATATGGGCGCGGAAGCATAAATTGACCCATATTTTGAAGCCCGTTAAAGATTAAGATTACACTTTCATGGCACTCTATGAACACACTTTTATTGCGCGGCAGGATATTTCCATCGCGCAAGCGGAGGCTCTGCTGGAGCATTTCCGCACCATTCTTACCGACAATGGCGGTAAAATTATTGATACGGAATATTGGGGGCTGAAGACGCTCGCCTATAAAATTAACAAGAATCGCAAGGGGCATTATTGTTTTTTCCGCTCTGATTCGCCTGCTGACGCGGTGCATGAGATGGAACGTCTGATGCGCTTGCACGAGGATGTGATGCGCAATTTAACCATCAAAGTGGAGGAGCATACAGAAGGTCCAACCATTATGATGCAAGCCAAAACGATGCGCGAAGACCGCGATCGCGCCCGTAGTGAGCGGGGCGAGGGTGAGGCGGGCGATGATGACGCGCCGCGCAAACCGCGCAGGGATAAGGATGGTGATTCGGATAAGGGTGATTCGCGGGATTCGCAGAAGAATGATTCCCAGAAGAGTGATTCACAGGATGATAAGCCTGCCGATAAAATGGATAAAGCCGATATGGACGCGCCCAAACCAGACGCGCCCAAAACGCCCAAACCCAAAACACCCAAATCTAAAAAAGATGATGCCAAGGATACCCCAGAGGACACGCCCGCATCAGACGAACCCCCCACAGAAAACCCCACAGAAACAGGAGCATAACCCATGAACAAGCCAATTTTCTTTCGGCAGAAATCCTGCCCTTTCCAACATCCAGATTCACCTAAAATCGATTATAAGGACGTGAAACTCCTGCAACGATACATATCCGAGCGTGGCAAAATCGTCCCCGCCCGTGTCAGCATGGTGTCAAACAAAAAACAACGCGAGCTGGCGAACGCGATTAAACGCGCCCGCTTTTTGGCACTTTTGCCTTACGCTGTGAAATAGGAGAGCCCGTTATGCAAGTTATTTTATTGGAATATATCTCTAAACTCGGTCAAATGGGGGATGAGGTGCAAGTCAAACAAGGCTATGGTCGCAATTATCTTTTGCCACAGGGCAAGGCGTTGCGGGCAAACGATGCCAACCGTGCCACTTTTGCCGAACGCAAAGCGGTGTTAGAGGCGCAAAATCTGGAAACCAGAGCCGAGGCGGAATCGATTGTGGAACGTCTTGACGGGCAGTCTTTTACGATTATTCGCTCTTCTTCGGATGCGGGGGCGTTGTACGGCTCGGTTAGCTCGCGCGATATCGCGTCGGAGGCTGAGACGGCTGGGTTTTCTTTGGATAAAAAGCAAATCAAGCTGTTGTCGCCGATTAAAGCGTTAGGGATTCACGTGGTTAGCGTGGAATTGCATCCAGAGGTGTCCTGCGAAGTGCAATTGAATGTTGCGCGGTCGGAGGAAGAGGCGAAATTGCAGGCCAAAGGTAAATCTATCCAAGATGTGGCGGACGAGGCGGATGCCGCGGCTGCACTGGATCATGCCGAATTGTTTGATGATATGGGGGCGGCGGCTGCTATGGATGATGATATGGGTATGGGGATTGATGGTGCTGGTGAAGAGGTTGGTGCTGGTGCTGACGCGGACGCTGGGCTGGATAATCTGGTGGATACACCGGAAGACGCTGTTTAGTTGTTAGTTGTTAGTTGTTAGTTGTTAGTTATTAGTTATTAGTGATGCCCTTCGGGTCTTCGCCATCGCTTTGCGATGTCACCACGGGGCGCACCCGCACCCTTGAGGGCAAAGCCCTCTTCGGGGCGGGCGCACCCAAGCCTGTCCGAGCGTCTTTTGCCAAGCCTAAATAGATTTAGAGCAAACCTATCACCACTTCCCAAGTATTCTTTGCAAATAATCCACTCTAACGTCTTGTTATTCCAGATAGTAAATTTATGACAATCCCTATCGTCTTGTAACCAAAGGGCTTTTGGCATGCTCCCACGAAGTGGGGGCTACGCACAAAAGACCCCACCCTCGCGTGGAGCTGGTCGGCATTGCGTAGCAATGACGAAGACCCGAAGGGCTAATCCGCTAATCATTATTCTAGAGCAGACCTAATAATCTAGGAAACGACCGCCTTGTTTCCTAATTTTAGCGGACGTGTCCGCAGGGGGGGCGGTCGCGCGCACCCTCACCCCCACGGGTGCGCGTCAGCTTATCGGTTGTACTGGGTCAGTGTATTTTAGAGTCGCTGGTGACGCGAATCCCTGTATCCTAACAACCATGACGCACACCCTTCGGGTTCGCGCGACCCGTGCCAAACATGACGAATGGGTTTTAATGATAAACGGTAAATGTTTTTTGTTTCGCCCTCACTTCGGGGCAAGCCCCTTCGTTCGGGCTTCCCGCCCGCCCACCCCTCTGCGAGGCTTGGGCGGACGGGTTTTTATGACTAAAGCCTGTCTTTATATCTAGGCAAAGCCTAAATAAATTTAGAATAACCTTATCGTCTTGTAACCAAAGGCTTTTGTGTATGGGCTTTACGCAAGTAAAGCTCTATATGCACAAAAGCCCCCGCCCACTAGTCACTAACCATTCTCTCAAACCGAACCGCCTGTTCAGCCGTCCAGCTCACTTCAATCTTAAAGCCCGCCTTTAACTGCCGTTCCTTAACAATCACGTTTTGCTCAAACAACCACGCACGGCGTTTGCCCTCATCAAAGCCAAGGCGCAGGGTCGCGCCCACCAGCTTATCACGGACTTTATCGTGCAGAGCCACATCAATCGCCGCACATAATTTATCCAACCCGCGCCCGTCAATCGCCGAAAGCAACACCATATTATCCTGCCGTTCGGCCTTATTTTGCAGGGTATCAAAGGCGGACTCCTCCAATAAATCAATCTTATTATACACCTCTATCTGCGGGGCGGAAGAGCCACTAGACTCCACACCCGACTCCCCATCAGCTCCGTTAAAATCCTTGCCAAAATCCTTGCCAAAATCCACAACCGATTCCACGACAGACCCCCCACCCACTTCATCCATAACCCCCAACTGCGTCAATATCCGCCGTACATCGCGGGCTTGCTCTTCCATCCGCGCGCTCGCGCTATCGTGGATATGCAGCACGACATCCGCGCTGGTAATCTCTTCCAAAGTCGAGCGAAACGCCGCTATCAATTCGGTCGGCAGGGCCGAGATAAACCCAACCGTATCGGACACGATAACCTCACGACCAGAGGGCAGGCGAACCATCCGCATAGTCGGATCCAAGGTGGCAAACAGCATGTCTTTTGAGACCACCCCAGCCCCAGTTAAAGCATTGAAAACAGTGGATTTCCCCGCATTAGTGTACCCCGCCAGCGCGACAATAGGATAAGGCACAGACCGCCGCGCCGCCCGATGCAAATTGCGCGTTTTCACGATTTTATCCAGACGGCGTTTGATGCGAACGATGGCGTTGTCTAACGCTCTGCGGTCAGATTCTATCTGGCTTTCGCCCGCCCCGCCGACAAATTGCAAGCCTCCGCGTTGGCGTTCAAGATGCGTCCAACTGCGCACCAATCGGCTCTTTTGATAGGTTAATTGCGCCAATTCCACCTGTAAAACACCTTCGTGGCTCTTCGCGCGTTTGGCGAAAATATCCAAAATCAAACCCGTTCGGTCGATGACTTTTATCTTCCATCGGCGTTCCAAATTGCGCTGTTGCACGGGGGTGAGGGCGCCGTCAATGACTACCAAACCGATGTCTTTGTCGGCGATAATCTCCGCCAATTCGTCCAATTTGCCCCGCGCGAACAGCAATCCTGCGGAAAATCCGCGCATAGGCACGGTTGCGCTGTGAATCAGGGATAGGTTTAAGGCGGTCGCCAAGGCCTCTGATTCTTGCAATCTGTGGGCGGCCGCGGCGGTGTTATCGCGCGTTTTTATAAAGGGATAAAGGACGCAGGCGCGCATTATGTTTCATCAGCATCCTGTGTGCTGGGGGGAGTTGGGGGTTTGGGTTTTGGCGCGGTTTTATCCGCGTCCGCGTTTGCATCAGTGTCCGCATCCGAATCGCCTTTCCCGTATAGAACAACGGGTTGCGCGGGCATAATCGTGGAAATCGCGTGTTTATAGACCAGTTGCGCTTGCCCGTTCAAATTCAGCAACAGGGCGAAGTTATCAAACCACGTAATAACGCCTTGGAGCTTTACCCCATTGACTAAAAATATAGTGACGGAGACCTTTTCACGGCGCACATGGTTTAGAAAAGACTCTTGCAGGTTGGTTTTTTCTTTGTTCATGGCCTGCCCTTTCTTATTGTTGTTTTTAATAGGGAATTTTTTTTATAGCATGTTTTGTTGAATTGTAAAACGCTTTTATTAGTTGTTAGTTATTAGTTATTAGTTATTAGTTATTTTTCGAGCATTTTTAATTAATTGTTAATTATTAACAATACATGATGAATTATGATGACTAAAAAGACTCCCCTAAAAAATAAAAGTTTTGCTTTTGCAGTGCGGATTGTAAAGGCGTATAAATTCCTGATAGAAAAACGTGAATATGTTTTAAGCAAACAGCTTTTGCGTTCTGGCACTGCCATTGGTGCATTATATCGCGAAGCGCAACATGCGGAAAGCACCGCCGATTTTATCCATAAGCTCGCCATTGCGCAAAAGGAAACCAATGAAACTTTGTATTGGCTGGAATTATTGAAGGAAACAAATCATTTTTCTGAAAAAGAATTTCAGAGCTTGTTTGATGAATGTGAAGAGCTGATAAAACTTATTACAAGCATTATTAAAACAACAAAACTAACCCAAAAAAACTAATAACTAACAACTAATAACTAATAACTACCCCCGCCACACCATCGGGTTCAAAACCGCCATAACCGCCAGAATTTCCAACCGCCCCAGCACCATCAGCACGCAAAATATCCACCGTGCGGCGGCGTTTGATTGCATATACCCGATAAAATCGCCATAAACCGTGCCGATTAAAGGCCCGGTATTGGACAGCCCCGAAACCGCCAAAATCAGGCTGTTTTCAAAGTCCAAACCCGTCAATCCAAACGCCATCATCCCCACTGCCAAAAACGCCAAGAACAGCATAAAGAAAATCCACGCGGCGTAGGCACCCTCGCGCCGTAATGCCCGCGCTTGCATCCCTGCTCCGCCAACGGAATGGGGGAAGTTCAGGCGATACATTTCGCGTTGCCCATGCTTTATTAACGCATAAACCCGCAAGAGTTTAATCCCCCCCGCGGTCGTGGCAATCCCCCCGCCCATCATCGTTAGAATCATCAAAATCAAAACGGTAGTCCCCAGACCAGACCAATCCTGCGCGGCGCGCCAATATTGGCTCTGAAACCCAGTGGTCGTTAAGAACGACAGCACATTAAAAACCGTCCCCCAAACGGCGGTGAGGGCTTGGCTGATGTCCCCAGCCTCGTCCAATTTGAACGCCGCCCAGAAATGGCGCAGGAATAAAACGGCGGTCGCGCCAAAGATTATCAGCCAAGCCAGCGCGAATTCTCGGTCGCTTTTGACCTCGGCAAATTTATTGGACAGGCGGGTTTTGGAGTCAAACAAAAACAGATGATGGCGCGATAGGGCGAACAGCAGAAACGCGAAAATCATAGCCTCGCCGACCCAGCCAGAGGCGGCGTTTTCCAGCCCGCCAATCGGCGAAATCCCACTGGTGGATAGCACAGAGGTCGCGTGGATAAACGCGACAAACGGTCTATCCCCCGCTATTATCAACGCCAGTGCCAAAACTAGGGTCAAGCCGATATAAATAGGGGCAATCACGCGGGCAAACCGCCGCATTTGATGGCGCAAATCGCCGCGTTGAAACACGCTGGCAATCAGCAGGCCTTTGTTGCCTTGGGAATAAACCTCAAACCCGCCGAGGTTAATGGAGAAAAACAAGGTGCTGGCGATGATAATCATAAAGAGACCGCCCAGCCACGCTATCAAACCGCGCCACAGATGGATGACATCGGGGATTGTTTGCCCCTCGCCCAGCAGGGTTGCGCCCGTGGTGGTGAAGGATGAGGACATCTCAAAATACGCGTGCCAGAAGTTAATATGGGGCAGCAGGTAATCCACGGGGAGCGCCATAAGGACGGGCAATAGGGCGAACCCGACCAGCACATCGGCGAGGTAATGGACGAATTTATTGCCTTTGAACCTGTCCGCGACGGCTATGGATAGCAACCAGCCCCATATGCCAAGGACTAGGGCGTGGTAAAAGAAGGTGCGCGCGAACAGCCAATCCTCGGCAATCGTGGCGAAGGTCATCGGGATGAGCATCAGCGCAACGACCGCCCAATATAGGTAAAGCGAAAGGGGGAGGTCTTTGAATATACGCATGATGTTAGTTGTTAGTTGTTAGTTATTAGTTGTTAGTTATTAGTGATAAATTATGAATTGTAAAGAGAGGGATTAACGATTAACGATGAATGATTAACGATGAATAGCCCTTCGGGTCTTCGTCATCGCTTACGCGAATGCCGACCAGCGTGGTCTTTTGTGCGTAGCCCTGCTCTGTGAGCAGGGCATGCCAAAAGCCCCTTGGTTGCAAGACGTTAGGGCTTGTCATAAATTTACTATTTGGAATAACAAGACGATAGATTGGATTATTTGCAAAGAATACTTGGGAATTGGTGATGGGCAATTTCTAAATTTATTTAGGCTTTGCCTAGACACAAAGACAGGCTTTAGCCACAAAACCCCGTCCAGCTCTCCGCAGGAGGGGTGGGCGGGTGGGCAACCGAACGCAGTGAGGGCGCAACAAAAAACCTCTGCCCTTAACTCCCAATACCTAGCCCTTAACAACTAACAACTAATAACTAATAACTAAGAACTAATAACTAAGAACTAATAACTAATAACTAAGAACTAATAACTAACAACTAACAACTAATAACTAATCACTCACCCCTAAAAAAACTCAATCCCCACCTGCACCATCTGCCCGACCTTTTCCGCCCCTTTACTCAGCGCAAAAATAACGACCACATCGCCCTCCTGCACCTTTGTATCCCCGCTCGGCCGCATAATAACATCACCCTGTTTTATCAAACCAACCAGCACCCCATCAGGCCAGTCAATATCGCGAATAGCCTTGCCCGCTATGGGCGAGGACGATAGAATCTTCGCCTCTATCACCTCCGCCTCCGCATCGCCAATAGAATAAATAGCCTGCACATTCGTACTGCGAATATGGCGCAAAATAGACGAAACCGTCGTCGCCCGAGGGTTGATAATCGCGTCAATCCCCAAGGGTTCCATCAAATTCACCAAGCTGGGGTCATTCACCAAACACACCGCCAACGGGCAGTTCATAATCTTCGCCCGCGCCCCCACCAAAAGATTGGTTTTATCATCATCCGTCACCGCCAAAACTGCGTCACAATTATCGATATTCGCCTCGTTCAAAATACCAATATCCATCCCGTCGCCGTGCAACACAATCGTCCGTTCCAACCCGTCGGCGGCGTTCTCGGCGCACTCACGGTTTGCCTCTATAATTTTGCAATGAATCCGCGCCGAGCTTTGCTCCAACGCCCGCGCCACGTTCAGCCCAACATTGCCACCGCCTATGATTAAAACGCGGGATTGCTCTTTGCTTTTCTTGCCGAATATATCCAAACACCGCGCTTTATCGGCGGCATGCACTATGATATAGGCTTGATCGCCCGCCAGCAGGGAATCCATCGGGGATGGCACGAATAAATTATCATCACGCCGTATCCCCACAACAGTTGCCCGCAGGCGAGAAAACACCTCCGACAACTGTTTCAAAGGCTTACTCAATACCGGGCAATCCTCTTCCAACACCAATCCTATCATTTCAATCTCGCCGTTCAAAAACGGCTCTGTATCAAAGGTGGCGGGGCTGGTTAATTGGCGCAACGCTTGGGCGGCGACTTCCTTTTCGGGGGAGACCACCAAATCAATCGGCAGATGGTCGCGGCGATAGATATTGGCATTAACCAAATCCAAATACGATTCACTGCGTAACCGCGCGATTTTGCGTTCCACTTGGAAAACCGAATGGGCAATCTGGCAGGTGACCATATTCACCTCATCAGAGGCGGTCGCCGCGATAATCATATCGGCATCGCGCGCCCCCGCACTGCGCAAAACCTCGGCATAAGAGGCGTTGCCAACAATCCCAGTGACATCCAGAGTCTCCATAATACGCTCAATCAAATCGGGTTGATTGTCGACAACGGTGACCTCATTACGCCCCTGCGCCAAATGACGCGCGATTTGCCAGCCAACCTGACCCGCCCCACAAACGATGACTTTCATAGTGACATTCCTGTGTTATTTTTTTGCATTTTTTGGGGCATCTTTTTTCGCATCTTTTTTAGCACCAATCCGTGCAGTCCGCGCACCGTCCGTGCTGTCCATTATGATGCCTAGGGTTTTTAACTTGCGATGCAGGGCGGAACGTTCCATCCCAACAAAGTTGGATGTTTTGGATATATTACCACCAAAGCGACTGACTTGCACGATAAGATATTCGCGTTCAAACAGCTCGCGAGCCTCGCGTAGGGATAAAATCGCGTAATTGCCTTTGATGCCTTGCGAGCCATCCTGATGATCCGCGCCATGTATCGGCAAGTCTTTTTCATCAATCACGCGGCTGTCGCTGCCTAAAATCAATATCCGTTCCATCATATTGCGCAACTGGCGCAGATTGCCTGGCCAAAACAGCATCTGCAGAGCATTGGCGGCGGCTTCCGTTAAATCGCGTTTTGGCAAGCCCTGCTGGCGGTGCAAAACATCAATGAAATGCTGAGCCAATTCGGGGATATCGTCGCACCGTTGTTCCAGACTAGGCACATGGATGGGAATGACGTTTAGGCGGTGGTATAATTCTTCACGGAATTTCCCTTGCGCGATTTCGCGTTCGATATTTTTACTGGTGGCGGATAACACGCGGATATCAACGCGGACTTTGTCCTTACCCCCCACGCGAGTAAATTCGGGTTCTAATAACATACGCAGGATTTTGGATTGCGTTTCAATCGGCATATCGGCGATTTCATCGAAAAACAAAACCCCGCCGTGGGCTTGTTCCAGCAGACCTGTGGAGTTGCCCGCCGCGCCTTCCGTTCCAAACAGGGTTTGCTCCATTTTATCGCTGCCAATACTGGCGGAATTAACGATGATAAAGGGGGCATCCTTGCGTTCGGATAGCTTATGAATATACCGCGCGGCGAGCTCTTTGCCAGAGCCCGTGGGGCCAGTTATCATAACCCGTGCGTTGCCTTTGGCAACCTTGTTTAGCTGGGTTGTGAAGGTTTTGAAAACGGTAGAGCTGCCAATCATTTCATCCATATCTTGGCTGTCGCGGAGGGCTAGGTTTTCTTTGCGAAGGCGGGCAACCTCCATAGCGCGGGCAACCACGACCAGCAGGGCATCAAGGTTAAACGGCTTTTCAATAAAATCAAACGCGCCTTGTTTTATGGCGGCAACGGCGATATCCACGTTGGCATGCCCAGATATAATGACGACGGGAATATCGGGGTGGTCTTTGCGGACTTTTTTTAGAATATCAATACCGTCGT
The DNA here is from genome assembly GCA_959347425.1 of uncultured Amylibacter sp. The sequence goes on along the minus strand of OY365741.1, from coordinate 318,873 downwards.
ACTGCCCCGCCTTTAACCAGAGGTCAAGGATGAGCATGGCGGGCGGGTCTTGATTGATTTCGTGAAAGGCGGATTCGGAGTCGACTGCCAAACGGGTTGTGTATTGCTCGTCTTTTAAGATGGCAGAGACGATATCGCGGATGTCCTTTTCATCATCAATGATGAGGATATCGCCGATGGGTTTTGCGGCGGGTTTTGCTGGGAGTTTTGCCAAGGGTTTTACTGGGGCTTTTGTGGCGAGCTCGGTGGATTTTATCATGGTGTGACCTATTTTTGTGTCTTTTTAGCCACTATATCGGTTTTTTTTGGATTTGCAAGGAGTTTTTAGTGATTAATGATTAATGATTAGTGATTAGTGGTGGCTACAAGACGATAAGGTTATCATAAATTTATTTGGACTATATACAAGACGCTGGGCTAAACCCCAGCCATAAAATTCCGCCCGCACTCCGCAGGAGGGGTGGGCGGGCGGGCGACATTTCGAAGAAATGGCGTAATAAAAAACCTCTATCCCCAACTCCTAATAACGAACCCCAATCCCTAATAACCAATAATTCATCACTAATCACTAATCACTAATCACTAAATCCCCATTGGCAACAAAATAACCACCCGCGCCCCGAAATGCGCACACCCCTTAAACACTTCCGCGTCTTCCAGATGAATAGTGCCACTATGCTCTTCCACAATCCGTTTGACGATAGATAACCCCAAGCCCGTGCCTTCCTTGCGCCGCGTGATATACGGCTCAAACAACCCCATCCTATCGGTGTCAGGCAGACCAATCCCATTGTCCGCTATGATGATTTGCGCCTGCGCCCCCTCCACCGATACATCCACCTTTATCTGCGGAGCGAACGATTTCACATCAGGCTGTTCCTGCAACGCATAAATCGCCTCGCCCGCGTTTTTTATCACATTAATAGCCACTTGGGACATCAAGGCTTCATCATAATTCCCCATAATAACCTCCACCGATTTGGTGAAATTGATGGTTATCCCCTCAAAACTAGGCGATTCCAAAACCACAGCATCGGCGATTAACGCACACAAATCACAGGGGCGTTTGGTAGGCTTTGGCATCCTCGCGAATTTGGAGAACTCGTTGATGATAAGCCCCAAATCGCCCGCCTTACGGGCTATTATCTCTGTATGCTTTAAAAAATCCGCCTTTTCATCATCCTTCAAATGCGCCGAATAATTGCGCCCCAATCGTTGCGCCGCCAACTGAATCGGGGTTAGTGGATTTTTCACCTCGTGCGCGATACGCCGCGCGACATCGCCCCAAGCCGCCATCCGTTGGGCAGAGACTAGGTTCGTCACATCATCAAAGGTCACAACATAGCCCTCTAGGTCGCCAAACCCGTTATACCGCCCGGTAATCCGCACCAATAAAACCTCTTCCCGCCCGGCCCGTGTAAGGGTGATTTTTTCCTGCTGCCCCTTCTGCCCATTCTGCAACTGATGAAACAAACTGGCGAATTCTGGCACGGCTATGTCAATGAATTTATCAATATCGTGGGTTGCGTCAATGCCCAAAAATGTAACCGCCGCCTGATTGATAATGCGGATTTTGCCCTGTGCGGATAGGCCGATAATACCGGCGGTGACGCTTGATAGCACTTCGTCAAATAGGCGACGTTGGCGTTCGGTCCGCTCGTTAATTTCCAGCAGGTTGTTGTGCTGGTCTTCCAGTTGCTCGGTCATAGTATTGAACACATTGCCCAGTAAGGCGAATTCGCTGATGCTCTTTTCCTCCTGCACGCGGACGTTAAAATCGCCATCGCCCAGCCTTTGTGCCGCCCCCGCCAATCGCTCTATCGGGCGCGATAGCATATCGGCAAACAGCAACCCCGCCCGAATCGCAAACAAAACCACAATCAGCGAAAACATCACATAAAGCAGGGTGAAATTGAAAAAGAATTGGCTGCGCTGGTCTTCCAAACGATTGTATAATTGAATGGTATTCGCGGTTTCATCCAATAGGGACAGGATTTGCCCATCAACCTCCCGCGATAAATACAGATAGCGGTCGGCGAAATTAGACAAACGCACCATCGCGCGGAATTCGTTGTTCTGCCAGTCTTGGATAACCACGGTTGTGCCTTGGTCAGCAAGGATAAAATCGGGAATGGCGGGCGGTTCAAACCCGAAAAGATAGCTGTTTTCTCCGCGTGATTTGATTTCCCCCGCGCCGTTAATAACATACGCCTCCTTTAACCCCCGTTGGATTTGCTGTTGCACGCTGGTAAGGGCTATGCGAACATCCCCGCCGTCCAATAACGGCTGAGTGCGTTTAAGGTTATCAAGGGTAAAGCCGATGAATTGGATATCTTGCTCCAAATCGTTGCGTTGTTGTAATTCGTAGGCTTGCGCCGCCGCCAAGGACGCGCTGACGACATTGCTGATACGGTCGGAAAACCATCCGTCTAGGCTGAAATTAACGACTATGTTAGAGAATACGGCAATCATAACAGTTGGGATAAACGCCAAAATCGCGAGTATCACGCCGAGGCGACGATGCAGGTTAGACCCCGTGATATAAGCCCGCCGTCTGGTGAAAATCCTGCGGATGGAGGCGAAAAGTAATATCACCAGCGTTGCGCTGTATAGCAGGTTTATGATGTATAGGATTTGCAGGGTGGGGTTTGATAAATCGCCCTCTACCGTGCGGAGTTCAAAGATGGTCAGTGTGATGAGGACCGCGCCGAATATAATAAGGGCGGTTGCTTGAAGCAGGCGGAGGCTGGGTCGCCTGTTCCAGATGGGGGTGGGTGTGTCGCCTATTGGCGTAATCCATAAGCGCAGAGCGTCAAGCATAACCATCGGTGTGTGTCCCCTGTGTTTGTCTTGGTGTAGCGGGTTTTTTGGGGGGAGTCAAGGTTGCTAGTTATTAGTTGTTAGTTATTAGTTATTAGTGAGTCTGCCCTTGCGGGTCTTCGTCATCGCTTGCGCGAGTGCCGACCAGCGTGGTCTTTTGTGCGTAGCCCTCACGGTGTGAGGGCATGCCAAAAGCCCTTGGGTTTCAAGACTATAGAGTCTCTATAAAATTATTATCTGGAATAACAAGACGTTAGAGTGGATTATTTGTTTAGAATACTTGGGAAGTGGCGATAGGTTTGCTCTAAATTTATTTAGGCTGTGCCTAGATACTAGGACAGGCTTGGGCGCGACCGCCCCGAAGAGGGCTTGCCCTCAAGGGTGCGGTCGCGCCCCGTGGTGGCATAACGAAGTTATGACGCAGACCCGAAGGGCTAATCCATTCATCACTAATAACTAATAACTAATAACTAACAACTAATCGCCAGAATACGCCCGCTCCCCGTGGGTTGCAAAATCCAAACCCAGAGCTTCCGCCTCTTCGCTCACCCGCAGAGGCAAAAACACCCCAACCACCTTGACCAAAACATAGGTCACCAGCAGGCTAAACCCGCCAACAACCGCCAGCCCGCCCAGTTGCGCCGTCCAATCGGCATAGCCCAAAACCGCCAGCATAATAATTCCCCAAATCCCGCCAACCCCATGCACGGCAAACACATCCAGCGTGTCATCAATCCGCGCGATTCCCTTGATAAACCGACACATTTCTTGGCACACAATCCCCGCGACCGCGCCGATAAACAACGCCTCCATCGGGGTGACGAAACCAGAGGCAGGGGTGATGCTCGCCAGCCCAGCAATCGCGCCCGTGACCACGCCAATCAGTGTGGCTTTGCCGTATTTCAACCACTCATACCCAGCCCAGAAAACCGCAGCAGAGGCCGCCGAGATATGGGTAACAGCAATCGCCATCGCGCTTATTTCATTGACCGCCAAGGCAGAGCCTCCGTTAAATCCAAACCAGCCAACCCACAGCATAGACGCGCCAATCATCACAAATACGGGGTTGTGCGGTGGCACGTTTTTATTGCGCCGCCCGCCCATCATTGCGGCGATCAGCAAGGCGCTTAACCCCGCGGTTTGATGCACGACTATCCCGCCCGCAAAGTCCAAAACGGGCTCGGCGAACAACGCATTTTCACCGCCAGATAGCATGCCTCCGCCCCAAATCCAGTGGGTCACGGGGGCGTAGACCAGCAATAACCACAGGCTCGATATTACCAGCAGGAAACCGAAATGCACCCGTTCCACAAACGCGCCGATCATCAGCACGGGGGTGATGATGGCGAAGGTCATTTGAAAGGTGAAAAACAAGATTTCGGGGATGGTTTGGGTTAGGCTTTGCGGGGTTACGCCGAGCAGGAACGCCTTGCCCAGCCCGCCCCAGATGGGGTTTTGCGTGCCAAAGGCTATGCTGTAGCCGAGTGCGAACCAAAGCAAGGATAACAGGCAGGTCAGCGTAAAGCACTGCATAAGGACCGATAAGACGTTACGCGACCGCACCAATCCTCCGTAAAATAGGGCTATTCCTGGTAAGGTCATAAATAAAACCAAAGCGGTGGCTGTAAAAATCCAGACTGTATCTGCGCCGTTCATTGTGGGGTTTCCTTTTGTTTATATAGCTTTTTTATATGGCTTGTTTATATGGCTTGTTTATATGGCTTGTTTATATGGCGTTTAGTCGGGTTCTAGCGGGTTTTGTCGGGATTTACAGAGGAGGTGTGTCGGGGGGGAGTGGTTTGTGCGATTATGCCTTAAAAAAGGGCAGTGATGGAGTGGGTGCTTATTTTTTAGGCAAAAATATTAACGATTAACGATGAATGATTAACGATTAATGGGGGCTTTTGTGCATATAGAGCTTTTACATAAGGGCAGTTGAACCTGCCCGACCAAAATAAAACTTCGAAAAAGCCCATACACAAAAGCCTTTGGTTACAAGACTATAAGTATTTCCTAGATTTATTAGCAGGATATTCAAGACGAGAGATTGGATTATTTGCAAAGAATACTTGGGAATTGGTGATAGGCTTGCTCTAAATTTATTTAGCCCTGCGGGTCTTCGTCATAACTTCGTTATGCCGACCAGTCAAGAAGTGACGGAAAACATTCATCGTTAATCGTTAATCGTTAATCGTTAAAACCTAAAACAACCCCCGCCACCTGCGAAAGGTCATAGCCCGCCGCCTCGGCCTGCGTCATAATATCATCAATCGCCACACCATCACGCGCCTGCGTGCAAGCCCACAACGTCATACACCGCATACCAGAGCGACAATACGCCAGCACGGGCGCGGGCATATCGCGCAACATATTGTTGAACGCAATGACATCGGCACCGCCAACCCCACCGCTAATCGGCAGGTGAGCGACTTGCATTCCAGCCGCCCGTGCGGCCGTGGCTATCCCGTCAAAATCGGGTTGTCCCCAAGTCTCCCCATCCGGGCGATTGCAAATAATCGTTTGAAAACCTTGGGCTTTTATCCCCGCAATATCGGCGGGCGCAATCTGCCCCGCCACGGAAAATTCGGCATTAACAGGTTTGATTTGGGTCGGTTTGGCTTGCATCGCTCGCTCCTTGCATTCGCGCCCAAAACGGGCTATCATCCCATATTACCACACCGCACAAAAAGGGCAAGCGCCACAATGACCATTCTTATCAGCTTGATTTTATTGCTTATTATCGGGGCGTTCGCGGGTCTTATGGCGGGGTTGCTGGGGGTAGGCGGGGGAATTATCCTCGTCCCCGCGTTTTATTTTTCCTTCAAATGGCTGGGGTATGATAACCCGCATATCATCCAGATTTGCCTGGCGACTTCGCTGGCGACTATTATTGTCACGTCCCTGCGGTCGGTTTTGACGCATCATAAAGCGGGCGCGGTGGAGTGGCAAATTCTGCGTCACTGGGGCGGGTTCATAGCCTTTGGCGCGGTTCTGGGCATGGCTTTTGCGGTGAGCCGTCCGTCCGATTTTCTGGTGACTTTGTTTGGGATTTTGGGGATTATTATCGGTCTGTATATGGCGTTTGGTCGCCCCGAATGGCGGTTGGGTGCGCAGATGCCCGCCGTGTTTGGGCGGGCGGTTTTTGGCCCTGTGATAGGCTTTATTTCCGTGCTGATGGGGATTGGCGGGGGCAGTTTTGGCGTGCCTTTGATGACCCTGCATAATGTGCCGATTCATCGTGCGGTTGCGACTGCGGCGGGGTTTGGCGTGATTATAGCCGCGCCCTCTGTGCTGGCGTTTCTGGTATCGAGTCCGCCTTTGGAGGGCGCACCGCCCTTTATGCTGGGTTATGTTAATGTGGTGGCGTTTTTCGTGGTGATTTCAATGACTTTGATGACCGCACCGATGGGGGCGAGGCTGGCGCATCGGTTAAATCCAAAGCCTCTGCGACGGATTTTCGCGGGGTTTTTGATTATTGTGGCGACGGGCATGTTATTGGGCGGTTAATTATTTATTCATAATAATTAACGGATAATTAATGATGGATTAAACAATAATTAACAATAATTAACAATAATTAACAATAATTAACAATAATTAACAATAATTAACAATAATTAACAATAATTAACAATAATTAACAATAATTAACAATAATTAATGAATAATTAACGGGCAAATCACCCCTCAAACCCGTAATCCTTAATAGCCGCTTCCTCTGAAACATACCCGCCCAAAACATCCTGCGCCACAGACTCGCGCGAACGCGAACGCGGGTTGCCATAGCCTCCGCCCCCCGCAAACCCCATATTAACACTGCATCCAGCAGGGACGAACTGCTTGCCTTTGCCACGCATAACCACACCGTCACTGCGGGTAATCACGGTCGCCCCGCCCGCGCCTCCACCAGCCCGCCCCAAGGCAGGATGATGCAGCCTGTCAAACATCGCTTGGAAATCAAATTCATAGCCCGCAGCCGCCCCGACACTCATCCATTGCCCCAGCCCACCACGGAATTCGCCCACGCCTCCGCTATCGCATCGCAGCTCTTTACGCCATATAATTATGGGCGCGGCCTGTTCGGTAGCCTCCACTGGCATGGTCATCACGCCAGAGGGAAACGCGGTCGTATTCATCCCATCCAGATGCGGACGCGCCCCAGACCCGCCCGAATTAAAGGTCAAAATCTCTGCCCGTTTGCGGGTATCGCTCGGGTCAGCAGGGCGCAATGAAAGCTGAAAATTACACAGAGTCCCAGCCCCAGCCGACGGCAAACGGCGGGGTAAAATCTGATCCAAAGCCTCATAAACCGTGTCAGGAATAAAATGCCCAATCACATGGCGCAACGCCACGGGCGCGGGATGCACGGCATTGACTATCGTGTTAATCGGCGCGGTAATAACAAACGGCGCAAGGCTGGCGGCGTTATTGGGAATATCGGGGGCAATCGCGCATTTCAGCGCGTAACAGGCGTAGGCTTTGGTATAAACCAGAGGCACATTAATACCCTTACGGTCAATCGGGGAAGTCCCCGTGAAATCGCAAAGGATGCAATCCGCCTTTATATCCAAGCGCAGGTTCAGCGTAATCGGGCTGTCATAGCCGTCAATTTGCATCTGCCCAGTTGCCGATTTACGGGGCAGGGCGGCAATGGCGGCGATGGTCGCCGTGCGCGAGTGGGTTAGGATAAAATCCGCCAGCGCGGTAAGGTCGCGGATGGCGTATTCATTCATCATATCGGTCAGGCGATTCACCCCGATTTGGTTGCACGTTATCAAGGCATAAACATCGCCGATCAGTTGGTCAGGCTCGCGCACATTGCCACGAATAATGCGCATCAGGGTCGCGTCAATCTTGCCTTTATCGGCCAGTTTCATAATGGGGATATACAAACCTTCCTCATAAACCGAGTTCGCGTCCGCGCCAAATCCTCGCCCGCCGATATCAACGATATGGGCGGTACAGGCGAAAAACCCAACGAAGGTTTGGTTATGAAAACAAGGCGTTACGACGGTAATATCGTGCAAATGACCGGTGCCCATCCACGGGTCGTTTGTGATATAAACATCGCCCGCGTTAATGTTATCCGCGCCGATATGTTTGATGAAATGGGCGACGGCATCGGCCATAGCGTTGACGTGTCCAGGGGTGCCTGTGATTGCTTGCGCCAGCATGTCGCCGTTGCAGGCATAAACCCCTGCGGATAGGTCGCCTGCCTCGCGCACAGAGGTGGAAAAGGCGGTGCGGATTAACGCTTGCGCCTGTTCTTCAACGATGGAAATCAGGCGGTTCCACATGATTTGGTGGGATACGCTGGAGGTGGCGGGGGATTTTTGGGGAGTTTTTTGGGATGTCGGCATTTGGATTTTCCTTTGTTAATCGTTAATCATTAATCGTTAATCGTTAGAAATTGAATATCCAACGACCCATCTGGTTGCATCATCGCGACAGCCCCCTTGGGCAGGATAATCGTTGTATCCGTCTCAAAAATAATCGCCGCCCCGCGGACGATTTCACCCGTGGCTATATCCGCCCGCGCTATCACCATAGCCTCAGCATAGCCGCCCTCTATCGCGTCAAACAGCAAACGAGTTTCGCCAGAAACAACCCCATCACCCGTCGCCATAGGCAAAACCGCCCGCACCGCACCCGCATTCGGCGCGGTCATCGCATTCAGCGACCACTGCACGATTTCAATATCCAACCCGTCAATCTTTCGCGCAAACAGGTTTTTATAGGCTTCGGTAAAAAGCACCTCTAACCGATCCGCATCAGGCATATCCGCCAATTTTGCGTCAAACGCGACTGGAATTTCCCAACCTTGCCCGATATAACGCATATAACACTTGTAATGATAGCCAATATCCGCGTTTGGCGCACAGCCACGCACAAACGCCCCTGCGGTTGCCCGCAATTCCGCCAAAGCCGTCTTTATCGCCCCCGCGTCAAACGCCGAGAGTCGCATATACAGCCCGCTTGTTGCTTCAAAACTAGCAGGTGCGCGCAAAAACCCGATGGCAGAGCCAACCCCCGCCCCGCTTGGCACAATCAGCCGTTTTATCCCCAGTTTCTGCATCAATCGCCCAGCGTGCAAAGGGGCGGCACCGCCAAAGGCTATCATCGTGTAATCGCCCAGCTCTTCGCCGTTTTCCACGGCATGCACCCGTGCGGCGTTCGCCATGTTTTCATCCACAACTTCGGACAGGCCGAACGCCGATTCAGACGCACTCATGGATAAATCCGCGCCGATAACGCGGGTTAGGGCGGTTTTCGCCGCCTGTGTATCCAGCGGTATTTCCCCGCCCGCAAACATTGCGGCATCCAGCCGTCCCAATACCAAATCAGCGTCCGTCACGGTCGGGCAATCGCCACCGCGTCCATAACAGGCAGGCCCGGGCAGAGAACCAGCAGACTGCGGCCCCACCCGTATTTGCCCCAGTGTATCAACGGAAGCCAGCGAGCCTCCGCCCGCCCCAATCTCCACCATATCAATCACGGGGATGGAAATCGGCATGCCAGAGCCCTTTTTAAAACGATAGCTACGGGCGACTTCAAAAACCCGTGCGTTCTTTGGAGTTTGGTCTTTTATCAGGCAGATTTTCGCGGTCGTCCCGCCCATATCAAAGGACAAAACGCGGTTTAACCCAAACCGAGAGGCTATGTCTGCTGCGAAAACCGCCCCGCCTGCTGGACCCGATTCAACCAGTCGCACAGGGAAATCCGCCGCCGTTTCCAGCGAAATCAAACCGCCCCCCGAATGAATCAGGAAAACCGGGGCGCTCACCCCCATTTGGCTGAGCGAATCGGTTAATCTGTGCAGGTAACTCTTTATTAACGGCTTGATATAGGCGTTGGCAATGACCGTATTAAACCGCTCATATTCGCGCATTTGGGGCGAGACTTCGCACGACAGCGATACCAACGCATCTGGCATTTCACGCGCCAGTGCATCGCGGACGATTCGCTCGTGCCGCCCGTCTTGGTAGGAATGCAGGAGTCCCACCGCTATGCTTTCAAACCCTTGTTTTTTAATGGTTTTAATGGTTTTTTTCAGGTCGTTTTCATCCAGTGGAATAAGGGTTTCATTACCCGCAGACAGTCGCTCGGACACGGTAAAACGTTGATGGCGGGGCAGCAAAGGTTCGGGCAGAACTAGGTTCAAATCGTATTGTTCAAACCGCGATTCGGTGCGCATTTCAATGACATCGCGAAACCCTTTTGTCGTGATAAAGGCGGTATGTGCGCCACGCCGTTCAATCAGCGCATTGGTGGCCAGCGTCGTGCCGTGGATGATTTGGGTGATCTCGTTCAGGGCGACATTGGCACGGGTGCAAACCGTTTTTATCCCTTGTAAAATAGCCTGTTCGGGCGCGTCAAGCGTGGTCAGCAGTTTGGTTGAGATTTGGCGGTCGCCCTGTTCCAGCACAATATCCGTGAAAGTGCCGCCAATATCTGCGCCAATACGTATAGGATTATGGGGCATGCGGGGCTTTCTGTGGGGGCTTTGGTGTGGGCTTTTTGTGGGGGCTTATCGGTTTTTTAGCAAACGGGGGGTGGGATTGCAAGAGGGTTTTAGGGGGGGTTTTAGAGGGATTTTAGGGCATCAGTGCTATTGCCGAAATCTGCCGTCCGTAATCCGCTTCTTTTTGATGGGTCGCACGGCGATAAGAATAGAATTTTTCGGGTTGGGCGTAGGTACATTCCCCCGTCCAATCTGCCGATTTAACCCCAGCCTTTGCCAATTGAGACAGGCAAAACGCGGGCAAATCAAAGCGGTAATGTGTTGCGCCGTCAGTCGCAAAAAACCGTGAATAATCAGGGTCTTGGGCGATAAATCCCGTATAAAAATCCAGACCAACTTGGTAATTTTGCGCACTTATACATGGCCCCACGACAGCCGATATTTCCCCCCGTACCGCGCCCAATCGTTCCATTAAAGCAACCGTGTTTTCAATCACCCCGAACAACGCACCTTTCCAGCCCGCGTGGGCGGCGGCGATAACCCCCGATATACCCCCAGATATACCTCCAGATGGTGCGTAAAACAAAATCGGGGCGCAGTCGGCGGTTAAAACACCCAAGGCTAAACCTGTGCGGTTTGTCACCAGAGCGTCGGCTTTTATCACACCCGCGGTCGGTGCGGATATTTCCACCGCCGTGTTGGAATGGATTTGATAGACTCCGCATAGCTGGGCGGGGGCTACGGCAAAATAATCCGCCACGCGCGCGCGGTTTTGCGTGGTTGCGGGGGGGCTATCGCCAGAGCCTAATCCGCAATTTAATCCTGCGTAAATCCCCGTTGAGACTCCGCCAATACGGGTGAAAAAGCCGTGCCGAGTGCTGTTGTTTTTGCCGTGCAAAAGTGGAGATGTTATTGGGTTAAGTTTCATTATTCTCACCATTTTCCCCAGCATATTCAAAGCCTGCGGGCAGGGCGACACCCTTTGCTGTTATCGCTATCGCCTTAAAGAGACTGCCCATTTCATCCGCGTGAGTCAAGCGTTTATGGGCGGCAATATGACTCGCCAAGGACTCGCCCGTAAGCCCAATCGCCAGCCGTTCCATCCGCGCCGCGATACCCAGCCGTTCCAGCAAAACCCCCTGTTCCACCAGCGCACTGACCTGCGCAAAGGGACGCACCGCCCGCGCCAGTGCGTGAAAATCCACCAACGCGCTGATGTCATTCATCCCCGCATCCGCCAGTGGGTCGGTTTTTTTATGGTCGCGGACGGCTTGCAGAGTCGCGCCGATATTGCCCCAACGCCCGTAATCAACGATAATCGCGGTGCCTCCGAATTCGGCAATATGCCTCGCCAAAGTCTCTGCAATCGCCGAGGCAGGGGGGCAGGTTTCCAGCACCGAATCGTCTGGTAGGGTGGTAAAATTGTTGCCATTATTTGTGAGCGTTTGCCCACCAACATTCGGCACAATATTTGGTACGGGCCGACCCAAACAAAAGGATAATTTCGCGCCAGACCCCGTGCCATCACTGGTCACCATCCGCTCGTGCCAGACCGCACCCTTTTTCTGATATTGGCTGATTGGCAGGCAGTCAAAGAACTCGTTCGCTATTAAAAATAGGGGCATATCGGGTAAATCCGCGATATTATCGCACCAATGACAGGGATAATCGGCAAGGGCGTTTTGCTGGGCTTCACGCAACGCGGAACTACCCTCCACCATATAAATCTGCGCGTTTTCCACAAACCCCGCAACCCCCCGCGTGGCACGAAGAACATCCACCATTAACTGCCCAGAACCGCCGCCCAATTCCGCCAGAACAAACGCCCCACCGCCCTGTTCCTGCCAGCTTTGGGCAAGGCTTAACCCCAGCAATTCCCCGAAAACTTGGCTGATTTCGGGGGCGGTGGTGAAATCGCCCGCCACGCCAAATCCCGTTTTGCGGGTATAATAACCCAGCGAGGGATGAAACAAACACTGCGCCATATATTCCGCCACGGACATCGCGCCCGTGTGGGCTATGGTCGCGTGGATTTTATCCGCCAGCGACATTATCTGCGCCGTTGCAACGCATACATCAGCAGCAATCCGCCGAAAATCAACGGTAAGGACAGGATTTGCCCCATCGTCATGCCGATGCTATCGGCGGTTGACCCGAGCCGTATAATATGCCCCCACGGGTTGTTTGCCCCGACAAACTGCGCGTCGCCTTGGCGGAAGGCCTCCACGATAACGCGGCTGACTCCATAGCCGAAGCCGAACACCGCCATCGCCATGCCAGGGGTTTTGAACAGCCCGCGATAAAAGATTAAAACAGTGATAATAGCGAATAAAACAACGCCTTCCAACATGGCTTCGTATAACTGGCTTGGGTGGCGGGCGCAGTATTCGCCCAGCCTCTGCCCGCAAGATTGCGCCGATGTGCCGGGGAAAATAACCCCCCAAGGGGCAAGGGTCGGTCGCCCCCAAAGCTCTGCATTGACGAAATTCGCCAATCGCCCCAGAAACAAGCCAAACGGCACGCACACGGCGACCGCATCGCACACGGGTAATAACGCCCAGCCCCTGCGTTTGCACAGCAAAATTATCGCAAGGCAAACGCCGAGCAGCCCGCCGTGAAAGGACATTCCGCCCTCCCACACCCTTAACGCCGCCAGAGGATTGGCAAGATATTGCGCCGAATTGTAAAACAAAACATAGCCCAAACGGCCGCCCAAAATCGTGCCGATAATGCACCAAGTCATCAGGTCTTCTATATCCTTGCCCTTCAAGGGGGGGATGTTTTTATACCAAAGGTGGGGCTTGCGAGTCAGAAATAAAAGCCAACGCCAGCCGATGATAAACCCGCAAATATAGGCGACGGCGTACCAGTGGATGGATAGGCTCAGCCCGAACAGGGTGAAACTGAACAGCACGGGGTCTATATCGGGGAAGGGGATTAATAGTGGGGTCAATAGGGGGGTCATGGCGTGGATTATGGCGGGTTTCGTGCGGGTTGTCAAGGGCGGTTTTATGTGGTAATGTGTGCGGTGAAAGGGAACACAATGGCGAATTCAAAGAAATTGTTTGATGATTTATCCTCGGTTATGGTGAATGCTATGGGCGTGGCACAGGGTGCGCGTGCCGAGGCAGAGGTGGCGTTCAAGGTGTGGCTGGAACGTTGGTTGGCGGAGGGGGATTTTGTGACTCGCGAAGAGTTTGATGCGGTGTCCGCGATGGCGGCCAAGGCGCGCGCGGATAATAAGGCGTTGATGGCAAGAGTGAAGGCGTTGGAATCTAAGAAGTAGTGATTAGTGATTAGTGATTAGTTGTTAGTTATTAGTTATTAGTTATTAGTTATTAGTGATGCCCTTGCGGGTCTTCGTCATCGCTACGCGAATGCCGACCAGCGTGGTCTTTTGTGCGTAGCCCCCACTTCGTGGGAGCATGCCAAAAGCCCTTGGGTTTCAAGATGATAATGATTCTATAAAATTACTATCTGGAATAACAAGACGTTAGATTGGATTATTTGTTTAGAATACTTGGGAAGTGGTGATAGGTTTGCTCTAAATTTATTTAGACTATATACAAGACGCTGAGCCAAACCCCAGCCAAAAAATAGCCCGTCCAGCTCTCCGCAGGAGGGGTGGGCGGGCGGGCGACATTTCGAAGAAATGGCGCAACAAAAAACCTCTGCTCTTAACCTCTAATAACTAATCACTATTTACAATCCGCCCTTTTCCATTTATATCCACAAAAAAAACCAACAAAAAGGAACACCCCCGCCAATGACCCACCCCTACCGCACGCACACCTGCGCCGATTTACGCGCCACGCACGTTGATTCCACCGTCCGCCTGTCTGGTTGGGTGCATCGCATCCGCGACCACGGCGGCGTTTTATTCATCGATTTGCGCGACCATTACGGCATCACCCAAGTGCTGGCCGACCCAGATTGCCCCGTGTTTTCCGCCCTTGAATCCGTGCGTTCCGAATGGTGCATTTCCATCCTTGGCAAGGTCAAAGCCCGCGATAAAGACCTGATTAACCCCAACATCCCCACGGGCGAAATAGAGATTTTCATCCAAGACATGACAGTTCTGGGCGCGGCCGACGATTTGCCCGTGCAGGTTTTTAACGAACCCGATTTCCCCGAGGAAACCCGCCTGAAATACCGCTACCTAGACCTTCGGCGTGAGACATTGCACAACAACATCATCCTTCGCGCTGATGTGATAAAAACCGCACGCTCCTGCATGAATGACGCGGGTTTTAACGAATTCCAAACGCCGATTATCACCGTTTCTTCGCCAGAGGGTGCGCGGGATTTCCTGATTCCCTCGCGCCTGCATCACGGGCGGTTTTATGCTTTACCGCAGGCTCCGCAGCAGTTCAAACAGCTGCTTATGGTCGCGGGTTTTGATAAATATTTCCAAATCGCCCCGTGTTTCCGCGATGAAGACCCACGGGCCGACCGCTCGCCCACGGATTTTTATCAGCTGGATGTGGAGATGTCTTTTGTCGAACAAGCCGATGTTTTGAACACGATTGAACCCGTGATAAAACAGATTTTCACCACGCATGGCGGTGGGCGGAAAGTCGCGGATGACTGGCCGCAAATCAGCTATCGTGACGCGATGCTCTGGTATGGCACGGACAAACCCGATTTGCGTGTGCCGATGAAAATGCAGATTGTGTCGGAACATTTTGCGGGCTCTGGCTTTCAAATTTTCGCGTCATTGCTGGAAAAAGACGGCACGGAAATTCGTGCGATTCCCGCGCCGAAGGGCGGCTCGCGGAAATTCTGCGACCGTATGAATGCCTTTGCCCAAGGCGAAGGTTTGGCTGGCATGGGCTATATTTTCTGGCGTGATATCGGCGAGGGGATGGAGGCCGCGGGGCCTCTGGCGAAAAATATCGGGCATGAACGGTGCGAAGCCCTGCGCGAACAGTTGGGTCTTGGGCTAGGCGATGCCGCGTTTTTCCTTGGCGGTGCGCCCAGTGATTTTGAAGCTGTCGCGGCAAAGGCTCGCGTCGTCATTGGCACGGAATTGGGGCAGATGAAAGACGAATTTGCCTTTGCTTGGATTGTCGATTTCCCGATTTATGAACGTGATGAACGCGGCGATTTGGCGTTCTCTCACAACCCGTTTTCTATGCCACACGGGGGGATGGCGGCGTTTGATGCCGAGGATGCGACCGATATTTTGGGCTATCAATACGATTTGGCGTGTAATGGCTACGAGCTGGTTTCGGGCGCGATTCGCAACCATTTGCCCGACCTTATGTATAAGGCTTTCGCGCTGGCGGGCTATGACAAATCCGAGGTCGAATCGCGATTTGGCGGGATGCTGTCGGCGTTTCGCTATGGTGCGCCGCCGCACGGCGGGTGTGCCGTGGGGATTGACCGTTTGGTGATGTTGTTGGCGGATGAAACCAATATCCGCGAAGTGATTGCTTTCCCCATGAACCAACGTGGCGAGGATTTGATGCTGGGCGGGCCCAGCGAAGCGAGCAACGAGCAGTTGCGCGATTTGGGATTGCGGGTTTTGCCTGTTGATAAGGATTAAGTGTTAAGGATTAAAAATTAGGGATTAAAAATTAGGGATTAAAAATTAGGGATTAACATTTATCGCATTGTAAAAATCCAAGGTCTCCACCGACACAAGCCCACTGGAAATCAGCCACACAGATCCCCCCCAAATCAGCACGGCAAAAATACTGGTTATCCGAACTTTACGCCACAAATCCACGCCTTCGGGCGACCCCGCAGAGGTGCCTTTTAACCGCTTGCCAGCGTCGCCTTGCGTGGTCAAACCAATCGGCAAAACCACGAAAAACACCATAAACCAAATAACCGCCAGCAGTACCAACGCAGACCCTATATTCATAATAATTCCCCTTATTTATCAGGCATTTACGCCTGTTCCAGCTCTATCAATGTTCCCATAAAATCGGCGGGATGCAGGAACAAAACGGGTTTGCCATGCGCGCCAATCTTTGGCTTACCATCGCCCAAAACCCGCGCGCCTTGGGCGATTAAATCTTTGCTTGCGCGGTCAATATCCGCGACTTCGTAACAAATATGATGGATGCCACCGTGTGCGTGTTTGCGCAAAAATCCAGCGATGGGGGAGTCGTCATCCAAAGGCGTAATCAGCTCTATTTTCGTATTATCCAAGGTGATAAAAACCACCCGCACCCCGTGTTCAGGCAAATCCTGCGGGTTGGAGACCACCGCCCCCAACGCGTTTTCATACCGCGCAATCGCACCCGCCAAATCAGGCACGGCGATGGCGATATGGTTCAAACGCCCTATCATATTATTTCTTTTTCGCCGCGGGTTTGCGTTTTTTTATGACGTTTTTCGTGGTTTTTTTAATGGTTTTTTTCACGGCTTTTTTAACACGGGGTCCCTTGGCGGCGCGGGCGTCCACCAGCTCTATCGCTTGTTCCACGGTTAAATCCGTCGGCTCAATATCTTTGGGCAAAGTCGCGTTGATTTTGCCACATTTAACATAGGGGCCGTACCGCCCAGACATCACCAGCATAGGGTTTCCGTCCGGATGCGCACCCAAATCTTTTAACGCATTGCTGGTTTGTTTGTTGCCAAACCCGCCCGCTATTTTTTCTGAAATCAGCTCGACCGCGCGGTTCATTCCTATCACCAAAACCTCTTCCACATCCTTGATATTGGCATAGACTTTCGCGCCGTTTTTGCCATCGGCGGTTTTTTTCTGCCACATGACATAGGGGCCATAGGGGCCGATTGACGCGGCCAAATTTCCGCCTTCGGGGTGGTCGCCCAAGGCGCGGGGCAGGGCTAATAATTGCAACGCGCGGGCTAAATCAATCCCCGCAAGCATGGGTTTTGGGATAGAACAACGCGGGGGTTTTGGCATCTCTTCCGTGACTTCGCCCCTTTGTACATAAGGGCCGAATCGCCCGTGGCGGAGGAATATCGTATCGCCGTCATCCTGCCCCAATGTTACATCTTCGTTGTCCGCGCCTTCGGTTTCCGTGCCACCGAAATTGCGGGTGTAGCGGCATTCGGGGTAGTTGGAGCAGCCGATAAATGCTTCACCACTTCGGGCGGTTCGCAAGGATAATCGCCCGTTGCCACAGGTTTTGCAAATACGCGAATCGCTGCCGTCCTCGTTCGCGGGGAAAATATGGGGTGCGAGCAATTCGTTGATTTTTTCCAAAACATCGGTGATGCGCAGTTCGTCGGTGTCGCCTATCGCGGCGGAAAAACTTGTCCAAAATCGGGTTAATAAGGCTTTGTAATCTTCGTTGCCAGCCGAGACTTCGTCCAATTCATCCTCCAATGACGCGGTGAAATCGTATTCAACATAGCGGGGGAAATAGCCCTCCAAAAACACGGTGACGAGGCGACCTTTGTCTTCGGGTTTCAGGCGGTTTTTTTCTTTCAAAACATAGCCACGGGTTTGGATTGTTGTGACGATTGACGCGTAGGTGGAAGGTCGCCCGATGCCCAATTCCTCCATCCGTTTTATCAAAGAAGCCTCGCTATATCTTGGCGGGGGTTGGGTGAAATGCTGGTTGCTGGTGATGTTTTGCGTGGCGATTTTGTCATTCATATCCAACGGGGGCAGGGCGCGCGCGTCTTTATCCGTGTCTTTATCCTCGTCTTTGCCTTGGGACACGCCGCGGCTTTCTTCATAAATTTTCAAAAACCCGTCAAATTTCACGACAATGCCACTGGCACGCAAAACCGCGCCCCCATCTGACGGAGCCAAATCGGCGGACGTGCTTTCCAGCCTTGCACTCGCCATCTGGCTGGCAATCGCGCGTTTGTAAATCAGGTCATAAACCCGCATTTGGTCGCCGTCCAAACGGGATAAATCCTTCGCCTGTTTGGTGAAATCGGTCGGGCGAATACATTCGTGAGCCTCCTGCGCGTTCTTGGCTTTGTTCTTGTAATAACGCGGTTTTTCGGACAAATACGCCGCGCCGAAAGTTTTGCCGATGGTATCGCGCATGGAATGCAACGCGTCCGCCGCCATATCTATGCCGTCCGTGCGCATGTAGGTGATGTGTCCCGATTCATACAACCGTTGGGCGACTCGCATAGTTTGCGCCGCGCCGAAACCGAATTTGCGCGATGCGTCCTGTTGCAAGCTGGAAGTCATAAACGGCGGGGCGGGGTTGCGTGATACGGGTTTCGTGGTTAAATCGCGCACGGAGAAATCGCCCGCACGGACTATTTTTGCCGCGGCTTCGGCGGACTCGGCGTTGTTCAAATCGTATTTGCCCAGCTTTTTGCCAGCCAATTCGTGCAGGTGGGCGGTGAAATTTTGCCCGTTTGGAGTGGTGCAATCCACGTCAACCGACCAGTATTCGCGGGCATCAAATTTTTCAATTTCCATTTCCCGTTGGACTATTAATCGCAAGGAGACCGATTGCACGCGTCCTGCGGATTTCGCGCCCGGCAGTTTGCGCCATAAAACGGGGGATAAATTAAAGCCAACGAGGTAATCCAGCGCACGGCGGGCGAGGTAGGCATTGACCAAATCCATGTCGATTTGGCGTGGGGATTTCATCGCTTCCGTTATCGTGTTCTTGGTTATCGCGTTAAAAACAACGCGGCTGACGGTTAGGGGGGCAAGGGTTTTGTGGGTTTTTAGGGTCTCGTGTAGGTGCCAACTGATGGCCTCGCCCTCGCGGTCGGGGTCAGTTGCGAGTATCAAGGTTGGGTCGGTTTTCAGGGCATCGGTGATGGCCTTTAGGTGTTTTTTCGAATCGGCTGCCACCTCCCAATCCATGGAAAAATTATCGTCAACATGCACCGAACCGTCCTTTGGCGGAAGGTCGCGGACATGGCCGTAGGAGGCAAGGACGGTATAGCTATTACCCAAATATTTGTTTATGGTCTTGGCTTTTGCGGGGGATTCAACGACGACAACGGGCATAGTATTCCTGTATTTTTGGATAAGTTCTGTGGCTTGCTTTTATAATTTTTTACAAAAGCGTCAAGGGCTATTGTAGCGGGGCGCGATTATAAATGCAAGTTTAGCCAATAATAGGCACTAATAGGCACTAAAATATGTAATTCATCAAACCGCCACGCTTAAGACTCCACCTGGTTGGCGGATGATTCGCCCCTCCAATTCCAACGCGGTGAGCTGTTGTGTCAAAGGAATCATAGGCAATCCCGAATCGCGGATTAAAATATCCTCGGGCAAGCTGGTACTGCCCAAGAGTTCAAAAATCCTTTGACACAGAGAATCGGGTGTCATCAACCGTTCGCCGTCTTCCTCATCTGGCTCTTGTTTTGGATTTACCACATCCTGCACCACACTATTATCCATGTCCTGCGTCACACCGCCATCCGCACCGCCCTGTGCATCCCGTCCAGAAATCCTCTCTTGCACTCCGCCTTCCGAAAATCCATTGGGGACAAAGTTCAGTATCCCCTGCGCACTGCGCACCGACGGGCGCAAATCAGCAGGCACCTGCAACGCATCGTGAATATCCTGCCCAGAGCGCACCAGCACCGCCCCATCGCGGATCAGCGCATTGCAACCAGAGGCACGACCATCCAGCGGATTACCGGGCACCGCCATAACTTCGCGTCCCAAATCGGCTGCACACCGTGCGGTTATCAAACTGCCAGACCGAGTCGCCGCCTCTACCACCACCACCGCCGAGCACATCCCCGCGATGATACGGTTGCGCTGGGGAAAGTGCCGCGCTTGCGGGGTCGTGCCGATGGGTTGTTCGGAAATACACACGCCCAGATCGCCGATTTGTTCCATTAAATCGGCGTTTTCCTTTGGATAGCACACGTCCAGCCCGCTCGCCAAAACCGCGACCGTCCCCGTTTCCAACGCCCCGCGATGGGTTGCCGTGTCAATCCCACGCGCCAAACCAGAGACGACTCCGTATTGAAACTGCCCCAGTTGCCGCGCAATCACCCCCGCAATCCGTTGCCCCAAGGACGACGCATTCCGCGCCCCAACCAGCGCGACACACGGGTTTTGCAGCAAATCCAAATCCCCCCTTGCCCACAAAAACGGCGGAGCATCGGGCGTTTCACACAATAACCTAGGGTAGGGGAAATACCCCAAGAACAAAGGCTTATAGCCCAATTCCAAACCCTGTTCATACTCGGATTCGGCCCGCGCAACCGTGCAGGGTTGATAATCCTTTACCCCCGCCTGCCGTGCAATATCGGGCAGGGCAATTAACGCGTCCTTGGCGTTTTTATGCTCTTCCAACAGGCGGACAAAAGTCGCTGGCCCCACGCGAGACGAACGGGTCAGACGCAACCATGCAATCGCCTCGGTATCGCTGAGCGTGGTTTGCAGAAGGTCTGCGGTTTGCGACTCCCCCTGTGCATCCATTTGTGCATCGGGGTGGGAATAATTTTGCGAATCGTGCGAAGAATCGCCATGGGATTCGGGGGCATTTGGTGATGATAAGTCATATAACATTGGGTTAAACCTGCTTTCCATAAGGTATATTTTGTGGGTTCGTATTTCACCCTAGCCCGAGAGTATTAACAGAATCTAAATTATTTAGAAAAAATGCATGTAAAAATGTTTTTATTTTTGTGAGGGGGGTTTTTGCGGATTTTGTGGGTTTGTGGTGAAAATCCAAAATCCTCACAAAATCGGCAAAATTTGGGAAATCCCACAAAACCCCACAAAACCCTCTTGCCTTTTTCATAAAAATCGTTATGACTGGGGGGAATGGCGCGGATTTGCCTCGCCTTTATACAGATAAACGACCACCAAACCTGCAAAGGAGTCCACCGCAATGCCGATAATGCCCACCCTAAAATCCACGCTAACCGCACCGATAACCGCACCAATAGCCAAGATGATAGCCACCATCACAACCGCTATCATAGCCATAATAACAACAACTACCGCCACCGCGCAACAAGTATCCCAAGACTTGCCCCTGCTGGGTATCCCGCACGATAAGGGCTATAATTTCCAAACCCCCGCCACCGAATTGGCGCGGGATTTGCAGTGGCTGGATAACTTTCTGCTGATTATCATTGGCGTAATATCGGTCTTCGTCACGCTTTTGCTGGCTTGGGTGGTTATCCGCTATCGCGCCTCCGTTAACCCTACGCCCGCGCGTTTCACCCATAATACGGCGGTTGAAATCGCTTGGACGGTGATTCCCGTGATTATTCTGCTGGCGATGATTCCGCCTAGCCTCAGTTTTTTGAATAAACAGCAAATCATCCCAAAGGCCGACTTAACCATAAAAGCCACGGGCAACCAGTGGTATTGGACTTATGACTATATCGACCACGGCTTTGGCTTTGATTCGCTGATGTTGCAAAGGGACGAATTGGAAGCCCACGGGTACAGCCAAGCCGAATACTTGCTGGCGACCGATACGGCGGTTATAGTGCCAGTCAATCGCACGGTTGTGGTGCAAATCACCGCCTCTGACGTGATACATTCGTGGACAATCCCCGCGTTTGGAGTGAAACAAGACGGAGTGCCAGGGCGATTGGCAGAGCTGTGGTTCCGTGCCGAGAAAATCGGCGTGTATTTCGGGCAGTGTTCCGAATTATGTGGCAAAGACCACTCCTATATGCCGATAACGGTGAAAGTCGTGTCCGAACGCGAATATCTGCGCTGGTTAAACTCGGCAATACAGGAATATGCGGATGTGGATTCTTTGGATACTCCCGCGCCCAAACAGGTTGTTTCAAACCGATAACCCCCGATAACCCCCCTGATAAGGATATTTACGCTTGCTCGCCCCCACTGTCCCCTATCAAAGTGATGTCGGCGATTTTTACCGATTGCTGAAACCGCGTGTGATGTCGCTGGTGGTTTTCACCGCGTTCATCGGCATGTGGGTCGCGCCGAACGATGCGCTTGTTGGCGGATTAAACCCCGTTTTAGCATTGGCTTCGCTGTTATTCATAGCCCTCGGCGCGGGCGCATCAGGCGCGTTAAACATGTGGTGGGACGCGGATATTGACGCAATCATGCAACGGACTAAAAACCGCCCCATCCCCGCGGGGCGAGTCTCAAGTGGAAACGCGCTGGCTCTGGGGCTGTGGCTGTCGTTCTTATCGGTCGGCATGCTGGGATTAACGGCAAACTGGCTGGCGGCGGGGATTTTGGCTGGCACGATATTCTTTTACGCGGTGATTTAT
Organism: uncultured Amylibacter sp.; assembly: GCA_959347425.1. The sequence continues at coordinate 296,459 of OY365741.1, read as the reverse complement.
TCCATGTGGTTAAAACGCGCAACCCCCCAAAACATAGTCATCGGCGGCGCGGCGGGCGCATTCCCCCCGATGATAGGCTGGGCAGTGGCGACAGGCGGCGTATCGGTGGAAAGCGTGCTGATGTTCGCATTGATATTCGTATGGACTCCGCCGCATTTCTGGGCCTTGGCGTTGTTTAGCAACGCGGACTATAAAAAAGCGGGCATCCCCATGATGCCCGTCGTACGCGGTGGCGATTATACTCGGTGGCAAATCCTGATTTACGCGGTGGTGCTGTGTCCTATTGCGCTGGCTTTGGCGGTGAGCTCCATCGGCGGAGTGGTTTATTTTGCGGTGGCTTTATCGCTGAGCGGATGGTTTGTTTTCCGTGCGGTTATGGTGTTTTTACGTAGGGGTGGTGACGCGGTCGCGGTTGATAATAAGGGCGATAATAAGGCGGAGCTCGCGTTATTCTGGTTTTCAATCGTGTATTTATTCGCACTGTTCGCGGCACTGGGGGTGGAGGCTGTTTTGCGTGATTTCGGTCTCGTATGGCAGGCTTGGCCTGTTTGGATTTAAGGGGGAATTATGGAACAAGAGACGAATGAAACTGCGCAAATGGCAACGTTCCGTGCGGGCAGGGCGCGCAATAACGTTGTTATCGGGCTGATTCTGGTGGGCTTTGTCGCGCTGGTGTTCGCCATTACCGTTGCCAAGATGATGTCTGGCGGATGTTTGGAAGCCCCCGACCATGTGCTGCGCAACTGCCTGCTGATTGAAGAGCAGAACAGTTAATAAACCCCCGTTAAACAACCCCATTAAACAAAGGACAAATGATGAAAACCGAAGAGCCACAAGAGCCACAAGAGCCACAAAAAAAATCCCCCAAACCCCTGCGTACAGCATTTTTATGCTTTGGGCTAGCGGCTTGGATGCTGGTTTTGGCGTTTTTATCCGTGCCGTTGTACCAGTGGTTTTGCCAAGTCACGGGCTTTGGCGGGGTCACCCAAATCGCCACCAGTGGCAACGGACCTATTTTGGAGGAAACGATGGAGGTGCGCTTTGATGCGTCCTTGGCGGAGGACATGCCGTGGGAATTCGCCCCCGTTGATCGCAAGGTGGAAGTGCGGATTGGTGAGACTATAACCATATTTTACGAGGCCTATAACCCCACCGACGCGCCCACCGCGGGGCAGGCGACTTTCAATGTTTATCCGTATAGTATGGGGTCATATTTTTCTAAGATTGAGTGTTTTTGTTTCCAAAAGCAGGTTTTGGAGGCGGGTGAGCGTGTGCAGATGCCCGTGACGTTCTTTATTGACGCGGATATGATGACGGATGAAGACGCACAGGCCGTGCGGGCGGTGACTTTGTCCTATACGTTTCATGTGAGTGATTAGATTTTAGTTATTAGTTGTTAGTTGTTAGTTATTGGTTGCTAGCGATTTGGGGTTCGTTATTAGGAGTTAAGGATAGAGGTTTTTTGTTGCGCCCTCACTTCGTGGCAAGCCACTTCGCTCGGTCGCCCACCCGCCCACCCCTCCTGCGGAGAGCTGGACGGTTTTTTTTGGCTGGGGTTTGGTTCAGCGTCTTGTATATAGTCTAAATAAATTTAGAAATAGCCTATCGCCAATTCCCAAGTATTCTTTGCAAATAATCCAATCTAACGTCTTGTTATTCCAAATAGTAAATTTATAGAATTCCTATCGTCTTGAAACCCAAGGGCTTTTGGCATGCTCCCGCGAAGCGGGGGCTACGCACAAAAGACCACGCTGGTCGGCACTCGCGTAAGCGATGACGAAGACCCGAAGGGCAGATTCACTAATAACTAACAACTAATAACTAACAACTAACAACTACCCCTTGACCTCCCCCAAAAACTCCCCTATAACACCCGCAACTATAACACTAACCCACAAACCACAAAGGAAATCACAATGGCACACACGAAAAACCACGATTACCACATCATAAACCCCAGCATCTGGCCGCTCCTAGGCGCGCTTTCCGCCCTGACAATGTTATCGGGCGCGGTTTTCCTTGCCCATCACCTTGGGCGAGGCGAAGAAACCGCCCGCCTAGCAGGGTTCCCCCTGTCGCCTTGGATGTTCATTTTAGGATTGTTCGGCGTGCTTTTCACTATGTTTTGCTGGTGGTCGGACGTGGTGAAAGAGGCGAATACAGGCGACCACACCCCCGTTGTCCGCATCGGGCTGCGTTACGGTGTTATTTTATTCATCACCTCCGAAGTCATGTTCTTTGTCGCGTGGTTCTGGTCGTTCTTTAAATACTCGATTTTCACGATGGCAGAGGGATTTCCCTTTGCCCGAGGCGTTTGGCCTCCCGTGGGGATAGAGACCTTTGACCCGTGGCATTTACCCCTGATTAACACTTTAATCTTGCTCTGTTCGGGTTGTTTTTGCACTTGGGCGCACCACGCTCTGGTACATGACAACGACCGCAAAGCCTTGATGCAAGGTCTCTTCGGCGCGATTATTCTGGGTGCGATTTTCACCGTTTTCCAAGCGTATGAATATAGCCACGCGGCGTTTGATTATTCGGGCAATATCTATGGTGCGAACTTTTTCATGGCAACGGGTTTTCACGGATTTCACGTGCTGATTGGCACGCTTTTTCTGGGCGTGTGCCTGTGGCGGGCGGCCGTTGGGCATTTCACCCAAGACAATCATATCGGCTTTGAGGCCGCCGCGTGGTACTGGCATTTCGTTGATGTCGTGTGGTTATTCCTGTTTGCTGCCGTTTATATCTGGGGCGGATAATGCTGTTTGATAAGGGGTGCTGTGCTGGATGAGGTTTATCTTCCCTATTATTCTGGCGGTGCTTGGGATTGCGGTTCTGCTGTGGCTGGGTGTTTGGCAAAGGGAACGGCTGGATGAAAAATCCGCGTATCTGGCGCGGATTGATGCACGGATGGTGGCGGAGCCTGTCGCCTTGCCGATTGAACTTACCGATGCCGATAATTACCTGCGGGTGCAGGTGGTTGGGCGGTTGGATGGCGAGGAGATTCATGTGCTACGCGGGGATAAACTGCGCGGTGCTGGCTTTCGGATTATCGCGCCCGTGACTATACGCACCGCTTCTGGCGCGAGGCGTATTATGGTGGATTTGGGCTTTGTGCGAACGGGCGACAAAAATGTGCGGCGAGCAGGGCAGGTGGCTGTGATTGGCAATGTATTCTTTGCTATGGAGACTGGGCGTAATACTCCCCCGCCCGATTTGGACGCGGGGATTTGGTTTGCACGGGACACGGGGATTATGGCGGATTTTCTGGAGACAGAGCCGATTTTGGTTGTGGCCTCCGCGATTACCGCCTTGGATACGGATGCGCAGGGTTGGCAGGCGGGGATGTTTCCGCAAGCCCTTGCCACCAATATCCCCAACGACCATTGGGAATATATGGTGACTTGGTTTTCTTTGGCGGCGGTTTGGGGCGCGATGAGCGTATATTGGATTGGTCGCCTATGGCGTAGGAGGGTTTAGATGCGTTATATATCAACACGGGGCGGGTGCGCGCCCTTGGATTTCGAATCGGCGATGCTGACGGGGCTTGCCCCCGATGGCGGGTTGTATGTGCCTGATGTTTGGCCTGTTCTTGCTGATTCTGAGCGTGCGGCGATGGCGGGGCAGTCATACGAACAGGTTGCATTTACGGTTATGAAACCGTTTATTGGCGGGGCGTTTGACGATGCGACTTTGCGTGATTTGATAGCTTCTGCCTATCGCGGGTTTGCCGCGGATGACCGCGCTCCGCTTGCCGAAATAGAGCCGAATCATTATTTATTAGAACTCTATCATGGGCCGACTTTGGCGTTCAAAGATTTCGCCATGCAACTCATCGGGCGGATGTTTGATTTCAGCCTGCAACGCGCCGATAAACGCCTGTGTATAGTCGGTGCGACCTCTGGCGATACCGGCAGTGCCGCGATTGAGGCGTTCCAAAACCTTGCCTCCGTTGATGTTTTTATCCTATATCCAGCGGGGCGTGTGTCCGATGTGCAACGTCGCCAGATGACGACGGCGAGTGCTGCCAATGTCCATGCCGTTGCTATTGACGGGGATTTTGACGACTGCCAAGCCTTGGTCAAAGCCATGTTTGCCGACGCGGATTTCCGCGATTCCGTGCGATTGGCGAGTGTTAATTCCATAAACTGGGCGCGGATTTTGGCGCAGGTGGTGTATTATTTTTGGGCGGTGAGTCGCCTAGATTTGGGAGCGGATTTGGGAGCGGGAGCGGGTGCGTCCCGCGTGTCCTTCTGCGTGCCTACCGGCAATTTTGGCGATATATTCGCGGGATTTGTCGCGAAAAAGATGGGTTTGCCGATTGACCGTTTGATTATCGCGACCAATCAAAACGATATTTTGCATCGCACCGTGCAGACGGGCGACCATAAAAACACGGGGGTTCAGCCGACCATCAGCCCGTCCATGGATATTCAAATCAGCTCTAATTTCGAACGATTGGTGTTTGAGCTTTATGGGCGAGACCCTGCGTCCGTGCGCGATTTATTCGCGGACTTAACCGCGCAGGGTGGGTTTGTTTTGTCAGGCGAAGCCCATGCGAAATTATGCAAAGAATTCGCTTCTGGGCGGTGTTCAGAGCAGGAAACTCTGGATACTATCGCGCGAATCTATGAAAAAGCGGGGCGGATGATTTGCCCCCATACGGCGGTTGCGGTGAAGGTTGCGGGGGATTTCCTCACCGAAACCACAACCGAAACCACCCCAATCATCAGCCTTGCCACCGCCCATGCCGCGAAATTCCCAGACGCGGTGAAACGCGCGTGTAAAACCGCCCCCGATTTACCCCCCCATCTTGCGGATTTAGGCAACCGCACAGAACGCCTGGCGACTTGCCAAAACGATTTACCCGCCATTCAATCCTTTATTAACGATAGGTTAAACACATGAAAAATGCAGTACAAATAACGACTCTGGACAACGGATTCCGCATCATCAGCGAAAATATAGCGGGCTTTGAATCCGCCGTTGTTGGCGTTTGGGCAGGGGTCGGCGCACGGTTTGAAACACCCGCGCAAAACGGCATCGCCCACTTTTTGGAACACATGGCGTTCAAGGGAACGACCAGCAGAACCTCGCTGCAAATCGCCGAATCCATTGAGAATGTCGGCGGCTATATGAACGCCTACACGGGGCGCGAAACCACTGCCTACTATGCGCGAGTGCTACGGGCGGACACGGGATTGGCGTTGGATATTACCTCCGACATTGTGCTAAACGCGATATTTGACGGACGGGAATTGGAGCTGGAACGCGGCGTAATCCTCAGCGAAATCGGGCAAATGCACGACACGCCAGACGATGTGATTTTCGAATGGTTGCAGGAATTGACCTATCCAAATCAACCTATGGGGCGGGGGATTCTTGGCACGGCAGAGCGGGTTTCGGCCTATAGCGCGGACGATTTGCGCGGCTTTGTTCGCCAGCATTATCACCCTGCCAGTTTGGTTTTATCGGCGGCGGGAGCGGTGGATCATGACGCGTTGGTGAAACAGGCACAGGGGGTTTTTGCGGACTTGCCCGCGGGCGTGTCCGCCACCGCCGACCCCGCCAAATATGGCGGTGGAGACCGCCGTGAAATCAAAGATTTGGAACAGGCGCATTTCGCGCTTTCCCTACCCAGTGTTGGCTATAAAGACGATGCGATTTACACGGCACAGATTTATTCGATGATTTTGGGCGGGGGGATGTCTTCGCGTTTGTTCCAAGAATTGCGGGAAAAACGGGGCATGTGTTATACGATTTATGCGTCGCAAAACAGCTATGCTGACGGCGGGGTTTTGACGATTTATTCGGGGACGAGCGGGGATGATATTGCCGAGTTGCCTCTGCTCTGTTGCGATGAAATCAGGCGGATGACCGACACGATAACCGCCGAAGAATTGGCGCGGGCGCGGGCGCAATTCAAGGCGGGCATGATGATGGGGCAGGAATCGACGATGGCACGGTGCGACCGTAACGCTCGGATGTTGCAAATCTGGGGGCGTGTGCCGCCCTTGGCGGAAATCAGCGCAAAGCTGGACGCGGTTTCGCTGGAGGGAATTCGCGATTTCGGCGGGCGATTTACGGGCGGAGTCGTGCCGTCATGTTCGTTGTATGGCCCGGTTTCTGCCGCGCCTGATTATGGGATTTTAAGCGATAGGTTGCAACGGGGATAGCGATGTTTCGGTCTAAAAAACCAGTTTTTCAGTTAGAGACAGAGCGGTTATATTTACGCCTGCCCATCGCCCGCGATTTTGAGGAGTGGTGCGCGTGTCGGCGTAAGGATGTTGAATTTTTGCGGATTTGGGAGCCTGAATGGTCGGATTCTCACTTCACCAAAACGCGGTTTCATCAAAGGATTTATTGGGCGAAGCGGGCGAAGGAACAGGATTCGGCATTGGCTCTGTTCTTGATTCGCAAGGATGATTCGCGTCTGTTAGGCGGGATAAATTTGGAAAATATCCAGCGAGGTCCAGCGCAAAGTGCGACCATCGGCTATTGGATTGGCAGCGATTACAGCAGGCAGGGTTTGATGACGGAAGCCGTGCGTGGGGTTGTGAATTACGCGTTTGCTCGGCTGGATTTATCGCGGATACAGGCGGCGACTTTGCCGGGGAATAAGCCGTCACGGGCGGTGTTGGAAAAGACGGGTTTCAAATACGAGGGTGTGGCGCAGAAGTATCTGCAAATCAACGGGCGGTGGCGCACGCATGTGTTGTACGCGAATTTGCGCGGGGATAGATTGGGTGAGACTTTGGCGGGGGTGGAATAGGGATTAGTGATTAGTGATTAGTGATGAGTGATTAGTGATTAGTGGTTTTTACTATTAAACAAAGTCCCCGCAATCATCGCGCAAAACCCAACCGCCAGCACGCAAATGCAAATCCCCAGCAACTGGTCGTATTTGTGCATCGCGCCCGCATCCACCCATAAACCAGCCACAGGATTTATCGACATAATCACCCAATCCATCCCGCGACATAAATAAGCCACCGCGCCCAAAACCGCCGCGCTCCACGCGATGAGGTAGCTCCATATCGGCACAACCCAGCCCAAAAACGCAAAGACAAACACCGGCGCAAGAAACATAGACGCAGTCCCAGACACCGCAACGGCATCAAATAAAGTTGCATTATTCCAAAGGGTTAGCAACGCCCCGCCCGCCATAAACGCACACATAGCCAGCCGTCCATTGCGTACCGTTCGCGCGCCCATGCGCAATTCCTCAACCATCAGGCGGGCAGAGGAGGCAAGCGTGCTATCCAGCGTAGAAATCGCGGATAACAGCAGCGAACAGGCGATTAACAAATAGACTCCACCGCCGAACATCTCCATCCAGCTGCCCAGTAATTGTGTGTCATAAGCGACATTCATCAGCCCCGCTTGGATGCCGAACATGCCGAAGCCAAAGATGCACAAAACCGATAAAACGAACGCCCAGATGAAACTATCGCGGGTGGTTTTTTCATCGGCGATAAACCCCCTGTCCATCATTACCGGGTCGTGCGCGGGGTAGGATAGCACTTGCAATAACGCCACGACGACCAGCACCCAGCCCGCTCGGTCGCCCGAAACCCCCTGTGCCGTCAACACTGCGCCAAAGGAAAAATCACTGCGCGTTATCATTAAGGCAAACGCCACGCCAAAGGCCGCTAGGAATACCAACATTTGCATCGTATCCGTGCGTAAAGATGCGCGTAATCCGCCCAAAGCCGAGTAAATTAATCCGATAATGGCAAGCACTATTATCGCGGTATTGCCCGCTATCGCGCTGGTTGGCCAAGCAGCGGAAAATATCAATCCAACGACTATTAAATTGGCGAAAACCTCTGATAATAGGCGCAGACCGACGACCAGATTATATGTGTAATGCCCGGTGCGCCCGAACCTCTGCCCCAACCAGTGTTGGACGGAAGTGGCTTTGTCGGAGCGAAGACGGGCGACTATAAACCCGCCAGTCAGGAAGGAAAGATAGTAGCAGGTGTATGCCAGCGTGCCCGCGAATCCGTAGTAATAGCCGAGGATTGCCGCGTTCATTAAGGAGCGCGCGAATATCCAAGTGGTGACTTGCGATAGGACTAATGTGAAAAGGCGGGGCGGTTGGCCGTGCTGGTTTGTGCCTTGGAAAAAGCCAGTGGTGGTGATGTGTTTTGGGGAAATCGCAAGGCTGGTAATGCCGATGAGACCGACAAAAGCGACCAGAGTCCAAGGGTTTATGAGGAGGTTAAGCATGGGGTGTGTGTTCCTTTTTGGATAGAGAGTTTTGGCGAATTTAGCGATGTTTGGGGGGAAATGCAAGCGAGGGGCGGGCTTTTAATTGTGAATTATGAATTGTGAATTGTGAATGATGCCCTTCGGGTCTTCGTCATTTTTTCAAAATGCCGACCAGCCCCAAGCGAGGGGCGGGGCTTTTGTGCATATAGAGCTTTTGCATAAGGGCAGTTGAACCTGCCCGACCAAGATAAAAACCTGCAAAAGCCCATACACAAAAGCCTTTGGCACCAAGACGCTAACGATTAGAAGCCGCCTTTTTCAACGCTTCAAACGCCACACTGCCATTTATCGCTTCATTATTTTTCGCTTGGCGATAGGCGGTACTGCCCCACAAACTCCGCAAAGACCCGTCCGCCCCAGCGCGTAACAACACCATAATAACCTCTGGACTTTTGCCCATCCAAGCGGACACATGCAGCGGCGTTAATCGCCCCCGCGCCCGTGCATTTATATCCGCGCCCGCGTCCAGCAGAGCCTGCGTCACCGACGGATCGGTATTAGCCGAAGCCGCCCAATGCAACGGAGTCGCCTTATATTTATCATCATAAACCGTTAAATCCGCGCCGTTATCCAAACAGGTTTTCACCTGCTCCAGATTGACATTTTGCCAATAATCCTGCTGACCATTGCGCCAGCCCTCGCACCCCTCCGCCAAAGCGGGGGATACCCAAAACCACGCCAACCATACGAAAATTACGATTATTGTTTTCCCCAATTTCCCCATCATTCCAATCCTTTTCACCCTTGCCACGCCACCTGTCTTGTGCCATAATTGCATAAATCCAAAGTAGCGTCAAATAATTAATAAACAATTAAAATCCAAAATGCAAGCAAACCCCCAACAATTTCTTAAAGAATATGACGTTTATTGCGCCACCCACGGCACGCCAGAGCGGATTGAAGTCATGCTCTGCGATGTTAATGCCGTATTGCGTGGCAAATGGATCGCCCCTACGGACGCGATGAAATTGGCGAAAGGCGGGATGCGCCTGCCGTTATCGACCTACGCGCCGAGTATTTTTGGGCTGGAAGTTGGCACGACTGGGCTGGGCATTGTAACGGGGGATCGGGATGCGGAGTTGCGCCCGATTTTGGGGACGCTGTCGCCCATTGCCTGGGGTGCGCCGAATGCGGGTGCGCCTTTGGGGGTTACTCGCGCACAAGTTATGGTTGAAATGTTTGAAGAGGGAGAGGCGAGTGCCTTATCCCCCCGTCGTATTTTGAACGATGTGGTCACGCGGTTTGCGGGCAAAAATCTAACCCCCATTATTGCCGTTGAACTGGAATTTTATTTATTTAAAAAGCGGGCATCTTTGGACGCGCCGCCCGAGCCGATAGAGCCTGAATTTAAGGCACAAAACTATGATTTGGAGGTTTTGGAACGTCATCAAATCCTGTTGGAACGGATAAAACAGGCATGTGCTTTGTGCGGGTTGAACGCCGATATTTTGATAGCAGAGTTCGGTCCGGGGCAGTTTGAAATTAATTTTCACCACAGTGATGATGTTCTGGCGGCTGCCGATCGCGCGGTTTTATTCTGCCGTTTGGTGCGGGGAATTGCGTCAGAGCAGGGGGTTGAGGCTACTTTTATGGCGAAACCCTACGCCGATTTTGCCGGTAATGGGATGCATGTGCATTGCTCGGTTTTGGACGGGGCGGGGGATAATATTTTTCATAATAAGGGTGTGGCCAAGGGAATAAAATCTGGTTCGGATTCGCGTGATGCACTCACGCCTAGGTTGAAACACGCTGTCGCGGGGTTGCTGGAAACTATGCCCGATATGCAGGCTATTTTCGCCCCGCATTTGAATTCTTATCGGCGGATTGTGCCGACCAGTTTTGCCCCTTCGCGCCCGAATTGGGCGATTGACCATCGCGAGGCTGCGGTTCGCGTCATTGACCCTTTCGCAGAAAACGGGCGGTTGGAACACCGTATTTGCGGTGCCGATGTCAATCCGTATTTGGCGATTGCCGCGATTTTGGGCGGGATGGATTATGGGCTGACAGAGTCGCCCGATTTACCGCCCGCCTTGGATGATGCGGGCGCGGTTGCAGGTGCAGTTTCGGGGCCAAATCTGTCCCACGATTGGCGCACCGCGATTGAACGGTTTGCTGATGCGGAGCATGCTGGCGCGGTTTTCACCCCCTATTATCGTCATATTTACAGCGAAATCCGCAGGTTTGAGGCGGATAAAATTAACCAAGACATAACCCCCGCCGAGTATCGATATTATTTAAGCAGACTTTAATTAAATTTTAATTATAATTAATGAATAATTAAAATCGGCTATTTACAATATATTATTTATTCTTAATATATTGGATAAAAAAGGAAAAACTATGACCGAAAAGAACAAAGGCGATTTTGCCTTCCGCGGACAAAATAATAACGAGGCTTGGGCTGAAATGACCTATGGCGGTGCGCTTAGTTTTGCCCGCCGTCGGTACTCTCGCGACCTTAATAATATAGACGTGGTGGTCACGGGTATTCCATACGATTGCGCCACGACGAACCGCAGTGGGGCAAGGCTCGGCCCGCGCGCTATCCGAGCTGCCTCCACCCAATTGGCGGAATTAAAATCTTTTCCGCATGGGTTTAATCCCTTTGAAACACTGGCGGTTATTGATTATGGCGATTGCCATTTGAACCCGCATCATGCGGAGTCTGTGCCGATTGACATAGCCGCCCACGCTCGGGAAATCATCGCAAGCGGGGCAAAGATGTTGTCGCTGGGCGGGGATCATTTTGTCGCTTTGCCGTTAATCCGTGCACACGCGGAAAAGTACGGACCGGTTGCTCTGGTGCAGTTTGATGCGCATTGCGATACCTGGCCAGATGAGGGTGGGCATGACCACGGGACTATGTTCGCGCGGGGCGTGGCAGAGGGTGTGATTGATGTCGCAAAATCCACGCAGGTTGGGTTGCGGACGTTTAATGACACGGATTTTGGGTTTCGAATTTTGGATGCGCCGTGGATTCATCGCAATGGGATTGACGCGGTTTTAGAGGTTGTAAGGGCGAGGGCGGGGGACGCGCCTTTGTATATTTCGTTTGATATAGACGGGTTGGATCCCGCCTTCGCGCCTGGCACTGGCACGCCCGTTTGTGGCGGTCTGGCTAGTTGGCAAGCGTTAGAATTCATTCGCGGGTTGGGCGGGATGAACCTTATTGGGATGGATATTGTGGAGGTTGCCCCCGCATACGATTGCGCTGAGATTACCGCGTTGGCGGCGGCTACGGTTGGGTATGATTGGTTGTGTTTGCTTGCCAAAGAAACGGTTAGCGATTAGTTGTTAGTTGTTAGTTATTAGTTGTTAGTTATTAGTGATTGGTTATTAAGAATTGTGGGTTTGGTTATTAGAAGTTAAGGATAGAGGTTTTTTGCTTTCGCCCTCACTTCGGGGCAAGCCCCGTTCGTTCGGGCTTCCCGCCCGCCCACCCCTCTGCGAGGCTTGGGCGAGCGGGTTTTTGTGGCTAAAGCCTATCCAAGCATCTAGGCACAGCCTAAATAAATTTAGAGCAAACCCATCACCAATTCCCAAGTATTCTTTGCAAATAATCCAATCTAACGTCTTGTTATTCCAGATAGTAAATTTATAGAATCATTATCATCTTGTAACCAAAGGGCTTTTGGCATGCCCTCACACCGTGAGGGCTACGCACAAAAGACCACGCTGGTCGGCACTCGCGTAAGCGATGACGCAGACCCGAAGGGCTAAAAAACTAACAACTAACAACTAACAACTAAAACCTACCCCCGCATAATCGCCTTTGCCGCCATCGCGCCCAGCGTTCCATCCAACGCCGACACCGCTCGTTCCACCAAAACATCCACATCCGCCCGCGTTAGAATCAAAGACGGCGCGATAATCATCCTATCGCCCACATGCCGCATAACCAACCCGCCTTCAAAACACAAATCACGGCATATCGCCCCAGCTACCCCGGATTCCTCAAAAAACGCCCGCCGCTCCTTATCAGGCGACAGAGCAATCGAGCCCATTAACCCGCAAATAGTAGCCTCGCCGACCAAAGGATGATCCGCCAATTCCAACCATTTATCGTGCAAATAGGGAATAACCCCAGCCACCGCTTTTTCAATCAGCGACTCCTCCTGTATAATCCGCAGGTTTTCCAACGCCACAGCAGCGCAGACGGGATGCGCACTGTAAGTATATCCGTGGTTGAAATCGCCCGCCTTAATCACCTCTGCCACCGCATCAATAATCAGCGAGCCACCAATCGGCGCGTACCCCGAAGACAACCCCTTTGCCACGGTGATAATATCGGGGCGGATAGCAAAAGTCTCACTCCCCCACCACGCGCCCGTGCGCCCAAATCCGCAAATCACCTCGTCCGCTATCAGCAGAATATCGTGGGCATCGCAAATCCGCTGGATTTCTGGCCAATAGCTATCGGGGGGAATAATCACTCCGCCCGCGCCTTGCACGGGTTCGGCGATGAAAGCGGCTATGTTCGCCTCGCCCAATTCGGCGATTTTGCGCTCCAGAGCCCGCGCCGCCACCAACCCGTATTCATCGGGTGATAAATCGCCGCCGTCTTTGTACCAATAGGGCTGTTCAATATGGGCTATATCGGCAATCGGCAGCCCGCCCTGCGCATGCATAGCCGTCATGCCCCCCAGCGACGCACCCGCCATGGTTGACCCGTGATAGGCGTTGTGCCGACTGATGATAATCTTCTTTGTGGGCTTGCCCAGCTGCGCCCAATAATGGCGAACGAGGCGAATGTTCGTGTCATTGGCTTCGCTGCCACTGCTGCTGTAAAACACGGTATTAAAGCCGTCGGGCGCGAGCTCCGCCAGCTTTGCCGACAGGGCAATCGCGGGCAGGTGGGTTGTTTGGAAAAACGTGTTATAGTAGGGCAGTTGGCGCATTTGCGCGGCCGCGACTTCCGCCAATTCATCGCGCCCATAGCCGATATTAACGCACCAAAGCCCCGCCATAGCGTCTAAGTATTGTTTGCCGTCCGAATCCGTCAGGGTAATGCCGTCCGCCGCCGTGATAATCCGCGAGCCTTTCTGGGCAAGCTCGTCGTTATGGGTGAAGGGATGCAGGTGATGCGCGGCATCAAGAGCTTGCAATTCATCGGTGGGCATGTGGTTTGTGATTTTGGTCATTGGGTTGCCTTTGGGGTTGGGGGTTTGGTTCGTTATTAGCTATGATTTGTGAAGAACGCAACCCCTAAAAATAGTTTATCTGCCTAGTGATATTGACTTCTTTCTTAATAAAAAGTAAAAAACGAATGCCCCCGCACTAATCCATCCCCAACTAAAGAAACCCCCAATGACCAACCCCGCCAAATTCTGGAATAAAGTTGCCTCAAAATACGCCCGCGACCCCATCCCTGACGAGGCGGTTTATGCCGAAAAATTGCGCCTTACGCGCGAACATCTTACGTCCGAATCGCGCGTTTGCGAGCTGGCTTGCGGCACGGGTTCAACCGCCATCGCCCACGCGCCTTTTGTCAAAACCATTGATGCGCTGGATATTTCGGACGCGATGCTGGCTATTGCCAAGGACAAGGCAAAGCATGCCAAAACGCAAAACATCACCTTTCAAACTGCTGGGATAGAGGATTTTGCCGCACCTCACGCCCACTATGATGCGGTTTTGGCGATGAGCATCCTGCATCTTTTGCCTGACCACCGCGGCGCAATTGTCAAGTGTTATGATATGTTAAAATCTGGCGGGGTTTTTATATCCAGCACGCCTTGTTTGCTGGATAAATTGCCGCTTTTGCGGTTTGTTTTTCCTTTGGGGTATTGGTTTCGAGTTCTGCCCTATGTTAAGTTTTTTGGGCATGATGATTTGCGTTCCGACCTGCGGGCTGCTGGATTTGATATTATCCATGATTGGCAACCGACTAGTAAGAAAAGCTGGGCGGTTTTTATGATTGCGCAAAAGCCGTAAATGCTGGGTATTTGGCTTTAACCCTACGGGTTTTGTGCGGGTTTTGCAAGGGGGGCAGAGGTTCGGCGATTCGCAGATGGTTTTGTGGTTTTTTGCCTATTTCGTGTTTTTTGCGTTTTTTATGCAGTTTTTTATTGTTTTTTTAACCATTTTTACACAAATGTGTGATTGATTTTATCTTAAAAATTGCATATAAAACCCATGCAAACATTATTTTGCAGAAAAATAAATCAAAACAAAACAAACAAAGAAAGCAATCAAAAATGATAAAAATAACTCTAAAAACCAAGATTCTATCGGCAGCTACTCTGACGCTTTTGTCTGCCTGCGGTGCTGCTGGCAGCAATCTTGGGGGCGCGAATGGTGACCCAACGCAGCCGCCTCTAATTAACTATTCGGGCAACGAATCTGGTGTTACTTACAGTGGCGATACGGAAGCGCGGGATGAAGCTCTTCGGGTCGCAGGGTTTTCGCGTGAGAGTATTACGATTGTTAACGATGCGGGCAAGGGCTTTACGTCTTTTGACTCTGGCGATGTGTTATTGGCTCATAACGATGTGCCAGTTGTTTATAACCCGCTTGTCGCGCTCAGCTTTAATGGCACGTTTGACCTTAATGGCGCGCCTCTTGATAATACGGATATTAATGGATATGATGAAAGGATAACCTTTGACATCGATTCTGATAGGGTAGAGAGCACATTTCATATAGAGGCGAATGCAGACAAGACCCTCGTGATGACCATAAATAATGTTAAGTATAACCTTAACAGAGATGGTAATACTGTTAATACTGATGGCAGACCTATCCAAGGTCCGCGTGCGTCTGATTTGGGCACTCTTAATCGATTACTTTGGTTGGGGCGTGCGCCCACTGGTACGACTGCTGATATTGTGGACGGAACCAATACCGAAGTTTATGGAACATACGTCAGCTATGATATAAATAGCTACTTCCTTGGGGAGGGTGTTACGTTTGACTTTATACAGGGTTATACGACTATCGGCATCCCAACGCCAATATCGTTTTTTGACAACCAAACCGCCACGGCGACCTATACAGGCACATTGGCACTTATCCTTTCATCAGAAAACTTTACGCATATATCGCTTAGAGACAGAAGTAATCTAATTGCTTACAATGCTATCCTAAATATGAATGTTAATTTTGACACAGATAAGATTAGCGGACGTGCAGCTTTTAGAGATATTGACGACGGTAAGCCATATATTCCAACGTTAGACGCGTTAGGAGGGCAGGATCAGCAGGCACTTGGAGCAGATATACAAACGCGCGCGGCACTAGGTGACGCAGGCATTTTAACTCTTCAAGAAACCGATATCAATCACAATGGATTTACAGGCTCGTTTGTTATGGATCAAGATGCGCTCAACTTATTTGGCATAACGAATACTCCCACAGGAACCTATGCGGGCAATTTCTTTGGTCCAGAGGCACAGGATTTGGCGGGTGTGCTAAGCATTAACGCGACGACCAATATTAGTGGTCAATCCTTTGGCGGTGGTGGTTTCCAAGCCGATAGGGTTGTTGTGCCCAGTGGGAATTAAAGTGGAAATTAAAGTGGGAATTAAAACCCACTCATAAAAACATCAAGCGGGGGGCGGATTATTCTGCCCCCCGTTTTATTTCAGCGTTTGTGTTAGGGATTAATCCCGCGTATCGCAGGGTTTCATATCAATTTCATACATGGATTGATAGTCTAACCGCAAGTCCAGTTTGTAAAACTTATCAATGGTTTCATCGTTCTCGTCCTTGGGGTTATATTTAATTACCAAAACCACCTGCTCTTCGCCAATCGCGATTATATCACCCTTAGTAATTGAGGTTAATTCTATTGCCGTAAATTTCCCCACGGATTTGTCCAATATCGTTTCTTTCAAAGCAAGGCGGGCATTTTTATGATTATTCATTGCGATTGGCTCTTTATCAAAAAACAGAGTGAAATTTGTAACAACACCTGGGCCAATCCCGCGATTGACAATTTTAATCTCCATACATTCCAGTTTAATGTCTGGGTTATCTTTGGCTTCCATGTTGCTGACTTTCATTTGGGCGGTTATGTAGGGTTGGATGGTAATCTCGTGGTGCTTTTGGCTGCGCCTGCCTTCGCTCAGGCTGACGTACAGGGCAATAACGGTAACAATAGTCAGCAAAAGCGTAGGATGGATGCCAGATACCCACGTCATGGTCGCGATTAGATACACCCAAGTCGCGTCTGCACCCAGAAAGTATAACGTGGCGATGGTCGCGTTTGCGATAACCGCCAAGATGATAGCTATTTTCAAATAAAATTTCATGCGGGTGATATAGCAGGCGGGCGGGGCTTTGGCAAGATAAGGTTTTTGGTTTTGATAGCGTGGTTTTGTGCGGTTTTGCGCGGGTTTGCAGGGGGGCGGGGGATTCGCAGATGGTTTTGTGGGTTTTGTCGTATTTCGCGGTTTTGTGTGGTTTTTTGTGTTTTTTCGCCACTTTCCACACAGTTTTGTGTGTGTTTTGCTTGAATTAATTTTAATTAATGGTTAATGTGGGGGTTATGCAACAAACATAGTCAATGAGAAAAGGGCTTGCAAATGTTTAAAACAATCTTAAAAACACTCGCTTTATCGGCGACTCTAACCCTTTTGTCCGCCTGTGGTGCGTCGGATATACTTAGATGTTCTGGATTTGGACTAGGCGAGAAGGCTTTTGATAGACCATCATGCGATTCTTTCACAGGTGGCGGTGTATATGAGCTGTCTGGTTTTAAAGCGCAGACTATTGGCGGACCAATCGTTGACGAAAAAGGTACAGCAACTTATGACGGTATGTTCGGATTATATGGTTCAGACGCCAGAGGAGGGGGTGTACGATTAACAGTTAATTTTGATGAGAAAAAAATAACGAATGATAATAGTATTCATCGTACTTCTGTTATTATTAACGGTGAATTTACTGAACGTGGCGTATTGACTGGTAAATTTAATGTAGAAAACGATGGAACAGCACCTGCCGACATAAATGGTCTGATAGGGTATGATGGAGTATGGGCTACATTTGATAACAGAAGTGAAACTGCTGATGGCTATCTGGGTGGCTTTATGGCAACCCGTCTAGACTACCCTCAACCAGATGCTTGTGCCTACTGCACCTCAGGCTTAAGCCCGCAAGAGATTGTGGAACTGGAAGCTCTTATTGCAGAGACAGCCCGTATTGACGCAGAATATGAACGTCTTGCAACGATAAGGATAGAGCGTGACCGTATTGCAGAACAAGAATATCTTGCAACGATAGAGCGTGACCGTATTGCAGAACAAGAATATCTTGCAGAGTTAGACCGTCTTGCAAAGATAGAGAGTGACCGTCTTGCAAAGGAGGAACAAGACCGCTTGCGTAATATAGAGCTATGGCTTGCTCAATATAAACCAACCACTACGGCAGTCCAAATTATTTCAGTAAATGTGGTGCCTTCTCCTATTCCCGCTAGAAACAATGATCGTTATAGACAAATTAGCAATGAGGGTTCAACAAGAGCACAAGATACATTTAGCGTAATTGCAGGTACGAATGATAGCATCATTATGACGGTAAATGGTGTTGATTATTCCTTAGTCTTATCATCACACGGCTCGTTGGATTATGGTATTGACCCCAATGTGGAATGGTCGGATACTAAAAACTATACTTCTCTTGTTGGCCATACTTGGCGCGATGCTGATTATTTAAACGACGTTACTCGCGGAATACATCCAACAATCCAAGGCGATTTTGTTCAGTATACCACAAGGACGGTTGCTAATAGTTATTATGATGAGACAGGTGATAACCCTGGCTATACAAAAGGAATGGCCACTATAGGTATTCCAACACTTGCGTCTGTTGTTGACGCGCAAACGGCTGTGGCAACTTATTGGGGGGAAGCTATATTAAATATCCATGACGGATATCGTTTAGGTTATTACTTTGATGGCTTTAACATAACTATGAATGTTGATTTTGATGCAAATACGATTGCAGGAACGGGAAACAATAGAGCTTTGGATCGGAGTGAAAAAACTTCTGGAAAATTGATTTTTAATTCAACCCCGATTGATGGTCATGGGTTTGAGGGGACTTTTACCTTTGAGCGTGGGTTGCGTGCTTGGTATGAGCTAACCGATAATCCAACAGGGCAATATAGCGGTAATTTCTTTGGTCCGAATGCCGATGATGTGGCAGGGGTGATGTCGTTTGAGGGTACAGCCCGTCGCGTTAATCATGGCTATACCACTGATGTTAATATTATTGGCTTCGGTGGGTTCCGTGCGGATAGGATAGTGAGTAGCTATTAGGTGTTAATCCCTAACCGCTCCGCCCCCGTTTTCTATCCGCCCGTAGCAACGCCCAAGTCGCGCAAACCACCCCAATCCCGACAAAGGCAATCATCAAAGTCGCCAGCGCATTGATGGACGGATCAACCCCCAGCCTCGCCTTTGAAAATATCACCATAGGCAGGGTGCTCGCCCCAGGACCCGCCACAAAACTGGCAATCACCAAATCATCCAAGGACAGCGTGAACGCCAACAACCACGCCGATAGCAACGCGGGCGATATAACGGGCAGGGTCACATCCAGCCACACCTGCAAGGGGCGCGCCCCCAAATCCGCCGCCGCCTCTTCCAGCATCCTATCCATACTCGCCAGCCGAGATTGCACAATCACCGCCACGAAAGCCAAACAAAACGTACTGTGTGCTATGACAATAGTCGTAACGCCCCGCCCAGAAAACCCAAACAAATTCTGCAAGCTGACAAACAGCAATAACAGGGACAAACCCGTTATCACTTCGGGCATCACCAAGGGCGCGGTCATCATCCCAGAGAACAAATTGCGGAACGCAAACCGCCCGAATCTGAGCATAATAATCGCCGCCAGAGTCCCCAGCACTGTCGCGATACTCGCGCTGATAAAGGCTATTTTCAAACTCACCCAAGCGGCGGTTAATATCTGTGAATCATCCAGCAAAGCCGCGTACCATTTGGTGGAAAACCCGCCCCACACGGTGACCAGCTTGCTGGCATTAAAGCTATAAATCATCAGCCCTATAATCGGCGCGTATAAAAACACAAACCCGATAAACGCCATCGCACGAATCCCCATTAATCAAACTCCTTGTTTTGCTGGTCTTGCATACGGCGTAACCAGATTATCGGGGCGACCACCAATATCAGCATAGCCACTGCTACGGCGGAAGCCACTGGCCAATCGCGGTTAGAAAAGAACTCTACCCACAGGATTTTGCCTATCATTAAAGTGCTTGGCCCGCCCAATAACGCGGGGATGACGAACTCGCCAATCGCGGGGATGAAGACGAGCATAGAGCCCGCGACTATCCCCGGCACAGACAGGGGCAGGGTGACGGTTAAAAACGCGGTGATGGGGTTTGCGCCCAAATCCTGCGCTGCCTCCAATAACGAGTTATCCAAGCGGGTTAAATTGGCGTAAAGCGGCAGAATCATAAACGGCAAATAGGTATAAACAATCCCGACATAAACGGCGAAATCGGTTTGTAGCATTATCAAAGGGTCGCTGATGACACCGACCCACAGCAAAAACCCATTGATAATCCCCGTTGTTTTCAAAAACCCAATCCACGCGTAGACTCGCAATAAAAAGGAAGTCCAGAACGGCAGAATAACCAGCATCAGCAGGATACTGCGTTTGGGTTCGGGCGCACGGGCTATCACATACGCCATCGGGTAGCCGATTAACAGCGTGAATATCGTGGATAAAAACGCGATTTTTATGGAGGATAAATAGGCGGTTATGTACAGCGTATCCTGCCATAAATAGGCGTAGTTGGACAGGCTTAATGATATAGCCAGCGTGCCGTCTTGCCAAGAAAACAAGGGGGTATAGGGGGGCAGGGCGCGTGCGACCTCTGAAAACGATATTTTGAAAATAACGATAAAGGGGGCAAGGAAGAATACCAGCAACCAAACCATCGGCAGGGCGATTAACAATTTGCGTCCTAGCGATGCACGGGTGAGTTTTGTGATTATTGTCATTATTTTTCCCCGATTTTCACACGCTTAACACCACACCCGCCTTGTCAGACCAGTGTAGATACACGCTATCCTCCCAAGTAATGGGGGTTGCGGTTTGTTGGCGATTGGCGCGGGTCACCCGCAGTAATTTGCCCGATTTGGTACGTACCAGATAGACCGAACGCCCGCCCAGATAGGCTATGTCCTCGACCACGCCTTTGGCATAATTGAACGATTGTGGCGGTTTTTTCCGTGCGATTTCCACCTTTTCGGGGCGCAGAGCAAAGTAGACCTCTTGATCCGTGCGGAAGCCCGCGCCGTGGGATAGGTGAATATCAACGGCGGTATCCTCGCTGGTTATACGCAGGTGGTCGGGGGCGGATTTTTTCACCCGCCCTTCGAATAAATTGACAGAGCCGATGAAATCGGCGACATAACGGCTCTGCGGGTATTCGTAGATTTCGTGGGGTGTGCCGACCTGCGACAATCGCCCGTTTTGCATCACGCCAAGGCGGGTGGATAGGGTCATGGCTTCCTCTTGATCGTGGGTGACGATGACAAAGGTGATGCCCAGCGATTCTTGGATGTTTATCAGTTCAAACTGGGTTTCTTCGCGGAGTTTTTTATCCAACGCGCCCAGTGGTTCGTCTAGTAATAAGAGTTTCGGGCGTTTGATTAAGGCACGGGCGAGCGCGACCCGTTGCTGTTGTCCGCCCGATAATTGGTGCGGTTTGCGGGTTTCATAGCCGCCCAGCTGGACTAGGTTCAGGATTTCGGCGACCTTTTCGCGGATTTCGGGGGCAGGGGTGCCTGCGCGTTTGAGTCCATAGCCCACGTTTTTGGCAACGCTCATATGCGGGAACAGGGCGTAGGATTGGAACATCATGTTCGTGGGGCGCGCTTGGGGGGGCAGGTTTTGCATGTCCTGCCCGTCAATCAGGATTTGCCCAGTGGTTGGCATTTCAAACCCCGCGAGCATACGCAGCAGGGTGGTTTTACCACAACCCGACCCGCCCAGCAGGCAGAACAATTCGTTTTGCTGGATGTCTAGCGTGATATTATCAACGGCGAGGACTTGGCCGAAGGACTTTGTGACATTGCGGATTTGGATGAAGGGAGGCATTTTAGTGATTAGTTGTTAGTTGTTAGTTGTTAGTTATTAGTTATTAGTTATTAGTTATTAGTGATGAATTGTCAAATGGTTTTAGCCCTGCGGGTCTTCGTCATCGCTTGTGCGATACCGACCAGCGTGGTCTTTTGTGCGTAGCCCCCACTTCGTGGAGGCATGCCAAAAGCCCTTGGGTTACAAGACGATAGTTTTATCATAAATTTACTATCTGGAATAACAAGATTATAGAGTGGATTATTTGCAAAGAATACTTAGGAATTGGTGATAGGCACTTTCTAAATTTATTTAGGCTTTGCCTAGATGCTAGGACAGGCTTTGGGCGCGCGCTTGCTCGCAGGAGCTTGCTCCAAGAGTCAAGCGCGCGCCCCGTGGTGGCATTTCAAAGAAATGACGCAGACCCGAAGGGCTAAAGCCACTAATAACTAATAACTAACAACTAATAACTATTGACCGGTTGTTATCTTCGTCCATAACCGCGTCCGCAGACGGTCGGATTTGATAGACACAACCTCGCCCCCCCACAAATTCTCCTTCGCGGCGGCGGATGGGAATATCCCCTCATTCGCCAAAATCTCCTCATCAATCAACGGCAGAGCCGCCTGATTAGCAGACCCATACCAAACATAGTTCGTTATATCCGCCGTAATCTCAGGCTCCATCAGGAAATTAATAAACGCATGGGCGGCATCCACATTCGGCGCGTCCGCAGGGATAGCCAGCATGTCAAACCATTGCAACGCACCTTCGCGGGGAATGAAATAATCGATTTCCACCCCGTTTTCCGCCTCATCCGCGCGGGCTTGGGCTATGAAAACATCGCCAGACCAGCCGACCGCAACGCAACTATCGCCATTCGCCAAATCGTTGATATATTGCGAGGAATGGAAATACCGAACATAGGGGCGCACGGCGGACAGCAACTCCGCAGCTTCGCGCAACTCGCCAGCGTCTTCCGTATTCGGGTTATAGCCCAGATAGTTCGCCGCCGCAGGGATAACCTCGGTCGGGGCATCCAGCATGGAAATCCCGCAATCCGCCAGTTTTGCGGCGTTTTCGGGGTTAAAAACCATATCCCAGCTGTTGATTTCGTAATCATCGCCCAGCCGTTCGCGCACAGCGTTAACATTATAGCCAATCCCCGTTGTTCCCCATAAATATATGACCGAATGGGCGTTATCCGCGTCATAAGTCGCCGCGTTCGCCATCAAATCCGCGTCCATGTTTTTCAAATTGGGCAGCTTGGATTTGTCCAGCTTTTGGTAAATCCCCGCAGCGATTTGCCGTTGCAGGAAATCGGAGGTCGGCACGACTATGTCATAGCCAGACGCGCCCGCGAGTAATTTAGCCTCCAGCACTTCGTTGCTGTCAAACACGTCATAGGTCACCGTGATGCCCGTTTGCTTTTCAAACTTTTCAATCGTGTCCTCGGCGATGTAATCCGACCAGTTATAAATGCGCAATTCCTGCGCCTGTGCGGTAAAAGCCGATAACGCGAGGGCGGTGGCTGTTGCGGTGAGGGTTATTGTGGGTTTTATTGAGTTAATCATTTTATGTCTCCTTGTGATTAATTGTGGTTAATTTGGTTTTGGGGGTTTGCCCCGATGGTGCTAGTTGGCAATAGTTTTGACGGATTGTCAAATTGTTTATTGGCTTTTTGGTGAGTTTAATGCAATAAAATGTGAAAAACTTTGGAAAAATGGAAAGATTGTTATGACGGATGCTTTGCCAGATACTATGCCCGAAACTATGAATGCCCTTATTTATAACGCCCCGCGCACGATACAGATGGGGAAATTCCCGCGTCCTGTGCCACAAGGCGATGATAATCTTATTGCCGTGCGGGCGGTTGGGATTTGCGGGTCTGATTTGCACGGCTATTTGGGGCATGATTCGCGCAGGCCACCGCCCTTAATTCTGGGGCATGAGGCGGCTGGGCGAGTCATCGCGGGTCCTATGAAAAACGCGCGAGTCTGCGTTAATCCCCTGATTTCGTGTGGGAATTGCGGGTATTGTAATACGGGGCGGGCGAACCTTTGCCCCACCCGCACGATTATTTCTATCCCGCCGAGGATGGGTGCTATGGCGGAATTTCTGACTATGCCGAGCGATAGTTTGATTGTCATCCCCGATTCGGTGTCCTATGTCCGTGCGGCGCTGGCGGAGCCTTTGGCAGTCTGCTGGCACGCCGTGCGTTTGGCTGGGGATGCGGTTTTCGGCGGGCTGGAGGGGGCGCGGTGTTTAGTGATAGGCGGCGGGGCGATAGGAGTCGGCTCGGCTTTAACCCTGCAATTATGGGGGTGTGCGCAGGTGGATGTGGCGGAACCGAATGATTTGCGCCGTGATGCGTTGGCGGCGTTTGACGGGTTGTCGGCGTTTCATCCGCGCGATAAAACGGGCGATACGGGCGCGTATGATTTGGTGATTGACGCGGTTGGTTTTGCTGCGACTCGCAGCGATGCCAGCCGTTTGGTCGCGCCTGGCGGAGTCATCGTGCATATCGGTTTGGGTGATAGCGATGGTGGGCTGGATATTCGCCGTGCAACCTTGCAGGAGGTGACGTTTATCGGCACTTATACCTATACTAAGGCGGATTTTGAGGCTACGGCTCAGGCGATTTTTGATGGTCGCTATGATACCGAACGGTGGGTGGAAACGCGGGCTTTGGCGGAGGGTGCGCAGGCGTTTGATGATATTTTAGCAGGGGGAGTGAAGGCGGCGAAGGTGGTTTTGGTTAGTTGTTAGTTGTTAGTTATTAGTTGTTAGTTATTAGTGGCTTTAGCCCTTGCGGGTCTTCGTAATCGCTTGCGCGATACCGACCAGCGTGGTCTTTTGTGCGTAGCCCCCGCTTTGCGGGAGCATGCCAAAAGCCCTTTGGTTACAAGACGATAATATCTCTATAGATTTACTATCTGGAATAACAAGACGAGAGATTGGATTATTTGCAAAGAATACTTGGGAATTGGTGATAGGTTTGCTCTAAATTTATTTAGGCTATGCCTAGATGCAAGGACAGGCAAAAGCCACAAAACCCCGTCCAGCTCTCCGCAGGAGGGGTGGGCGGGCGGGCAACCGAACGCAGTGAGGGCGCAACAAAAAACCTCTACTCGTAATCTCTAATAACGAACCCACAATTCTCAATAACCAATCACTAATCACTAATCACTAATAACTAATAACTAATAACTAAACGCGGTGACTCCCCAATCGGCAAGGGCCCCAGATACATCTTACCCCCGTCAAATCGCAGAGGCACGGACACACGGGATTTATCCAACGCCAGCGCACTGATAAACGACAGAGTCTTGCCTACCCTCGCCGCCATAGTCGGTTTTATCACCCCATAAACCGCCAATAACGCGGGTAATTCGGTATAATTCTGCACAGCAACGGATAAATCGCCAACAAGATAGCCATCGGTATCTGCACCCAAACTGCCCGTGGCTTGCAAAACCACGCCCTGCACGCGTACATTGCTGGACATTATATCCACTCGTGCCTCATCCATCACGACTCGCGCCCGAATATGGCCGTCAATACGGCTCGGCTCATCCTGCACGGGCAAATATAGCCCATCCACCCGCATATCCACATCGTAATCCGCGCCCGCACCCGCGCCATCCACCGCCCGCATCGCAAATAAAACATCCTCTATCGGCACGGCACCCATGGGGGTTGCCAAAAGCGCACCCTTTATGCTCATCACCGCTTCGTATGGCAAAGCCGAGTCCGCAAACGACATACTCGCGCGCATATCATCGGTGAAAACATCCACCAGCCCCCCGCGTGGCAGGATAACAGTCTGCTCGGCAGGCCACACGGCAATAAATTTCTGCGGTTGATAGCTTAACGCAAACAGGCGCAACGGGTTAATCCGCCAAGCCGCCTCGCTGTCCTTATGGCGCAATTCAAACCCCGTCACGGTCGTATCAAACCGATTGGGATAACCCGCCAACGAGACCCCATCATACGCCACACTCCAGTTCGAATCGGCAGGGAAATCCAGCCAACGTTCCACCCGTTCGTCCATAATCCGCCCGCCAATAACCCAATAAACCGACCAGCCAATCGCGCAAATCACAATAACCGCGATCAGCGCGGGAATAGAGTATCGTTTCATTTTATTGCTCCTTTGCGGGGGTTTCACGCGGGTTTTACAGGGGGTTTCACACGGTTTTTATCGGTCTTAACCGATTTTTTCACCCTATCGCCCAATTTTGCCACTTTTCATCTGGAATTATGGAATCATTTCGCTATAATAGCAAGTGCAGAGTCCCCTGCAAAACCCACAAAAACCCAAAGCAGCCCAAAGCAGCCCACCATGTCAAACCTGAACCGCGTGATTTCCTTTAAATTCACCCACCCCTTTAACCAAATCGTTATGATGCTGGGGATTTGCATCGCTTTCGGGGTCGGGGTGTATTTCATTTACCCGACCATATCGCCTATTTTCCTTGCCTCCCCGTACTTGAACGGGTTTATCGTGGGGATTTTCGGGCTTGGGCTGATTTCGTGCTTTTACCAAGTTTTAACCATGATAAAATCGGTCAGCTGGATTGAGAGTTTCGCGCTAGACCGCCCAGGGCATGAATACATAGTCGCGCCGACCCTGCTTGGCTCGCTTGCCGCGATGTTATCCGACCGAGCCGCGCGGTTTTCCCTGACCTCCACCTCCACGCGGTCTATTTTGGATTCCGTGGCAATTCGGCTGGATGAAGGGCGCGAAATCACGCGATACATCATCAATTTGCTGATTTTTCTGGGGCTTTTGGGGACGTTTTATGGGCTGGCCATCACCGTGCCTGCCGTTGTGGAAACCATCCGTAGCCTCGCCCCGCAGGAAGGTGTGGAAACCATCCAAATCTTTGATAATTTGATGCGTGGGTTGGAATCGCAATTAAGCGGTATGGGAACCGCGTTCGGCTCGTCTTTGCTGGGTTTGGCGGGGTCTTTAATCGTCGGCTTGCTGGATTTATTATCGGCGCAAACCCAAGGGCGGTTCTATCGCGAATTGGAAGAATGGCTGTCGTCAATTACTAAAATAACCGTGTTTGATAAGGATAAAAAGGGCAGTGAAACCGATGCCCATGACATTTTGCTGGAGCTGGCAAAACAGGTTGCAACCCTCTCATTCGCCATAGAGGTGATGAACAAACAGTCCACGGATAAGGGCAGTTCTGCACTGGATGAAGAAAGCCGAATGCGCCTGCGTTCCATGGATTCGCAACTGGCGGGTATTTTGCAAGAGCTGTCAAAATCCAGCCCGAAAGGTTAAGCCAGTGGCTCTTTTGCGACGCGCCCAAAACCGTTTGAACAGTAATATCTGGCCCGGCTTTGTCGATGCTATGACGGCGCTGTTGCTGATTTTGTTTTTCGTGCTTTCTATTTTTATGATTGTCCAGTTTGTTCTGCGTGAAACGATAAATGTTCAAGATAAACAACTGGATAGCCTAAGTGTGCAGATTAACTCGCTGGCGTCTGCTTTGGGGTTGGAACGCCAGAATGTCGCGCAATTACAGGACGATTTAACCACGGCACAGGGGGTGGAACGCGGGTTGCGGGCGACTATTTTTTCTTTGCGTGGGGATTTGCGTGATAGCGAAAATCGGCTATTGGCGGCGAACAATCGTATCACGGGGTTTGAGGCGCAAATCGCGGGTTTGCTGGCGGATAAGGCGGGTTTGGAATCCGCCCGCGCCGATTTACAATTGGAAAACCTGCGGGTGATTGATGAAAAAGAGGCCTTGGAATTGGCACTGGCTTCCGCACGGTTGGAGGTGAATGCCCGCGAGCAGACGGCGCGTTTGGCGGCGGCGAAACGCGAGGCTATGCAGGCTTTGATTGATGAATTGCGGGTAGGGGACGCGGATTTATCTTTGGAAGTTGGGGAATTGGAAAGCGAACTTGACAGCAAAACCGCCGAATTAAGCGAGGTGGAACGCGCCCGATTATTGGAAAACCGCGCCGCCGAGATATTACGCGAACGTTTGAAAAACGCCGAAGATGAATTAACCACGATGACTCTAATTTTGGAAGAAAAACGCGCCGAGGCAGAGCGGACTTTGACATTATTAGCCGCCGCCGAATTGTCGCAGGAACGGTTGGAAACTTTGCTATCGGACGAAGACGCGGAGGTTTTTTCCGACCAACAACGCCAAGCCGCGTTATTGGCGCGGGCGCGGGATTTGTTGGCGCAGGAGCGTGAAGTTTCCGCCGATGGGCAACGGCGTTTGGCGTTGTTAAACCAGCAAACCTTGGCTTTGCGCCAGCAATTAAACAGCTTGCAGCAGTTGCTGGATGCCTCCCGCGCCGCCGATGCGGACGCGGATGTGCAGATTGAAACCTTGGGCGCGGATTTGAACGCGGCCTTGGCTCGCGTTGCGGCAGAGCAACGTGCGCGGGCGGATTTAGAGCAACGCGAGCGTGAGCGATTGACCGAAGAAACCGCCGATTTGCGTAAATATAGGTCTGATTTCTTTGGGCGATTGCGGGTGGTTTTGGAGGGGCAAACAGGCGTGCGAATCGTTGGCGATAGGTTCGTGTTTTCGTCCGAGGTTTTGTTTGATGTGGGCTCTTCGGTTCTGGGCGAGCAGGGGCGTGCCGAAATCCGCAAGGTCGCCGAGGTTTTGCAGAAGGTTGCCGCCGATATTCCCCCCGAAATTGACTGGATTTTGCGGGTGGATGGGCATACCGATATGCAACCTATCCGCGAGGGCAGTCGGTTCCGCGATAATTGGGAGCTGTCGCAGGCGCGGGCGTTATCCGTGGTGCGTTATATGATTGCGCCCTTGGGGATACCGCCGAATCGGCTGGCGGCCAACGGGTTCGGCGAGTTTCAGCCGATTGATTCTGCCGATAGTGTGGAGGCCTATGCGGTGAATCGGCGGATTGAATTGAAATTCACTGAGAAATAGTTATTAGTTATTAGTTGTTAGTTATTAGTGATTGGTTATTAAGAATTGTGGGTTGGTTATTAGAGGTTAAGAGCGGAGGTTTTTTGTTGCGCCCTCACTTGGGGGCAAGCCCCTGCGTTCGGGCTTCCCGCCCGCCCACCCCTCTGCGAGGCTTGGGCGAGCGGATTTTTATGGCTAAAGCCTGTCTTTATATCTAGGCACAGCCTAAATAAATTTAGAGCAAACCCATCACCACTTCCCAAGTATTCTAAACAAATAATCCACTCTAACGTCTTGTTATTCCAGATAGTAATTTTATAGAATCATTATCGTCTTGAAACCAAAGGGCTTTTGGCATGCCCTCGCAAAGCGGGGGCTACGCACAAAAGACCACGCTGGTCGGTATCGCGCAAGCGATTACGAAGACCCGCAAGGGCTAAAAAACTAACAACTAATAACTAACAACTAACAACTATTTAGCCGTCAGCAACCTCTGCTTGCTCTTCGTAATCTTCCGCCGTTCAATCGGCTCTAACTGCAAATCCAACGCGCCCTTTTTCAAAGTCACCTTCACCAATCCGCCCTTGGCCAACCGCCCGAATAACAGCTCATCCGCCAGAGGTTTTTTAATATGCTCCTGAATAACCCGTGCCAGAGGCCGCGCCCCCATCACCTCGTCATAGCCCGCGCGCGCCAGCCAATCCATCGCCGCCGCGCTCAGCTCAAATGTCACATTACGTTCCATTAACTGCGCCTCCAAATGCAAGATAAACTTATCCACGACCTTATGAATCGTGTCCAAACCTAACGCACCAAAACTGATAATCGCGTCCAGCCGATTGCGGAATTCGGGACTGAACAGACGCTCTATCGCCTGTGTATCATCGCCCGTACGCTTGCCACGACCGAATCCTATGTTCGCCTGTGCCAGCTCCCTCGCGCCAGCATTGGAGGTCATAATAATAATCGCATTGCGGAAATCCGTGCTGCGCCCGCTGTGGTCGGTCAGCTTGCCGTTGTCCATGACTTGCAGCAATATATTGAACACATCTGGGTGGGCTTTTTCAATCTCATCCAGCAGCAAAACGCAATAGGGGGTTTGATTGACACCATCGGTCAGCAGCCCGCCTTGGTCAAACCCGACATAGCCCGGGGGCGCGCCAATCAGCCGACTAATCGCGTGTTTTTCCATATATTCGGACATGTCAAACCGCAAAAGTTCCACGCCCAAGGTCGCCGCCAACTGCCTTGCGACTTCGGTTTTGCCAACCCCCGTGGGACCCGCGAAAAGATAACTGCCTATCGGTTTTTCGGGTTCGCGCAAGCCCGCCCGCGATAGTTTTATCGCCGAGGACAAAGCCTCAATAGCCGTATCCTGCCCGAAAACCACCCGTTTCAGCGCGTCTTCCAGCTCTGCCAGTTGTTTGGCATCGTCTTTGGAGATGGATTTGGCCGGTATCCGCGCGATTTTGGCAATGATGGATTCGATATCCGTGACACCTATGGTTTTCGCCTTATCGCCCAGTTTGGCAACGATTTGAAAGGCGGCACCCGCCTCATCAATCACATCAATCGCCTTATCGGGCAGTTTGCGGTCGTGAATATAGCGGACGGACAGTTCCACGGCGGTTTTCATCGCCTCTGCCGTGTATTTCACATTGTGATGCTTTTCAAAATTCGCCTTCAAACCCTTTAAAATCTTGATACTATCGGTGACGGTTGGCTCGCCCACATCGATTTTTTGAAAGCGACGCGCCAAGGCACGGTCTTTTTCAAAATGCTGGCGGAATTCTTTGTAAGTCGTTGACCCAATGCACCGCAAAACCCCGTTTTGCAAGGCGGGTTTCAGCAGGTTAGAGGCATCCATAGCCCCGCCACTGGCCGCCCCCGCACCTATGATAGTATGGATTTCATCGATAAAAAGGATGGAGTTTTCTACGGCTTGCAATTCGTCCATTACGTTTTTTAATCGTTCCTCAAAATCCCCGCGATAGCGTGTTCCCGCCATGAGCGCACCCATATCCAGCGCGTAAATCGTGTGATTATGCAGGATATCGGGGGTTTTCTTCTCAATAATATGCAGTGCCAAGCCCTCGGCTATCGCGGTTTTGCCAACCCCAGGGTCACCCACCATTATCGGGTTATTCTTACGCCGACGGCAGAGGATTTGGACGCATCGTTGCAATTCATCAGCGCGCCCAATCAGCGGATCAATCCGCCCCTGCGCCGCCCGCTCGTTCAAATTATCACAGTATTTATCCAGCGCGGATTTCTGCGCGGGTTGCGTGGCATCATCATGGTCGGGCGATTCATCGCCATCCGCGCCGACAACATCGCGGGTATCACTGCCATCCTTGGCAATCCCATGGGCGAGGTAATTGACCGCATCAAACCGCGTCATGTCCTGTTCTTGCAGGAAATAGGTGGCGTGGCTTTCGCGTTCGGCAAACAGGGCGACTATGACATTCGCGCCCGTCACGTTCGGCCGCCCCGTGCCATGGACATGCAGAACCGCGCGTTGGATGACTCGCTGAAAACCAGTGGTCGGAGTCGCGCTGGTGTCCTGCGTGGTTTGGATTAAATCGGCCAGTTCGTTTTCTAGGTAAGCGTGGAGTTTGCGCCGTAATACGTCCAGATTAACCTTGCAGGATTGGAGCAAACGCCCCGCGTCATCCTCATCCACCAGAGCCAGCAGTAGGTGTTCCAGTGTTGCCAGCTCGTGCCTGTGGGAGTTGGCAATGTCCAACGCGCTGTGGATAGCGTTTTCAAGGGTGGTGGTGAATATGGCCATTTTGTGGGTCCTTTTCGGTTTTTATAGTGTCTTTACAATATAAGTGTTACATGGTTATTAACGATAATGTAAAGGTTTTTTTGGAAATTAGTAAGTTTTTTAGGTATTAGTGATGAATTGTGAATGATTAACGGTTCATTATGACCCCATAACCACTCATCACTCATCACTAATCGTTAATCACTAATCCGCGTTTTTCCCGCCAAATCAGCCAAACCAACGCCCCCGCCGCCAGCATCAAAAGCGGCGCGGTTGATATATTAACCGCCTGCCAGCCTTCGGCTGGACTGCCTCCGCGACAATTCATAATCCCGCCCGAAGCAAGCGATGAAATCGCGACAAACCCGAACACTAGAAAATCATTCATCCCCTCCACGCGCCCGCGCTCTGATTCGCGGTGGGCAGAGGTCAGCATCGCCGTCGCCCCGATAAAGCCAAAATTCCAACCGATTCCCAGAAAAATCATCCCGCCAAAGAAATGCGGCAGAGTCAGCCCCATCAAATGCACGCCAGCCGCGAGCAAAAGGATAAGCAGCCCCGCGCCGATAATCCGCTCTGCCCCGAACCGTACGATTAAAAAACCCGTGAAAATGGACGGCACAAACATGCCCAAAACATGCGCCATCACGACATCGGCGGCTTGATTCGTGCTAAACCCAAAATCCACAATCGCCAGCGGGGCAGAGGTCATAACGAAATTCATCAGCCCATAAGATACCATCGCGCAGAGCACCGCGACGGCTATCCGTGGGGTTTTCAGCAGGGCGAGGTAGCTGCGCCCTCTATCATCCGTAGCGGTCAGTTTTTTCGGCACAGGAATGTCCAGAAAAGCGAATAAAAACAGGGATAACACGTTCAAAGCAATAATCGCAACATAGGTTCCAAAGAACGGCATATCGGTTATATCGGTCGTGATTTTCACCAGTTGAGCGCCGAAAATAGCCGCAACCCAACCACCCATTAACACATAAGATACGGCCTTTGGGCGGAATTCTGGGGATGCGGTGTCGGTCGCCGCGAACCTGTAAAACCCCGCGCTGGACATATAAATCCCACTGAGATAACTGCCGACCAGTAGAAAAGTGAAGGATTCCGCGTTCAGGGCGTAGGCGGATATGGCCGCGCCCATCGTTCCGCCGATTGCGGCGATGTAAAACCCGATTTTGCGCCCCCAACGTTGCATCACTTGGCTGAGCCACGGGGCGGTTGTCATAGAGCCAATGACTATGCAAGAAATCGGTAGGGTTGCCCAGCAGGGATTGACGGAAAGGGCTTTGCCAGCCAGCCCTGCTATGATGAAAATCATCAGCAATTGGGCGGACACGAAGGCTTGGGCAATGACCAGAACGGTTACATTGCGGCGGGCGCGGGTGTGGGGCATGGTTTGTTGGCTTTATTTTAGGGGTTAGGGGG
The DNA here is from genome assembly GCA_959347425.1 of uncultured Amylibacter sp. The sequence continues at coordinate 264,005 of OY365741.1, read as the reverse complement.
GTAGTGATTAGGGGGTAGTGATTAGTGATTATTGCAATTTAGTCAATACCTAAAAATAACTGAGGGCAGTTAATCGCAGTTAATTTCAGTTAAAAATAACTGGGGCAGTTAATTGCAGTTAATTTCAGTTAAAAATAACTGAGGGCAGTTAATCCAGTTATTGAATAACTAAAATAACTAAAAATAACTAAGGCTAGTTATTCCATTACTAAAATAACTAAAAATAACTAAGGTTAGTTATTTTTAGTAATTTCTAGTTATTTTTAGTTAATCCTAGTTAATCCAGTTATTGAATAACTAAAATAACTCAATGTGAGTTAATTGAGTTAATTGAGTTAATGGATAACTGCGATAACTCAAAATAACTCACTTGAGTTAATCGGAGTTAAAAATAACTCACTTGAGTTAAAAATAACTCACTTGAGTAATAAATAACTCACTTGAGTAATAAATAACTCACTTGAGTAATAAATAACTCAAAATAACTCACCTGAGTTAATTGAGTTAATGATTAACCAAAATAACCACCTGTGGTTAATCGTAGTTAATTGTGGTTAATGTGAGTTAATAGTGGTTATTGTTGGTTAATAGTGGTTATTGTTGGTTAATAGTGGTTATTTGTGGTTATTTTGGTTAATCGTGGTTATTTGTGGTTATTGTTGGTTAATCGTGGTTAATCCCAGTTAAAAATAACTAACAACTAATAACTAACAACTAACACCCCCCTAAATCCGCATAAACACCAACCCCAGCAAAATAAACCCCATCGCCACGATTTTCTCACCACTCAGCCGTTCTTTCAAAATAAAAACCCCAATCAGCAACGCGAAGGCCACCGAAGTCTCTCGCAACGCGGACACCAACGCAATCGGCGCGATAGTCATTGCCCAAACCGCTATCCAATACGCCACGACCGACAGACCGCCCGCCGTTAAACCTTTGCCCCAATCGCCGCGTGAGGCGGACGCGATGCCTCGCCCATTCAACCACAACCCGCCGCCGATAAAAATAATACCGTCCAGCAAAAACAACCAGCCGACATAGCCCGAAACACTGCCCGCCACGCGCCCGCCCAGCCCATCTGTGATGGAATATCCGGCAGTCGCCACGGCCGCCAGCAGGGCAAACGGCAACAACGCTCGGGATTCTTTGCCAGTGAAAACGCCGCGAGCCATGGTTAAAATCCCCACGCTGATTAATAAAATCCCGCCGATTTCTAACATCCTTATCTCTTTGATTAATAACGATAATGGGGCGAGGATGGCGACGGAAATCAGCAACACCAGCATTTGGGCTCCGCCCCGTGCGATGGGATAAACCCGCGATAAATCGCCGTAAATATACGCCCAAGCCAGCGCGAATTTGTACAGAGTGTGGAACGATACAGAGGCGATTAACCAGCCGACCGCGCGGATATCGGGCAGGGGGAATATGGCGACCATGACCGCCCCCGCGACCAATTCGCCCGCCGATAACAGCATCATGAATTGCCATTTGTTGCTGCCCTGTTTGATGATGCCGTTCCAACTGGCATGGACTAGGGCGGCGAATAAAACGGCGAAAAATACGGTTAAAGTCATTGATGGTATCCAAAGTTATCCGTTTGATAAGACAGAGTTTTTGGATTATTTACAAGGGGTGATTTATTTTAGTCAAAGCATCTTTACATCTTTTGCAAGTCTGCTTGTATTTATCATCGTTAACTTCGGGCAAGATTTTCCAGCATCTTGCGCATTTTTGCCCCTCGGCTTTGGCGAATACAACGGCTATACCATCTACATGGGGCAGAGTAAATGCGTCTTTAGGTGTGTCCTTTTGTAGGGGGGCGTGTAAGACCGTTATAGAAGAGGTAGTGCAAATATCTGCGAAATTAATGTTCTGTAGAAGCTTACAATATGTTGCGTTTTTGACATATACAATCGGCGCAACTTCTAAACCTGTCCCGATAGTTTTATTGATACGCGCAAGTTCTATCTCACCAGTTACCACACTGCGGGCTTCACGGATTTTGTCCCATCTAAATGCCCACTTACCATCCAGCCACTTTTGGTCAGTCCATACCGTTACTATTTTCTCAAAATCTTGCAAATGCACGGAGTCCACTGCACCCTTGTGGCGTTCCAGCCAGACTTCCTCCATGGTAAAGCACAGAATAGGAGCAAGCAATTTTGTCAAGTGGGTAAAGAGTATATCCAGCACCGTCCGCGCCGCCCGTTTTTCAAAACTGTCTGCAGAATCGCAATATAAAACATCCTTGCGTACATCAAAATAAAACGCCGATAAGTCCCCCGTGCAAAACTCAAAAATAGCACGGAACACAGATTGAAAATCATAAGATTTATAGCCGAGGTCTGCCGCAATACTTACCTGTGCCAGCCGACTCAAAATCCCACGCTCAAGTTCGGGCATGCCTTCATAAGGCACCCGTTCGCTCTCCTCAAACCCATCCAAATTCCCCAAAATAAACCGAAACGTATTCCTTAACCGCCGATAACTATCCGCCGTATTCTTCAAAATCTCCGCACCTATCCTCTGGTCGGCGGTATAGTCCGCCTGCGCCACCCACAGACGCAAAATATCCGCCCCATATTGCGCAACAATCTTATCAGGCGCCAGCGTATTGCCCAAAGATTTGGACATCTTCCGCCCGTTCTCATCCAAGGTAAATCCGTGGGTCAAAACCCCGCGATAGGGCGCACGACCATTCGTCCCACAGGACTGCAAAAGCGACGAATGAAACCACCCGCGATGCTGGTCTGTGCCTTCCAAATACAAATCGGCTATGCCGTCGGCCGCCCCATCCGCACGGTCTCGCAAAACAAACGCGTGGGTACTGCCACTATCAAACCACACATCCAAAATATCAAAAACCTGCTGCCAATCATCGGGATTCACCCCGTCAATCCCCGCCAAAAACCGCGATTTCGCGCCCGTTTCATACCAGCAATCCGCGCCCTCGGCTTCAAACGCCGCGATAATCCGTGCATTCACCGCCTCATTACGCAATATAAAATCAGCGTCCGTGGGCAACACGCCAATACGGGTAAAACACGCCAAAGGCACGCCCCAAGCCCTCTGCCGCGATAACACCCAATCGGGACGCGTGGAAATCATAGAATGCAGGCGGTTGCGCCCCGTTTGCGGAGTCCATTCCACCGAGTCAATCGCTTTCAAAGCCCGCTCCCGAATGGTCGCGCCAAGGGTATTATCCCCGCCAATTTCACGGTCAATCGCAACAAACCATTGCGGAGTATTACGGAAAATAACCGGCGCTTTCGACCGCCACGAATGGGGATAGCTGTGTTCAATCCGCCCACGGGCTATCAGTGCGCCCGCCGCCACCAACGCGTCAATCACGGCCGAGTTCGCCTTACCCTCCCGCCCCTTTTTATCAAAGACTTCCAACCCTGCGAACAGGGGAACATGGGGCAGAAATTCGCTTGATTCCCCGACATTATAGGTCATTAAATTCAGCCAGTTGTGTTTGACAAACAATTCGTAATCATCCGCGCCATGGGACGGTGCGGTATGGACGAAACCCGTGCCAGCATCGTCCGTCACATGGTCGCCCGCCAGCATGGGAACCAGATAATCCCAGAATTTGTGAGGCGTGTTTGCATCCCGTATCCCCGCCTTTATTTCCGCGAGACCCGTGATGGATTTCGCGTCCCATTCCGCCTCCGTTCCCGCCAAATCGTGGAAAGGATGGCGCAGCATTTTACCTGTTAATTCGGTTGCCGACACATCGCGAATCCGCGTGAATTTGGTCACGCGAGACTTTTCCAAACACTCGCCCGCCATTTTGTCGGCAAAGATGAATCGCTCGCCCGTTTTCACCCAGCTTTCGGTTTGGGTTTCCTGCACTTCATAAAGCCCATAAGCGATATTTTCATTAAACGCAACGGCGCGGTTTGAGGGAATAGTCCAAGGGGTCGTCGTCCAAATAACCACCCGCGCGGTTTTCATATCGTCCTCTAAATCGGTGGGCAAATCGTTGCTAGCAAAGGGAAAAGCAACCCAAATCGTGTGGCTTTTGTGGTTTTCGTATTCTACCTCCGCCTCTGCCAGTGCGGTTTTTTCCACGGGCGACCACATCACGGGCTTACTACCCTGATACAACGCGCCGTTCATAACGAATTTGATGAATTCGGCGGCGATAGTCGCTTCCGCGTGGGGTGCCATAGTCAAATAGGGGTTATCCCACTTGCCACTAACGCCCAGCCGTTGGAATTCCACGGCTTGGATATCAACCCATTCTTGGGCGAAACGGCGGCATTCTTGGCGGAGTTCTATGATGGGGACTTCGTCTTTGTCCTTGCCTTTATTGCGGTATTTTTCTTCGATTTTCCATTCAATCGGCAAGCCGTGGCAATCCCAACCCGGAATATAACGGCTGTCATTGCCCAGCATTTGCTGGCTTCTGTGGATGAAATCCTTTAGGATTTTATTAAGAGCATGCCCGATATGGAGGTGACCATTGGCATAGGGCGGACCATCGTGAAGCACGAAATCGGGGCGAGGGGTGTTTGCGTCTTTCGCCTGTTGCGCCTTGCTACGCAGGGTATCATATATGGCGAGACTATCCCATCGTTTCAACCATTCAGGCTCACGCACAGGCAAACCCGCCCGCATTGGGAAATCCGTTTGCGGCAGGCTGAGGGTGTTTTTGTAATCGGGCGGTGTTTCGGGGGAGTTAGGCATGGCTTCGGTCTTTTGTTGTTTTTATCCGTCTATAAATTAAATTTGTGTGATTGTAAAGCGGGGCTAACAACTACCGCTCATAATTCACCATTCATAATTCATCGCTCATAATTCACGCCAATCGCCTTTGGCGGGGTTGGTCGCCCAATAACCCCCGCCAATAACAACACCGTCACAATATACGGAATAGCCTGCATCAGTTGCGCTGGCACTTCGCCAATAAACCACCATTCCACCCCCTGCATCCGCGTCGTAGCCGCATCCAAAAACCCAAATAACAAGCACGCAAGGAACGCCCGCACAGGCTGCCAATTCCCGACAATCACCGCCGCTAGCGCAATATACCCCTTACCCGCCGACATATCGCGGATGAAATTCGCCCCGTGCGCCGTGGATAAATACGCCCCTGCTATCCCACAAAACACTCCACCAATCAACAACGCACGATAGCGCAGCCAAACAACCGATACCCCCGCGCTATCCACCGCTTCTGGCATTTCACCAACCGCCCGCAATCGCAACCCAAAACGCGAGCGATACAGGATAAACATAGCCAAAGGCACACACATTAACGCTATGTAAGTCAATATATTATGCCCGCCAATCAGTTGCCGATAAACGACCCCAACCACTGGCACACTGTCCAAAACCCCCGTGAGCCACAGCTCAATCGGGGAAAACCGCGCATCCCCTGCGAGGCTGGGCGTTTGCCCGCCCCTTTGAAACAGGGCAATTCCCACGATAACGGTCAAACCAGAGGCTAATATATTAATCGCCAGCCCACTGACGACTTGGTCGCCCTTGTGGGTAATACAGGCAAACCCGTGTAACAAAGACATAAACACACCCGCGCCAATCGCAGCACCCAGCCCCAGCCAAGCCGACCCCGTCAAAGTCGCCACACTGGCGGCGGCAAACGCTCCGCTCAGCATTTTGCCTTCCAGTGAGATATCAACAATCCCCGACCGCTCCGAAAATATCCCCGCCATAGCGCACAAAATCAAAGGCGTAGCCAGACGCAAGGTCGCATCAAGGCTCAGCAATATCTGGTACAGAGTATCCGTCATCGTATCAATCCTCCCATGTATAAAACCCGTGCTAAGGACGGTTTGAACAGATTGACTAACGCGCCTGAGAATAAAATAATGAGCCCTTGGACCAGCAAAACCATCTCTCGCGTTATTAGGGTGAATTCAAAATCTAACTCCGCCCCGCCTTGGAATAACGCACCGAATAACAAGGCGGCAAAGAAAATCCCAATCGGGTGATTGCGCCCCATTAACGCTACGGCTATCCCCGTGAAACCTGCGCCTGCGGTGAAGTTTAACACGATTCGGTGGTGGGTGCCTAATACCTCGTTCGTTGCCAATAACCCCGCGAATGCGCCCGATATAATCATAGTAATAACGATAATTCGCTTTACGTTAATACCCGCGTAATGCGCGGCCTCTTGGTTTTTGCCGACCGCGCGGATTTCAAACCCCAAACGGGTTTTCCAGATAAGCATCCAAAACACGCCGAGCGCGGCTAGGGCTATGATAAACGATAGGTTCAACGGGCTGGCGACGGTGGTTATGCCTATTTCGCCGAGGATATCACGCATGGACGGCAGATAGGCGGCATCGCCCAAAAGGTCGCTCTGCGGGGATTGCTGCCCTTTTTGCAGCAGCCAACCCGATAATAGCCAGACCATCAGCGAGGACGCAAGGAAGTTAAACATAATGGTGGTGACGACTATGTGGCTACCCCGAGTCGCCTGTAACCAGCCTGGGATAAACGCCCATAACGCGCCGAAGGCCGCGCTGGTTATGACGCAGATGGGGAGGACTAGGAACGCGGGTAAGTGCGGTGCGATGGCAAAGGCGGTCAAAGCCGCCCCCAACCCGCCGATATAGGCCTGTCCCTCGCCCCCGATGTTAAACATAAGCGCGTGAAAGGCGGTGGCAACAGCCAGCCCCGTGAAGATGAAATTGGTGGTGTAGTATAGGGTGTAGCCCAGGCTCTCTGGATAAAAGAACGCCCCTTGTATCATAATGGAGAGCGCGTGGGCGGGGTTTTCCCCCAGTATCCAAATGACTAGACCGCAGAATAAAAACGCGATGGTGAGGTTTAATAGGGGTAGCAGAAAAACATCAGCCCACCGAGGCAGGGGAGGAAGCGGGGAATCCGTGGGCATGTGGGGTGTCCTTTGTGGTGTTTTGGTTATTATTAGGTATTCGTTGGGGATTGTCAAGGTTTTAACGATTAGGGATTAACGATTAACGGATTAGCCCTTCGGGTCTTCGTCATAACTTCGTTATGCCGACCAGCTTTTAGCGGGGCGTGTGTTTGACTCTTGAGGGCAAGCCTGTTATTTTGGAAAAATATTGAGGAATAACAATGACAAAACAAGCCCCGCATGAAACGGCTCTGGCTGATTTTGGAGAAACATCGTTAAGGTTTCGTGATTTAATTAACGAGAAACGCAGACGTCGTATTCTCATGAAACGTAAAAAGAACTGTTTTTCTAAAATTTGCTCTGGGATGGATTATATTGATGATATTTTACTTGGATTTAGATGTTATTTTGAAAGGGATGATTCAGGTATAGATGGAGAACGTTATTATCCTTATATAGAAGTAATAGGTATTTTAAACTGCGTACAAATTCAACAAAATGTTATAATAGGAATGTATTTTTTAATAACAGGGGAAAAAATTAACTTAGAGGAAGAGTATGATGAAATTAAACAAATCCGTGACATTAGACATAAGGTAGCTAGTCACCCTATGGATTCAAATAAGGAAGCTCACTCTATAAATCGTTGGGCTTTTGCAAGCGAATGGCACTTTGAATATATTAGCCATAGTGAAAATGATGACCATAAATTTAAAGTAGTAGAACTGTATCCTTTATTTTGCCAGCACCTTAAAATATTACGCCAAGTTTTAGAAAGGATTATAGGCTACATGGAAAACGAAGATGACGAACATAAGAATAAATTTAAGGATGAAAAATTAGCGGATATGATTCCTGCACATAATATTATTATAAAGCATTTATTTAAGGAAAGTTATACGACAAGAGATTTTTATACTAAATACATTGGTGAGAAATTAGATGAATTTGAAAATGCGCTATCAAAGAGAGGCGAGCATTTTTTAGAAGATGGCGTTATCCCTGACGCAATGCCAAAGATAAGATACGCACTTTTTAATTGTTCAAACTCTATAGATTATAACGATGATAACCATATATACGCTTCTTTTGTAGTAAGTGAGCTTAAGGAATTGGGAAAGATAGCACAACAAATTGACGCAGATTACTCTGGTCAACCTTTGCAAGAAGAAAAGCAGGTTATTGTTTGTATGCCATCATCTAATAGGCTAATAATTAAAAATAAAAAAGATGGGAAAACGTGATTACTCTTTATCACGCAAACTTTTCCCATCCCAATCTTTATCTTTCCAAATATCGGTTTGGTAAAACTGGCGAATGTGCTGGATATACTCTTCAAAATCTTTGTTTTCTTCGGCAAGCCTATTGGCGGTGTTCCAATCAATTTCCGCACGTTCTTTGGCAGGAATTAAAATTTGACTGTCGGAAAGGTCATCAACATCTAAACGGATAAACCCAATCCCATGCAAACTGGCAAGAATACGTAGCTCGCTCATTGCGTCATCTCTTACTTCACTAGCAACAAGATAACCGAAGTTCGCCCAAGACGAATTGCTCACCGTTTGGAAAAAAGCCTCCCGCAAGTTAGAGCGATTGATTTTTAACTTAACCTCAAAAGACCACAGCTTGGTTTTCTTATCAGAATAAACCTTTACACACTCTTTTATTTCCCGCACCCAATTTTCGTTTAACACCTCTGCGCCGACCAAATCGGGGTAGAGCCATTTATTACCATTCGCACCTCTAGAATTTTTAGACCGTCTTTCATCAATCCGTTTGGTATAAATTGTTGGGTCTTCCGAAAACATATAATCCGATAGTTTCTGGTATAGGTCATGTTCGGTCAGGGGAATCGGTTCATTCTTATCTGCGAGTTTAGGGGTAGTGATGGCTTCTTTTACCTCTGTCTGTTTTATTTCTAACTGTTCAATCTCTTCATCATCGCTGGCTTCAGTATAGTAAAATTTGCGCGGGCGACCCTCTATTGTTTTGACTTGGGGGTGTTTTTTCTTTATACGGACATTGTGTGCGCCAATTTCGGCAGAAAGCTGTGTGATAAAGGCGTTGTCATCACTATCAAGTGGTCTTACGCTTGCTTGCGAGCGTTCGCGCTTTTTGCGACATTCCTCTGGATAGGTTTCAAAAATCCATTCTGCAATTTCACGTGTAGTAAATCGCCTGTCTGGACTTTGTTTTAGGAATTCAAAAACCTTATCTGTTAATTTTAAACTCATTTGCAACACTCCTTTATAGTTGTTTTATCGCTAGACCATAACGGCTATTTATCTTTTGTCAAGACCAAAAAAACTAATCACTAATCACTAATCACTAATCACTAATCGCCCCAGTCATCATCATCCCCAACGCATGCCGTGTCGCTACATCCGCGCCAATAGTCCCAACTTCACGCCCCGCGTTCATCACCAAGATACGATCCGCCAGCCCCATCACCTCATCCAATTCCACCGATACCAAGATAATCCCACAGCCTTTATCCCGCAACGCTAACAGCTCCTTATAGATAAACTCGATCGCGCCGACATCCACCCCGCGCGTAGGCTGCCCGACAATCAGCATCTTTGGATTTGCCGAAACCTCCCGCGCTATCACGATTTTCTGCTGATTCCCTCCGCTAAACTGCGCCGCCTTCAAATACGGATCACGAGGACGGATATCAAACTCATCCATCCGCGCCAAACAATGCGCCAAAACCGCCCCCTTATTCATAAAAAACCCAGCCCCAGCCAGTGGCAAATGATGAAACCCCAGCACCATATTTTCCTGCGCCGTGTAATCCAATATCAACCCATGCTTGTGGCGGTCTTCTGGAATATGCCCCAATCCGTGCAATCGCAACGCCTGCGGAGTCATCGGACGCGTTTTATCCACCTGCACGCCGTCAAACTCAAACCCGCCTTCGTCAGGCACGCGCATGCCCGATAAAATCTCCATCAGCGGAGTCTGCCCGTTGCCCGAAACCCCAGCTATGCCAAGAATCTCGCCCTCATGCAAAGAAAACCCCAATCCATCAAGGATTTTATTGCCTTGCGAAGAATACGCGCCCAGCCCAGACACGCGCAAAATCGGCGCACCAATTTTCGCAGGGGTTTTTTTCACATTCAATAAAACAGGTCGCCCAACCATCAATTCCGCCAGTTCCGCAGGGCTCGTCGCCTCCGTCCGCCGATGCCCAACCATCAGCCCGGCACGCATAATCGACACATTATCGGTTATCGCCATAATTTCCGCCAATTTATGGGTAATCAGTAAAATAGTCACCCCGTCATCGCGCAAAACCCGCAGGATTTTGAATAATTGTTCGGTCTCTTGCGGGGTTAAAACACCCGTTGGCTCGTCCAGAATTAAAATATCCGCACCGCCTTTTAACGCCTTTAAAATCTCTACCCTCTGGCGCGAGCCGACGTTCAAATCCGAAATCAAACTGTTCGGATCAACCGCCATGTCATAGTTACGCCCAAGGCTGTTCAGCGTCTTTAAACTGGCCGCACGACCCGCTTTTAACAACGCGCCGCCCTCACTGCCCAGCATCACGTTTTCCAACACATTAAAGGGGGAAACCAGCATGAAATGCTGATGCACCATGCCTATGCCAAGCCTTAACGCATCACTGGCATTGCGAATTCGCTGCTGCGTTCCGTTGATAAACATCTGCCCGCTATCGGCGCGATGCAGCCCGTAAAGAATGTTCATAAGGGTGGATTTCCCCGCCCCGTTTTCGCCGATAATCCCGTGGATAGTCCCCGTTTCCACCTTCAAATCAATATCGCGATTGGCACGAACCAGCCCAAAGGATTTGCAAATCCCACGCAGTTCTAACGCGAAATCCCCATCGGAATTCCTACCCGTATTGGTCGCCGTATTATCCCCAAGTTTGGGGGTAGGGCGAGCAAGGTTCCCCTTGCTCGCCTTGTTTTTCATCTTATCCATGAGGTAAATCCATAAGACAAATCCACCGATAAATCCACCGACAAATCATGGACGCGCCCCGATTAGGACGGGCAGTTGTTATCACTGCGATAGTCATGCACGTCGATTTCACCGGATTTGATTTTATCCGCCGCCGCGTCAATCATCGCCTTCATATCATCGCTGATAAGGGCGGCATTATGCTCGTCCAAAGCCCAGCCTACACCGTCCTCTGCCAAACCCAAGGTCCGCACGCCAGCCGTAAAGCTACCGTTCTTACCGTCCATCATGGTTTCATAGGCCGCGACATCCACCCGTTTTAACATAGAGGTCAAAACAGAGCCAGGGGCTATGTGATTTTGATTGCTATCCACGCCGATAGAATACTTGCCAGCATCCTTCATTGCTTGGATAACACCGCTACCAGTACCGCCCGCCGCTTGATAAACGACATCCGCACCACGGTCAATCTGTGATTGCGCCAATTCGGCACCACGGGCAGGGTCATTCCACGCCGCGGGGGTTGTTCCCGTCATGTTTTGATAGACGACAATATCGCTGCTCACGGATTTCGCCCCCTGTTCATAGCCACAAGCAAAGGCACGAATCAGCGGAATATCCATCCCGCCAACGAATCCCACCTTACCAGTGGTAGAGGTCATAGCCGCAGCAATCCCCACCAGATAAGAGCCTTCTTCTTCCTTAAAAGAATACTGACGCAGGTTCGGTTTATCCAGCCAATTCACATCGATAATGGAAAACAGCTTGTCAGGGTTTTCACCGGCGATTTTGTCAATCGCATCGGCTTGGCCAAAGCCAACGCCCAAAATCAGGGTCGCCCCGCGTTGCAACATACGGCGCATAGCCTGTTCGCGTTGGGCTTCGTTTGTGACTTCAAATTCCATCACTTCTATGCCTGTTTCTTCGGTGAAACGTTGGAGTCCGTTATAGACACCCTCGTTAAAGGATTTGTCAAACTTACCGCCCAAATCGTAAATGACGGCGGGTTTGAATTCTTGGGCAAAGCTGGCGGTTGCCAGTAATGCGCATGCGGCGGTTATCACCGCGATTGTTAATTTTTTCATTGTTTCTCTCTTTTCATAGTTGTTATGCGTATAATACGCGGGGTTATTTGGATTATTTCAATCCAATTTCTTGGAGTCGTTGCTCCAAAAACTCTCCCGCGGTTTGGTGGTCTAAAACCACCTCTTTGCGCGGGTGCATGAATAACGGCATGGAATAACGCGAGCGATTCTCTGCCTGTTTTGGGTTAATAACGCGGTGCGGAGTGGAGGGGTAATAGCCCTTGGTCGCTTGTTCCAACATATCACCCGCGTTAACCGCAATGTAATTCGTCTCAGTCGGCACATCGTGCCAGTTGCCTTGGGTATCCTTGGCTTGCAATCCGGGTTCTGTCCCCGCCACCAGCAGGGTAATCAGGTTAATATCCCCGTGTTCGGCAGCGCGGGTTTCGCCCCGTTTCACGGCTTTATCAAGCGGGGGATAGTGCAGGACACGCAGCAGGTTTTGGTCGGAATTCGCCACCATATTTTGGATGGGTTCGGATAGTTTGACGGTATCGGGGGTGTGTTCGTCCAACCAGCCGAGCAAGGTCTGCCCAAGGTCTATCATCTGTTGATTAAAAACGCGGGTTATCTGTTCGGTTTGTGGTGGAATGTCGCCGTTTTGATAGACGTGAAAGAATTCTTTTAAATCTTTGTGCTGTGAATCCTTGGCGTTTTCGGATTTATAGCCAAAGTACCCCGCCGATTCGCCTGGTTTCGCGGTGTAATTGAATTTGTCCTGCGTGGCAAAGAACTCCGCCCACGTTTGATATGTTTGTTTTATCATATCGGGGGCGATTGGGTGTTGTTTTAACACGGCAAACCCCGTGTCACGCAGGGATTTGGCGAATTTTTGCGCGGCTGTGGGCTCGTTAATATCAATGGCAAGGATGGTGAAGTCGGTCATATTCTAATGCCCCCGTTTCAAAGTGGTGAAAAATTCAGTTTTAACCGCGTCAATATCCGCGCCCGTGGCAAAACGGATGGCTCGCATCCCCATATCCACACTGGTTTGCCCAACCCGTTTCCCATCCAGAATAACGCGGAGTGGCGCGGACTCATAGGCAAACAATTGCGGAGCAATCGCGGCAATAATAGTCGTTGGGTCGTGCATCTGGCATCCATCTATTTTAAGGTTAGTGCGATAAAAGCTATCGTAAAACTTAACGGCTTTCAATAGGAAATCGCCCAAAATCGGCGAATCAGGTAAAATTTGTTCAAAATCACGCACGGGGCAGACGATTTGGGCGGTCACATCCAGCCCAATCATGGTTACATCCCAGTCCGCCGCAAACACTTTCGCCACGGCATGGGGGTCGTTCCAGACATTCGCCTCCGCGTAAGGCGTGACATTGCCCTTGGCATGCACCGCTCCGCCCATAATAATAACGGATTTCACCTTTTCGGCTATGGTGGGGTCGTGTGCCAGAGCCTCGGCTATATTCGTTAAAGGGCCAATCGGGCACAGCACGATTTCATGCGGATTCGCGTGGATTGTATCGCAAATAAACTGGGCGGCAGGGGTGGTTATCGCGCGCCCTTTCGGGTGAATCGCGGGATGATTGCCAAAGCCTTGGGTGCCGTGAACATGCGAAGACGGGGCGTTCGGGGCTTGGGTTAAAGGGACGGCCGCACCCTCTGCCACGGGGATGGTCAGGTTCATCATTTCGGTTAAAACCAACGCGTTGCGGGTGGCGATTTCGGTGGTCACATTGCCGAAAATAGTGGTCAATCCAAGCAGGTTAATATCGGGGTGCAAGCCCGCGTATAATATCGCCATAGCATCATCTATGCCAGGGTCAGTATCAATAATTATCTTTGTTTTCAATGTCATAGGGGGCGTTCTTTCATTAGATTTAATACGGTTTGTTGGCTCGGAATGGCGGTGGCTGCGCCTTTTTGCGTGCATTGCAGGGCGGCGGCGGATGCGGCGTAGTTTAATGCCTCTTGCGGGGGCTCGCCGTTTTGCCATCTTGCGATGAAACTGCCGAAAAAGGTATCCCCCGCGCCGACTGTGTCTATGGCTTTCACGGGGAGTCCGCTGACGGATATACACGCCCCGTTTTGCCATAATTCCGCGCCTTTCGCGCCTTTGGTTATCAGCAGGGTAGGGATTTTTAAGTCTGTAATAGGGGTTTTCATGGCGTGGGATAGGGCGGCGGCTTCCGTTTCATTGACCGCCAGAATATCCAGATAGGGCAGGATGGTTTGGCAAGCGGTCGCATCAAACGGGGCCGCGCTATATGCCAGCGAAAGCCCGCGTTCTTTGGCGGATTTGGCGATATATTCGGTGAGGTTTGTTTCGTTTTGAATAACGACCCACTGGGGGTTTTCGGGTGTTTGGGGGTTCGTATCTAGTGCGTTATTTATTTGGTTTTCGGTTAGCTCCGCATTCGCCCCAGCGTGGATGATTATGTGGTTTTCCCCCTGTTTATCAAGGCAAATAACCGCATGCCCCGTGGACGTATCGGTAACGCGGATATCGTTTGTGTCCAGCCCCATATCGGCTATTTGCGCCAGAGCAAACGCGCCGTCCGCCCCGACGGCTCCGATGTGTTTTACTGTGCCACCCGCGCGGGCTATGGCGATGGATTGGTTGATGCCTTTACCGCCCAAATACCGTGCAAACCCTTGACATGAAAGGGTTTCCCCCGCCTGTGGCAAGGTTTTTAAGCGATACACATAATCGATATTGATAGAGCCGAAGTTTAAAATCATAGAGTCCTCTGGATGCGGTTTTAGCAGAGGTTTTGGCAAAATGCCAGTGGGGGGTTAGGTTTTTGGAAACTAGGTTTGGGTTTATTGAAAACGCGGGCGGCGGGTTGTTATTGGCGGGGATAGGAACTATTTTAATAAATGTGTCGGGGTGATAGCATTATACAATAGCCCTTGGGGTAAAAGTGCTGCTCCTTGTTCTTATTAACATTTTGACCGCCCCGACACGTTCTAAATTGTGAATGATGAATTATGAATTATGAATGATTGGTTAATGTGAGTTAATTGAGTAATGAATAACTAAAATAACTAACGGCAGTTATTTTCAGTTAATCCAGTTATTTAATAACTAAAATAACTAACGGCAGTTATTTTCAGTTATTTTTAGTTAATCGCAGTTATTTTCAGTTATTTTTAGTTAATCGCAGTTAATTCAGTTATTTTTAGTTAATCGCAGTTAATCGCAGTTAATTCAGTTATTTAATAACTAAAATAACTAATGGCAGTTATTTTCAGTTAATCGCAGTTAAACCTGCTAAAATAATTCACCATTCACCATTCATAATTCACAATTATCAGAAGTCCGACACAATCCCCTTACGCTCCCAATCACCATAGCGCGTAGGCTCGGGCCCATCACGCCCGCCCAGCTCTTTCGCGCCACTTTTATCACCAGAACCACCAGATTCCCCCGCATCCCGCCGAGCTTCAGCCTCTTTTAACGCACGCATACCTGCCTGTTTTACATTCGCATCCTTATTTGATAGGGGTTTCTTCATAACATCCGTTTTCTAACACGAAACACGGTGAAATACAAACCCGCCCAAAACCCCGAAAGACCCCCCAATGACCCGCTCTCAAAAACCGCAACGTATGGCCAAACCGGGCAAATTCGCCCAACACGGCAAACCGCCAAAGTTCGGCAATTCCGCCATTCCGTCCCCCAAATCTCATGGTAAATCCGATCCAACCCGCCGTCGCCGTGCTATCATAGACCTGCTACAAGGCGTTTTCATCGACCACCGCCCAATCAGCGATCAGATGCTTGATGCCAAATCCAGCTTTGCCCGCCTTGCCCCCCACGATCGCGCCCAAGCCCAACGGCACGCGATGCTTGTCCTACGCCATCTGGACGCGCTGGACGATGTCCTAACGCAGTTCATGGACAAATCCCCGCCGATGCTGGTTCGCCAAGTCCTGCGCCTGTGTATTGCAGAGATGTGGCTGGACGCAGCCCCGCCTTACGCCGCGATTGACGGCGCGGTTAGCCTAGCCAAAACCCACCCTCGTCTACGCGGATTCTCTGGCTTTATCAACGCAGTAGGGCGCAATTTCACCCGCAGTGTCGCCGATAAAACCAGCGATAGAGCCGATGGGGAAAAGGATAATCAAACGGTGACAGGCGCGGATACGGACGGGCCGATGAAACCGATGGTGGTCGCGCCTGATTTGCCTCCGCAAGCTCTGCCGAAAGCCTTACGTACAAGGCTGGTGAATGTTTATGGTGCGCCCGCGGTTGCCGCGTTTGAAATCGCCCACGCGCAGGGTGCGGCGGTAGATTTAACGCTGAAAGACCCCACCCGCGCCGATGAATATATTGAAAAATTCACGCAAAAGCCTGATGGTAAATTAACCGCAACCCGCCTTCCCAACGGCTCTATCCGCCTGAAAGGGCGCACGCAAATCAGCACCCTTGATGGCTATCAGATGGGCGATTGGTGGGTGCAGGACGCGGCCGCTTCACTCCCCGTGCGTACCTGTGGCGACCTTAACGGCAAGCGAGTTCTTGATTTATGCGCCGCCCCTGGTGGTAAAACCCTGCAAATCGCCGCGCAAAACGCCGACCTTACCGCGCTGGATATTTCCAAAAACCGCAGTATCCGCTTGCAACAAAACCTAGACCGCACGGGGCTGACTGCACGAGTGGTTATTGCCGATGCGCTGGACTGGCAACCCGATGAAAAATTTGATGTTATACTGCTGGATGCGCCGTGTTCTGCCACTGGAACGATGCGCCGTCATCCGGATTTGCCGTTCGTAAAACCCTCGGCGGCAGAGCCCGAATTGGTCGCCCTGCAACGCGATTTGATAGCCCGTGCCGTTGGTTGGCTGGCGGAAGGCGGTGTGTTCGTTTTCGCCACATGCTCGCTGTTTCCAGAGGAGGGCGAATTGCAGGCCGATTGGATAAAGCAAACTCAGCCCAATTTGCAGCCCGCCCCGTTGCTGGCAGAGGATTATGGCTTTCCTAATGCCGCAAATGATGCTAGGGGAGGGTTGCGTCTGCGCCCCGATTTCTGGGCGGATTTGGGCGGTATGGATGGGTTTTATATTGTGAAATATACAAATGGGTGAGATATGACTGATAACACGCAAAATAACCGCACTCCTGTGCGCAGAGCCTTGCTGTCCGTGTCCGATAAAACGGGCTTGGTGGAATTGGCAACCGCGCTGGATGCGTTGGATATAGAGCTGATTTCCACGGGTGGCACGGCGATTGTTCTGCGTGATGCGGGACTGCCCGTACGCGATGTGTCTGACCTTACGGGGATGGAGGAAATGATGGATGGGCGGGTGAAAACCCTGCATCCCAATATCCACGGCGGGCTGTTGGCTCTGCGCGATAATGCCGAGCATATTAACGCGATGGAGGCTCATTTGATTGCCCCGATAGACCTTTTAATCGTTAATCTTTACCCGTTTGAACAGGTTCGTGCGGGCGGGGCGGATTACGACACTTGCGTGGAAAATATAGATATCGGTGGCCCCGCGATGATTCGTGCGGCGGCGAAAAACCATGCCTTCGTGACGGTTGTCGTGGATGCCGAGGATTACGGTGATTTATTGGCGGAATTGGGCGCGGATGGGGCGACTTCGCTGGCGTTTCGGGCGCGGATGGCGCAGGTGGCTTTCGGTTGCACGGCGGCGTATGACGCGGGGGTGGCGGACTGGATGGCGGGGGCTTTGGAGATTGATGCTCCGCGCCGAATAGTCCGTGCTGGGCGGTTTGTCCAAGGCTTGCGTTATGGTGAAAATCCGCATCAGCTCGCCGCGTTTTATGATGACGGCGGGTTTGAACGAGGCGGGATAGCAGGGGCGGTCTTGCATCAGGGCAAAGAGCTTTCCTATAACAATATCAATGACATAAACGCGGCAGTTAATCTAGTATCTGGGTTTATCGGCACGCCCGCGGCGGTGATTATCAAGCACACTAATCCATGTGGGGTAGCCTTGGGGTCGGGTGCCTTGGATGCTTACGAGCGGGCGTATGCCTGCGATTCCGTGTCGGCTTTTGGTGGGATAGTCGCGCTGAATACGCCTTTGAATGCCGAGGTCGCGCGGGTGCTGGTTGGGCGATTTACCGAATGCGTGGTTGCGCCGTCTGTGGAATCTGGGGCGTTGGAGGTGCTGGCGGCTCGCCCGAATTTGCGAGTCTTGGCGATGGCGGATATGGGCGGGCCTGTTGCGGGTGGTTCTGTGATGACGGCGGTATCGGGCGGGTATTTGGTGCAAACCCGCGATGTTGGTGCGATGGCGGTGGCGGATATTGAGATGGTTTCGGCGCGAGTGCCTACCGCCGATGAATGGCGCGATTTGGAATTCGCGTGGGAGGTCGTCCGCCATGTGAAATCCAACGCGATTGTGTTAGCGGGTAAGGGCGCGGTTTTGGGTATTGGCGGCGGGCAAACCAGCCGAGTGGACTCGGTTCGTATGGCGTTATGGAAAGCGGGTGAGGGTTCGGGTGAGGGCGGTGGTGCTGTTGGCGGTGGTGCGACGGGCGGAGTTTTGGCTTCGGACGCGTTTTTCCCTTTTGCCGATGGGTTAGAGATGGCTTTACAGGCGGGTATCACCGCCGTTATTCAGCCCGGCGGGTCGCAAAAAGACGCGGAGGTGATAGCCTGCGCCGATAAGTTCGGCTGTGCGATGGTCTTTACTGGGATGCGGCACTTTCGGCATTAGGCAGGTGCACTCGCAGAGTTGGCGGCTCGGGAAGTTTCGTTCATGAATCTGTCATAATTGTCATTGACCAGTTGAGTATCAGGATGCTCTAAACCAAAACTATCCGTAAGAATTTTTAGGGCACGCTTGTAGTACAAGCCAGCGTCATCGCGGTTTTTTCCTACCCTTCCGTAAAACACCGCAAGATTGTTAAGGCTATTAGCAATGGCAGGGTGGTTTTCTAGCAAATGTTTTTCGCGAATACCTAAAGCTTTCAAATAATGGGACTCTGCATCGGCATGTTTGCCCAAATATTCATAAACTACGCCAAGACTACTTATAATTGCAGCTGTATCAGGACTGTCTTCTCCAAATACCTTTTCATTAATTTTCAGTGCTTCCTCGTAAAGTGACTTTGCCTTTCCATAGTGTCCTTGTGCTTTATAAAGTTCAGCAAGATTGCAAAGGTTAACTGCAAGGGAAGTGTCGCGTTCTTCCCCTTTTGATATTTTCCTTTGAATATCTATTGCTTCTTCGTAAAGCGACTCTGCCTTTTTTAAATCGCCACATTTTCTATAAACAAAGCCAAGATTGTTAAGACTTATGGTGTATTTGTTGCCTTTTTTGTCTTCTTCTGCGATTGCCGCTTCCTTTGCCTTATTGCCAAGAGATAATGCTAAATCATAGTCACCCATATCATTGGCAAGCCTTTGTGCTCTTATTAGAGCTTCAAAACTCCTATCAAGCTGTACTGCGCGTGCGTAATGCTCTGCGGCATCTTTCCAGCGTAGCTGAAGTTCAGCAATTTCTCCGCGAGCAAGGGCGACCTCCGCAAATTGTTTTCTGGTTAGCTCACCGTCCTCTGCCACGGTAAAGAGCCTATCAGATTCAGAAATATTGCCCGCTTCAAGTGCAGCTTTGGCTTCTTCTAATTTATCGTTACTCATCTAACTATTGTCCTGTTTAGTTGGTGGTTCATCTCTTGTACTCCTAAATTACATGTCTTGCAAGAGTTTTTTGAAATCGGTTAGACCTTGTTCAAGTTTGTTAAGTTCATCAAAAAGTATTTTCTTTTGGGCGGGGTTTATTGTTTTTGGTTTATTTGATTCAAAACCAGATGCTTCACGTGCTTGTTCTGTTAATAATAGGCTGACCTGTTTAGCAGAAAATTCTTTTTCTGTATCAGGACTGGGCTTTTTATTAAGTCCAAAAATTTTTTCCCTAAAAAGCACTGTTATGACAGCTATAATAATGGCACCAATCACAGTAGCAATAATTGCCTCTGTAATACTAATGTAGTTTAAATCAAACATCTTACAACCTTACCCAAAAAATAAACTTCCTGCAAGCGAAAACAATCAAACAAAATCACTAACAAAACATTAAAATTTTACAAACTTTTTTAATTAACCCCCCAAAAACTAAACCAACCGCGATTTCCCCACCGCCGCCTTCACAAAATCCGCGAACAGAGGATGCGGGGCAAACGGTTTGCTCTTTAACTCTGGATGGAACTGCACGCCAATGAACCACGGATGCCCGACCCGCTCGACAATCTCTGGCAGGCGACCATCGGGGGACAGCCCGCTTATCCGCAAACCCGCGCCCTCTAACGCGCCGCGAAACGCGATATCCACCTCGTACCTATGGCGATGGCGTTCGGATATCCGCATCCCAGCAGCTTTATCCGTTTTACTTTTTGCCCCCAAAAACTTGGCATAAATCCGCGCGACCTGCGACCCAGCCTCCAGCACCGCATCATACGCACCCAGCCGCATCGTACCACCCTTATCATCCCCGACATTCCGCGTCTCCGTGCGATTGCCCGCGCCCCATTCTTTCATGTGATACACCACAGGCGTGCCAGTCTCACAGAATTCGGCAGACCCAGCATCCGCCACCCCCGCCAAATTCCGCGCCGTTTCAATCACCGCCAGTTGCATGCCCAAACATATCCCAAAATACGGAATATCATTCATTCGCGCGTATTCGGCCGCCTTTATTTTGCCCTCGGTGCCGCGTTCGCCAAAGCCCCCAGGCACCAGAATCCCATCCAACCCCTGCAACCGCCCGATATCGGATTCCAGAGACTCCGCGTCAATCCACTGCGTTTTCACAGAGACTCGGTTAAACATCGCACCGTGAATCAACGCCTCTGATATGGATTTATAGGCATCCTCCAGTTGCGTATATTTGCCGACAATCCCTATACGAACAGAGCCATCGGGGGTTTTCAAGCGGTCAGCAATATCGTGCCATGCCGTCAAATCGGGGGCAGGGGCGGTTAGCCCAAACGCGTCCAGCACCGCCGCGTCTAGCCCAGCCTCATGGTACAACGTGGGCGCGTGGTAAATCGTTTTCATATCCAGCGCGGCGATAACGCGTTCGGGGCGAACATTGCAAAACAACGCCAGTTTGGCGCGTTCCTTTTCGGGGATGGGCTGTTCGGCTCGGCAAACCAGAATATCGGGGGCGATACCTATTGAGCGCAATTCTTTCACCGAATGCTGGGTGGGTTTGGTTTTTAACTCGCCCGCCGCGTGCATGTAGGGTAGCAGGGTCAGGTGCATGAAAATACACTGCCCCGCGGGTTTATCTTGGGAAAACTGGCGGATCGATTCGAAGAACGGCAAACCCTCTATATCCCCGACCGTACCGCCTATTTCACAGAGCATGAAATCCACGTCTTCCGCCCCTATATGCAGGAAGTTTTTGATTTCATCGGTGACGTGGGGGATGACTTGGATGGTTTTGCCGAGGTAATCGCCGCGCCGTTCCTTTTCCAAAACGGTGGTGTAGATGCGGCCAGAGGATATCGAATCGCTTTGCGTGGCGGCGACCCCGGTAAATCGTTCGTAATGGCCGAGGTCTAGGTCGGTTTCCGCGCCGTCGTCGGTGACGAAGACTTCGCCGTGTTCAAAGGGCGACATAGTGCCGGGGTCTACGTTTAAATACGGGTCTAATTTGCGCAAGCGGACAGTGAAACCCCGTGCTTGTAGCAGACTGCCGAGGGCGGCGGAGGCTAGCCCTTTGCCGAGTGACGACACAACGCCGCCTGTGATGAATATGTATCGTGCCATGGGGTGTTCTTCCGTGGTTTTTGGTTTAGCAAGGCTGGTGGGCGATGCGAGGGTTGGGCTGGGTTGTTACGACAGCACCACGGGGATTAAGTATAAACCAGATATTATCAAGTGTCAATTGTGATTTTTTAATTATTATTTGTTAATTATTAATGATATAATCGCGGGGGCTCGTTTGCAGAGGGCGTGGCTTTTGTGCATATAGAGCTTTTTCATAAGGGCAGTTGAACCTGCCCGACCAAAATAAAATCATGAAAAAGCCCATACACAAAAGCCTTTGGTTACAAGACGATAAGTTTGCTCTAAATTTATTTAGGCATTACCTAGATACAAGGACAGGCTTTAGTCATAAAAACCCGCCCGCCCAAGCCTCGCAGAGGGGTGGGTGGGCGGGAAGCCCGAACGAAGGGGCTTGCCCCAAGTGAGGGCGAAAGAAAAGAATCATTCACCATTCACTATTAAAACCCATCAGTCATGTTTGGCACGGGTCGCGCGAACCCGAAGGGTGTGCGTCTTGGTTGTTAGGTGTAAGGGAATTCGCGTCACCAGCGACTCTTGGATACTATTGACCCAGTACAAACGATAAGCTGACGCGCACCCGTGGGGGTGAGGGTGCGCGCGACCGCCCCCCAGCGGACACGTCCGCTAAAATTAAGAAACAAGGCGGTCGTTTCCTAGATTATTAGGTTTGCTCTAGAATAATGTTGAATGCCCTGCGGGTCTTCGTCATTGCTACGCAATGCCGACCAGCTTTAAGCGGAGCATGGGTTATGTTTGGCAAGGTCTTTCCTAAAATAACAGGCTTGGGCGCGTCCGACCGAACGAAGTGAGGGCGGGCGCGCCCCGTGGCGACATAACAAAGTTATGGCGCAAAGCCCGAAGGGCTAAAAATTAATCGTTAATCGCTAATCGTTACTGAGGGCTTGGCGGCAACGCGGGCGTGTCCAGCTCCAAATCAGGCAACAAATCATCGCCCAATTCAGGCAACAACGGAGCAGACCCGTCAATCGGCAAATCCTCCAACAACGTCCTATCCAGCACCGAATCGTTATTCACACCTTGCGCCGCGATAAAAGTCAGCGTCAAACTGGTTATCACAAAAGCCGTCCCCAGCCCCCAAGTCACCTTTGCCAGCGCGCTCGCCGCCGAGCGCACGGCTGTATTAACAGAAGTACCGCCACCGATGCCCAAACCCCCGCCTTCCGAGCGTTGCATAAGCACAATCCCAATCAGGCTGAGCGCCAAAAGCAGATGAATAACCAGAATCACATTTTGCATAGGGCTACACCTTTGGTGTTTCTTGATGTTTGATAATGTCGCGCTTGATTTTCTGCGCGTTCGGCGATAGATTATCGTCTTTCGCCTTTAAAAGAAAGCTATCCAGCCCGCCACAATGATCGACACTGCGCAAAGCATACGCCGTAATACGGAATTTAAAAGTCCGTTCCAGCGCATCGCTAGCCAAGCTGACCGCGTTCAAATTCGGCAAAAACCGCCGTTTTGTTCGGTTTTTGGCGTGGCTGACATTATTACCGACCAGGGGCATTTTGCCAGAGAGTTCGCAACGACGGGTCATAGTTTGTATCCTTTGTTTGGGGTTGTATGTGTTTTTCGTGCTTTTAATGGCAAAATTGGTAAAGGTCAAGAGGATTTTGTGGGGTTTTTGTGGATATTTATTAATATTTCGCAGTTTTTCGCAGTTTTTGATTTATTATTAGGAGAAGCAAGAGAAAACCAGATTATCTAAAATGGACAGATTCATTCTTGCAATCATCCAGCAATGGGTTTATAGCCTTTGGCAAAGACTAACCATACACTAACCATACACTAACCATACAAAGGACTCCCACCCCATGAAAACAGAAACCCAAACCAACCTAGCCTCCCTGCTAACCGACCAATCGCTACTATGCAGCAAGGCGTTTATCGGTGGCGAATGGCGCGACGCTCCCGATAAAAAAACCTTCCCCGTCTATAACCCCGCACGGGGCGACATCCTGGCAAACCTGCCCGATTTATCACGCAAAGACGCGGCCACCGCCATAAACGCCGCCGATTCAGCCCGCCATGCTTGGGCAGCACGAACGGGCAAAGACCGCGCCCAAATCCTGCGCAAATGGTTTGACCTCATCATAGAAAACCAGCAAGACCTCGCTATTATATTAACCGCCGAAATGGGCAAACCCATCGCGGAAGCCTTTGGGGAAATCGCCTATGCCGCCAGTTTCATCGAATGGTTTGGCGAGGAAGCCAAACGCGTCTACGGCGAAACCATCCCCGCCCACCAGCCAGACAAACGGATTACCGTTTTGAAACAACCCATCGGAGTCGTCTGCTCCATAACCCCATGGAATTTCCCATCCGCGATGATTGCACGGAAAGTCGCCCCCGCACTGGCTACGGGTTGCGCGTTCGTTGGACGACCCGCGGCGCAAACGCCTTTGTCCGCCTTGGCTCTGGCGGTATTGGCAGAACGGGCAGGCGTGCCAAAGGGCGTGTTCAGCGTGATAACCTCTGCCCGCGCCGCCGATATAGGCAAAGAGTTCTGCGAAAACCCCAAAGTGCGCAAATTGACCTTCACGGGGTCAACCGAAGTCGGGCGGGTGCTAATGGCGCAAGCCGCCCCGCAGATTATGAAACTATCGCTGGAATTGGGCGGTAACGCGCCGTTTATCGTGTTTGACGATGCCGATTTGGACAAAGCGGTGGAGGGCGCTATGATTTGCAAATTCCGCAATAACGGGCAGACTTGCGTTTGCGCGAACAGAATATATGTGCAGGCGGGGGTGTATGACGCGTTTTGCGAGCGGCTCACGGCTGCGGTGCAGGCTCTGAAAATAGGCGATGGGTTGACGGAAGGCGTGACTACTGGGCCTCTGATTGATAAAAACGGGCTGGATAAGGTGCGCGCGCATATAGACGACGCGTTGGGCAAGGGTGCGCGACTGGTTTGCGGGGGTGAGCCGATGGGGGGGACGTTTTTCCAGCCGACCGTGCTGGCGGATGTGCCCGCAAGTGCGATTATGAGCCGTGAGGAAACCTTCGGCCCGCTGGCCCCGCTGATACGGTTTGAGAGCGAATCGGAAGTTCTAGCCGCCGCGAATGACACGATATTCGGGCTGGCGTGTTATTTTTATTCTAACGATTTATCGCGGGTTGTGCGGATGCAGGAGCGATTGGAATACGGGATTGTCGGGGTGAATACGGGGATTATTTCCACCGAGGTTGCTCCGTTCGGCGGGATAAAGCAATCGGGGTTAGGGCGCGAAGGCTCTCACCATGGGATGGATGATTATTTGGAATTGAAGTATGTTTGCACCGCTGTGAATGATGAATTATGAATGATGAATTGTGAATTGGGTTTTGTGGCAAATTTCTTTCCTAAAATAACGAACTCCAATTATTTTAAATAACGGATAACAAGAATAACCAATAATTCACCATTCATAATTCACCATTCACAATTCACCACTAATCGTTATTGGGGCGGCGTGGCGACAAACCCGCCAGCGTAGGAAACAGCATTACTAGTAAACGCAAACGCACCCACCGCGCCCGCCTGACCAATCAAACCCGTCAGCGTGCCCTTTAATGTAGTAGTACCTACCGTACCATATAACAGACCATCGTGGTCAAACCTGCCCTCTATGTTAAAATCACCAAAATCACCGATAGTGGAAATTTTCCCAGGGGTAAATGAGTCGCCCGAAACTGTGCCAGAGTTAATCGTACCCCTGTTGCCATCAAAGATAACCTGCATTTTGAAATCGAGGTTTGAATACCGTTGTGGTCTAAATATTTTGAATACTCCCATCAATCTTGCGTCCCAAATCGCGCTGGTGTTGGGGTCGGTAATCGGCAAACCCAGAGCAGTGTCAGACAACAGCCCAGCATAGTATTTGTCGCGATTAACACCCGTGCCACGAACTTGGCTAAAGGCTACGCCACTGCCACTGTTTGCATCCTCGTCCAGATATAAAATACCACCAGTAACGCTCGCATTTGCAAAACCCGTCCCGGCGAAATCAAAACCCTGACCATCCAATGTATCCAATCCTTGAATAAAATTCCCTGTGGGGTTGGCATTGCCAACACTTGCCGTGCCATTTAACAGGGGGGCTGTGCCAGCCTCACTCGTGATTATCTGGTTTATCCCCGCGGTTATTATTGCCTTGGGCTCGCCCTTCGCCCCGCCCCAACTGGCAAAATTTACCTTGCCAATTGGATGCGCGACAAACCCACCAGCGATGTTAACACCACCTCCACCACCGACAAACGCGCCCACCGCGCCGTTAAAACCAATCAACCCCGTCAATGTGCTCTCAATATCTACCGCTCCAACAAGATCTACCGTGCCATATAACAGACCATCGCGGCCAAACTTGCCCGTTATGTTAAAATCACCGAAACCGACAGTGGGAATTTGCCCACGGGTAAATGAGCTGCCCGAAACTGTGCCAGAGCTAATCGTACCCTTGTTGCCATCAAAGATAACCTGCATTTTGAAATGGGAGCTTGAATACCGTTGTGGGCTAGATGTAGATATTTTGAATACTCCCATCAATCTTGCGTCCCAAATCGCGCTGGTGTTGGGGTCGGTAATCCGCGAACCCAGATTTGTGGTGGACAACAGCCCAGCATAGTATCGCTCGCCAGTAACACCCGTGCCACTAACTTGGCTAAAGGCTACGCCACTGCCACTGGTTCTATCCTCGTCCAGATATAAAACATCGCCAAAAACAGTCGCATTTGCAAAGGGCGTTCCGGCGAAATTAAACCCCTGACCATCCGATTTTGTCAATCTTTGAATAAAATTCACGCGGGGACCGCTATTAACGACACTTGCCGCACCATTTAACAGGGGTTCTGTGCCAGTATTATCTTTGTTAATCACGTCTGTCCTCATGTTGCCAGCAAACCCGGCCCAATCGGCAAAATTTACTGTGGCAATTGGATACGCGACAAACCCACCAGCGATGTTAACACCATGACTACCACGCCCAATACCCACAAACGCGCCCACCGCGCCGTTAACACCAACCAGTCCCGTCAATGTGGCCTCAGTATTTTCACCAAGATTTACCGTACCATATAACAGACCATCTTTACCAAACTTGCCCTGTATGCTAAAATCATTGCTACCATTAAAACGAGGGGGGGTGAGGTTGGTATATGGCACTGTAACTGACCCTTTGGTGAATATCCCGTTTGAAACTGTGCCAGAGTTAATCGTACTAATATGATCGCTACCATTATAGGTAATCCGCATTTTGAAACCGAGGTGTGAATACTCTCGTATATCACTGCTCACGCCGCCGAGTACTGCCCTAAATTGTGCGTTCCAAATCGCGCTGGCGTTGGAGTTGCTAATCGGTGCACCCAGATTTGTGCTGGACAACAGCCCAGCATAGTATTTTCTGCCCGTAACACCTGTGCCAAGAACATGGCTAAAGGCTACGCCACTAGAGCTACCCTCGTCCAGCAATAAAACATCACCATAAACAGTCCCATCTGAAAAAGCCGTCCCCGCGAAATTAAAACCCTTACCTGCCACTGTTGGCAATCCTTGGATAAAATTCCCCTCGGGACCGATATTGACGACACTTTCAAAGCCATTTAACAGGGGGTCTGTGCCAGTATCACCTTTGTTAATCACGGTTGTTTTCGGGTTGCCAGCCGTTCCGCCCCAATCGGCAGCATTTACCGTGTTTGCGGCATTTGGAGACGCGACAAACCCGCCAGCCAAGGTAGCACCCACAAACGCGCCCACCGCGCCGTTAACACCAATCAAACCCGTCAACGTGCCACTACCTGCCGTACCATATAACACACCATCTCTGCCAAACTTGCCCCTTATTTCAATGGTTCCCGACGACGGCGACGACGACAAAGGAACACCCCAATCCTCGAAGCTCCTGCCCGAATATCTGCCAGAGTTAATCGTACCCCCGTTGCCATTAAAGGTAACCCGCATTTTGAAATTGGAGTTCACAAACGCTCCTCCCTTCGAGTTTAGCGTAAATTGTGCGTCCCAAATTACGCTGAGGTTTTTGGCAATAATCGGCACACCCAGATCTGTGGTGGGCAATAGCCCAGCATAGTATTTGCCACTAACACGGCTAAAGGCTGCGCCACTGGTTCTATCCTCGTCTAGATATAAAACATCGCCAGTAACAGTTGCAGATGCAAAAGGAGTCCCCACGAAATTAAAACCTTTACCATCCACTGTTGCCAATCCGTGAATAAAGTTCCCTGCGGGACCGTCATTGACGACACTTGCCACGCCATATAACAGGGGGTCTGTGTCAGTATTATCTTTGTTAATCACGGTTGTTTTCGAGTCGCCATCCACACCACCCCAATCGGCAAAATTTATCTTGTTCGAATCGAGCTTGGCGGTTGGATGCGCGACAAACCCACCCGCGATATTACTATTACTACCCGTCTCACCCACAAACACGCCAACCGCGCCCGCCTCGCCCGCCTCGCCCGCCTCGCCAATCAACCCGCGCAGGGTTGCGGTTTGGGTTCTTGTTATGGCGGTTCGTCCATTCTGTGAAAATGAGATATAAAGAACTTCGCCCGTTATCAGCCCGCGTGTATCAAACCGCACATCATCAAAGATAAAGTGGTTGTTAGCAACACCCGCACGAACAAACGCATCCAGCGTCCCGCCTATTTTATTAAAGATAACGGTCAAGGCGAAATCCTTGCTGGGGTTTAAAGTATGGTTAAACGACCCATACCAGATTGCTTTTGTTCCAGCCCTATCGGTTATCGGCGCACCCAAATCGGTGCCAGAGAATATCCCCGCGTAATTATAGTTTGTGCCGTTAATTTGTCCTTGAAAGAACGCCACACCATCGGCGGATTCCCCGTCCAGTGGCAAGCCATCAAAGGTGGCGGTTAATAGGTTCAGGGTTTGGACATCGTTTGGAACAGCGGTTGTTCCCTCTGTGCTGATACTATCCTCATCTGCTTGCAAAAATTGGTTTTGCGGGGAGATGACATTTGGCACAGTTTCAGGATTTACAGCAAGTTTCCAATTGGCATAGGTTGGTCGGATAAACCGGTCTAGCCGTGTTATTTCTGTATTTGCATTTTCTAATTCCCCTGTCAGTCGTAGTATATCCGCATTAGCGTCGTTCAATTCCCCTGTCAGTCGTAGTACCTCCGCATCCGCGTCGTTCTTATCGCCAGTCACATCTGCCAATTCCCCAGTCAGTCGTTCTACATCAGCATTAGCGTCGCTCAATTCCCCTGTCAGTCGTAGCACATCCGCATCAGCGTCGTTCTTATCGCTAGTCACATCTGCCAATGCCCCTGTCAGCCGTAGTACCTCCGTATCGGCGGTGCTCAATGCGCCAGTCAATCGTAGTACTTCTGCATCGGCGTCATTCTTATCGCTAGTCACATCTGCCAATTCCCCTGTCAGTCGTAGTACATCCGCATCGGCGGATTCCCTAGCCTCAGTCATAATTCTCAATTCCTCTGTCAGTCGTAATACATCCGCATCGGCAGATTCCCTAGCGTCAGTCATAGTTTTCAATTCCCCTGTCAATCGTAGTACCTCCGCATCGGCGGATTCTTTAGCCTCAGTCACAGTTTTCAATTCCCCTGTCAGTCGTAGTACCGCCGCATCGGCGGTGTTCTTATCGCTGGTCACATCGGCCAATTCCCCTGTCAGTCGTAGTACCTCCGCATCGGCGGTGTTCTTATCGCGAGTCAATCGTAGTACCTCCGCATCAGCGGCGTTCTTATCGCGAGTCACATCGGCCAATTCCCCTGTCAGTCGTAGCACATCCGCATCGGCGGTGCTCAATGCGCCAGTCAATCGTAGTACTTCTGCATCGGCGATGTTTTTAGCGTCAGTCACAGTTTTCAATTCCCCTGTCAGTCGTAGTACCTCGGCATCGGCAGATTCCTTAGCGTCAGTCATAGTTTTCAATTCCCCTGTCAGTCGTAGCACCTCCGCATCAGCGGTGTTTTTAGCGCCAGTCAGTCGTAGTACCTCCGCATCAGCGGTGCTCAATGCGCCAGTCAATCGTAGTACTTCTGCATCGGCGGTGTTTTTAGCGTCAGTCACAGTTCTCAATTCCCCTGCCAATCGTAGTACCTCCGCATCGGCGGTGCTCAATGCGCCAGTCAATCGTAGTACTTCTGCATCGGCGTCATTCTTATCGCTAGTCACATCTGCCAATTCCCCTGTCAGTCGTAGTACCTCCGTATCGGCGGTGCTCAATGCGCCAGTCAATCGTAGTACTTCTGCATCGGCATCGTTCTTATCGCGAGTCACATCGGCCAATTCCCCTGTCAGTCGTAGCACATCCGCATCGGCGGATTCCCTAGCGTCAGTCACAGTTCTTAATTCCCCTGTCAGTCGTAGTACATCCGCATCGGAGGATTCCTTAGCCTCAGTCATAATTCTCAATTCCTCTGTCAGTCGTAGCACATCCGCATCGGCGGCGTTCTTATCGCGAGTCACATCTGCCAATTCCCCTGTCAATCGTAGTACATCCGCATCGGCGGATTCCCTAGCCTCAGTCATAGTTCTCAATTCCCCTGCCAGTCGTAGTACCTCCGCATCGGCGGATTCCTTAGCACCAGTCAGTCGTAGTACCTCAGCATCAGCGTCGTTCTTATCGCGAGTCACATCTGCCAATTCCCCTGTCAGTCGTAGTACCTCCGCATCGGCAGTGTTCTTAGCGCCAGTCAGTCGTAGTACCTCCGCATCAGCGGTGTTCTTATCGCCAGTCACATCTGCCAATTCCCCTGTCAGTCGTTCTACATCAGCATTAGCGTCGCTCAATTCCCCTGTCAGTCGTAGCACATCCGCATCAGCGTCGTTCTTATCGCGAGTCACATCTGCCAATTCCCCTGTCAGCCGTAGTACATCCGCATCGGCGTCGCTCAATGCGCCAGTCAATCGTAGTACCTCCGCATCAGCGGATTCCCTAGCCTCAGTCACAGTTCTCAATTCCCCTGTCAGTCGTAGTACCTCCGCATCGGCGGTGCTCAATGCGCCAGTCAATCGTAGTACTTCTGCATCGGCGATGTTCTTAGCGCCAGTCAGTCGTAGTACCTCCGCATCGGCGGATTCCTTAGCCTCAGTCATAGTTCTCAATTCCCCTGTCAGCCGTAGTACCTCCGCATCGGCGGTGCTCAATGCGCCAGTCAGTCGTAGCACCTCCGCATCAGCGGTGTTCTTAGCACTAGTCAGTCGTAGTACCTCCGCATCAGCG
This sequence comes from uncultured Amylibacter sp., assembly GCA_959347425.1. The sequence continues at coordinate 233,182 of OY365741.1, read as the reverse complement.
GTGCTCAATGCACCAGTCAGTCGTAGTACCTCCGCATCAGCGTCGTCCTTATCGCTAGTCACATCTGCCAATTCCCCTGTCAGTCGTAGTACCTCCGCATCGGCGTCGTTCTTAGCGCGAGTCAATCGTAGTACCTCCGCATCGGCATCGTTCTTAGCACCATTCAGTCGTAGCACCTCCGCATCGGCGGTGTTCTTAGCACCAGTCAGTCGTAGCACCTCCGCATCGGCGGCTTCCTTAGCCTCGGTCACAGTTTTCAATTCCTCTTCCAGTCGTAGTACCTCCGCATCGGCAGTGTTCTTAGCACCAGTCAGTCGTAGTACCTCCGCATCAGCGGTGTTCTTATCACCAGTCAGTCGTAGTACCGCCGCATCGGCAACTTTCTTAGCGTTATTTGCCTTTAACAATTCCCCTTCCAGTTCTGTTATTCGCAAGTTGGCGTCATCCCTTTCGGATTCGGCGGTGCTCTTATCGCCAGTCACAGTTGCCAATTCCTTTGTCAGTCGCAGTACCTCCGCATCGGCGATGCTCTTAGCGCGAATCACAGTTATCAATTCCTGTGTCAGTTGTAGTACCTCCGCATCGGCGAATTTCTTAGCACTCGTTGCCGTTGCTAATTCACCTTCCAGTGCTATTATCCGCAAGTTGGCGACGTTCTTATCGCCCCTTGCCGAATCTCGTTCATCAATTGCCGTTGCCAATTCATTTTTCAGCCGTGCTATTTCCCTATTGGCTTTTAATTGTGCGCTCAATGCGTTATTCATTGCGGTTTCAGCAATCTCTCGTAATCGTTCTGCCTCCGCCTGTGCAGTCAATGCGTTATTCATTGCGGTTTCATTCGTTTCCCGCGACGACAATGCGTCATCCCGCGAGATTTCTGCCTCCCTCTGTGCGGCCTTTGCTTTGCGCAATTCGGCTTCCAGTTTTGCTACATCTGTTGCGGTTATGGTCACCCCGCCCCCACCACAAGCGGTTAAGAGGGCAAGTCCAGAAACGGCGATAAGAATTCTGATATAAGTCATAGCGTCTCCTTCTGGGTTGTTGTTTTGGGTTGTTGTTTTAGTCGGGTGGGGTCTTCTGCCTTTTTAAACTGCTAACATTTTAAGTATAACGGCAAGTTTTTATGGATTACAAGCGAAAACCTACATACTGCAAGCCGAAAACCACAAGTTTTTGCATATTTTTAGCCGAAAAATACAAATTTTTATATTTTATGCGTTAAATCATAAAAAACCAGCGAATCACTCCGCACGGGTCTATTTCCCCTCTTGCAACCTTTCAATTTTGCATATTTTAAGCCGAAATCACAAGTTTTATTTCATTGTTAATAATTTTTAAATCTTTTTTAACAAAAATTAATGTGGCAAAATGTCGCATCCCTAATCGCACCCCCTAATCGCCCTAATGTAAGGTTTGCTCTTTTCCCCGTTTTCATGCTAAACACCCCTCATGACACAATCCCCCCCACAAATCCGCCAACTCAGCGAAGCCTTATCAAACCGCATCGCGGCGGGGGAGGTCATTGAACGCCCCGCGGCCGCCCTGAAAGAGCTGATAGAAAACGCCTTGGACGCGGGCGCAACCCGTATAGACATAGCCTACGCGAACGGTGGTAAAACCCTTATCAGCGTTGCCGATAACGGGCATGGGATGACGGGGGAGCAACTGCCCTTGGCACTATCGCGCCATGCGACCTCCAAAATAGACGGCTCGGATTTGTTGAATATCCGCAGTTTTGGATTTCGGGGGGAGGCTTTGCCCTCCATGGGTTCAGTCGGGCGATTGCAGATTATATCGCGCCCAAACGCGCCCGAATCCAGCACCGAAACCGCCGCCAAAATCACCGCCGAGGGCGGCACGCTGTCCCCCGTCAGCCCCGCCGCCCGCGCCATCGGCACCAGCGTCACCTTGCGCGATTTGTTCTTCGCCACCCCCGCTCGGTTAAAATTTCTGCGCACAGACCGCGCCGAAACCATAGCCATTATGGACACCATAAAACGGCTGGCTCTGGCGCACCCGTCCGTGGGGTTCTACGCGAAAGACCACTCAGGCGAAGACGCGGGGCGTTCTGTTTTCCGCGCCGACCCGCAAACGGGGGAGGGGATGCTGACGGCTCGGCTGCGGCAAATCCTTGGCACGGAGTTCATTGACAACGCTGTGCGGGTGGATATGACGCGCGATGGGCTGCACCTGCGTGGCTATATTTCCCTGCCGACTTATGCGAGGGGCAACGCCTCGGCGCAGTATTTTTTCGTGAATAATCGCCCTGTTAAGGATAAGCTGTTTTTCGGGGCGTTGCGCGGGGCGTACCGCGATTTTCTTATGCAGGGCAGGCATCCTGTGGTCGCGTTGTTCGTGCAATGTCCCACGGATGTGGTTGATGTCAATGTCCATCCAACCAAGGCAGAGGTTCGGTTTCGTGCGCCAAACGATGTCCGTAGTTTAATAGTCAGTGCCGTGCGCGATGCTCTGGCCAGCGACGGCGGGCGGGTTTCCAGCACAATCGCGGGGGCGATGAGTGATGCGTTCCGCCCCGAGGGTCGCGTGCCGTATCAAGGCAATTATGGCGGGGGGCGGGGGGCTTCGCAGGGGGTTGCGCGTGGGTCTTCTGGGGGCAGTGATGTTGGCTATTCGGGCTTTGCCGAGACTCAAACCGCCTTTTCTGGACGGGTGGAAAGTGATGCGATTATAGAGGACACGGATGTTGTGGTGGATGAAGCCGATTTGCCTTTGGGCGTTGCCCGCGCACAGGTTCATGAGAATTACATCATCGCCCAAACCCAAGCAGGTATAGTCATAGTCGACCAACACGCCGCCCATGAACGGCTGGTTTATGAGCGATTGAAAACCCAAATCGCGGCAAAAAACGTGGCTCGCCAAGCGTTATTAATCCCCGAAATCATCGATTTATCGCCTTTGGAATGCGAATTATTGCTGGGCTTTGCCGACGGATTGGAATCGCTGGGTTTGGTCATTGAAACCTTCGGGGCAGGGGCGTTATGCGTGCGCGAAACCCCTGCTTTATTGGGGGTTGTCGATGTGGCGCGGCTGGTGAATGACATTCTGGATGAGCTGGATGAATCCGACCATACCCAGAGCATCTCGGATAAAACCGACGCGGTTTTAAGCCGTATAGCCTGTCATGGTTCTGTTCGTTCAGGGCGGAGGATGGGCGGTGAAGAGATGAACGCATTGCTGCGTGATATGGAGCGAACCCCCCATTCGGGGCAGTGTAACCACGGGCGACCGACCTATGTTTCGCTGAGTTTAAAGGATATAGAGCGGTTGTTTGGGCGGACTTAACGATTTCGTTAAAACCGCTTGCATCATCGTAAAATATCCGCTATAGGAATAAAACATCATAACCATAAAAGGACAGACCGATGAAAAAAACAACGACTTTTTTACTTTCAGGTGCCATCGTTTTTGGCATGACCGCGTGTAGCGACACGCCCTATGAGCCCATCGTGGATGGTCGCTCAACGCCCGAATATCAAAGGGATTTGGCGGAATGTCGCAACCTATCCTTGCAGAGACAAAAGGATAATAGTGTTGGCAACGAAGGCGCGATTGCGGGCGCGGTTGCTGGCGGGTTAATCGGGCTTTTGGACGGCGGTAGTGTCGGGGATGTTGTCGGTGGCGCGGCCATCGGGGGCGCGTTCGGCAAGCTATCAGGCGATTCAGAGGCGGAAGAAACGTTAGAAGGGCAACGCAACCAGATTGTGTTCAACTGCCTGCGCGGACGCGGGCATAAGGTGGTTGGGTAACGATTAGTGATTAGTGATTAGTGATTAGTGATTAACGATTAGTGGGGGCTTTTGTGCATATAGAGCTTTTTCATAAGGGCAGTTGAACCTGCCCGACCGAAATAAAAACATGAAAAAGCCCATACACAAAAGCCTTTGGTTGCAAGACGTTAGGTTTGTCATAAAAAAGATAAAATACCTGTTGACAACAAGATTTATATTGACTACCTTTAACACATGAACTCGGCAGAGCTGGTAAAATGGCTAAAAAAACAAGGATGCACTTTTGCTGATAGCCGTGGGGGTAGTGGGCATAGAACCGCTATTTTAAAGGGTAAAGAAACCCAAATACCCATACATGGCTCGCGCAAGGAATTAAAAAAAGGCACGGTTCATAAAATAAAAAAGGATCTTGGGTTGAAATAAACAATCCAATAAATCGCATTAAAGGAGCAAACTATGTTAGAATATGCAATAAACTTTGAAGATGAAGACGGCACGCTTCTGGTCACCTGTCCCGATTTGCCAATCGTCACAACCTTTGGCGAAACCCGCAAGGAAGCAATCCACTACGCCAGAGGCGCGATAGCGGAGGCTATCGCCTACTATCTGGCACAAGGTCGCGATATCCCCCCGCCAAGGGCTACGGGCGAAGCAATGGTACGTGTCCCCTTTGATTTGGAATTCAGAGTACGGCTTAAATGGTTGTTAAACCCCCATAAGCCTTGGGCAGAACGGATATTTGGTTAAAATAAACAATCCAATAAACCGCATTAAAGGAGCAAACTATGTTAGAATACGCAATAAACTTTGAAGATGATGAGGGGACATTTTTGGTCACCTGTCCAGATTTGCCAGAGGTCACAACCTTTGGTGAAACAATGGAGGACGCAATCGGCTATGGCATGGATGCTGTGAATTGTGCGATAGCGGGGCGTTTGGCGCATTTTGACGAAATCCCCGTGCCAAAGGCAAAAGGCGAAGCGATGGTACGTGTTTCCTTGCAACTGGCGTTAAAGGTGATATTAAAATGGCAGTTAGAGCGTAATAAATTCAGTCGCCAAAAGTTGGCAATCGCACTGGGAACGGCGCGTCCGCAGATTGACAGGTTATTTGACCCCGCGTATAAAAGCCGCGTTGATCAGTATGAACAGGCAGCTGCAGCGATGGGCGGACATATTGAGGTTTCGATTCGATAAAAAGATAAAATACCTGTTGACAACAAGATTTATATTGACTACCTTTAACCCATGAACTCGGCAGAGCTGGTAAAATGGCTAAAGAAACAAGGATGCACTTTTACTGACCACAAAGGGGGAAGCGGGCATAGAACTGCCCATCTAAAGGGCAAAAAAGCCCAAATTTCTATACATGGATCGCGTAAAGACTTGGGAAAAAATGTGGTGCATAAAATAAAAAGACAACTTGGGTTGAAATAAACAATCCAATAAACGGCAAACAAAGGAGCTACACATGTTAAAATATGCAATAAATTTTATAGAGGACGACAACGATACCTATATGGTTGATTGTCCCGATTTACCACTCGTCACAACCTTTGGCGAAACCCGCAAGGAAGCAATCCACTACGCCAAAGGCGCAATAGCGGAGGCTATCGCTTGTCATTTAGCGTATGGTGACGATATCCCCCCGCCACGAGCTACGGGCGAAGCAATGGTACGTGTCCCCTTTGATTTGGAATTCAGAGTACGGCTTAAATGGCTGTTAAACCCCCATAAGCCTTGGGCAGAACGGATATTTGGTTAAAATAAAACAATGATGCCGACCAGCTAATAAGTGGCAAAAAAATTAATCATTAATCACTAATCATTAATCACTAATCATTAATCACTAATCATTAACTCTCATACTGCCGAAAATTATCAGCAAACATCGCCAACAGTCGCGCCGCCACCGCATCATATTCCGCGCCATCGGCCCAACACGCCCGCGGGTCCAGCACTTTACCATCAATCCCACCCAAGGATACTGGCACCTCAAACCCGAAATTATCATCCACACGAAGCGCCCCCGCGTTCATAATTTCGTTCAATCCGCCATCCAAGGCCGCACTTAACAACGCACGGGTCACCTTAATCGGCATCCGCGCACCGACACCATAGCCACCACCGCTCCACCCCGTATTCACCAGCCAACATACCGCGTTGCTGGCAGAGATATGACGGCGCAATAAATCCCCATAAACCTCTGGTCTACGCGGCATAAACGGCGCACCGAAACACGTGGAAAACGTGGGCGTGGGTTCTTTCACACCCCGCTCTGTCCCCGCGACTTTGGAGGTAAAACCCGATAAAAAGTGATACATCGCCTGATCCGCGCTCAGCCGAGCAATCGGCGGCAGCACCCCAAACGCATCGCAGGTCAGCATCACAACCGTCCGCGGCGCACCGCAAATCCCCGTATCGGAGGCGTTGGAAATCGCCTCCAAAGGATAGGCACACCGCGCATTGGCGGTGATGCTCGTGTCGTTAAAATCAGGCTCGCGCGAGTCCGCGTCAAACACCACATTCTCAATCACCGTGGCAAATTTGCGCGTCGTCGCAAAGATTTCAGGCTCTGATTCAGCCGACAAATTAATAGTCTTCGCGTAACACCCGCCCTCAAAATTAAACAAATTATCGCCCCAGCCGTGCTCATCATCGCCCAATAAAACGCGGTTCGGATCGGCGGATAAAGTCGTTTTGCCCGTGCCAGACAGCCCGAAAAACACCGCCGAGTCGTTTCCATCGCCAATCGCGTGGTTGGCAGAGCAATGCATCGGCATGATGCCTTTTGCGGGTAAAAGATAGTTTAACACGGAAAACACGGCTTTTTTCGTTTCACCCGCGTATTGGGTGCCACCGATTAAAACCTGTTTGTCCTCAAACGATATAGCCACCACGACTTCGCTTCGCGTGTTGTGTTTATTGGGGTCTGCCTTGAAACTAGGGCAGTTTATGATGGTGAATTCGGGCAGGAAATCGTGTAATTCCGCCCGTGCGGGTCGGCGGAGCAAATGGCGGATAAACAGGCTATGCCACGCCAGTTCGGTTACCACGCGGACGTTCAGCCGATGGTTGGGGTCAGCCCCGCCGAATAGGTCTTGAACATAGTATTCGCCCTGTTTTATATGGGTGAAAAAATCCGCCCGCAGGGTTTCAAAATCCGCCCGCGTCATGGGGGCGTTGTTTTCCCACCAGATATGGGGCTCGGTTGCCGCCTCGCGCACTATGAATTTATCCTGTGGCGAGCGACCGGTATATTGCCCAGTATTCACCAGCAGTGCGCCGTGTTTGCTGAGCGTGGATTCGCCTGCGCTCAGCGAAGCCTGCATAAGGGCGGCTTCGGTCAGGTTATAGTGCGCGGTTTTCGGCGTTATACCTTGGGTTTCAAGGGGATTTGATGGATTGAATACACCCGTTTTCATAAGCGTTCCTTTGTGGCAGTTTGCGGCTGTTTATGACAGAGTCTCCGCAGGGGAATTTATGGTTTTGGGGGTGTATAGCATGTTTTGTGGAAAATGCTATGGTAAATTCAGTGATTAGTGATTAATGATTAGTGATTAGTTACTAGGGATGCTGACCAGCTTTAGGGGGTTATTATAGACATTTTTGTAGAAAACCTATTAAAACAAGGGAATAATCACGGAACCTGTGTTGCGATAAAAAATCGCGGGTTGTTGATTATTGGGCAGTCTGGGTCTGGGAAATCGGCAGTGGCTCTGGCTCTGCTGGGGTTGGGGTGCGATTTGGTCTGCGATGATTGCGTGTGTTTGTCGGTAGAAAAGGGGATGGAAAAATTGGAACAAACGGATGTGATAATTGCCACGCCACCCGCACGAGCCATGGGGATGGCAAAACCGATGATAGAGGCGCGGGGGATAGGTTTGCTAAACGCCCCCCTGATTCCCTTGACCGCCAAAACCCGTCTAATAGCCGTTGTGGATATGGACTCCGCCAGCGAAACCCGTCTGCCTGCCCGTGAATACGCGACCTTACAAACTGCGAAACAAACCGCACGGATTGACCTTATTCGCGGGGCAAACCAGCCGAACCTGCACTTTGCCCTCTTGCAATACCTTATCCACGGGCGTAGCGGATAAAAACGCCGATTTTACCACAAATTAACGATATTTTTACCATTAAACCTATCACACCCCCGATAAACCCCCTTGCAAACCTGCCAAAATTACTATACCATGCAAATTCCAATCCCCCCTAGCGCACCTTGCGCGACCAGATAAAGGAGCCAGCACTGTGATCGGAGTCGTGATAGTAGGTCATGGCCGCTTGGCGCAGGAATACCTTAATACTATAGAGCATGTCTATGGTAGCCAGCCCAATATCATCGCCGTATCCATCGATGCGGAATGCGACCGTGCCAAAAAACAAGAGGAAATCTGCGCCGCCGCCGACCGCGTGGATGGCGGACAAGGGGTGGTTGTCGTAACCGACATGTTCGGCGGGTCTCCGTCTAATTTGTCCATGAAAGCTTGCAACTGTGCCGAGCGACGGATTTTATACGGAGCCAATATGCCTATGTTGCTTAAACTGGCAAAATCGCGTAACATGCCAATAAAGGATGCGCTGGCCGCGGCAATGGATGCGGGACGCAAATATATTAATTCTTGCGATGGGTCTGGGGTTTAATTGAGGTTTAACTGGGCTTGTGCTTGAAAACGAATTTTATGGAAATTGATTTGGAAATAACGAATGAAAAAGGGCTGCACGCCCGTGCCTCTGCCAAGTTTGTCGAGGCTGTGGATAGCTTTGACGCGACCTGCGTGGTAACAAAAGACGGGCTGGATGTGTCTGGCGATTCCATCATGGGCCTTATGATGCTGGCCGCTGCCAAGGGCTGTTTTATCCATGTGAAAACGGCTGGGGCGCAGTCTGGGGCTTTGTGCGATGCCCTGACAAATCTGGTGAATGATAAGTTCGGAGAGGGCTGTTAAATGCGCAAGCAAAGCAAAATTAAGGCTGCGTCCTCTGCCGCCGAGTCGGAAAAAATCAGCCTGTATAATCCTGCCGATTTGACCTATGCTTCGTCCTATCCCGATACTGGCAAGCGGTTTTTTATTAAATTGGTGGAGGCTTTTACCGCGAAATATCGGTTATTATGGCACATGCGCCGTTGGGAAAATGACCCGAATAAACACCCGCACTTTTGGACTTCTGTTTTGGATGAAATGGGTATAAAGGTGAAAACCTCCGCCGCGATGATGGAAAATATCCCGCGTACTGGACCCGTTGTTATCGTGTGCAATCACCCGCATGGATTGGTGGATGGATTGGTTCTAGCGTGGTTATTATCCAAACGCCGCGATGATTTTAAGATTATCACGCGGGCGTTGTTAAACGGTGTTGCCGTTGCCGAGCATAATTTGATTTCCATCTATTTCCCCCATGAGGAGGATGCTTTGGCCAAGAATTTGGAATCGCGCAAGGTGGCGTTGGATTGGGTCAATGACGGGCATGCTGTCGGGGTTTTTCCTGCTGGCACGGTTTGCACGGCTCGGTCGTTTTTCGGGCCAGTGGTGGAGTCGGAATGGGGTAATTTCACGTCCAAAATGATATTGCGTAGCGATGCCGTGGTTGTGCCTGTGTTTTTTGCCGGGTCTAATTCGCGGGTGTTTCAGATTGCGAGTAATATATCGATGACTCTGCGGCAGAGTTTGCTGATGTATGAGATTAAAAAGGCGTTTAATAAGGCGCAATGTCCGGTGGTCGGGCGGGCTATTGGGCGTGATGTGCTGGATAAGTATAAGAGCGATCCTGCGGGGTTAATGGCGTTTTTGCGGCAGAGTGCGTTGGATTTGGATCCTGCGGGGGTTGCTGGGGGGGTGAAGTAGGTGATGGGGTGTGGGAGGGTGCGATGCGAATCGTGTTTTTGTGGATAGGCGGTTGGGATGTTATAAGGTAGGGCGTGGTGTTTGGTGTTTTTATGGATAGGCGGGGCGGGGAGCTTCGCCTTTTTTATGGTTGGATAGGCGGGGCAGGGGCTCGGTGTTTTTATGGATGGGTGAGGCGTGGGGCTTCGCTTTTTTTTATAGCTATTCATAAGGTCGTTATGTTCGTTTAAAAATAACTAAAATAACTAAATCTAGTTATTTCTAGTTAATCCAGTTAATCGCAGTTATTTAATAACTAAAATAACTAACCCCAGTTAATTTCAGTTAATCCAGTTAATCGCAGTTATTCAATAACTAAAATAACTAACCTCAGTTAATTTCAGTTAATCCAGTTAATCGCAGTTATTCAATAACTAAAATAACTAACCTCAGTTAATTTCAGTTAATTTCAGTTAATCCAGTTAATCGCAGTTATTCAATAACTAAAATAACTAACCCTAGTTAATTTCAGTTAATCCAGTTAATCGCAGTTATTCAATAACTAAAATAACTAACCTCAGTTAATTTCAGTTAATCCAGTTAATTGCAGTTAATCCAGTTAATTGCAGTTATTTAATAACTAAAATAACTAACCCCAGTTAATTTCAGTTAACCCAGTTAATCGCAGTTATTCAATAACTAAAATAACTAACCCCAGTTAATTTCAGTTAATCCAGTTAATCGCAGTTATTTAATAACTAAAATAACTAACCCCAGTTAATTTCAGTTAATCCAGTTAATCGCAGTTATTCAATAACTAAAATAACTAACCCCAGTTAATTTCAGTTAATCCAGTTAATCGCAGTTATTTAATAACTAAAATAACTAACCCCAGTTAATCCAGTTAATCTCAGTTATTCCATTACTAAAATAACTAAATCCAGTTATTTCACACTTTTTAACCAGTTATTAACTAAAAGTAACTGCAATGAACCAGAACAAACTGGAAACAACCGCGAAATAACTACAAAACAACCACAACCATCCCCAGTTATCAAACACCAAAACAGGAGAGCAAAATGCCAAACATAAACTTATCAAACGAATTATACACCCAACTCGGGGCACTGGTGGTCGGATTTAACGACACGCCAGAAGTCGTCATTGAACGTCTCATCCAAGAAAACGAACGCCTATCGCAGGAACGCAAAACCCGCACCGCCCCCGAAGAAAACAAACCGATTCCCGAACAAAAGAAAACCCGCAGGAAAATCACTTTGGAGGATGTCAAAACCCTGCACCCTATTGCCAAAGACATTGCTGACGGTAAGAAAAATATGCATAACGCGCTGGGCTATCTTGGCACAAAAATGAATAGGGGCTCTGCCAGCATGTATATAGTTGCATTCCTTGCACTGCGGCACGGCGGCGACTACAAGGCCTCAATCAGCCAGCTTGCCACCCGTTATTTTCTGGAACAAATCCGCGCCGATAACGGCGACCATGCGTTAAGGATAGCCTTGCAGGTACTATCAAAACACATCACCTATCGTAAGAAATTCAGGGACAAAGGCAAGGGGCTCCAGACCATCCATGCGGAATTCGCCACCCAACTCTAACCGCAAAACAGATAACAAACCCATCGGTTGCAACCCCGCGCGCCCTTTTTGCGCACCTTTTGCACGCAGTCAAATAAAACCGCCCTTTAACAGCAAAAGGGCGCGCCCGTGGTGGCATCGCAAGGCGATGACGCAGACCCGCAGGGCGAAAACCGCAGAATTACAAAGCCTTCGTCAATTCTGGCACAGCCTCAAACAAATCGGCAACCAACCCATAGTCCGCCACCTGAAAAATCGGCGCCTCTTCATCTTTGTTAATAGCAACAATCACCTTACTATCCTTCATTCCCGCCAAATGCTGAATAGCACCAGAAATTCCACAGGCTATATACAAATCGGGGGCAACCACCTTGCCCGTCTGCCCGACCTGCCAATCATTGGGGGCATAGCCCGAATCCACGGCAGCACGGGACGCGCCAATCGCCGCGCCTAACGCACCCGCCAAGGCCTCTATAATCGCGAAATTATCCTCAGACCCAACGCCTCGCCCGCCAGAAACCACGATTTTGGCGGAGGTCAATTCGGGACGATCGGAGGTTTGCACCTTGTCCTCCACCCACTCGGACAACCCAACGCCAGCCACAAAAGACACCGCCGAAACCGCGCCCGTGCCGCCCGTACCAGCCGCATCAAACCCAGCCGTCCGCACGGTTAAAACCTTAACCGCATCACCAGAGCGCACCGTTTGTATCGCGTTACCCGCGTAAATCGGGCGTTCAAAAGTCTCTGCATCCATAATAGCAGTAATATCTGAAATCACCATCACATCCAACAACGCCGCCACACGGGGCATGATGTTTTTCGCGGACGTAGTAGCGGGCGCAATAATATGCGTATAATCCCCCGCCAAAGACACGATTAAATCCGCCACAGGCTCTGCCAACCCGTGGGCATAGCCCGCGTTATCGGCGCATAATACCGCATCGACTCCGTCCAAGGCCGCCACCTGTTCGGCCGCCCCGCCACATCCTGCGGAGGCGCATAAAACGGTCACCCCGCCCAGCGCACCCGCGGCTTTCACGGCTTTAGCCGTTTGATCCAACGCCAATACGCCGTTTGATACTTCTGCTAATAAAAGAATTTTCATTATAATACTCCTGCTTCGTCGCGTAGTTTGGTTACCAATTCCGCCACATTCGCCACGCGGACACCTGCTGCGCGTTGCGTGGGCTCGCTCGTTTTCATAATCTGCAAACGATGAGCGCAATCCACGCCCAAATCTTCCGCCGTCATAATGTCCAGCGGTTTTTTCTTCGCCTTCATAATATTGGGCAAACTGGCGTAACGCGGCTCATTCAGGCGCAAATCCACGCTTATTACAGAGGGTAATTTTACCTTGATACTCTGCAAGCCCGCATCCACTTCGCGCATCACGGTGGCAGTATCCCCCGCGATTTCCAACGCGGAAATATACGTGCCTTGCGACCAGCCCAATAACGCCGACAGCATCTGCCCAGTCGCGTTCATATCGTTATCAATCGCCTGTTTGCCAGTCAGCACAAGCCCCGGATTTTCCTTTTTCACCAGCGCCGCCAGTATTTTCGCCACGGCAAGCGGTTCAATATCGTTATGAACATCATCACTCGCCTTCACCAGAATGGCGCGGTCAGCCCCCATAGCCAGTGCGGTACGCAGAGTATCTTGGGATTTCTCCGTGCCAACCGACACGACGATGATTTCCTCCGCCTGCCCAGCTTCGACCAGCCGAATCGCCTGTTCCACCGCGATTTCATCGAACGGGTTCATGGACATTTTGACATTGGCGAGGTCTACGCCAGAGCCATCGGCACGCACACGCACTTTGACATTGTAATCAATCACGCGTTTAACGGGGACAAGTATTTTCATAATCGGGTTTCCTTATGGATTTGTTAATGTTTTGGGTCGCTTTTATCCTAATAGCACGGGCAATAAAAGGCAATAAACGACTTTGCATGGGCTATTTACGCACATTTATCTTTTTATTGGGTTTTCTTTTTATGGGTTTATCTGTTCTTTCCAGGGACCCACAGAATATCGGTTTGCCCGTTATCGTTGGCAACGCGGGAGGCTACGAAAAACCAGTCCGACAGGCGGTTTATGTACTGCAAAGCGTGGGGGTTTATCGGCTCATCCTGTGCCAGTTCCACGCATAATCGCTCGCCTCGGCGCGAGGTCGTACGGCACAAATGCAATCCCGCCGCCAAGGGCGAACCGCCGGGCAAAATAAAGCTGTTAAGCGGTGTTAAGTCCGTGTTCATAGCGTCTATTTCCGCCTCTAACCGCGTGACTTGGGCGGCAGTTATCCGCAACGGAGGATACTCCGCCTGTGCGTCTTTATCCAAATCTGGACGGCACAAATCCGCGCCCAAATCAAACAAATCGTTTTGGATGCGGGAGAGGGCTGCGTCCAAATCCCCGCTCGCCGATATCCGCGCCAAGCCCACGGTTGCGTTCGTTTCATCTATTGTGCCGTATGCCGCGACCCGTGGTGAGAATTTGGCAACCCGCGCCCCGTTGCCCAGCGCGGTTTCGCCTTTATCGCCAGTGCGTGTGTATATTTTGTTTAGAACGACCATGGGGGGTTCTCCTTATTTTATGGGGGGTTTATGGGGTTTTGGGTTATCCAAGCCCTTGATATAACAGCGCGTAGAGGATAATCAGCGCGACCGCCAAGGCTTGCAGAATAATCCGCCAACGCATGATGATGTTTGCGTATTTGCGATTGAACTCGCCCCCGCGGGTGAAGGTGCCAAGCCCGAACATCAGCACGACAAAGACCGACAGAACGGCGAAGATAATAATGTAATAAAGGGCGACCATTCACAATTCACAACTATTGAGGTGTTGCCACAAACCCGCCCGCGACAGGATTATCATCAGCCGCATTATTCCCGTGTAACGCGCCAACCGCGCCCTCTGTGCCAATCAGCCCTTGCACGCTCCCCGTTATCGCGGCAATACCACCACCCGCGTTTATACTAAAATCACCGCTTATATGTCCGTAGGGATTAAAGGTCGCATTCACGGTAAAGCTCCGCCCATCAAGCGTCCCCAAACCGACATTACCCTTTATAGTGCGGGGGGCAAAGTCAACGGTAAATTCAATACCCAAATCGGTTACAGCACCGCTTTTGTCTGCAAATTGAACGCGCCCGTTATACATGGCATCTGGCGTTCGGTCATCCTGCGGTCTGCCCACATCGGTGTTCGGCAATATCCCAGCAATCGCGCCATTCGGCCCAATAGCATAAGCATAACCATCGTTGGTGTTGCCCGCAGTCAGAGGAACCGTAAAGCCATTCGCGCCCGTGCCTAGTCCCTCTGTGGAGGCATCCGCCCCCGTTATCTGTACAAATCCGCTGGTCGCACCCCCAGCCAGTCCATCTACATTCGCTGGCAGGGCGGTATAACCGTCAATATCGTCAGTATTCACCACGTTAATAGTGGCACATAGGGGGTCTGGGCTATCCTCAGGATCGGTGGGGAGTGTGCAAAAGTGAACCTGCCGTTCTTGGTGTATCGGATCTTCGTCACATCCGGGCAAATACGGATTTGTCGAGCAGGTTTTGCCAGCATTGCCATCAAGGTTAAAAACTCCGCCATCACAGGCGGTCAAGCCCAGCAGAGCCACGCCTAAAACAAAGATTGGTAAAGATGAAAGTTTAAACATAAGAAGTTCCTTTTTACTATGTGTTTATTATAGAGTTATTATGGGGCAGGTGGGGTCGCGACAAACCCGCCCGCGTGAAAGTTCGCGCTTGCGCCAACTGCTGGATTATTCTCTCCATGAAAAACCCCAACCGTGCCTTCTCTGCCAATCAGCCCCATAACGCTCCCCCTTATTGGGTTTGCTGTGTTATCGGCATTTTGCGTATTCACACTGAACGTACCAGTGATTGCGCCGTATTCAGTAAAGGTCGTGGTGGTCGTAAGATTAACGCCCGTAGCGTCGGTCGCGATCCTTGTTGCCGTCATCGTCCGCGTGCCAAAGTTAATGGCAAAGCTAATCGGAAGATTGGTTGCAAGATCAGATAGGCTATATGTTCCCGTCCAATTCGCCGTCCCCGTACGGGCAAGGACAGGTGCACCCAAATCGGTGGTCGGCAGTATCCCAGCAATCGCGCCGTTTGTTCCAACGGCGTAAGAATAACCATCAGTGGCACTATTGGGCAACGAAGCCCCGCCTGTCGTTGGGGTTGTTAAACCCGTTGTGGTAATCTCGCTACCCGTGATTTTTACAAATCCAGTGGTATCGCCTGCGGGCAGGGTCGCTAGGGTCGCTGGCAAAGCATCATAGCCCGAAATGTCGCCCGTATTCACGGCTATAAGATTCTTACAACTGCCGTGTGCGTTTTCATTCGCCAAACACTGGGTCAATCGGTTATCAACGGAATTCGGGTCCGTGGCATCCAAGCAAGATGCATTAAACGCGTCCTGCGGACGGCTGCATTCAACTACAATCTTTGTACCCTCCCCGCAAGAGGACAAAACCGTGCTGATAAGGGCTAGGCTGAAGGTTAGGCTGATGGGGGATAGAATTTTACCGAGTGTCATAGGTGCGTTTCCTTTGTTTATAGGGGTGAAAAATAATATTTAGATAAGGTTAATATGAAAAGTGGCACTTGTAAAGTATTTTTTTGTGATTTTCGTAATTTTTTGCATTTTTTCCGATTCACCCCACAAAATTCACCATTCACCATTCACAATTCACCCCCCCCAAAATCACCATTTACAATTCCCCCACTATCCACTATACACCCCGCCTATGACACACACCCCGCACCCTATTATTGAAGAGCCGCTCGGCAGCGCGATTTCCAGCCGTTATTTATCCTACGCGCTATCCACTATCATGCATCGCGCCTTGCCTGACGCGCGGGACGGCTTAAAACCCGTGCATCGGCGGATTTTATACGCGATGGGCGAGCTACGGCTGACCGCGACTGGCGGGTTTCGCAAATCTGCCAAAGTCTCTGGCGATGTCATGGGCAACTATCACCCGCACGGCGACCAAGCGATTTATGACGCTCTGGCGCGATTGGCACAGGATTTTAACCTTCGCTATCCGCTCATCCACGGGCAGGGGAATTTCGGCAATATAGACGGCGATAACCCCGCCGCCGCCCGTTATACGGAGGTGCGACTCAGCAAAATCGGCGAAGCCATGATGAACGGCTTGGAACACGATGCGGTGGATTTCCGCGATAACTATGATGGCTCGCGCACCGAACCCGTGGTGATGCCCGCGCCTTTCCCTAATTTACTGGCGAATGGCGCGTCTGGGATAGCCGTTGGGATGGCAACGAACATCCCCCCGCACAATTTGAACGAGCTGTGCGCCGCCGCCGTCCATATGGTTGATCACCCCAATTTACGCGATGAAACCCTGCTGGAGTATATCAAAGGCCCCGATTTCCCCACGGGCGGTGTGCTGGTTGAACCGCGGGAGGTTATTGCCGCCGCCTATCAAACGGGGCGTGGCTCTTTGCGACTGCGGGCGAAATGGGCGGTGGAAAATCTAGGGCATGGGCAGTGGCAGATAGTCATTAGCGAAATCCCTTATCAGGTGCAGAAGTCTCGCCTAATAGAGAAACTGGCGGATTTAATCCAAACCCGCAAAATCCCGATATTCGGCGATGTCCGCGATGAATCCAGCGAAGATGTGCGGTTGATTCTGGAACCTAAATCCAAATCCGTCTCGCCCGATATTTTGATGGAGGCTCTGTTTCAAAACAGCGATTTGGAAATCCGATTTGCTATGAATATGAATGTTTTGATTGACGGTATGACTCCGCGTTTGTGTTCTTTGAAAACGATTTTGCAAGCGTTTCTGGACCACCAGAGAGAGGTTTTATTGCGCAAATCCGCCCATAGGTTGGGCAAAATTGACACAAGGTTAGAGGTTCTGGAGGGCTATATCGTTGCGTTTTTAAACCTTGACCGCGTGATTGAGATTATTCGCACTTGCGATGAACCCAAACCCGTTTTATGTGCGGAATTCGTGCTGAATGACACGCAGGCAGAGGCTATATTGAACATGCGTTTGCGCTCGTTGCGCAAGTTGGAGGAGATGGCGTTGCGCCAAGAGCTGGACGATTTACAGATTGAACGCGCCGGGTTAGAGGATTTAATCGCCCAGAAGGAGTTGCAGGATAAAACGATAAAAACCGGATTGCGGGAGTTTGTTCGCGTGCATGGCGATGCTCGGCGCACGGTGTTGGAAGAAGCCCCCGTGCTGGATGATATTCCCTTTGATGCGATGATTGAACGCGCACCTTTGACGGTGATTTGTTCCGAATTGGGGTGGATACGGACGATGAAAGGGCATATTGATACGACCCAGGATTTAAAGTATAAAGACGGCGATGCGGGGCGGTTTTGCATCCCTGCGCAGACGACGGATAAACTGCTGGCGTTTGGCTCAAACGGGCGGTTTTATACCTTAGGGTGTGCGGATTTACCTGGGGGACGAGGCATGGGCGAACCCCTGCGTTTAATGGTGGATTTGCCCAATGACGTGGGGTTGGTTGCGCTGTTTGTTTATGATGAAACGGCGCAGGTTTTGGTGGGCAGTTATGCTGGCGATGGGTTTATCGTGGCGCAAAAGGATGTGTTTGCCCAGACACGCAGTGGTCGGCAGGTTTTGAATGTGCGTGGCGAGGGTGCGCGTGGGGCGGTCGCCTGTAAGGTTTTGTCGAGCGCGATGGACAGTGTCGCTGTGGTCGGTGAAAACCGTAAATTGCTGGTGTTTCCTTTGGCAGAATTGCCGTTAATGGCGCGGGGCAAAGGCGTGCGGTTACAGAAATATAAGGACGGAGGGCTGGCGGATGTGACAGGTTTCGTTCTGGCGGACGGCTTGCGTTGGCTGGACCCAGCAGGGCGAAATCGGGTAGAGGTGGATTTGGCTGGATGGAGCGGCAAACGCGCTGGGGCAGGGCGGCTGGCACCCAGGGGGTTCCCGCAGGATGGGAAGTTTAATTGTTAATCTTTGCG
Organism: uncultured Amylibacter sp.; assembly: GCA_959347425.1. Next base: position 215,012 of record OY365741.1, on the reverse strand, counting down.
AATCGGTCTGTGAATCGGTCTGTTTGATGGATTTGATAGGTGGTTTATTTGTGGAAATAATTATATCCCCTTGATTTTTAATGAAAAAAGTTTCTTGCAGTATGGGTTGGTAAATGCTATTAATGATTTGCGAAGCGTAGATGCAACCTTTTAAGGCATCGCCAAAATCGCTTGCGATCCGAGGCCCGCGCGAAAGCGCGGGTTCTCATGCTTTAGAATATGATTTTATGATTACATATATCGCTTATCTTGATGAATTCGGGCATGATGGTCCGTTTATTTCCAGACATCATAAAGTGCATAATGACAGTCCGGTTTTTGGCTTGGCAGGGTTTGTGCTACCCGTTCATAATATACGAAAATTTTCCACATATTTTTTCAAAATGAAGAAAAAATTATTTGCCGAAGAGATTGAAAAAAGCCAAAGACCACCAGCAAAATGGGAACGTAAAGGTGCGGATCATTTCAGGATATCAAAGATAGAAGATCCTACAATCCGTGATACTTTCATAAGACCTGTAAAAACTATCGTTGATAAACTCGACGGTCATATATTCTACGTGGGGTCAGCGAAAAACCACCTTAAATGGGAAATAACCTCCAGCACTTTGTATAAATATACGTTAAGAGAGGCGATTAAAAGGCTTGATAATTTCTGTATGAAAAAGAATGCGAACCTGCTTTTATGTGCAGATTATCATAGCAACAGAAAGATGATGATAGAAACCTGTGGCATTGAAATGTTTGGAATTTCCAATCGTACGAGCCTGCTAGAACCGATGTTTCACGCGGACAGTCATCTCTATCAAACCGTGCAATTCGCCGATTGGATTGCCGCGATTATTGGCAAATATGAAACCTATAATGCCCGCCCCGATGAATACACCGATTATCAAAAGTTCCATCATTATTTTGATAAACGATTACAGCAAGCATCCATTAACAGCTCTATCAGACCCGTTTAATCCGTAAAATCATTCACAAATCATCACTAAATTGTGGCTTGCTTTATCCGTCATTTCGCGTCATATACCCCTATCTTTAACTCTAACACCCAAGACCCACCATGCGTATACTCCTCTTCACCCTCGCCCTGTTATTCACCACAACCGCCCATTCGCAACCTGCGACCACATTAAAAGACCGCATCACCCAATACACCCTTGAAAACGGCCTTGAAATCGTCGTTATCCAAGACCATCGCGCCCCAATCGTCACCCACATGCTCTGGTACAAAGCGGGCGCGGCGGATGAGCCTCGCGGTAAATCGGGCATCGCCCATTTCCTGGAACACCTGTTATTCAAAGGCACAAAAACCCGCGAACCAGGCGAGTTTTCACGGATAATATCCATAAACGGCGGTTCAGAAAACGCCTTTACCAGTTGGGATTATACCGGCTATTATCAACGAGTCGCCGTGAATTTATTACCCTTGATGATGGAGCTGGAATCCGACCGCATGCAGGGGTTGATTTTAACCGAAGAAGACGTCCTGACCGAACGCGATGTCATCCTTGAAGAACGCAATTCCCGCGTTGAAAATAAGCCCTCTGCCCTGTTTGGCGAACACATGGCACGCCTGCGCTATCCGAACCATCCCTACGGTATTCCTATCATCGGCTGGTGGCACGAAATGGAGGCCTTGTCCCAACAGGATGCGTTGGAGTTTTACCGTGCGAACTACGCCCCCAATAACGCTATTTTAGTGGTCGCGGGGGATGTGCAGCCTGACGAAGTGCTTGCCATGGCAAAAACCCATTATGGCGGGTTGAAACGTGCCGATACTCCGCCACGCACGCGGGTCACCGAACCGCCCGCTCGTGCGCCTATTCGCACGGTTTTCACCGATGCGCGGGTCAGTCAACCCTATATTATACGCACGTATCCTGCGAAGTCGCGCCAATCGGGGCAGCAACGGGCGGCCGCCGCTTTGCAGATGTTTTCCTATATCTTTGGCGAGACTGGGATTACCTCTTTCATGGGGCAGGAGATGCAACTGGCGCAGAAAATATCCATCAATCAGTCGTCCCGTTATGACGCACGGGCGTTGGATAATAGCGATTTGAGCCTCTACGCCGTGCCAGCCCAGGGCGTGTCTTTGCAGGATTTGGAAACCGCCTTGGACGCGACTATTGCGGCGTTTTTGGCACAAGGCGTGGATGATGCGCATTTGGCGCGGATAAAAACGCAGATAGAGGCGGAACAGATTTACGCTTTGGACAACCAATCGAGGTTGGCGCGGCAGTTTGGCGCGTCTTTGTCTTCGGGGTTGACCGTGGCGGATGTGCTGGAATGGCCTGGACTGTTGCAATCAATAACGGCAGAGGAAGTTATGGAGGCGGCGCGGGGTGTGCTGAATAATAAGTCCACCGTGACGGGCTGGCTGATGGGCGAAGAGGAAGAAGAAACTATAAGTGAAACTATAAGTGAAACTATAACAGGGGAGGGGGATTCGTGATGGTAAAATTTGCAATGTTAAAACGTATTTTATTTTGTATTTGGGCGGTCTTGGCGACTACTGGCACGGCACTCGCCGCCACCGAAATCCAAGAAGTGGACTCGCCGAAGGGCATCCACGCATGGCTGGTGCAAGAGCCGTCAATCCCCTTCATCGCCTTCAGTTTTCACTTCCAAGGCGGCACCTTGCTGGACGCGAACGACAAATCGGGTGCGACCAATTTAATGACCGAATTGCTTGACCAAGGCGCGGGCGATTTATCGGCAGAGGCGTTTTCCCGCCGTGCCGAGGAACTCGCCGCCCATTTCACGTTCAAGGCGAGCAGGGGCAGTGTCACCATCAGCGCACAGGTTTTGAAATCCAATATGGGCGAGGCCTTGGCGTTGTTAAAATCCGCCATCCACGCCCCGCGATTTGACGCGGACGCATTGGCTCGGACGAAACAACAAACCATATCTAGCATTGAAAGCAAGGGCAAAGAACCGCGTGATATCGCCAACACTGCCCTAGTCGCATCGGTTTTCGGCGACCATCCATACGCCCGCACGGTGGAGGGCTCTGTGGAGACGGTCGGCGATTTGACCCACGCGGATTTGACGGCGGCCCATGCTCGGGTATTCGTGCGAGACCGCGTGTTCATAGGTGCGGTTGGCGACATTACCGCCACCGATTTGGGCGCGGTTTTGGATGATTTAATCGCGGGTTTGCCTTTGGCGGAGGCGGATTTGCCCGTGAAAGCCGCGTATAAATCCAAGGGCGGAGTGCAGGTGATAGATTTTGACACCCCGCAAACGGTTTTGCGCTGGTCTCTGCCGACATTGACGCGGGACGACCCGGATTTTTTCGCGGCGTTTGTGTTGAATCATATTATCGGAGGCTCTGGGTTTCAGGCGCGGTTATACACGGAAATAAGGGAAAAGCGGGGTTTGACCTATGGGATTAACTCGTATTTGGCGACCAGCCGATGGGGGGATTTCTGGGGCGGAGGAATGGCCACGGCGAATGACCGCGTGGCGGAGGCTGTTGGGCTTATCCGTGAACAGGTGCAGCAAATCGCGGACAATGGGGTGAGCGCGGCGGAATTATCGGACGCGAAGAAGTTTTTGACGGGCGCGTATCCGTTGCGGTTTGACGGGAATAAGCGGATTGTGCAGATATTAAGCGGGATGCAGGCGGATAAATTGGGCGTGGATTATATTGCCACGCGCAACCCGCAGGTTGCGGCGGTCAGCTTGGCGCAAATCAACGCGGTTGCAAAGCGGCTGATGGATGCGGAGGGTTTGAACTTTGTGCTGGTCGGGCGACCTGATGGAGTGGTGAGTGATTAGTTATGGTTTAACGACAAACCCGCCCGCCATAGGCAGTAGAACACCCTCGCCCCCGTGGAATACGCCAATCGCGCCATCCTCGCCAATCAGCCCAATTAATGGCAAGGCATGATACGTGGTCGTCCCGTCATGATACGAAACAGTCCCGCCCATAATACCTGCGGGCAAAGTAATATCACCCGCGCCGAACGTCCCGTTAATAGCTACCGTTTCGTTGGGGGCTGTGGTGACGGCGTTTGCAGTGCGAATCGTGCCTGCGGAAAAATCCACAGCCAAGGTCAAATCAATGGCAATCGGTTTGTTTTCATCACTGGCATTCACATGACGCGTGACATAGAGTTTCCCCGACCAGTCTGCGCCCATTTCATTCCCCGTAAGCGGCGCACCCAAATCCGTACCCAACAAAATCCCCGAGCGATGTAATTCATTAATCTGATCAACCGACACAAAGGCACGCATAAGACCAATACCATTGGCACTATCCCCTTCCAGTTTAAGGGCAACAGTCTCAAAATGACCCGTAGCCGTATAGTCTAATGCAACTTCCACGGACAAGGGAAAGGTTATGCCAGTCTCTTGACCCTTTAAGAATTGATTGAGTCTGCCCGCGGCTATCCCGCTTTCTAATAGCTTTGTGTTATCCGCATTCTTTTGTGGTTCATAATGCCTAACAAAGGTATCATAATTTGGAATGGACAGAATGGGCGCGGCAAAAAACCCGCCGACATAATTACTGCCCACCCCGATGGTTATATCCTCTTTTGTTCCAGTGCCAGAAAGGAAAACCCCAACCGCGCCTTGTGCACCAATTAACCCTGTAAGAATTCCGTTGGTATCTGTTCCTGTAAGTCGTCTTACGTCTCCCGTAGCGTTGAATCCTGCGCCATGATAAACCTTGCCAGAGATAACGCCAGAGGCATCATAAGTCCCTTTTAACTCAAAGCCTTCGGTGGTAAATGTTCTAACCGCTCCCTCTATTGAACCCGTTTCACCGTTTGTGCCGCCATAGGTAATCTTTAACTTTAAAGGTTTGTTAACATCTACAGTTAAATTAGTGTGGGCGCGCAGTGTCCCGTTCCATTCGGCTGTTGTCCCCGCCGTGCCTGTTACGCGCGCGCCCAAATCTGTGCCAGACAGCAATCCCGCGTAAGGAATGCGGGTATTTAGGGCAACAGTATCAACAAAATAATGATAGCCATCGCCCTCATTGCCAGTCCCTAAATTCGCGGTAACATTCGTAACGACGTTGATCGCGCCCGTTGTCTTCAGCCCCTCTGTGCCACCCGCCAAAAATTCTCTTTTGCGTTCCCGTGGGGGTTTGGTCAGCCTAGCGGGCGGGGGAAAGCTGCCAAAATCACGCAACCAATCATTAAACGCAACCTTGTTTGTGTCAGTATCATCTGGTTGATCAACAGGTTGTCGGGGTGGCGGGGGGCCTGAGACAACAAACCCGCCAGCATAGCCACCAGTCGCGCTCGCCACACCTACGATATTCTCTTTTGTGCTGGCATTAATCGCTGCTCCAATCCTATCCGCAGCAAGGAAAACCCCAACCGCGCCGTGCTCGCCAATCAACCCTGACAGAATCCCGTTGGCGGAGGCCTCTGTCGCTAGGTCGTCATCAGCAATACTACCCGTGAATGCCCCATAAATAACCGTGCCAGTAATAATCCCACCCGCATCATACGTACCAGTTAATTCATAGTAATTACTGCCATTTGATAGAACAACTCCATATATTGAACCCAGAGAGCCAGCAACGCCATTGGCCTCGCCCAGGGTAATCTCTAATGAGAAATCTGTGCTGATATCTTCAACACCAGCCCGAACGGTTTCAATTTGCCCGTTCCAAGTGATGCTTCCAACGGTTGCCGTCAAGGGTCTGCCCAAATCTGTACCAGACAGAATCCCCACATAATAAACTTTACGAGCACCAACAACAGTATCAACCAAACCAGCAAAACCGTCTTTGATATCGTTATCCCCGCTTAAAGCCGCGCTATCATACATGGCAGAAGCGAACGTCAAACCATAAAGTACTCTTGGGTCGATCGTGTCGTCAATATCAATCAGCGCATCTTCACCACCCGCCAAGAATTGTCTTTTGCGTTCACCTGCAGTGGTTGTGGCGGTAAGCCTAGCATTCAGTTTGGGGTCAAAACTATTCACCCAATCGCTAGACGTAGCATGAGGCTGGGCGACAAACCCGCCCGCGAAGGTAATATCACTGCTAGTGCCATGAAACGCGCCAACCGCCCCGCTCTGCCCGATTAAACCTGTCAAAACCCCAGCGGTGTATCTCATTTCGCTCGTCTCTAATATACCGTTATCATTCTCATCGTTCGCAAAATTAACTTCGCCATTGGTTATCACGCCCAAATTATTAAAATCCCCTTTTATTTCAAAGGAAAGACCGTTATCAGTACCATAGATATTTTTAACAAAGCCAGAAATCGTGTTCGTCTCCCCGTCCCCGTTAAAAGTAACCGTAAGGGTGAGTTCTGCATCAACTTGATCGGTATGGGTACTCGTCCATGCCTGCAACCGCCCCACCCATGTCCCGGCTTGTACGGCATTATTCAAAGGTGCACCCAAATCCGTTGTTCCAAGAATCCCAGAGTAATAGCCTTGGGCTTTACCAGCATATAGACCCGTAAAGAAGGATACACCATCATCCTCATCCCCATTCAAATCACTATGGGCAAGGGTTAGGGTCGTAAATTTACCCGGAGCAATTACAAAGCCCGTTATCACTGGCGCAGTCGTGGTTAAACCCGACAAAAATCGGGCATCACGGGCAGACGTGCTGGTGAGATTAACGGGCGCAGTTTCCAGCGGAGACGTAAAGCTACCCGTCCAAGTGCTATACTGCACCGCGCATCGTTCATGGTCATTGTCCTCGCAATACTCGTTCACAATCTCTTGGAATCTTGCAAGATTGCGACAGCCCGGATTCGCAGGGTCAAACGGATTCATTCCGCATTGAAACTCCGCGCCCGTATCCGTTGTGCAAAGGGGGTCGGCAAGGTCTTTAAAAGGGCTATCCAAACAGGCGACAGTTCGATAAAAAACCACAGTGCCATGCGTTGTATCCATGCATTCCTCATCCCAAGCATTGTCGGAGTTTTCGCAATACATCGTTCGCACCCCATCGTTAATCCCCGCAATTTTATTACAAACGGGGTGGCGAAATGGGTCGCGTATATCGCAAGCGGTGATAACACCCGCCCGCGCCCCGCACCGCGTATCACTGCCCGTATTTGCCATATCCGCGTCTGCATCCGCCAAACACGCGGCATCACGCATGGCGGTCGTGCCAGTATAGGTCGTTTCACCATCACACCCCGCATCCCAAGCGGTGGCTCTGTCATTGCAAAACCCCCTCCGTTCGTCCAGATATTGGGTATAATCACACCTATCGGTGAAAGCATTCGCTATCAATGCGCAATCGGTGTTTAGGCGCGCCCTTATTGTTATTGTATTTTGGCAAATCCCCACATTGCCATCCTGTGTGCCATCAGGACAAGCGTCCAAGGCAGTTTGGCGTATCATCGCGATATCCCCTCCGCCTATATTGTTCGTGGTCGCACAAAATACGGCAAACGGATTGGCACTCGCGCCAGAAGCCTTGCAGACCTCAGGTGCAATCTCTGCCGTGTCGCAATTATTAAGCTCGGCTCCAGTGGAGCAAGCCGTTATACGGGCGGGCGCGAAAGCCATATCATTCAAGCAATCTATCGTGCCAGTCCGACTAACCGCACTGGGATTAAACAGATTAGTCGGGCAAACATCGGCGGCGTCTGTGCCACATCCGGCAATCGTTGTGACTCTACTCTCCACCGCACAATAGCTGCTCAGCAAATCTGTATAGTTAGGCAGTTTTGTACACCCAGGATTATCGTTCGACAGAGACAGAGACAGAGGATCGTCCGCACATATTCTTTGAACCTCCGTTCGCTCCTCACACCCCGTGGCGGTGGGCAAACCATCCAAACAAGCCCTATCACGGATGGTATCCACATTGCCATGGATGCCTTGCTCGCACCCCGTGGTAAAGGCGTTGGCGGGTTTTTGGCAAAAGGTCGTTCTAAACCCTGCGTCAATTCCCCTCACTTCATCACAAACAGGATGGGCAAAGGGCGAATCCTCACCGCAAGCCTCAATAACATTCGGGCGCATAGAACATAGGGCATTCCCGCCCTTGGTCGTATCAATTCCGTATTGCAAACACGCCATATCCCGCGCATCTGCCGTGCCTGAATAGGTTGCCACAACACAATCATCATCCCAAGCGGTGGCAGGGTCGTTACAATAATTGACTCGCAAATCGCCAATCGTACGCACATTCGCACACCCCGTTCGCGTGAAAGGGTCATCGGTGCAAACGCTCACAACCGATGGGCGGGTCGCGCAACTGGGGTTTGAGAGCGTGTCGGCGGCATCGCCCAAACACGCATCCCGCCGTGGGTTTTCGGCAGGAAAACAAGTTTCATTAAATATATCCGTGTTATCTTTGCATACCCTATTGAAATTCACAGCCTCAGCACAAAACGCGGTCTCATCAGGGTTTGCTTCGCAATAAGTCGTCCGCTCGGTGCGGGCGGTGTTAAAATAAGCGGCGAAATCTGGGTCATTCGCGCAAGCGGTGGCAAAAGGATTGTCTATACACGAATGCGCCTTAATCGCAGGGGCGCAGGTTAGTGTGTCGGCGGCCTTGCCCATAAGACATTCACCGATTTTCTTTACCCGTTGGGGTTCATAATCCGCCCCGCAATCATCCCCAAACGGCTGAGTATCGCAGGGGTTGCCAGTAGTGGTGATATTCACCTCGCCGATATTAACGGTTGGCGATGCTCCCCCACAAGCGGTTAATAGTGCAAGCCCAGCAATGATGATAAGGGGGGCGGTTAAAAGTTTGAGATATGGCATGATCGTGTCCCTTTGCACTTTTTATTTTGTATTTCCACAATAAACATGGTTTGGGGGGGAGTCAAGCCCTTTTAGTTGTTAGTTGTGAGTTGTTAGTTATTAGTTGTGAGTTAATTGGTTATTCATAAATGCCATAACCAAAAATAACCACCTGTGGTTAATTGAGTTAATGATTAACCAAAATAACCAAAAATAACCAACCGTGGTTAATCGTGGTTATTAAATAACCAAAATAACCACAGGTGGTTAATTGTGGTTAATTGTGGTTAATTGTGGTTAATTGTGGTTAATTGTGGTTAATTGTGGTTAATTGTGGTTAATTGTGGTTAATGGTGGTTAATGGTGGTTAATGGTGGTTAATGGTGGTTAATGGTGGTTAATGGTGGTTAATGGTGGTTAATGGTGGTTAATGGTGGTTAATGGTGGTTAATCGTGGTTAATTGTGGTTAATCGTGGTTAATGGTGGTTAATCCAGCTAAAAAACTAACAACTAATAACTAATAACTAACCGCTAATTTAAAAATCCGTCGCCGCCCCGCCTTCGCTCTTCCGCTTTGCCACAAAATCCGCCAATTCCGCCCGCACAGCATCATCCATAGGCGGCGCTTCAAACTCTTCCAATATCTGCTTATACATCTTATGCGCACGCTCGGCCGTCCATAGCCCGCCGCCTTCATCACGCTCCCACGCCTCATAATTACGCCAATCGGATATAAACGGCTGATAAAACGCCTCCTCATACCGCTCCTGCGTGTGCTGGGCAGAAAAATAGTTCGCCCCGACCTCATACCCGACCTCTCGCACGGCATCCAACGCAATATCATCGGGGGTAGTCGCCACCAACGCTGGATCAAAATACCGTTGAAACTGTTGTAAAACCTCACAATCCATTATGAATTTCTCTGGACTAGCAATCAGCCCGCCCTCCAACCAGCCCGCCGCGTGATAAACCATATGCGTGCCAGACTGCACCGCCGCCCATAACGACTGCGTGGTTTCCCACATAGCCTGCCCGTCAGGGACATTCGCCGTGCAAGTCGCCGAGCTACGCAACGGCACCCCATAAAACCGCGCCATCTGCCCGGTCATCTGCGTTGCGCGGATATATTCGGGCGTGCCAAAGGCGGGCGCACCCGTCTTCATATCGACATTAGAGGTGAAAGTGCCAATCACACAAGGCGCACCCTCGCGTACCATTTGCATCAGGCAAATCGCCGCCAAACCCTCTGCCAGTGACAAAACCACCGCCCCCGACATCGTCACAGGTGCCATAGCCCCCGCTAGGGTAAAAGGCGTGACAACCACGACTTGCCCGCGCCGTGCCATCCGCATCGAGCCATCCAGCATCAAATAATCATGTTTCAAAGGCGATACCGAATTGATATTGGTATAAAGCCGCGGGCTTGCTTCAAATTCATCGTGGCTGAGACCGCCCGCTATCCGTACCATTTCCAGCACATCCTCCACGCGGTCTTTACCCAAGGAATAGGCGTGGCAGACCTTATCCGTAAGGGTTAGCTTGGAATACAGGCAATCCAAATGACGCACGCTGGCGTGGATATCTATCGGTTCCACAGGATAACCGCCGGCAATATGGATGCAATTAAAATACTGAGTCAATCGCATCAGGTTTTCAAAGGTTTCAAAGCTGCCAGATTCTTTGCCCCGCTCCAAATCCCAGTAATTCGGCGGGGAAGACACATTGCCAAAGGCGAAATGCCCCCCGCCAAACCGCAGTTTTCTATCCAGATTACGCGGGGTTATGGTGAATTCCTTGGGGACTTTGGCCAGCCATTCCATCACCATATCGGGGTCAAAACGGACGTTTTCCCCATCCACTCGTGCTCCGTGTTTTTTCAAAACGGCGAGTGCTTCGGGGTTCATAAACTGGATACCTATGTCTCGCAGGATTTCCATAGTGCCGTTGTGCAGGGTTTGGACGGCTTCTTCGGTTAAGGGTTCGGTCGGTTTATCCGTGTTAAACGGTTGTTTGAACGGCATTTGTTCAATGGTTTTGGTGCTGGTGCGGCGTTTGTTGGCGGCGCGTCCGCCACTGCGGGTGCGTTGTGTCATTGGGGGGTGTCCTTTTTTGTTGGTTGTTTTTATTACTTGTTTTTATGGATATTAGAGGAAAGTTTGCCACTGGATAGGGCAAAAGCGACTGTTTAGTTGTTAGTTGTTAGTTATTAGTTGTTAGTTATAGTTTTTTGTAATTGCGATATTTAAAAATAGCTCGCGTTCAATGGCACTATCTAAAAATAACGGCTGTTCGTTATTTTATGTATTGCGGGGCTACAAAACCCCACTAATAACTAATAACTAATAACTAACAACTATCTAGGTAAAGTCACCTCCACCAGCAACCCGCCCAACCGCTCGCTCGTACCCAAATCCAGAGTCCCACCGTGGTTGCGGATAATATCGGCGGCGATGGACAGACCCAAACCCGTCCCCGTGGATTTGTTTTGATTGCGGGCTTGGTCAAGCCTCTCAAACGGGCGCAACGCCTTTTCATGGTCGCTGGCAGGGATGCCTGGGCCGTCATCCTCTATCCGAAACACCACGTTATTACGGCGTAAATCCAGACCCAGATGAATAACCCCCGCGAATTTCGCCGCGTTGTCTATTAGATTAGATAGCGCACGGATTATCGCATGACGGCGTAGGTTGATAGTGGCAGAGCCACTCGGGCTCTTACCCTCGCCCGCACCCTCGCCTTGCAATTCCACCACAACACCCGCGCGTTTATGGATAGCAATCAGGTGCCGCGCCAATTTCACAGCATCCACGGGTGCGCGTGATTCGGTCGCATCCCCCCGTGCGAAATCTAGGAACTCTTGGATAATAGCCTCCATATCCGCTATGTCCTGCTTGATATCCTTGCTAATCGCATCATCAGCACCGCCCGTTTCCCCGCCCGATTCCGCCAAAGACACCGCCAGTTTCATCCGCGTCAGGGGAGTACGCAAATCGTGGCTAACCCCCGATAACATCAATATCCGTTGCTCTTTTTGATTATCAATACTGTGCATCATTGATTGAAACGCCACGCCAACTTTGCGGATTTCATCGGCCCCACGGGGTTTGAACTCAATAATCCGCCCCTTGGCAAAGCTATCGGCAACCCGTGCCAGCAGGCTAATCGGGCGCACCTGATTTTTCAAAAACACCCCAGCAATCCCCGCCATGATTATAGACGATAATAACATAGCCACCAGCAACTGATGCGGATTCCGCGCCGACGCACGATTGCGCAAAAACCGTGCCGAATAATCCGCGTCATTGACTCGGAATTCAAAATGCACCCACCCGCGTTCGCGCGCCAAATCAATGAAATAAACGCGGGGGAAGCCCTGCGTTAAGGCCTCTATCACCTGTGGCCCGGTCAAATCGTCCAGCGTATAGGTATTCGCCCGTATCAAAGGCATCGCATCCAAACGGCGCAAACCCAAGCCCAAGGCTCTGCTTGCTGCCGCATCCCCCGCCGCGAATTTGATTTGCTGGATGACTTCGTTAGTCTTTTGCAGGGTCGTCTGGCGAAACAATCGGTCGTAAAAGAAAATCCCCACAACCAGTTGCACCACGATCAACGGCACGGCAAGGATAACGATCGTCCGCCAAAACAAAGTTTTGGGCATAAAGTTGCGGGATGCATATTTCATAATGGTATGATAGCCCGAATGTCCCTTATCCGCAAGGTTTTTCGCCCGCTTTTTTCATATTGCGTGAAAAATCCGTGAAAAAGGCGTGTTTTTATGAAATACCCCCTAGACGATGTGATTTGTTTTTGCTATAAGCGGGCGAAATTGTTCCGGCGTAGCTCAGTGGTAGAGCAGTTGACTGTTAATCAATTGGTCGTAGGTTCGAGCCCTACCGCCGGAGCCATTTTTTATACCCCCCCACGGGCGGGTGCGAATCAACTTGTTTTTTTATTGTTTTTCAAGTTATTTAATAAATAGTTTATTAAAAAAATTTATATCTACTTGATTTTAAACAAAAAAAATACTTGCAATATGTCGTCATAAATGCTATTTATAGGTTGTGGCGCGTTGTGATGCTTATTTATAAGTATCACCTCTCCCGCGAAATCGGGGCCCGCGCGAAAGCGCGGGTTCTCATGTTTTTAGGGGGCGGTAAATCATAATGGATGAGCACGTGGATACATATATTGCTTATCTTGATGAATTCGGGCACGATGGTCCCTTTATTTCCGTACACCATGAAAACTATAAAGCAAGTCCAGTTTTTGGCTTGGCTGGTTTTATATTGCCAATCCATAATGCTCGTTATTTTTCCACAAATTTTTTCAAAATGAAGGAAAGTATTTTTGCAGAAGAGCTGGCAGAAAGCACAAGAATCCCTGCAAAATGGGAAAAGAAGGGGACGGAATATTTTAAGACACGAAGCGTAGAGCAAAGAAAAGTGCGCGATGTTTTTAATAGACCTTTGAACGTCATTGTTAATCAGCTTGACGGGCATGTATTTTACGTTGGATCACGCAAAAACCCCCTTAAAAGACAACCAACCAATGAAGAACTTTACAAATCTACTTTGAAAAAGACGATTAAACAGCTTAATGATTTTTGTGTTAAAAAAAATGCTAAGCTGATTTTATGTTCAGATTACCATAATAACAGGATAAAAATGATAGAAGCTTGCGGTATTGAAATGTTTGGTTTTTCTAAACGTACGGCTTTATTAGAGCCATTGTTCCATGCAGAAAGCAATTTATACCAAACAGTGCAATTCGCAGATTGGATTGCGACCATTGTTGGTAGATGTGAAGCCTATAGAGCAAAACCAGATGAGTTCGGGCATTTTCATCTGTACGAGCGTTATTTTTATGACAGATTAAAGCAAGTTTCTATTAACAGTTCTATTAGAGCCGTTTAACCTAAAGCTTTTACATAGCTCCCCTTGCCATTCGCGCCGATTACCGTTAATACCCCGCTTATGGATATTATTACAACCACCGACTCCCTCGCCCAATTCTGCCAGCGCGCCGCGCAGCATCCCTTTGTGACACTGGATACAGAGTTTATTCGCGAAAACACCTACTATTCCAAATTGTGCCTGATACAGGCGGCTTATGGCGATACCACAGATGCCACAGATGGCAACGACTCCCCCGAATCCGCAAACCAATCGGCCGTCCTCATAGACCCGCTTGCCACTGGTTTATCGCTAGACCCGCTTTACGACCTCTTCCAAAACCCGAAAGTCACCAAAGTCTTCCACTCCGCCCGTCAAGACCTGGAAATCTTCTACCACAGCCGTCAAATCCTACCCGCCCCGTTCTTTGATACGCAAATCGCCGCCATGGTGTGCGGTTATGGCGAGCAAGTCAGCTATGAACACCTTGTCCGCGCCATCTGCAAAGTCCAAATCGACAAAGGCTCACGGTTCAGCGATTGGGCGCGTCGCCCGCTCAGCAATGACCAGAAACACTACGCCTTGGGCGATGTTACCCACCTGCGGGGTGTGTATAAACACTTGCAAGACACGCTTGCCGACACGGGACGCGCCGATTGGGTGGGGCAGGAGCAGGCGGACTTGCTAGACCCCGCGCTCTACACAACCCCGCCCGAACAGGCGTATTTGCGCATTAAAACCCGCAATTTATCGGGGGCGAAATTATCGCTGGTGCGCGAATTGGCGGCGTTTCGCGAGATTTACGCCGAATCCCGCGATATCCCACGCGGGCGAGTCCTAAAGGACGATGCCATTTTGGAACTGGCGGCGCAACGGCCGAAAAGCAAGGACGATTTGCTGCGTTCGCGTGGTTTGCAACGGATTACCCGCAAAACCGACATAGTTGACGGCATTATGGCAGCCCTAGAACGCGGGCATAAACGCGGTGCGATGGACGCGCCCTCGGTGAAAAAACGCAGTGCTGGGGCGGAATCCTTGTGCCAGTTATTGCGCGTGTTATTAAAGACCTCGGCGGAGGAATCGGGCGTGGCGCAGAAGCTCATCGCTACCAGTGCAGAAATTGACGCGATAGCCGAGGGCGACACTGGCAGTCGTGTTTTCACGGGGTGGCGTAATGAAATCTTTGGGGCGCAGGCGCGGCGGTTGTGCGATGGGAAAATCGCCCTGACGGTCAGTGGTAATAAGATAAAAATCGTACCGATGGGGTGATTATGGCGAATGATTTTGAAGACTTGGTGGAGACGTTTTCGTTTTTGGATAACTGGGAAGACCGCTATCGCCATATTATTGAGATTGGCAAGGCGATGCCCGCGTTGGACGCGGCGTTTTGCGTGGCTGATTACAAAGTGGATGGGTGCGCCTCGCAGGTGTGGTTGCGGATGCGGGTGGATAATGGGGCGGATGGCTCGCGGTTGCATTTTGACGGTGCGTCTGATGCGTTAATCGTGTCGGGGTTGATAGAGGTGTTGCGGATGCTGTATAACGGTGTTAATATGGAGGACGTGTTGGCTATAAACGCGGCGGATCAACTGGCGCGTTTGGGGCTGGACGCGCATTTATCGGCGCAACGTTCCAATGGTCTGCGGGCTATGGTGGAGCGGATACGCGGGTTTGCTGGGGATAGTGGGGGGTAGGGGATGGTTGGGAGACGCATACACCAGAGGCACGTAGAACTTAAATTTGACGGACTGCCAAAACCTGTGCAAAAGTATTTCGGGGATTTTAAGTCTCTGATTGGTCATAATTACGCTTGGGATATAATACTTGCTTATTTATTTATGGAGGTTGAACGCGGGCAACATGATATTTTATACGGAGCATTGGTTAAAAAATATAAAGTAGATAAAGAATATGCACGAGATGCTCTTGATTTATTAGAAATGAAACGAACAGAGTTTCGTGAATTATATTATATTTTGGCAAAAAAACAAATTGAACCTGAAATTATTTCTTGTATTGAAAGAGCGGTAACAACCCGCAATAAGGTTATACATGGTAAAGATACTGGTGAAGGGGCTAAAAAAGAGGCAATTATGTTTATTTTAGAATATGCGCATTTATTAAATGAGCAGGTTTATAAAGATTTTATATTTAAGCCCTTTGGCAATAAAAAAGGTTTTAAAGGAAGAGGCGTAAGCAATAACAAAAAAACAAGTGGTTGGGTAATAGAGGGAATTTTATCGCGATTGAATAAAATGAATAAAGAGATAAAAGAAAAAATAGCTAGACAGCATGATGCTAAAAACATGGCAGAAGAAGAAATTCTTATACAAGTAGAACCAGTTGTGCAAGCAGAACCAGTTGCACAAGCAGAACAACAAGGGCAAAACCAATGACCAATAAAATAACACAATTCATCCAAGACACCCCCTTCATACTGGCGGACGGAGCCACTGGCACAAACCTATTCAACGCGGGGTTGCAAGCGGGCGACCCACCAGAGCTCTGGAACGAAGACGCGCCCGACAAAATCATCGCCCTTTACCAAGGCTTTGTGGATGCGGGCAGTGACCTTTTCCTAACAAATAGTTTCGGGGCGAACGCCAGCAGGCTCGCGTTGCATAAGGCCGAAAACCGCGTCCATGCCTTGGCGAAAAAATCCGCCGAACTCGCCCGCACGGTCGCTGATAACGCCCCCAAAACGGTGATAGTCGCGGGGTCAATGGGCCCAACCGGCGAAATCATGGGCGTGGCGGGCAACCTGTCGCACGAATCCGCGGTGGCTATTTTTGCCGAACAAGCGCGCGGATTGTTGGACGGCGGAGCCGATGTGTTATGGCTTGAAACCCTGTCTGCGGCGGAAGAATATCGCGCCGCGGCGGAGGCTATTAATAAAATCGGCGCACCATGGGCTGGCACGATGAGCTTTGACACAGCAGGGCGATCAATGATGGGATTGACCAGCCACGCTATGGTCGATATGGTGGAATCGATGGACGAGCCGCCCGTGGCTTTCGGCGCGAATTGCGGGGTAGGGGCGGCCGATTTGCTGCGCACAGTGGCGGGTTTCGCCGCGAAAAAACCGCGTATTCCTATCATAGCAAAGGGCAACGCGGGGATACCGAAATTCGTGGATGGGCATATTCATTACGACGGCACGCCCGAATTGATGGCGCAATACGCGGTGTTGGCGCGGGATTTGGGGGCGAAAGTCATCGGCGGGTGTTGCGGAACGCAGTATGAGCACGTTCGCGCTATGCGTGTGGCGTTGGATAGTGTGCCACGCGGCCCCGTGCCGACCCTATTGGATATAGAATCGGCGATGGGCGGGTTTTCCTCGCCCCAAGATGGGACGGAAGCGGGCTATGTCGTGGATAAGCGGGTGAGGCGACGGAGGTAGTGATTAGTTATTAGTGATTAGTGATTAGTGATTAGTGATTAGTGATTAGTGATTAGTGATTAGTGATGCCCTTGCGGGTCTTCGTCATCGCTTACGCGAGTGCCGACCAGCGTGGTCTTTTGTGCGTAGCCCTCACGGTGTGAGGGCATGCCAAAAGCCCTTTGGTTTCAAGACGATAGTTTTTTTATAAATTTACTATCTGGAATAACAAGATTATAGATTGGATTATTTGCAAAGAATACTTGGGAATTGGCCAATTAAAGATTAGTGATTAGTGATTTTTGCCACTTCTTGACTGGTCGGCATAACGAAGTTATGACGAAGACCCGAAGGGCTAATCTGTTAATTATTATCTAGAGCAAACATATCAACTAAAAACCGACCGCCCGCAGGGTGGTCGCGCGCACCCTCACCCCCACGGGTGCGCGTCAGCTTATCGGTTGTACTGGGTCAGTGTATTTTAGAGTCGCTGGTGACGCAAAACCTTATTATCCTAACAACCAAGACGCACACCCTTCGGGTTCGCGCGACCTCCGTGCCACCATGACGAGTGGTTATTTTATTTAAAACAGACTCGCCAAACATAACCCAAGGGCTTTTGGCATGCCTCCACGAAGTGGGGGCTACGCACAAAAGACCATGCTGGTCGGTATTTCGAAGAAATGACGAAGACCCGCAGGGCTAAAAAATTAATCGTTAATCGTTAATCACTAATCACTAAAACCATTGACAATCCCCCCCTAATAATCCACAATGAAACCATGACCCGCACCCCAAAAAACACCCTCGGCTTTGCCAAACCACCGCAAGACACCCGCGTCGTCGTTGCCATGTCGGGCGGTGTGGATAGCTCTGTCGTGGCGGCCGATTTGGCGGCGCAGGGGTACAAAGTCATCGGCATCACCCTGCAACTCTACGACCACGGGGCGGCTTTGGCGAAGGCGGGTGCGTGTTGCGCGGGGCGCGATATCCATGACGCGAGGCGGATTGCCGAACAACTGGATTTCCCCCACTATGTCCTTGATTATGAAAGCAAATTCCGCGAAGAAGTGATGGAGGATTTTGCCGAAACCTACCTTGCGGGCGCGACTCCCGTGCCGTGTATTCGCTGTAATGAAGGCGTGAAATTCCGCGATTTACTGGCGACTGCACGGGATTTGGAGGCGGATTGCCTCGCCACTGGGCATTATATCCAGCGCAAAAATACCGACAATCAGGCGACCCTGCACATGGCGGCGGATATCACCCGCGACCAGTCGTATTTCCTGTTTTCCACCAAACAAGAGCAACTGGATTACCTGCGGTTTCCCCTCGGTGGGCTGAAATCCAAAACTGCCACGCGGGCTTTGGCGCGGAAATATGGGCTGTCTGTCGCGGACAAACCCGATAGTCAGGATATATGTTTTGTGCCGAACGGCTCTTACACTTCTGTTATTGAAAAACTGCGTCCTGGGGTGAATATCGCGGGGGATATAGTCGATTTGGACGGGCAGGTTTTATCGCGTCATCAGGGGATTATCCATTATACTATAGGGCAGAGGCGCGGGCTGGGTATCGGGGGTGGTGATCCGTTGTATGTCGTGCGTTTGGATGCTGACCGCCACCAAGTCGTCGTTGGTCCGCGCGGCGCGTTGGAACGTGCGGAGTTTGAGGTGAAACAGGTGAATTGGCTGGGTGATGGGGCGTTTGATGATACGAATGCGGGCTATGATTTGGCGGTGCGGGTGCGTTCCACGCGTCCGCCTTGCCCCGCGCGGGTTGTGCCGTTGGGCGATGGTCGCGCACGGGTGATTTTGGCGGAACCTGAGGAAGGTATCGCGCGGGGGCAGGCTTGCGTGTTTTATCAGCCGAATGGAACGCGGGTGTTTGGCGGTGGCTGGATTTGTTAGTGATTAGTTATTGTGCGGGTGGCTTGACAGCAAACCCGCCAACGTAGCCAATCCTCTCGGTGGTTTTAGACGAGCCTTTGAACACGCCAACCGCGCCTTTTTCACCAATCAAACCACTGAATGAGGCATTATCATTAGCTTCATCGCCCACAGCAAAATCTCCCCACATCACACCAGCAGCGTTAAAATAACCATCTACATTAATCGTAGTAGCGCTTACAATAGTAGATCCCTTCATACTATTACTACCAACAGTCGTAATCGTCCCCACGCTCCCTATCGAAGAATCACTAACGCCATAAGTAACTTGCAGTGAAAAATCGCCAACATTTATAGCGCCCTCGCCTATACTATAGCGACCTCCTAACTTGCCCGTCCAAATGGTATTTTTGGTGTTATCGGTAAGCGGTGCGCCCAGATTTGTGGTTGGTAGCAGACCAGCGTATCCTTGATCATTAAATTGAGGCATGTTAAACGCGTAGGAAACACCGCTTTCATAGCCTTCTTGGTTCACTGTATCATTCAAGCGTAAAACATTGAGAGGAAGACTCTGTTCACCATCTGTACCTGACACGATTTGACCTGTTATAGTCACTTTGATATAATTATCATTACCACTTGATTCATTCTCAAAACCCGACTCCTGCAAAGTTTCGGCTTCATTACCCGCGTTCGTACCAAAACTAGCCTCCCAAGCGGCAAATTCCACAGCAGGACAATTACCCAAAGCAACGCAAGGGTCGGGTGGCGGGGGTGGCGGGGGTGGTGTGGCGATAAACCCGCCAACATGGGATGCGCCACTTCGACCTTCAAAAATCCCAATCGCGCCTTGGGTGCCAATGACTCCTATCAAATCGTACATGCTATCTGCTGAACCGCTCGATGGGTCATAGGTAACCTCTCCAACTATCATCCCAGTTGGACTATATCTACCATTAACAGATAAATCCCCACCTGAAATGGCGTTCGTCCCACTAATCATCAGATTGGTATAATTCACAGTCAAAGTCAAATTCTGTGGGGTTATCGTTCCACCTGAGGCACCCAAGGTCGTATGAAGCTTTCCGTTCCATTTCGCACTTGCTATGCCATTAGATGCCAGCACGGGCAAGGCAACACCCACATCCGTACCAGATAGCAAGCCAATGCGATAGATTCCAGATGCAGATGTGTCGGTCGCGTCACCATTCCCATAGAAAAAAGAAAAACCGCTTGGGTCGGCATTATTCCCACCTAATCTGGCGGTGTAATTATCAACGCATGCGGTGGCGCAAGTACCGCTTGTTTCAAAATTAACGTTAGTGGTATCCAAACCATTGGCCAAACCTCGTACAAATTCACTAGGCCCGCTTTTCTCTGGCTGTAAAGAGCTAAATCGCGCAAGATAAACCTCGTGATTAACAGGCACAGGCGCATTCCGCGCGACAAACCCGCCGAAAGTGAACTGTGGTTCTAATACTCTAAAAACTCCAACCGCACCCTCTGCTCCAATCAACCCTTGCAAATCATGTTCAACTTCGGCTTCAGCACCATTTTTATAATAAACCTTTCCACCTAAAACCCCTGCGGGCAGGGCTGCTGGAGTCGCTGCCCTATTAACCGCCTCTGCATGCGAGCCAAAGCGACCTTCAACCCTAATAATATGTGCGCTCGTGTTTTCACCAGAAAGTGTCGTGTTAGCCAATGCAAGTGTGCCTGCGGCAAAATCCACATTAAAGACAACGGAAAAGGGTGTAAGCACGACGTTCGGTTCTGTACCGCTACGTTGGAATAAATGATAAATAGTACCTGGCCAATTGGCGGTTGCCGCCCCGTCGGGGGCAACATTGCCTAAAGGCGCACCCAAATCGGTTCCGGGCAGTAACCCCGCACGAAGACGTGCAGTGCTACCACCCTCAAAACGTCCGAAAATCAAGGCAAACCCATTCCTGTCGGTTGTATCGGCATTATCGCCGCCCAACCTCGCGATAAAATTAGGAAAGCAAGTGGCGCAAGGAACACCGTTTTCTGCTTCAAAACGAAGCCCAGTGGCACTAAACCCCGTGGCCGTGGGTTGCGCAAATTCAAGCGTCACATCGCTGTCTGTTTGTAAATTTGCCACCGCTGGCGCAGGTGAAAAAGCACTAACATATAGCGTGTGGTCTGCTCCTGGCAACAGCGGGGACAGCGGGTCAGGTTTTGCCACAAACCCCCCAGCATAAGGTACAAACGCATTCGTCGCATCAGTTGTAAAAACCCCAACCGCGCCTTGCATTCCGATTAAACCACGCAATGTTCCCTCTGTATTAGCAGGGGGTGCAGGATCATAGGTTGTAATGTCCGTATTATTGCCATAAGCCCTGCGCGAGGTTGTTCCCGTAATCACACCCCCCGCGTCAAACTCGCCATCTATTCTAAAAGCAAACCTTGGATTGCTCGCGGGGATAAACGCACTTATCGTTCCGCCTGTGGTATTAAATCTAACCATCAAATTAAACGCGGTCGGTGTGGTAAAATCATCCTCGCCACTGATAATCCCTTCACCGCTAGCGATAAAAGCTGGCCAAATTGCCCGCCCCACTGGCGTTGTCAAAGGCGCACCCATATTTGTATTCAATAAAATCCCCACATATCTGCGGTTCTCTACCCCGTCAAAATAGGCAAACCCATCAAAGGGATTGTCATCCACATCGTCAAACGCATCATTAAAAGTCACGGTCGTAACAACAGCACCCCCCGCATTCAGCCCCGTTGCCGTGCCTTGTAAATAATGCCCTGTATTGTTGCCAGTGCCGCGGTCTCCCTCCACAATCGGGACTGTCGGCAGGTCTGGATTCGCGGTCAGCCATTCGGCATAGCCAGCACAGGTAGCACCGCAGGCAGTGATCTCGTCTGCCAGCAGTTTTGCCACCCGCCTCGCTTCCATCTGGGCTGCAATCTTTGCATCATCGGAGCCAGACGCAGCCCCGCCACAACCAGACACTATAACCATAGCAACCCCCGCCAGGATTGGTAAAAGAAATTTTGACATGATGTCCGCCTCTTTTTTCATTAAAATCGTTTGCACCCTAACGATGATTTGCACCCTTGTCAAGTATTTTTGCCTGTTATGGCGCGGGCGGTTTCACGATAAACCCGCCAACATGAGATGCGCTAACTCTACCTTCAAAAATCCCAATAGCACCTTGTGTGCCGATGACTCCTATCAAATCGTACACGCTATCTGAACCGCCCGATGGGTCATAGGTAACATTTCCAATTATCATCCCTCTTGAACTATAATTACCATTAACAGATAAATCACCACCTGAAATGGCGGTCGTCCCACCAATCGTCCGTGCGGTATAATTCACAGTCAAAGTCAAATCCTGTGGGGTTATCGTTCCACCTGAGGCACCCTCTGTCATATGAACTTGTCCGCTCCATAATGCGGTTGGCGTGCCATCAGGTGCCAGCAGGGGCAAGGCAACACCCACATCCGTACCAGATAGCAAACCCACGCGATAGATTGGATTAGTAACCTCGGTCCTATGATTGTTCCCATAGAAAAGAGCAAAACCGCTTGGGTCGTTTGGATCGGCATTATTGCCACCCAATTTGGCGAGGTAATTATTAATACATCCGATGCTACCCGAACTACCGCAACCATTGCTATTATTTTCTGTAAAATTAATGTTAGTGACATCCAAACCATTAGCCAAACCTTGTACAAATTCACTAACCTTGCTTGCGCTTGGCTGTGTTGGCTGTAAAGAGCTAAATCGCGCAAGATAGACCTCGTGATTAACCAGCACAGGCGCATTCTGCGCGACAAACCCGCCGATATCGGTATTCGTACCGCCTAATTCAAAAACTCCAACCGCACCCTCTGTTCCAATCAACCCTTGCAAAACATGCTCAACTGCGGCGTTGCTAGGGCCATTTTGATAATAAACCTTTCCACCCAAAACCCCTACGGGCAAGCGGGCTGGAGTCGTTGCCCTATTAACCGCCTCTGCATGCTCACCAAAGCGACCTGCAACTCTAATAGTTTGTTCGTTAGATAGACCGCGATTAGCTAATACTGTATCAGGTAATACAAATGTACCTGCGGCAAAATCCACAGTAAAGGCAACGATAAAGGGGACAAGCACCTGGTTGGGTGCTGTACCGCTAACCTGGCGTGAATGATAAATAGTACCAGGCCAATTGGCGGTTATCACCCCATCAGGGGCAACAGTGCCAAAAGACGCACCCAAATCAGTACCGGGCAGTAACCCCGCGCGAACACGTACGCTGCTGCCAGCATTAAGACGTCCATAAATCATGGCAAGCCCATCCGTGTCGGCTGTATCGGTATTATCGCCACCCAACCTGACGATAAGGTTAGGAAAGCAACTTCTGCAATCATCATTTTGTGCAGATGGCCGTTTTTCAAAACGAAGCCCAGTGGCACTAAACCCCTCTGCCGTGGGTTGCGAAAGTCTACTCACCCCCTCTTGTGTTCCTAAGTTTTCCACCGCTGGCGGAGGTGAAAAAGTACTAACATACAGCGCGTGGTCTGGTGCTGGCAACAGCGGGGCAGGTTTTGCCACAAACCCCCCAGAATAAGGCGCGCGCGCCCCCGCCGCATCAGTTGTAAAAACCCCAACCGCGCCTTGCATTCCTATTAAACCACGCAATGTTCCCTCTGTATTAATAAGCTGTGCAGAATCATAGGTTGTAACGTCCGTATTATCCCTATAAATCCTGCGGTTTGTTGTTCCCGTAATCACACCCCCCGCGTCAAACTCGCCATCTATTCTAAAAGCAAACCTTGGATTGCTCGCGGGAATAAACGCACTTATCGTTCCGCCTGTGGTATTAAATCTAACCATCAAATTAAACGCGGTCGGTGTGGTAAAATCATCCTCGCCACTGATAATCCCTTCACCGCTAGCGATAAAAGCTGGCCAAATTGCCCGCCCCACTGGCGTTGCCAAAGGCGCACCCATATTTGTATTCAATAAAATCCCCACATATCTGCGGTTCTCTACCCCGTCAAAATAGGCAAACCCATCAAAGGGATTATCATTATCATCCTTAAACGCATTATCTGATTTCGCCACATCCATAAAAGTCACGGTCGTAACAACAGCATCCTCCACATCCCCCGTATCCAGCCCGGTTGCCGTGCCTTGTAAATAATGCCCTCTATTGTTTGTAGTGGCGTGGTCTCCCTCCACAATCGGGACTGTCGGCAGGTTTGGATTCGCGGTTAGCCATTCGGCATAGCCAGCACAGGTACCACCGCAGGCAGTGATCTCGGCTTTCAGCTGTTCGTTTATCAGCCGCCTCGCTTCTATCTGTGCTGGAGTCAATCCCGCAGAATTGGTTTCATCATCGGTGCTTGGCGCGGCCCCGCCACAGCCCGACACTATAACCATAGCAACCCCCGCAAGGATTGGTAAAAGAAATTTTGACATGATGTCCGCCCCTTTTTCATTAAAACACTTCGCACCCTAGCGATGATTCCCCCCCTTGTCAAGCGGTTTTTCGGTTTTCGGGGGTTATACACGAATCGGATTAAAGCTATCCACACGGGGATTTCGTAAAACGCGAATAGCCATGAAAATATCACTTTTTAGAGGTGCGACATATTGACGCATCCCCCAAGGTTAGCGTTAATAATTAAGTATTAAAAATTTTGTTAGCCGAAATTAACGAATCATTAACATTTTTTAATCATTGTTAAGATACCGCTAATTTATTTTAAGAAAGGATACCATTATGCGCGTTTTACTAATAGAGGATGAAGAAACCACCTCCAAGAGCATTGAGATGATGCTCGGCCATGCGAAATTCAATGTTTATTCCACCGATACGGGTGTGGATGGCATGGATTTGGCGAAACTATATGACTATGATATTATTCTGCTGGATATAAACCTGCCGGATATGAGCGGGCATGATGTCCTGCGCGAACTGCGTTTGGCAAAGATTGAAACCCCCGTTTTAATCCTATCTGGTTTGAAAGAATCGGATGATATTCTGCGAGGATTCGGACAGGGTGCGGATGATTATTTGACTAAACCCTTCGATCGTAAGGTTTTGGTGGCGCGGATACAGGCTATCGTTCGGCGTTCGCAAGGACACGCGCAATCGGAAATCCAAACGGGCGATATTTCGCTGAATTTGGATGCGAAAACCGTGGATGTAAAGGGGATTCCTATTCACCTGACGGGCAAAGAGTACGAAATGATGGAACTGCTTTCGTTGCGTAAGGGGTCTACCCTGACGAAGGAGATGTTTTTGAACCATCTATACGGCGGTATGGATGAGCCTGAATTGAAAATCATTGATGTGTTCATCTGTAAATTGCGTAAGAAGCTGACCGTGGCGACGAAGGGGAAGAACTATATTGAAACGGTTTGGGGACGTGGTTATGTGTTACGCGAGCCTATGGGCGGGAAAATGCCGCCGAAAATGCCGCAAAAACCTCCGCAAAAACCGCAGATTGACCCAACTATCGGCGCGTAGGGCTGGATTTTTTGTCATAATCGTTGTAATCTTGGGGTAACTTGGGGGAGTGATTATGATTGATGTGGAAACGTTGGATGAAGCGGGTGCGGTTGTGGAACTGGCTCGGCTGGCAGGGCTAATCGCCCGTGCCAATCTGCGTTATTATCAAGACGATGCACCCGAAATCACGGACGCGGAGTATGATGCGTTAAAGCAGCGTAATGCCCGTATTGAACAGCGTTTCCCCGCGTTAAAACGCCCCGATAGCCCGTCTGAGTCTGTTGGCGCACCCGCCTTGGCTACCTTTGATAAAATCACCCATGCAAAGCCGATGTTATCCTTGGCGAACGCTTTCACGGCAGAGGATATATTTGATTTTGACACGCGGTTGCGCAAGTTTTTAACTCTATCGGCGGGGGATGATTTGGTCTATGTGGCAGAGCCGAAAATTGACGGATTGTCCCTGTCATTACGCTATGAACAAGGGCGACTGGTTTATGCTGCCACTCGCGGGGATGGCGCGATTGGGGAAAACGTAACGGCAAACGCTGGTAGTATAAAAACCATTCCGCAGGTATTAACCGATGCCCCCGATGTGCTGGAAGTCCGCGGTGAAGTCTATATGACCCGCGATAATTTCACCGCCCTAAACCAAACGGGCGGGCGAGTTTTTGCCAATCCCCGTAACGCCGCGGCTGGCTCTTTGCGTCAGTTGGATGCGACCATAACCGCCGCCCGCCCGCTGTCGTTTTTCGCCTATGCGTGGGGGGAGGTGTCAACGCCATTGGCGACCACGCATTTTGACGCTCTTAACCGTTTGAAAAACTGGGGTTTTTCCACGGATACCCATATAAAACAATGCCATAGCCCGCAGGACTTGCTGGATTACTACCATGATTTGGCGGAGACCCGCGCCGATTTGAACTATGAAATTGACGGTATAGTCTATAAGGTTGACGACCTATCCCTGCAAAATCGGCTGGGCTTGCGTTCCACGACTCCGCGTTGGGCTATCGCGCATAAATTCGCGGCTGAAACCGCGCATACTCGCCTGAATAAAATCGAAATCCAAGTCGGGCGGACCGGTGCATTATCCCCCGTGGCTCGGCTGGAACCCGTGATGGTCGGCGGGGTGGTCGTCTCAAACGCAACCCTGCATAACGAAGATTACATCGCGGGGCGGGGTGCAAAGGGCGCACCCATCCGTGACGGCCGCGATATTCGGGCGGGCGATTGGGTGGAGGTGTACCGCGCGGGCGATGTCATTCCCAAAATCCGCGATGTGGATTTGTCGCAACGCCCCGCCGATTCCACGCCGTACCAGTTCCCAACGGCTTGCCCGATTTGCGCGTCCCCCGCCGTGCGCGATGAAAAGGATAGCGTGGCGCGATGTACGGGCGGGCTGATTTGTTCGGCGCAAGCGGTGCAGAGGTTGAACCATTTCGTATCCCGTGCCGCGTTTGATATTGACGGGCTGGGCGATAAGCAAATCGCTTATTTTTATAACGATGAAACCTTGCGAGTGCGCACCCCCGCCGATATTTTCACCATGCAAACCCGCGATGCGGACAACGCGGATAAATTAAAATCGCGTGAAAACTGGGGCGATAAGTCCGCCGATAATTTGTTTGCCGCGATTGAATCCAAACGCAAAATCGGGCTAGACCGCGTGTTATATTCGCTTGGCATCCGCCATATAGGAGAGACCGTATCCGCCTTATTAGCAAGGCATTATCGCGATTTACCCGCATTCCTATCGGCGATGGACGCGATGGAGGCGGAGGGCGACACTTACACGGGCGAATCTTGGAACGATTTGAACGGAATTGACGGTATTGGCAAGGTCATGGCAACCGCCTTGGTCGCCAGTTTCCACCACCCAGAGCAACGCGCGATTATCAACGATTTATTAACCCATTTGGATGTTCAGCCCGTGCAACCCCCGCCCGCGGGCAATTCGCCAATCAGTGGCAAAACCCTTGTTTTCACGGGTAATCTGCAACAGATGAGCCGCGCCGAAGCCAAAGCCCGCGCCGAATCCTTGGGCGCGAAAGTATCCAGTTCGGTATCCAACAAAACCGATTTTGTCGTGCTTGGCGAAAAAGCCGGGTCAAAGGCGAAAAAAGCCGAAGCCCTCGGCATCCAAACGCTGGACGAATCCGCGTGGCTGGACATGTTAAAAGATTAAAAAATGACACAACGCCCCGAAATCCTCTTCCCCTTTTTCGCCCAGATAGACAGCCTTGATGGGGTCGGTCCCCGCTTGGCGAAAACCTTTGAAAAGATAGACATCCGCCGCATTAAAGACCTGTTTTTCACCCTGCCAAATTCTGTGCAAAAACGCACTTTTTGCGATACCGTGCAGGGGCAGAAATTGCCGCAACTGCTGACGTTGGAAATCCAAGTTTTGCGTCATTATCCCTCGGCCGCGCGGTCGCGCCCCTATCGCATCCAAGTGCAGGACGCAAAAACGACCTTTGATTTGACGTTTTTTCACGCTCACGGCGATTATTTGGTGCGCCAATTTCCCATCGGGCAGAACCGCATTATCTCTGGGCGTGTGGAAAATTACGAAAATCGCGCCCAAATGGCGCACCCCGATTTTGTCTTTGACCCGAAGGAAAGCATAGACATTCCCCAATGCGAGCCGATTTATCCTTTGACGCAGGGGCTGTCTCAACGGCTCATGGGGCGGGCGGTTTTTCAGGCTTTGGCACGGGTAGAGCCACTTGCCGAATGGATAGATAACTCTTTGATTAAAAAGAGAAAATGGCCAACTTGGGACGCGGCGATTGACACCGCCCACCATCCGCAGGATTACGCCGATACCGTCCTGACCCACCCCGCGCGGGAGCGTTTGGCCTACGATGAACTGTTCGCACATCAACTGATGCTGGCCCTTGTCCGCCAGAAAATGCGCAAAACAAAGGGCATAGCCAGCAAGCCCACGGGCGATTTGCAAAAGATAATCCTTGGCGCGTTGGGGTTTAAATTGACGAAAGCCCAAACCCGCGTTACGAAGGAAATCCTTGGCGATGTGGCGGAACCGTTTCGCATGAACCGCCTGTTGCAAGGCGATGTTGGCGCGGGCAAAACGCTGGTTGCGTTTCTGGCTATGGCGGGAATTGTCGAGGCAGGGGGGCAGGCGGTGCTGATGGCTCCGACTGAAATTTTGGCACGACAGCATATTAACGGGCTTGCGCCGTTGGGCATCGCGGCTGGAATTAAAATGGATATTCTGGTCGGCGCGGAGTCCGCGAAAATCCGCAATAAAAAGCTGGCAGATTTGAAATCGGGCGCGTTGCAAATCCTTATCGGCACGCATGCGGTGTTCCAAGCGGACGTGGAATTTCGCGATTTACGCCTTGCTGTGATTGACGAACAGCATCGGTTTGGCGTGCGTCAAAGGATGGATTTATCGCTGAAGGGGCGCGCCGTGGATATTCTGGTTATGACCGCCACGCCGATTCCGCGCAGCCTTGCGCTGGCGCATTATGGCGATATGGAGACCTCGGTTTTGGATGAAAAACCGCCCGGTCGCCAGCCGATAAAAACCGTTTTGATTAACAACGGGCGGCTGACGGAAATTGTGGAAAAACTGCGTGGTGTGATAGCCGAGGGGCGGCAAGTTTATTGGGTTTGCCCACTGGTGGAAGAGAGTGAAACCCTGACTTGGGTCGCGGCGGCCGAACGGTTTCGCCATCTATCGGGCGCGTTTGGCGAGGGCGAGGTCGGTTTGCTCCACGGGCAGATGAAATCGGATGAAAAATCCACCGCGATGCGTGATTTTACCGAAGGGCGGACGAAGATTTTGGTCGCCACGACTATTATAGAAGTCGGTGTGGATGTGCCAAACGCTAGTATTATGGTGGTTGAGGACGCGCAGAAATTCGGGCTGGCGCAGCTGCATCAGTTGCGCGGGCGGATTGGGCGAGGCGACGCGGAGTCCTCTTGTTTGCTGGTTTATGGCGATAAGATAAGCGTGAATGCACGCAAACGGCTGCAATGTTTGCGGGATTCGGATGATGGGTTTTTCATCGCTGAGACGGATATGAAATTGCGAGGGGCGGGGGATTTGCTGGGTGTGCAGCAGTCGGGGTTGCCTCGGTTTCGGGTGGCGAATATCGAGCATCAGTCGCATTTGTTACAGGCCGCGGCGGATGATGCGAAGGTGTTGTTATACAGTGATCCTGATTTGAAAGAACCGCGCGGGCAGGCGGCGCGGGTGTTGTTGTATTTGATGGAAAAGGATAAGGCTATTCCGTTGTTGGCGGTGGGGTGAATTATGAATTGTGAATTATGAATGGTGAATGATTGGTTATTAGGGATTGGGGGTTTGTTATTAGAGGTTAAGGGCGGAGGTTTTTTGTTGGACATTTCTTCGAAATGTCGCCCACCCGCCCGCCCCTCCTATGAATGGTGAATTATGAATGGTGAATGGTGAATTATTGGTTGTTCTTATTATCCGTTATTTAAAATAATTGGAGTTCGTTATTTTAGGTTATTGAATAACTAGGCGTTCGTTATTTTAGGAAAGAAATTTACCACAAAACCCAATTCACAATTCACCATTCACAATTCATAGGGGGCTTTTGGCATGCCCTCACACCGTGAGGGCTACGCACAAAAGACCACGCTGGTCGGTATCGCGCAAGCGATTACGAAGACCCGAAGGGCATAATTCACAATTCACCATTCATCATTCACAATTCATCATTCACAATTGACAATTCCCCTCCATCCCTGCTAAACCCACCGCATGACCAATAAACACAAATTCAACACCCTCAGCCTCCACGCGGGGCAAACCACGGATGAACACGGCTCACGAGCCGTACCGATTCATCAAACCACCTCCTACCTGTTTGAAAACACAGAGCAGGCCGCCGCCCTTTATAATATGGAAGTTGGCGGGCATATCTACACCCGCCTGACTAACCCCACGGTTGCCGTCCTAGAACAACGGCTCACCGCGCTGGAGGGCGGGGTTGGCACGGTCGCCACATCTTCGGGCATGGCCGCGCTGTTCCTATCCGTTCTGTCCGTGTTCAAAGCGGGTGACCATATCGTGTCCTCCTCGCAAATGTACGGCGCGAATATTAACCTGTTTGAACACACTCTGGGGCGGTTTGGCGTGGAATCCACCTTTGTTCCCCCGAACGATCCCGCCGCGTTCAAAGCCGCCCTGCGCCCCAATACCAAGATGATATTCGGCGAAGTCATCGGCAACCCAGGGCTGGACATCATGGACATTCCCGCCATCGCGCAAATCGCCCACACCGCCCAAGTGCCTCTGATGATTGACGGCACGTTTAACACGCCTTGGCTGCTCCGCCCGTTTGAGCATGGGGCGAATATCGTTATGCACTCGCTGACGAAATGGCTGGGCGGGCACGGCACGTCTATGGGCGGGGCGATTATTGACGGCGGTAATTTTGACTGGGGGCAGGGGGATTTCCCCACGATAAACAGCCCGCATTACGCCTTCCAAGACGTGAATTTGTGGGAGGAGTTTGGCCCCGCCGCGTTTATCACTCGCGTGCGCTCTGAAGGTATGTATAATATCGGTCCTGCGCTTGCGCCTATGAATGCGTTCCAAATCCTGCAAGGGATTGAAACGTTGGGCTTGCGGATGGAACGCCATATTGCCAATACCGCGAGGTTGCTGGAATTTCTGCTGGGCAACGAGCAAATCGCATGGGTTCGCCATCCGTCCCTGCCTGACCATCCAGACCACAAGGTCGCGATGCGTTTAATGCCACGTGGGCAGGGCTCTATCATCGCTTGCGGGGTGAAAGGCGGTCGTGACGGCGGGCGAGTCTTTATCGAATCCCTGCGACTGGCCAGCCATCTGGCGAATGTCGGGGATGCGAAAACTCTGGTTATTCATCCGGCATCGACCACCCATTCGCATTTAAGCGTGGAATCCATGGAGGCAAGCGGGCTGTCCGATGATTTGCTTCGTATTTCCGTCGGATTAGAGGATATTGACGATATTATTGATGATTTCAAGGGTGCTTTGGCGCAGGTGGCAAAATTATGATGATTGGCGACATTTTTGCCTCCACTGGCGGGCGAGTCTGGGACGCGGGCGATGACTCGCCCGTGCTGGTGTTTATCCATGGCAGTGGGCAGAACCATCTGGGCTTTCAACTGCAAGCGAGGTTTCTGGCAAACAGGGGGTTTCGTGTGCTTGTCCCCGATATGCCCGCGCATTTCAAAACGGGCGGTGAGCCGTTGGAGTCCGTGGCGGCTATGGCGGATTGGTATAGCGAGGTTTTGGGCGCGGCGGGTGTTGCGCGGGCGCATATTATCGGGCATTCGCAAGGCGGATTGGTTGCCTTGGAATGGGCGGCGCGGTATCCCAAACAGGTGCAGAGCCTTGCTATTATAGCCAGTGCGCTGGCGATTCCGATAAACGCGGGGTTGCTGGATATGGCGCGAACCGACGAGCCCCGCGCGATTGCGGCGATGTGTGATTGGGGGCATGGGCAGGTTGCGCATAGCCATTGTCATACCGTTCCAGGGATGGTGCATGTGGCGTATGGGCGGTATTTAATGGGGTTAAACGCGGCGGGGGCTTTGCTTGCCGATTTGTCCGTCTGTGCGGCTTATGATGGCGGTGAGGCGGCGGCTGGGCAGGTGGATTGCCCGTGTTTGTGTATTTTGGCGGGGGCGGATAAGATGACTCCGATTGCCCAGGGGCGGCTGTTGGCAGAGGCCTTGGGTGCGGAGGTATGTGAGGTTGCTGGTGCGGGGCATATGTTACCCAGCGAGCATCCTGTCGCGGTGAATCGGGCGTTGCGGGGATTTTGGAATAGTTGTTAGTTGTTAGTTATTAGTGATTAATAACCATTCGCCATGTTTGGCACGGGTCGCGCGAACCCGAAGGGTGTGCGTCTTGTTAGCTAGGTATAGGGGAATTTGCGTCACCAGCGACTCTTAAAGACTATTGACCCAGTACAACCGATAAGCTGACGCGCACCCGTGGGGGTGAGGGTGCGCGCGACCGCCCCCCCTGCGGGCACGCCCGCTAAAATTAAGAAACAAGGCGGTCGTTTCCTAGATTATTAGGTTTGCTCTAGAATAATGCTGAATGCCCTTGCGGGTCTTCGTCATCGCTTACGCGAATGCCGACCAGCGTGGTCTTTTGTGCGTAGCCCCCACTTTGTGGGGGCATGCCAAAAGCCCTTGGGCTACAAGATGCTAGGGATTCTATAAATTTATTATCTGGAATAACAAGACGATAAATTGGATTATTTGCAAAGAATACTTGGGAATTGGTGATAGGCTGTTTCTAAATTTATTTAGGCTGGGCAAAAGACGCTCGGACAGGCTTGGGTGCGCCCGCCCCGAAGAGGCTTTAGCCTCAAGGGTGCGGGCGCGCCCCGTGGTGACATCGCAAAGCGATGGCGAAGACCCGAAGGGCTAATCACTAATCGTTAATCACTAATCACTAATCACTAAACCCCATTGACTCCCGTCACAAAATAGGGCAAACACCCCCTAAAACCAACAGGAGTCCCAGATAAAATGCCCCCCAACACCTCCCCCGATTTCACCACCATCGCCGTCATAGGCGCAGGCACAATGGGCGCGGGTATCGCCGCCCACATCGCCAATGCTGGACAAAAAGTCCTGCTGCTGGATATCGCCACCAAAGGCAACCCGAACGCCCGCGCAACCGCCGCTATTGAACGATTGCTCGCGTCAGACCCGCCTGCTTTGATGGACAAAACCTGCGCCGATAACATCACCATCGGCAATATAGACGACGATTTCTACCGCCTTGCCGATTGCGATTGGGTGATAGAAGCCATCGTGGAACGGCTGGATTTGAAACGCGCCCTTTACACGCGATTGAACCAAACCATTAACGCGAATTGCGTCGTCACCAGCAACACTTCCAGCATTCCCATTTCCTTGCTGACCGAAGATATGCCCGCCGAATTCCGTGCCCGTTTTGCCATTACCCACTACTTTAACCCCGTGCGTTATATGCGTTTGCTGGAACTCGTGCGTGGCACCGATACCGCCCCCGAAGTGATGGCACGGCTGGCACGTTACAACGACCAGATACTCGGTAAAGGCGTGGTTACCTGCCGTGATACCCCCGGATTTCTGGGCAATAGAGTCGGGGTTTTCGCCCTGCAAGTCGGCATGGATGAAGCGGTTCGCGCTGGGCTAGATATAGAAACGGCGGACGCGTTGTTCGGGCGACCGCTGGGTATTCCAAAGACCGGTATATTCGGGCTGTATGATATGATTGGCGTGGATTTGATGGCGGATGTGGTGGATACTCTGGATACTATTTTGCCACAAAACGATGATTTCAAAGCGGTTGCTTGGGGGCAAAATCCCCTGACCGATTTGATAAAAACGATGATAGCAAAGGGGTTCACGGGCGATAAAGGCAAGGGCGGGTTCTACCGCGATGGGCAGGCGTTGGATTTAACCACGGGGGCGACTCGCCCGCGCATTACCGCGACCAGCCCGCGTATTAGTCGCGCCATGGCGGATTTACAGGCGGGGCGCGAGCCGTTGCACGGGCTGATAAACACCACCGATGCGGACGCGGAATCCGCGTTTATCCGCCGCCTGCTGGCGCGGATTTTGGCGTATTCGGCCAGCCTTATCCCCGATGTTACGACCAGCCCGCAGGATATTGATGACGCGATGAAGCTGGGGTTTAACTGGGTGCGGGGTCCGTTTGAGCTGATGGATGCTATCGGTGCGGAACAATTACGCCAGATGATAACCGAGGCAGGCTTGGATATTCCGCCCGTTTTGGCGAGTCACGATAAATTCTACCAACCCGCCGATGGAGTGCTGACTGTGCGGGTTTTCCCCGAAAAACAAGATAAAAAACCCACTTACACCCCCGTATCCCTGCCCAAACAAGTTGTGCGGTTTCATCTGCTCCGCCAATGTCTGCAACCGATTGCGCAGAATGCCTCGGCGAGTTTATTTGCTCTGGATGGGGATTTGCGTCTGCTGGAATTTCATTCCAAAGCGAACGCCCTGAACGCCGAGTCCATGGCTATAGTCCGTGCCGCCGCCAAAGACCATGGTGCGGGGATTTTGGTGCATAATGACGCACAGCATTTCTCTGCTGGTGTGGATTTGAACGCGTTTCGCGCCTATATGGATGCGGGGGATTGGACGGGGATTGACGGGTTTTTGCAGGATTTCCAAAACGCGGTGATGGGGCTTGCGCAATGCCCTGTGCCTGTGGTCGGTGCGCCCAGTGGCTTGGCGATAGGCGGCGGGTTTGAAGTCCTGTGCCATTGCGACGAGCTGATAGTGCATAGCAATTCTGTCTTGGGATTGGTGGAGGCCGCGGTAGGCCTCGTCCCAGCGGGTGGCGGGGTGAAGGAAACCCTGTATCGCTGGTATTTGGCAACGAATGATTGGGAAAAGGCGGCGTGGCAGACTTGGATGCAGGTGGGCTATGCTCAGACTGGCAGCAGTCCCGCATTGGCGGCGCGGTATCAGTATTATCTGCCGTCGCGTGATAAATCGGTGATGAACCGCGATAGGTTGGTGGCTGCGGGGGTTGCTCGGTTGCGTGAATTGGCGGATGGGTATCAGGCACGGGCGGGTGCGCAGTTTGTTCTGCCCGCGCGAGGGCTGGCGGATAAAATGGCAGGGTTTATGGATGATGGGATTGATAAGGGCTGGTTTTTCCCGCATGATAAGGTTGTGGCGATGCAGGTTGCCTCTATCGTGGTGAATATGGATGGGGAGGCGTTGGAAGTCAGCGGGGCGGATATGTACGCCCGCGAGCGAGCCGCGTTTGTTCGGCTGGCGCAGATGGAGGCGACTCAGGCGAGGATTGCGGCGATGTTGGATGATGGGGTGTCGTTGCGGAATTAGTTATTAGTGATTAGTGATTAGTGATTAGTGATTAGTGATTAGTGATTAGTGATTAGTGATTAGTGATTAGTGATTGGGATTATCCGCCCGAAAGGGTGGCTTTTGCTTTACAAATTATTTTTTATTGTATAATCTACATTTAGTTGCATATAAATTTAAAATGTGAGGATTTACAGATGGACATGGATGACTTGTTAAAACAAGGTATGAATGGCACTAATTTACTGTTCTGTGGTGCAGGATTTAGTGCCGATTGTCTTAATTTTTCAAAGAAAAATTTAGGAACATTGACTCCGCTTTTAAAAGAATTAAATGACGAGCTAGGTTATCCTTACAATGATATACAAGATGCCACAGATGCGTATTTAGACAAATATGCTGATAATGGCTTATTAGACCTACTGAAAGATAAATATACGGTTTTACGTAGACCCACAACTGTAGATACCATATTAAAATATCCGTGGTCGCGAATATATACAACAAATTATGATGATGTTATTAGTAAATCTTTAGATCACCTAGGGAAAAAACATTTTGTAGCCAATAATACAAACATTCCATCAGATTTTGAAAAAGCAAACGGCAAAAACGATACGTGGATTGTACATTTACATGGTTCTATAAGATATTGGAATGGTATTGATGATTTTAAAAAAAGCTGCGTTTTAGGTCGCAAAAGCTATATGGAGATAAGTTCAAATTCAAAATGGGCAACAACCTTTGAACAAGATTATGCTAGGGCAAAAGGTGTTTTTTTTGTAGGATTTTCTAATAGTGATTTTTATTTTGCGCAACATCTTTATTCAATCGCAGCTTCAAAAGATAAAGTATTTTTTATAAATTCCCAAGATTCTATAAACGATTTAAATTTAGAAGCCAAGCAAAAAGACCATGGTAAAATCTATCCAATCGGAAAAGACGGTTTTGTAAAAATAATAAACAAGGCATTAAAAAATAAACAACTGCCACCCCCCAGCTTTGATAACTTTGAACAATGTGAACTTGTGAACCCGAGTGATGAAAGAGCAAGTGTTGATCAACAAATGGATTTTCTTGTTTCAGGCAGGCAAGATAATGCACTTCTTTATCGTGATATGTTGGATGGAACACATAGTTATAGAGCTAAACGTGACGTTACAGATGAGGTAATAAAGTTTATTAAGGAAGAGACATCAGTCGCGCTTATTCTTGGTGAAATATGTTCAGGAAAAACAACTATTCTTGATGAGTGTGTGATTAGATTGGTTAAGGACGGAAATGATGTTTTTAGATATAAAACTGGTTTTGATAATTTGATACAGGAGGTAAAAGATATTTCCAAGCGATTTCCAAACAGCGTGGTAGTTATTGATGATTGCTTTAATTTAAAAGATTCTCTTACAGAAATAATTAAAATACTCAACCAATCTGGGCACAGGCTATTATTAGCATCTCGTATATTCGTTTATGATACCGAAGAAGATCTAAGAAATATAATTAGCGAGGAAACTTCATTTAAGAAATTTTATACAGACACCTTGAATCAAGAAGAGGGAGAAGAGCTTATAAATTGTGCAACCCGATTAGGAGTTTGGGGCAAAGATGTTACATCATTTAGTAAAAAAAAGAAAATTTTAGAAAAAATAAACCGCTCGTTTCTTGCCATGTTTCTTTTGCACGTTTTTAAATCAAAAAAGGTAAGAGGTACTTTTATAAAAGAGCTTGAAAATATGAAAGCTCTTTCAGGGGATATTGAAAAAGCACTGATTATCGCTTTATATTTGCGTAGTATTAATAGCAAGGTTGAGGAAAGAGTTCTTTCCAAACTTATTCAAAAAGACGCAGTGACTTTGTTTAAAAAAACTAATCCGAGCACGTTTATTTCTTATAACCCTTGGAAAAAAGAATTTGATGTTATTCCCGGTATAACCGCCAGAGCAGCACTTAAATCTTTTTTTAAACCAGAAAATGTAACAAGTGCGATAATTGAAGCGGTTAGGGCATTAGAGGATGTTAAGCATGTCGACCCATATAAATATATTTTTAAACAACTAATGCGTTATACACAGCTAAAACAAGTGGTTACGGATAAAAAACAGCAAGTTATTTTCTTTGACAGGTTATCTGAGTTGCCGTTTTGCAGGTATCATCTTCTCTTTTGGTTGCAGTGGTCTATGGCTATGAGAGATCATGGACAATGGCAAAAAGCATTTCAATATCTTGATGAAGCTTATGGAAAGGCGGGTTCAATTGATAATTATGACACGCTACATTTAGACGATCAAAGAGCGGGATTGCTATTAGATTCAACTCTAGAAGGATGCACATCTGGAAAAGTGTTGCAAAACTTTCAAGAAGCATACAGGTTATTAATGGGGTCAATTAATGGGGGTGGTGGAAAAACGTCTCATAATTACCTTACAATAAAATCTTTTGATGGTTTTTTTGAAAGAATTGGATATGATCTATCAAAAGAACATAAAAAAATTATGACTGCACCTTTAAATCGTCTTAAACAAGTAGTGGAAAATAAATTTAAAGACGAACACGAAAGTTTTGGTAAAAGATCTATGGAAGAGGCTATTGTTACAATAGATAAGGCTTTGGGTATGTTGCAACCCACAGAAAAAACCACTAATAACTAACAACTAATAACTAACAACTAATAACTAACACCTAAAAAAACCATGCCCCAAAACAAATTTGAATCCTTCCCACAAAACGCGGCCAACCACACGCCTTTATCCCCGTTATCCTTCATCAAACGCGCCGCGCTGATGTTCCCAGACCATCCCTCCGTGATATATGGAAATCGCCGCTATACTTGGGCGGAAACCTACAAACGCACAGTGCAACTCGCCACTGCCATAACCAACCACGGGCTGGGCAAGGGCGACACGGTCGCTATCCTATCCGCGAACACCCCCGAAATGGTCGAGGCGCATTTTGGCGTAGCCATGGCGGGCGCGGTTTTAAATTCCATTAACACGCGGTTAGAGCCCGAAACCATCGCCTATATCCTGGAACATGGCGAGGCGAAAATGCTGATAGTCGATGCCGAACTCTGCCCCCAAGCCGCGCAAGCGTTGGATATTTGCCATAAGAACAACCAGAAAATCACCATCATAGACATAAAGGACACGCAAAACTGCGCGACCCCCAAAACATTAGGCTCAACGGATTATGAAACCTTCATCGCTTGCGACCCCGATTTCAACTGGTCTTTGCCCGCGGACGAATGGCAGGCTATGACCCTGAATTACACCTCTGGTACCAGTGGGCGACCAAAGGGCGTGGTTTATCATCATCGCGGCGGTTACCTGATGGCTATCGGTACGATAGCCGACTGGGAAATCCCTCGGCATCCTATTTATTTGGCGATTGTGCCTCTGTTTCATTGCAACGGTTGGGGGCATAGTTGGGCTATGGCGGCGGTCGCTGGGACTATTATTTGCACCCGAGTCGTATCGGCGGACGCGATTTACACCGCGATTGATACCCATAAAGTCACCCATTTCGCGGGTGCGCCGATTGTTTTATCCATGCTGTTAAACGCGCCCGAGTCGGAAAAACGTGCTATTAGCCATAAAATAAAGGTTTTCACGGCGGGTGCGCCGCCTCCGTCTGCGATTTTGCAGGGGATAGAGGCGATGGGGTTTGACGTAACCCAAGTCTATGGTTTGACGGAGACTTACGGGCATACCGTGATTTGCACCGAACGTGTTGAGTGGGCCGATTTGGATGACGGAGCGCGGGCGGATATGAAGGCGCGGCAAGGCGCGGCTATGGTAATGATGGAGGGCTTGCGGGTCGTGGATGAAAACGGCGAGGATGTTGTGGCGGACGGCAAGACTATTGGTGAAATCGTGTTACGCGGGAATTGCGTGATGAAGGGGTATTTAAAGGCGGAAGCGGCGACTGCCGAGGCGTTTGCTGGTGGCTGGTATCACACCGGCGATTTGGCGGTGATGCACGATTATGGCTATGCTCAGATTATGGATCGCGCCAAGGATATCATAATATCAGGCGGGGAGAATATATCATCCGTGGAGGTAGAGGGTGTGCTGCATCGCCATGATTCGGTTGCTTTGGCCTGTGTCGTTGCTATGGCGGATGATAAGTGGGGCGAAGTGCCCTGCGCGTTTATTGAGCTGAAGGACGGTGCGGTGGCGGATGAGGCCGCGTTGATAGCCCATTGTCGGGCGCATTTGGCTGGGTTCAAATGCCCCAAATCCGTGCGGTTTTGTGAATTACCAAAGACGGCGACTGGGAAGATACAGAAGTTTGTGTTACGCGATTTAATCAATGGTGAATGATGAATGATGAATGGTGAATGATTAATGGTGAATTATGAATTATGAATTATGAATTATTGGTTATTCTAATTATCTGTTATCTAAAATAACTGCGGTGGGTTATTTTTGGTTATTTAATAACTAGGTGTTAATTATTTTAGGAAAGAAGTTCGCCACAAACCTAATTCACCATTCACAATTTACAATTCACAATTCAAAAGATTGACATTCGCCTGAAAATAATCCAAACTTGCCCGTATGACTGATACTATAATAAAAATCCCGCTTGATGAGATAGAAACAACCTGCCGTGATGCTCTGCTGAACCACGGTGCGAACGCCGAGGCGGCGGCTCATGTCGCCAATGCCGTCCGCGTAGCCGAGTCCAAATCCAACCTGATTTGCGGGCTGTATTATATGGAGAGCTATTGCCAACAACTCCGTTCAGGTCGCGTGAAGGGCGATGTGCAACCCATTGTTTCACAACCAAAATCCGCCTGTGTAGCCGTGGATGCTGGGTTTGGATTTGCCCAACCCGCCTTTGCCAAAGCCTTGCCCTTGGCGGTGGAAACCGCCGGCAAAACGGGGGTTTGTTCGCTGGCGGTTTGTCACGCCCATACCTGCACCGCGCTGGGTTATTTTACCGAGCAAATCGCGCGGGCGGGGCTGATTGGGATTGGCTTTACCAATGCCTCTGCCGTTGTCGCTCCGCCGAATGGTAACCGAGGTGTTATTGGCACGAACCCGATTGCTATGTCCGTGCCTGATAAGGACGGGGGCGTGTGTTTCCAGTTTGACCAGAGCACGTCTGCCGTGGCTTTGGGCAAAATTACGATGGCCGCGGCGGCGGGGGAATCTATCCCTTTGGGCTGGGCTGTGGATGCGCAAGGGCAGGGGACGACTGACCCCGCGGCGGCTTTGAAGGGTGCGCTGGTGTCGGCGGGCGGGTATAAAGGCTGGGGAATTGGTCTTATGGTTGAGGTTATGGCGGCGGCTTTCACTGGGTCGGTGGCTTCCACGCAGGTTAAGGCGTTAAAATCGCCCGATGGTGCGCCCCACGATTTGGGGCAGTCCTATGTTTTGCTGGACCCAGAGGTTTTCGCGGGTGATGCGTTTTGGACGCGGTTGGATGAGGTGGTCGGCGCGGTGGAAGTGCAGGATGGGGCGCGGTTGCCTGGGCGGTCTCGTGTGCGGGGGCGTGTGGATGCGGGTGCGGTCGAGTCGGTAGAGATTGACGCGGCGCTTTGGGATAAAATTAAGCGATTAGGGGGTAGTGATTAGTGGTGAGTGGTTTTAGCCCTTCGGCTGGTCGCTCCGCCCCCGTGCCAGCACATAAATTGAATCGTTTGTTTCCATCTCTTTATACGGAACTAGGGCGATTATATCATAGTGCGTAGCGAACGCCCTGTGCAAATCGGCCTCGTCATAATAATAAAACTGCATCCCTTGGATTTCATCCATCCCTTGCCCGCGCCAAAACGAATGCAAAATCCAGCCACGCGGATTTAACACGCGGGCTTGGCGTTTCAGCGATTGTGCCAGCGCGGCCGCGTTCAAATGATGCAAAACTTTGTTTGAATAAATGCAATCAAAATGGCGGGTTGTTTCCAGCGTGACCGCGTCCAAGGTTAATAAATCCGCCCGTGGATGCAACCTCGCGTATCGTTTTATAAAAAACGCCGAAGTGTCAGAGCCAGTTGCCACGTAACGTTTGTTTAATATATCCAAATCCTTGCCTGGCCCCATGCCCAGCTCTAATACCGACGCGCCCTTGGGGGCATGTTTTGCCAGCGCGTCAATCAGTATTTTGCCGTCATATCCATCGGCGAGTGCGATGTATTTTGTGGCGGTTTTTTCATCGTTGTAAAAGTCCATGGTTTGTGTATAGCGGGTTTTTTGGGGAAAGGGTAGGTTGTTAGTGATTAACGATGAATGGTATCATTGCGGGGACTCGTTTGCAGAGGGCGTGGCTTTTGTGCATATAGGGCTTTACATAAGGGCAGTTGAACCTGCCCGACCAAGATAAAATCATGTAAAGCCCATACACAAAAGCCTTTGGTTATGCTTGGCAAACGCTGTTTTCAATAAAATAACTATTAGTCATGGTGGCACGTAGGTCGCGCGAACCCGAAGGGTGTGCGTCTTGGTTGTTAGGTGTAAGGGAATTTGCGTCACCAGCGACTCTAAAATACACTGACCCAGTACAACCGATAAGCTGACGCGCACCCGTGGGGGTGAGGGTGCGCGCGACCACCCTTTTTGGGCGGTCGTTTCCTAGAATTGTAGATTGTCCTAGATTAGCTATTACCGATTCTGCCCTTCGGGTCTTCGTCATTGCTACGCAATGCCGACCAGTCAAGAAGTGGCTAAAAATTAATCGTTAATCAGTGTCGGGTCGCCTAGAACATTTCTAAATGCTCCACTTATTCACCAATCCACAGGTACAAGCCCTGTAAAACGGCTATTGTATTAAGTGATAACCCGACTCAATAAGAATAAGGTTAAATTCGCGGGGGTATTTGGTCGGTTTCCATCACTCTTTGCTCCATCATTACATTTCCCCAGCTTGCGCCGGGCTATGCAAAACCTAACATAACGTGAGGAGATTCCACTTATTCACCAAGACATGAAGGCAGAGCTCCATGAATCGGTTATTGTATTCAGTAGTAACCCGACTCAATAAAGAGCAGAGTTATGATAAGTTTTGCATTTTCAATAGTAAAAGCATTTAACAGGGGTTGCAAGCCCTTTTTACACTTTTTTGTAAAA
The DNA here is from genome assembly GCA_959347425.1 of uncultured Amylibacter sp. The sequence goes on along the minus strand of OY365741.1, from coordinate 172,755 downwards.
AAGATTTTTGGGGTTGCTTGGCTTTGCCTAGAAACTAGGACAGGCTTTGGGCGCACCCGCCCCGAAGAGGGCTTGCCCTCAAGGGTGCGGGTGCGCCCCGTGGGGGCATCGCATAGCGATGACGCAGACCCGAAGGGCTAAAGCTACTAATCACTAATCGCTAAAAATTAATCGTTAATCATTCATCGTTAATCGTTAATATTGACATTCCTCCAAAAATCCGCAAAATCACCCAAAACACACCCAAAACGAAAGCCCCACCATGCCTCGCCCTTTCCTCATAGACGGTCTGCAATACGCGAACTGGTCGCCCAAAATATTCCACCAGCTGCAAAAAGGCCGCGTGGATGCCGTCCACGTCACCATCGCCTACCACGAAACCTTCCGCGAAACCATCCTAAACCTAGAATCATGGAACCGCCATTTTGAACGCCACCAGGGCCTTATCTTCCAAGGATTCCACGCCGAGGACATAGACCTCGCCCGCGCCACAAACCGCACGGCGGTTTTCTTCGGCTTCCAAAATCCATCACCGATTGAAGACGACATAGACCTTTTGTCCATATGGCAAAGGCTCGGCGTGCGTTTTATGCAACTGACCTATAACAACCAATCCCTGCTGGCGACGGGCTGTTATGAAACCGAAGACACGGGGCTCACCCGCATGGGACGCGCTGTCGTGGCGGAAATGAACCGCCTTGGCATCGTTGTGGATATGAGCCATTCTGCCGAGCATTCCACCCTGCAAGCCATCGAACATTCCACCCGCCCGATTGCCATTACCCACGCGAATCCGCATAGCTGGCATCCTGCCTTGCGCAATAAATCTGACACGGTTATGCGCGAATTGGCGGGCGCGGGCGGGATTTTGGGGCTGTCCTTATACCCGCATCATTTGCGCGGTGGGTCGTCCTGCACGTTGAATGATTATTGCGGAATGGTTGCCAAAGCCGTTGATATTATGGGGATAGACGCGGTTGCGCTGGGCAGTGATTTGTGCCAAGATCAACCCGATAGCATCGTGGAATGGATGCGTTGCGGTCGCTGGACAAAGGAAATGGACTATGGCGAGGGCTCTGCCGATGCTGCGGGTTTCCCCGCCCAGCCCGACTGGTTTTGCGATAACCGAGATTTCCATAATTTGGAGAGCGGGCTGTTGGCTGTTGGCTTTTCTGCGGGCGAATGCGGGCAGATTATGGGCGGCAATTGGTATCGGTTTTATCGCGATAATTTCACCCCGCAAGACTCTAAAATATAAGGCGCGAATATGGGGAAAGCGCAACAGATAAAGGACACGGGGGATGACGCAATGGCAGAAAACCACATCCCCATGCGCCCGCCCGAACAGGTCATGCGACTGGCTCGTATGGGCAGTTTCCACCAGTCTCGGCTGAGTTTCATGCGGGTTTTACTACGTCGCATGGCGGCTGAAAACTGGCAGATTACCCAAACCGATTGGCAGGTGGATGGGGCAGGGGTCGGCCACGCCGTTTATCAGGCGAAAACCCCTTTGCGCGTTTATTCACTGGTTGTTTTTGCCCATGACTTGCCCGATGATTTGCGCTCTGACCGCGTGATAGCAGAGGCTTGGGATGTCACTTTCACCCTGTTTGACGGGGTGCCAACGGCGGAGGACATTACGCGGTTATCGCAAAATGTTCCCTATCAAGAGGTCGGGCGCGTGTCGCCCCGTGAAATCGTGCTATCGCGGGCGAATCGTTCCCTGCGAGCGTGGAATTACGCCTTGGAAAAGCTGGCGAAAGGCGAGCAACCCGACGCGGATAAAATTTTGCAAGTCGGCTATTTCATGCGGACAACGGCGGTTTATGGCTCTGGTAAATTCGGCGCGGCCGACCGCCGAGATTTGCTGGATCGCCCCGAATTACACGCTCCGTTCCAAGCCGAAATGCTGGCGGTTTATCTGATTCGGTGCTTTGTGATGGATTTGCTGGATTTTCGCGCAAAGGCGATGGGCGGGGCGGAGGCGGTTCGGCTTGCCCCCGCGTTGCGCCGTCAATGTGGCATAGGCAATTCCACCGGGCTGGGCATGGCGCCGTTTCTGGTGCATCATCCCGCGTTAATTCATTGCTGGGTTGCGGCGAAGGAGGCGGCTTTGGCGCGTGTGCGTGGGGTGAAAACGCCCGTGGCATCGGCGCGGGACGCGATGCGAGTCGCGCTATGTGTGGCGCAGGATTCGGCGCAGGCGTGGCAGAGCGAACACCCGATTGCCAAACCCAAAATCGCCGAATTGCGCGGGGATTTGGCGCGGGCGGTGGTCGCCTTTGATACCGAATTGCCCGCCGATTATCCGTGGGATTGGCTGTATAAATGGGGTGAGTCCAATTTATCGCTGGAAGGGTCAGAGCAGATAGCCTCGGTTTTGTTGGAACCCTACGGCGATTTAGTCGATGGGCTGGTGGAGTGCCTTTCCATTGATGAAACCCTTTATTATAGGATTAACGGGGCGATGTCCGCCGCCGACCTGCGCTCTGCGATTGAGCGGATTTACCCGTGGGCGTTGGCTCTGGATTTCACCGAACCCGCCAATATCGCACGGTTTTGGTATGTGTCGGAGGCTAAGCTGGAACCGCGATTGGGCGAACGGTTTGAAGAAGACGGGGCGGATTTGGAGCAACCTTTGGCTATCGGGCGTGATATTGCTGGGCTTTATCAAGCGGCGGGCGCGGGCGGAAGCGTGGCGGATATTTTGCTATCCGCCCCCGAATTTCGCCACACCGCAAGGCGTGTGCAAATCGCCATGCGTTTCCCGTATAGTGAAATTCGCGATAATCTGGTGGATGAGGGTATGATGCCGATTGATTTACTGCGCTTTAAGCTGTCGTTTTTCGGGGCGACGCATTTTGACCCTCGGTCAGACCGTTGGCTGCGGATTAGCATGTTTGCCGGTGCGCCTTTCCCCGATGAATTGCGCGTGGATGACTGCTGGGTTCGCCCGTTTGGGGGTGCGTGATGCTGTCGTTTTATGAAACGGGCGTGTTGGCTCGCCGAGCCACGCGGGGCGCTGGTTACGACTGGGGATTGGCGGAGGAAGCGACCTTTGCGGCGGGCTGGCTGTGCGATTATGGCGTTGATGGGGCGGATGTTTTATCGCGGTATTTTCGGCGAGTGGATGGGCAGGAGGTTGCATCGCGGGCGGTGCGAGCTTGGCCAAGTGGCGATGTTTGGGAGGGTGATGCGTTTGGAAATTCACCCTTGTGTCCTATATCCGTGGGCGCGGCCTTGTCCGATTTTGGCTTGCCGAGCGGGGTGGAAAAGGTGGTTATCTCAAAGGTCTATGCCCCCGTATTATTACTGCCTTTTATCGCAAATCTGCCCGCAAATGATGGCAAGATTTGGACGATAGAGGGCGATATAACCGATGATATTAACCCCACCCGCGTTGTGATAATCTGTACGGATGCTAAAGGTTTAAGTGCCAAGGGTTCGCTTGCCACAGTCGCAAAAACCCCCCGCTATCCACAAAAGGAAGACGCATTTTTATTGGAACTGGCGCAGAGGACTTATGTCCCAGAATCAGAAGCCTCCCGTGCCAAAGGCGCGGGCTAGTTGTGAATTGTGAATGATGCCCACAAGGGCAGTTGAACCTGCCCGAAAATAAAAATAATGTCTTCGTCATTGCTACGCAATGCCGACCAGCGTGGTCTTTTGTGCGTAGCCCCCACTTCGCGGGGGCATGCCAAAAGCCCTTTGGTTACAAGAATATAATGATTCTATAAATTTACTATCTGGAATAACAAGACGATAAATTGGATTATTTGCAAAGAATACTTGGGAATTGGTGATGGGTTAGCTCTAAATTTATTTAGGCTGTGCCTAGATGCTAGGATAGGCTTTAGCCAAAAATCACCCGTCCAGCTCTCCGCAGGAGGGGTGGGCGGGCGGGCAACCGAACGAAGTGAGGGCGCAACAAAAAACTTCCGCCCTTAACTTCTAATAACGAACCCACAATTCCTAGCAACCAATCACTAACCCCTAACCCCTAACCCCTAATTCTTATCCTTATCCACCATTTTCCCCGCCGAAATCCACGGCATCATCGCCCGCAGTTTTTCACCGACTTCTTCCACTTGATGCGCGTCATTATTACGACGGGTAGCCTTAAAGAACGGCCCCCCAACAGCATTTTCCGTCATAAAATCACGGACAAACTTGCCGTTTTGAATATCCGTCAAAACCTCTTTCATAGCCTTTTTCGTCTGCTCATAAGGCAAAATCCGCGGACCAGACACATATTCGCCGTACTCAGCCGTATTGGAAATCGAATAATTCATATTGGCAATCCCGCCTTCATAAATCAAATCGACAATTAACTTCGTCTCATGCAAACACTCAAAATACGCCATTTCGGGGGCATATCCTGCCTCCACCAAGGTTTCAAACCCCAGCCGAATCAGCTCGACTATCCCGCCACACAAAACCGCCTGTTCGCCGAATAAATCCGTCTCACACTCTTCGCGGAAATTGGTTTCAATAATGCCCGAACGCCCGCCACCTATGGCGGAACAATAGGATTTGCCAATCTCCAAAGCGCGCCCAGACGCATCATTATCAACCGCAACCAAACACGGCACTCCGCCACCTTTGGCGTATTCGCCGCGCACGGTATGCCCGGGCCCTTTTGGCGCCATCATTATGACATCAACGGTTTTTTTCGCCTCAATCAGCCCGAAATGAATGTTCAAACCATGGGCAAAAGCAATCGCCGCCCCGTCACGCAAATTATCATGCACGTGAGCCTTATAGGTTTGCGCCTGTAATTCATCGGGCATCGTGAACATAATCAAATCGCACCACTTGGCGGCGGCCTCAATATCCATAGTTTTAAGGCCTTCGCTCTCGGCTTTCGCACGGCTTGGCGAACCCTCCCGCAAGGCAATCGCGATATTCTTCGCGCCCGAATCACGCAGGTTTAGCGCGTGCGCATGCCCCTGTGATCCATAGCCCAATATCGCTATTTTCATATCTTTAATCAGGTTAATATCGCAATCGCGATCGTAATAAACTCGCATTTTATGTGGTCTTTCTGGTTAGTTGGTTTTTGATGAGGCGGTCTTACCATAAAAACGCGGGGGATTGGTAGGGCAAAAAGCGATTTTTGCAAATTAATTGAAAATTAACCGTTTAGCCCGCTTTGCATCACCATTTGACGCAAGGGAGCAAGGGTCATCAGGGATTGCAGGGTTTTCATTCGCAGCATTCGCACGGGGGCGGCGTTGCTGATGGACGCGCGATTTAACACATCCACCCCCGCCATACGCAGGCGAATCGCGTGGCGGCGTTCGGTTTCATAGGCGGTTAGCATTTTGGGGTTGCCGATTTCGTGGATTTGCGCCGTGCGGAGCAAACAGGCAATATCGGCAAAGCTCATGTTCAAACCCTGTGCGCCAATCGGGGGCAGAACATGCGCCGCCTCCGCCATCAGCGCACAATGGGGGGCGGTCAGATTTCGCGCCTGTTGCGATATAACGGGGAAGCTCTGGCGGGTTTTGCCAGCCGTTAAACCGCCCAGAATTCCGCCCGCCCGCAGGTTCAGGGTGGCGGTGAATTCTTTCGGTTTCATCATCATAAGTGCATCAATTTTATCCGATTTATCCATCCAAACAACGGCAGAATGGTTTTTGGTGGTGGGGTTCATTGGCACCAGCGTGAAGGGGCCGCCATTATTGTGTATTTCGGTGGATATATTGTTATGCGGTTCGGGGTGGGTTGCGTGGAAGGCGAGCACTTTCTGCCCGTAAGTCCAGCGTTTCAAGGGGATATTCAGGTTTTCACGGATAAACGAGTCGCGCCCATCCGCGCCAATCAGCAGTGCGGTTTCAATCTGTTGGTCGTCGTTTAGGCGGACAAGGCAATGGTTTTGTCGCGCCGTGATGCTTGCCACGGCAAGCGGTAAAATCTGCACATTCGGCAGGGTGGCAAGCCGTTTTATCAGGGCATCCCGCAGTCGCCAATTGACTACATTCCAGCCGAAAGGCAGGGGGGATATTTCGTTTGCGTGGAAATCGGCGGTCGTGTTAATCGTGTCGTTTGTTGCGTCAATCAAACGCATGGTTTGCAGGGGGCAGGCGTGCGGGGCAAGGGTTTGCCACACATCGTTGGTGTACAAAATCGCTTGGGCGGGTTGCAAAATGGCGGTGGTGCGCAGGTCTTTTGCGGGGGTGTTGGGCTCGGCACAGATGACGGAAAACCCAGCCGTGCCAAAGACGCAGGCCGCGCTCAGCCCAGCTATACCGCCTCCGCCGATGACTATGTCGCAGGTGGTTCTGTTCATTTTGTGCCTTTTTATTATGCTGTTTTGTGGTATAAAAGCGGGGAATTGGGTTTGGGATTAAGGCAAAGGTTATGACAGAATCACCAGAATGGCAAGGCAAATTGGGCGCGGTTTGGGCGCAAAACGCGGGGGCGTTAGATAGGATGTTGTCACCCGTGGGCGATGTTGGATTGGATGCTTTGGGCGCAGTCGCGGGGCGATTTGTCGTGGATATAGGGTGCGGGGCGGGCGCGTGTAGCGTGGATTTGGCACGGCGAGGTGCGCGGGTTTTGGGCGTGGATTTGTCGGCGGATTTATTGGAAGTGGCGCGGGGGCGGTCGCGGGGTTTGGATATCTCATATCAATGCGGGGATGTGGTTTCATTGGCACGGGGCGGTGGATTGACGGGTGCGGAGGCTCTGTTTTCGCGGTGCGGTACGATGTTTTTTGACAACCAAGCCGCGGCTTGGGATGGGATAGTTTCGGGAATTTCGGGTTTGGGTGAGTCCCCCAATAAACCCCACAATAACCCCCCATGTAAGATAGTATTGATTGCTTGGGCGAGTGTCTCTGAAAATGATTGGGCGCGGTTGCCTTTGGCACTGGCGGAACCCGTATTGGGGCGGGAGCTTACTCGCTTGCCAGACTCTGGCGTTGCGGGTCCTTTCGGTTGGGCGGAAGAGCAGCATTTCGTGCCTATATTGCAAAAAAGCGGTATTCGCAATTTGACTTGGCGTAAGGTGAAACGCGATACCGTGTGCTGTTTGGGGCAGGATGGAAAAGGCGGAATAGCTGGCGGTGTGGAATTTTTATTACGGCTCGGTCTTTTGGCATCGCGTCTGCACGGGATTGACCCCGATAAACGCGAGCAGGTGGCGCGGGTTTTAACCGACGGGCTAGGCGATTCGATTGTTAATAATCAACTGACTCTGTCCAGTACTGCGTGGATTATTGAAGGGGAATTTTACTGATTAGAGGTTTTGCCCTTTGGCTCTTACGTAAATAAAAAACATCTGTAACAGATTTATGACTAACACCCAATCCCTCATCCCCAATCCCATGCGGGGTTTTCACCCAATAGGTCGGCTTGATAACAATCTCATAAAACGCTTTTAACGCAGCAAAACACCCCAACGGCCAATACAACCATAAGGTCGGGATCGTCCAGCGTAAATAGCGATGCCCCTTGCCACGCGAGGATATCGCATACAACCCCAAGTGTATCACCTCTGATATCAAAAACACCCCGCCAAGCCACGCCAAAATCACCAAAGGAACACCATCATACATCGGCACATTATAGCCGAAATACACCAACGCCATGGGCAGAACAAAGGGCGGAGCGATAAACGCATTCACCGCACCCAACAAAGCACCCGTCATGCACAACACACCTTTCACGCGAATATCACGAAACAGAGCCACGGGGCGTTTGATATGCACAACCCAAGTCACCAAAAACCCTTTTAACCAGCGCGACCTTTGCCCAATCCACGGCAAAGGACGGCAATTTGCCTCCTCAAACGTTACCGATTCAACACACGCACAGCGATAACCCTTGCGATAGAGGCGCACACCTAAATCCGCGTCCTCGGTTACATTATGGGCATCCCACCGCCCCAGTTTTTCCAAAATATCACGTTTAAAAAACACCGAAGTCCCGCCTAATAAAACAGGCAGGCGCAACGCGGTTTGCCCCTTCATCAAGGTGCGAAATAACGTGGCATATTCCAGTGTAAAACACCGCGATAGCCAGTTCGTCCGCGCGTTGTAATAGTCCAATTCGGCCTGCACACATGCGACATCATCCGCGCTATTTTGCAGGGCATCGGCGACTTTATACAACTGGTCATGCTGCGGAGCATCCTCGGCATCGTAAATCCCAACCACCTCCCCCCGCGTGAAATCCAAGGCGTAATTTAACGCCCGCGGTTTCGTGCGCAAATCATCGTGGGGAACGACAATAACCTGCATCCAAGGCGCGGTCGGAGTGGCATCAATCACCGCCCGCGTTTCCGTGTCGTTTTCTTCCACCACCAAGCAAATCTCTAACAACTCACGCGGGTATTTCAGGTTTTTCATCCGAGCAATCAACCGCTCTGCAATATTGGTTTCACGAAACAGAGGCACCAGCACGGAAATACTAGGCAAAGGCGGTGGGCGAATCGGAATCGGCGCGGGCGGGGCGTGTTTTTGCCGTGCCTCGTGGATAAAATAGCCAAGGATACAAAGCAATTTCAAACAGGTACTCAGCATCATAATGCCGATAACTATGAAAAACAGCATCAGCCAGAGCATATCCACCATCGCCAGCAAACCCATGCCCAAAGCCACGCAAATGACAAAATTGCGCCGCCGCGTGGGGTGCAACATATCACGGCAACTGAATTCGGCGGGGCAGATGGTTTTCGCCTTATGTAACAAGGCTTCGCGGTACGCCCCCGCGATTTTATCTTGGATAGTCCGCCGATAATCCAGCACGAATTCGGCGCGGTATCCAACCCCTGCTACGATTTTTTTAATCGCGTCACGATGGCTGGGGTTCGCCAGCGCAAGGGTTATCGTGTCATCGCGCACAGACAAAGGAATGAAATGCAACCTAAAGCAGTCCTCCGCAGTGAAATTTTGCGCCAATTCAAACGGCACCTCATGACCGCTAATATCCAGCACATCAATGTTATATTGCGTACTTAACGCATGGATAAGTTGGGCGTGGGTTATGACATTATGGGCGACCAAAATCTCGCCCAACATCGCGTTTTGACCCCGCCGAATCGCCAAGGCTCGCAGTAAATCCATCGGCTGAATATACCCCAAATCCACCAAAATCTGGCCGAGTTTAGTCGGTTTGCGCCTTTGCGTGTGGGCAAGGCTAAAGAGCTGATAAAGGTTGTTTTGTCGCATCCCATCCCCATGTATTAACAAATTGTTTATACAAACATGGGGCAGATTGGTTAATTAAACGTTAAGACGTTCCACTTTTTGTCGTGCCAGTGCGGAATCCACGTCCTGCAAGCCTAAAAGACGCACGGCAAGGCGCATATAACTGTCCTCTGCCACATCGCGTTGCCCGTCCGCCAGCGCAACCGTCCAAAGCGATTCTAGCACAGATTTGCGCGTGTCATGCGGCACGGTTTCCTTTATTTTACGGGTGAAACGGACGGTATCGGGGGCGGAAGCCTCCAACGTTTCGGCTTCGGTCATCAAATCCAACGCCGCCGAATCGGACAAATCATAGCTGCGTTTCATCAGGGTTTTTATGGTGGTTTGCTCGGCTGGGGAATAGTCGTCATCGGCGCGGGCAATCCGCACCATCAAGGCACACAACGCCAAACTACCATCCATAGGGGGCAGGTTTTCGGGCGGGCTGGCGGTGAAAGCGGTTAGAATATGTTTGAACATGGAAATGAGTGATTAGTGGTTAGTGATTAATGATTAGTGGGTAATGTTGCAAAGAATTGTATTAATGTCAAGCGGTTGGTTTTTAGTGGTGAATTGTGAATTCGGTTTTGTGGCAAAGATTTTTCCTAAAATAACTAGCACCTAGCTATTCATAAGGATTATAACTAAAAATAACCAATAATTCATCACTCATCACTAATCACTAAACACTAAATCAAACTCTGCCCGCAGTGCCAAATCCACATCCGCCACGCTGACATCCCGCCCTAAATCCGCCAAACTGGTTACGCCGAAACCCGTTAATCCGCAGGGGACTATGCCGTTATACCCCGTTAAATCGCAATCCACATTGATGCTGAGCCCGTGGAAAGTCACCCATTTACGCACTCGCAATCCAATCGCCGCGATTTTATCCTCGCGCCACGCGCCATCCGCCAACGCGGGTAAATCACGGCGGACAACCCACACGCCAACCCGCCCCGCTCGGCGTTCGCCAACCACATCAAACCGCGCCAATACGCGAATAATCCACTCTTCCATAGCACAAACGAACGCCCGCAAATCGCGCCCTCGCGTGTTTAAATCCATCATAACATAGGCTATCCGTTGCCCCGGTCCGTGATAGGTGTATTGCCCACCGCGTTGGCTGGGATAAACGGGCAGGGCATCGCTGAGCAAATCGGCGGGCTTTGCGCTGGTGCCAGCCGTGTAAAGCGGGGGGTGTTCCAACAGCCAAATCTGCTCGCTGAGCGTACCTGCACCCATACCCGCCACGCGTGTTTCCATCGCGTCCAGCGCGGTTTGATAATCAACGGGGGAGTGTGAGGCGAACCATTCCATACGGGCTAGGGTAGGGGGTGCGGGCGCAAAAGTCAATTCCAAAAGGGGCCCAAAAGGGGACACAAAAGGGGGGTTGTTTAATTCCCCCCCGCGTGGTATTGCGTCCATCAGTGCGGTTGTGGCGGAATGGTAGACGCGCAGCGTTGAGGTCGCTGTGGGGTAAAACCCGTGGAAGTTCGAGTCTTCTCAGCCGCACCAAATTTAGTTGTTAGTTATTAGTTGTGAGTTATTAGTGATTGGTTATTAGGGATTTGGGGTTTGTTATTGGAAGTTAAGAGCAGAGGTTTTTTGTTGCGCCCTCACTTCGTGGCAAGCCACTTCGTTCGGTCGCCCGCCCGCCCACCCCTCCTGCGGAGAGCTGGACGGGCTATTTTTTGGCTGGGGTTTGGCTCAGCGTCTTGTGTATAGTCTAAACAAATTTAGAACAACCTTATCGTCTTGTAGCCACCACTAATCGTTAATCGTTAATCGTTAAAACTACCCCCCGTTTTTCATGTAAGTTTATTCGTTTGTTTTCAATGTGTTATGTGATTATTTCATAAAAACAACAAAATAATCAAAAAACCCATAAAAAACGCTTGCAGATATGGGGAAAAATCAATACAAATTATCCATAAGGGTATTTTTTAGCGAATCACCAGCGAATCACCCCTGTATAAAACGTAAGGTCAAACGACTATAAAACCATATGGGCAACGCGGGCAAGCCCTATAGGAAACAGAGGTATATACTATGTATAAGGCTTTCACCCTACCCCTGAAATCGGCGTTCGCGCTGGCGACTCTTTTTATCCTTACCGCTTGCAATGGATTCACGATTGATCTTAATTCCTACTTGCAGGATAGCGAATGTTCCGCCAACCCGTTTCTGACAGAATGCGATAGTCAACGTAACATAAGTGATATCCGCACATTGATTATAGAGAATTGCGCCAGCAACCCCGAAAAGTCCGAGACTACCCTTTGTCTTGCCGCCGATGCCGCGACTAATACGCCCGATACGACCGAATCATGCGAAGACAACCCGTTTGGCGATGGTTGCGGTGGGACGGGCGAGGTTGCAGATGTTAGGGATATTGAAGGTGTGGGTGTTTATTTAGGCACGACTCCTAAAGATGAATTGGCAAAATCCGAATTTAACAAGGCTGGCTTCACGCAAGCAGGTGACGGAAAAATTACAATCGCCAGTTTGGAAATCGTTGATTTGTGCAGTGACCCCACGACTGCCGATAATGAACGATGCACGCCCGCCGTTTTAGATTGCATCAATAACCCGTTTTCGGGCAGTTGTCAGGGCGATAATGTGCTGGGTAATTTGGTCAAGGGCGGGGTTACACTCAGCAAAACCGTTATTTTGCAGAATAAACGGGCGGTGGATTGTCGCGATGGTTTGATTGATCGTTCGCAGTGCCAAAACCTCAATGTGCAGAAGCAAAGATGTGCTGGTGCGGCGTTTGGTGATGCAATTTGCAGTGCCGTGACGCATAGTGTTTGTAAGGCCGATGCGTTCGACCCATTGTGCGGTGAAAAAGAGAATTTCGCGGGGGTTTATTTCAACGAACGGAGTCACGTATGTTTTGAAGACCCGAATAACCCGAATTGTACAGGTGCAAACGGGCATATAGCCGTGGTTTGTAATGAATACCCGTTTGACAGGCTTTGCGATGGCAATGCGAATTATGAAAATGTGCGGGCGAATGCCTGTGAGGTTAACCCCAATGTCTCTCCAAATTGTCCTGTCGTTGTGCCAGTTGTGCCAGTTGCGCCAGTTGTGCCAACGCCAACGGGCGATCGGGTAACCACGGCGGATTGGTTGGCAAGTTTTGGCACTGCGGGGTTGTCCGCACCTGCAGATATATCCACTCCTGGGGACAGGTTTGTTCTTGCATCAGCAACAGGATTGGATAGACAAACCTTTGTTGAGGCGAAATATTGGCCTATACTCGTTTCGTTGAACCTTGCCGATGCTACCTTTGGAGGACGCAAATTGGGCGGGGACGCAGCCGATGGTGTGGTTATTTTTAAAGGGACTAATAAATTTGTTGGCAAAGATTCTAACGGTTGGCACTTGTTATCCTATGCAGGAATACTGAAAAATACCGATTTGGGTGCGCCACTAAGCGAACCAAATGGAACAACAGCAATCTGGCACGGTCATATTCGTGTCAATAGTGCCTGGAATGAAAAATTGAACAAAGATTTTGCTCTGCACGTCAATTTTGGCGCAGGCGACCAAGCTGGGGAAATCCGTGCTTTTATAAAAAAACAGTTCACCCATGGCGATAGGGTATCATCATTGGCTACTTATCGTTTAAATGGCAGTTTTGATGATAACGGATTGATTGAAGGAACCTTTAGAGAGAATTTCTCCGAATTTTTTGGAGAGAGTGAATACCCCGCAGTCCTGACAGGTTTAATCGGGGAAGAAGGCGCAGTCGGTGTCATTATCAGCGAACACAGTGGTAGATATGGTTATGTCGGTGGGTTTGTGGCACGTCCCGGTTTGAATGATCGCGTGACGGTCAGTGATTGGGAAGATAGGTTTCAGTATCCACAATTGTATGAAAATCCCATTCAGTGGCAAAAAAGCGACGGATTCTTGGAACCAAGTTCAACAGGAATAAATACCGCGCATTTTAAAAAACGCGACGGAACCGCGCCAGACATCATAACCTTGAATCTTCGCGATGCAACCTTTAACAATGTCGCCTTGGGCGGGGACGTGGCCGATGGTGTGGCGTTCTTTAAAGGATGGAATGGCAATGGTATACATCCCTTTGGCAATGGTCCAAATACCCCTAGGTATGGGAATGTCCTAAACAGATACCGTCATTTTGCCACTATTCTTGCAGGTACCGATTTGGGTGCGCCCGTAACCCAAACAACGGGTACGGCGAGGTGGAATGGGAACTTCCAAGCGGTGGATTATGATCATTATTTGAATACAGATTTCACGTTAGAGATTGCATTTGGGGCAGGCGAATATGCTGGCAGTGTGAATGCATTTGTCCAAGATTCGGGTGATACTTACTTTAAAATAAATGGGTTTTTTGATGATCAAGGTGTCATTGATGGTGATGTTATTTATGGGGATTATCTGAATGGTAATATAAACGATACAACAAATTCTGATAACAGAGCAACTGGCTATATGATGGGGTTAATCGGGCAAGAGGGTGCGGTTGGTATCTTTACCAGCAATCGTGCTTTTACTGATTATTCTACAGGTACGGGGTTTTCTGGCGGGTTTGTCGCACGGCCACCCAGCCAATAACACAAATTAACAACACCACAAAGGGCAGTGGAACCTGCCAAGTAAAACAAGAAACAGAATGAACACTATGTATCGGCTTTTCACTCTTCTATTAAAAGCATTGCCCCTAAAATTGGGGACGTTTGCGCTGTCGGCTCTTTTCATCCTAACCGCTTGCGGTGGATTTACCATTGATCTCAATTCCTTTGAGCAGGATAGCGAATGCTCCGCTAACCCGTTTTTGACAGAATGCGATAGTCAACGTAACATAAGTGCTATCCGCACATTGATTATAGAGGATTGCGCCAGCAACCCCGAAAAGGCCAATACCCGCCTTTGTCTTGCCGCCGAGGCTGCGTTCGGTGCGCCCAGCGATAATGAAAACGGCGCAGAGGGTGCTGTTGCAGTGGTTGGTGATAACACCCCTAAAGATAACTTGATTAAACCCGAATTCGATAATGAAAAGGGTGAAACCACCACTTTAGAAATCGTTGATTTGTGCAGTGATCCCGCGAATGCCAATAATGAACGATGTACCCCCGCCGTCATAGATTGTATTACTAACCCGTTTTCGGGCAGGTGTCAGGGTGATAATGTGCTGGGTAATTTCGTCCGTGGCGCGGTTACAGTCAGTAAAACCGTTGTTTTGCAGGATAAACGGGCAGAAGATTGTCGTACGGGTCGGATAGATAGGGCGTTGTGCCAAAACCTCAGTGTGCAGAAGCAAAGATGTGCTGGTGCGGCGTTTTCCACCGATGCCATTTGCAGTGCCGTGGCGTATAGTGTTTGTAAGGCCGATGCTTTTGACCCATTGTGCGGTGAAAAAGAGGATTTTCAGGGGGTTTATTTCAACGAACGTAGTAATGTCTGTTTTGAAGACCCGAATAACCCGCATTGTAAAGGTACAAACGGGCATATAGCCGTGGTTTGTAGTGAATATCCGTTTGATAGGCTCTGCACACCCGTGCCAGAGCCAACCATAACAGAGCCAACTATAACAGAGGGGGCGACTCCACAGGTAACCGCCAAAGTTTGGGCGGATAGTTTTGACACGCCCCTCTCCCGCACGCCGAGTGCCTATGATACGAGTAGCAAATTCCTGATAGCCAGAGAAACAGATTTGGATAGGGGCGGGGTTAATCCTTTGTCTCTGGGCAGTACCCCTCGGTACGGTAATTTAAACTTTGCCGATGCCACCTTTAACGGGCGCGCCTTGGGCGGAGATCGCGCCGATGGCGTGGGATTTTTTGCCGCTGAACAAGCCAATAGTGGAGGATATTATGTCTATGCTGGAATTCTGTCAGGCACCAACCTTGGCGCACCTTTAACCGATACGCAAGGCTCTGCCAAATGGACTGGTGCGTTCCAACTTGAAGGTCGTCCCCCAGTTGATTTTCTTCTTAATATTTCGTTCGGCACTGGCGCGGGGGCGGGCGAAATTGAGGGTCTTGTTCAAAACTACTTCGTTTATGGTTATCAAGTAAAAGGCGAATTTGATGATACAGGGGTGATAACAGGGACGGCTGTGCGTGGACTTTACAGAGTGGTAACGAATGAACTCGACATTGATTCGACGAGCAGCTCTACAGGCAAATTATCAGGTCTTATCGGGGAAGAGGGCGCGATTGGCGCGGTTCTTTTTAATCATGCTGGCTATTACGGTGGGTTTGTCGCACGACCATCAACCACAGCAGATCTGGCAGATGTGGCGAGAGTCTGTGCCAATGACCCGTTTCATTCGTTTTGCGCTACTGGATATGAATCCGAGCGCAATGTGATTATTGAACACTGTATTATTGGTGGCAACGCCAATGATGCCAGTTGCGATTCTGCCAATGATTGGTATTCTTGCATTAATAAACCGTTTCTCAGTAATTGTGATGACCGCTTGCCACAATATTATCAACAGGCACGGGCAAACCGCGAGGCTTTTTGTCGCACGGCAGGGAATGCGGGGAATGCGCTTTGCACTGTCTGGAATACTTTTAGGCATATCTGCACGAATTACCCGTTTACCACGCAATGTCTTAGCGACGATAGATTTACGTCATTGCGTAGAACCGCCTGTACCGATGACCCTTTTACCACGCGATGCGCGGGCGATGGATATAATGATTTGCGGGTGAGCTTTTGTGTGGCTAATGTGGGCACCCATCCCTCCTGTCCTGCGCCAGAGCCAACGATAACAGAGCCAACCACAACAGAGATAACCACAACAGAGCCAACCACTCCACAGGTAACGGCCGAGGTTTGGGCGGATAGTTTTGACGAACCCCTAGCCCACGCGGCGCGTGCCGACGATATATGGTCAGAATTCCTGATAGGCAGAGCAACAGATTTGGATGATGGCGGGGTTAGAAGTTATTACGGTGGTTGGCGTAACCTTGATTATGGCAATTTAAACCTTGCCGATGCCACCTTTAACGGGGTTGCCTTGGGCGGGGATGCTGAAGACGGCATGGCATTTTTTGTTTCTAAAATTATCAACAGCTATTCTGGCATTCTATCAGGTACCAACCTTGGTGCGCCTCTAACCCAAACGCAAGGCACTGCCAAATGGATAGGCGCGTTCAAAGTTGAAGCCTGGACGTCAGGCACAACAGATTTTGTTCTTAACGTGTCTTTCGGCACTGGCGCGGGGGCGGGCGAAATTGAGGCTCTTGTTCAATTACACTGGCATTCGAGTAATTATCACATAAAAGGCGAATTTGATGATGCTGGGGTGATAACGGGGACGGCTCCGCGTGGTACTTTCAGGACGCACGATCCCGATAATAGGGGGCTTGTCTACGGTTCAGGCAGATTAACAGGTCTTATCGGGGAAGAGGGCGCGGTTGGTGCAATTATTGTTGGTGACTATTACGCTGGATTTGTCGCGCGACCCTCATCAGCGGCAGAGCTGCGGAATGTGGAAGAAACCTGCAATGATGACCCGTTTCATAAGTGGTGCAATTTGGGATATGAAGCCGAACGCAATGCGGTTGTTGAACACTGTATTATTGATGACAATGCTTTGAACGTCGAGCGTTGCGGGTCTGTCAATAAATTTCATTTGTGCATTAAACATCCGTTTCTTGATGATTGTAATTTGCGTCTTTCAAGCTATTATGAGCAAACCCGTGCAAACCGCCTAGCGTTTTGTCGCACAGTGGGGAATGCGGATAATGCGCTTTGCACTATTGAAGATACTTTTGTCTATATCTGCACGAACCACCCGTTTGATGTGCAGTGTTTTGGCAGCGATAGATTTATGCCATGGCGCAGAACCGCCTGTACAGATGACCCTTTTGCCACGCGATGCGCGGGCGATGGATATAACGATTTGCGGGTGACATTTTGTGCGCGGAACGCGAGCAACCCCGCCTGTCCTGTGCTAGAGCCAACCATAACAGAGGTGGCGACTCCACAGGTAACCGCCAAGGTTTGGGCGGATAGTTTTGACACACCCCTCTCCCACGCGGCGAGTGCTGCCGATATATGGTCAAAATTACTGGTAGGCAGAGCAACGGATTTGAATAATGGCGGGCTTAGAACTACTAGGCGTGGCAATTTAAACCTTGCCGATGCCTCCTTTAACGGGGTTGCCTTGGGCGGGGACGCTGAAGACGGCATGGCATTTTTTGCGTCTTACCCTCTTAACAGCTATGCTGGCATTTTGTCAGGCACGAACCTTGGTGCGCCTTTAACCGATACCGCAGGCTCTGCCAAATGGGTAGGCAGTTTCCTGCTTGAAGTTTGGAGTCCAACAGATTTTGTTCTTAACGTGTCTTTCGGCACTGGCGACGGGGCCGGCGAAATTGAGGGTCTTGTTCAATTACACCCGTATTATCTGGATGTTCACGTAAAAGGCGAATTTGATGATGCTGGGGTGATAACGGGGACGGTTGCGCGTGGGATTTACAGAACGAACGATCCCAACAATAGGGGAGTCGTCTTTCGTCATAGAGGCAGATTAACCGGTCTTATCGGGGAAGAGGGTGCGGTTGGTGCATTTGTTGTTGGTAACTATTACGGCGGATTTGTCGCACGACCATCATCATCGGCAGAGCTGCGGAATGTGGAAGAAACTTGTGCCGATGACCCGTTTCATAAGTGGTGCAATTTGGGATATGAAACCGAACGCGATGCGATTCTTGACCACTGTATTATTGGTGGCAACGCCAATGATGAAAGGTGCGGCTCTGCCAATGAACTTGATGATTGCATTAATGATCCGTTTCAGAGTGATTGTGATGACCGCTTGCCACAATATTATCAACAGGCGCGGATAAACCGCCTTGCGTTTTGTCGCACGGCGGGGAATGCGGGGAATGCGCTTTGCACTGTTGAAGATACTTTTGCCTATATCTGCACGAACCACCCGTTTGATACGCAATGCCTCGGCGATGGTGATTATAACCAAAACCGCAGGAACGCCTGTACAGATAACCCTTTTGCCCCACGATGTGCGGGTGATGTGTATAACGATTTGCGGGTGACATTTTGTGAAAACAACGCGGGCAACCCCGCCTGTCCGCGTCCAGAGCCAACGACTCCACAGGTAACGGCGAGCGTTTGGGCGGATAGTTTTGATACACCCCTTGCCACCGCGGCGCGCATCGATGATACGAATAACAAATTCCTGATAGGCCGTGCAACAGATTTGGATAATGGCGGGGTTACATCTTTCCCTTATCGTGATGCCTACAATAGGGCTAATTTAAACCTTGCCGATGCCACTTTTAACGGGGTTGCCTTGGGCGGGGATCGCGCCGATGGTGTGGCATTCTTTGCCGCTACAACTACCAGAACTGGCAGGGTTTTTAAATATGCTGGCATTCTATCAGGCACTAACCTTGGCGCGCCTTTAACTGATGCCACTGGCTCTGCCAAATGGATTGGCAGTTTCAGAGCTGAATTTCTTTCCCCAACCGATTTTGTTCTTAACGTGTCTTTCGGCACTGGCGACGGCGCGGGCGAGATTGAGGCTCTTGTTCAAAGACGCGATTATTCCTTTTCTTTTGATTATCACCTGAAAGGCGAATTTGATGATGCTGGGGTGATAACGGGGGCGGTTCGGCAGGGGTATTTCAGAATCAACGATCCCGACAATAGGGGCAGTACTAACGCTACAGCCAAATTAACAGGTCTTATCGGGGAAGAAGGTGCAGTTGGCGCGTTTCTTCTTAATGGCGGTGGTACCTCTGGATTTGTCGCACGACCATCATCCACGGAAGAGTTACGGATTTTAGAGCAAACCTGCGCGGCTGACCCGTTTAATAGGCGTTGCACTGTCGGGTATGAATCCCAGCGCAATGCGGTTATTGAACACTGTATTACTGGTGGCAACGCCAATGATGAAAGTTGCAGTTTGGCCAATGAATGGTATCCTTGCATTAATAATCCGTTTAGCAGTGATTGCGCGGACAGCTTGCCGCAACATTATGAACAGGTGCGGGCAAACCGCGTTGCGTTTTGTCGGACAGCGGGGAATGCGGATAACGCGCTTTGTACTACTACCAAGACTTTTGTCCATATCTGCAGGAACCACCCGTTTACCACGCAATGCCTTGGCAATAGTCGTTATGAGAAAGCCCGTCAAGATGCCTCCTGTAGGGATAATCCCTCCTGTTCGCTTCCAGAGCCAACGGCAAATCCGGTAACCACGGCGGACTGGTTGGCAAGTTTTAATAGTCCATTGTCTGCTGGTTCAACCAGCGTGGGCAATCACTTTGTTAAGGCCATTGCAACAGGATTGGATGGAACAACTCTTCGTAGTATCTTTGGAAGCGACCCCAATATTTATACTTTGAACTTGGCTTATACCACTTATAAGGGGCAGGCCATTGGCGGGGATGTCGCCGACGGTGTGGTTATCTTTAGGGGTCTGGATCGTCGTAGCACAAATCGTGGCCCTGCCTCCGGAGAAATAACACATTATGCTGGGATTTTACCTGGAACGAATCTGGGTGCTCCTGTAAACGAACCAGATGGGACGGCTATCTGGTACGGCTATTTCCGTGCGAGTGGTCATGAATATGCAAACAAAGATTTTGCCTTACATATCAATTTTGGTGATGGGGATGGCGCGGGGACGCTCCATGCCTCTGTTATAGAGGAAGCGGGCGGTCAGTACTATAAAATAAACGGTCGTTTTGATGATAATGGCGTGATTACAGGAACGAGTAACCTTGGTCGTTATGGTCATAATCCCGGTGTTTTGAGAGGTCTTATCGGGGAAGAGGGCGCAGTCGGCGTTTTTATCAGCAATGCACTTCGTTATAGCGGTTATGTCGGCGGGTTTGTTGCCACGCCAGAACTGACAAGGGCGATATCAGCCACGCCAGTGGCAGCAAAGCGGGTAACCACGGCGGACTGGTTGGCAAGTTTTGAGACTGCACCCGCCCACGTTGCCGATGTTAATCGCAATCATTTCTTGCAAATCTGGAATGGTTTGCCAGTCACGAGAACACACTTGAATTTCCGCACGACTACAAATAGCAATAGTTTTACCAATATATCGCCCTATTCCCTAACGCTTGACGATGATATTTTCCAAGACGGGGGTGGGTCTGCCACCGATGGTATGGTCTTTTACAAAGCCCATAATGGCGATGAATCAGACTCGTATTTTTATGCGGGGATTCTTCCTGAAACGGATTTGGGTGCGCCCTTGACCGAAACAAGCGGAACGGCAACTTGGAGCGGTCGTTTCCACGCCGTGCTTTCTGGCAGTGTTCTGCGGGAGTTCAGCCGTGATTTCACGCTGGATATTACCTTTAACGCCACGGGTGGCGACATCAGCACGATTGTGAGTGGCAGAACCGAAGATTACTTTGAGCTGGACGGGACGTTTAACAGCCGAGGTGTGATTAGCGGAACCGCAAACCATGTGTATTATGAAAACGGTCGTATAGGGGATGTTACGGGTGACATCGTGAATTCAGGACCTTTGAGCGGGCTTATCGGGCAAGAGGGCGCGGTTGGCGCGTTTATCAGTAATCGCCAAACGGGTAGTACTAGCGGATTTGCTGGCGGGTTTGTCGCGCGTCCGCCCAGCGATTAAGGCTTTCTAGTGAATAAGGCTTTTTTAATAATAAAAAAGGGGGGATAGGTAAAACTATCCCCCTTTTTCATGTAAGTTTTTTTGCGGGTTTTGCGTGTGTTTTCAATGGGTTACCCAAAAAACCCATAAAAAGCGACAAAATCGCCAAAAAACCGTGTAAAAACGCTTGCAGATATGGGGAAAAATCAATACAAATTATCCATAAGGGTATTTTTTAGCGAATCGCCAGCGAATCACCCTTATATAAAACAGAGGTCAAACGACTATAAAACCATATGGGCAATGCAACAAGCTCGGTAATAAACAGAGATATGTACTATGTATAAGACTTTCACCCTTCCCCTGAAATCGGCGTTCTTCGCGCTGGCGGCTCTTTTTATCCTAACCGCTTGCGGTGGATTCACCATTGATCTCAATTCCTTCGAGCAGGATAGCGAATGCTCCGCCAATCCGTTTCTGATAGAATGCGATAGTCAACGTAACATAAGTGCTATCCGTACATTGATTATAGAGGATTGCGCCAGCAACCCCGAAAAGTCCAATACCCGCCTTTGTCTTGCTGCCGAGGACGCTATCAATCCGCCCAGCGATGAAAACGGCGCAGAGGGTGCGGTTGCAGAGGTTTTTGATAACACCCCTAAAGATAACTTGATTAAACCCGAATCGGACAAAGATAGTTTAACCAAAACGGATGAAGAAAAAGATGAAACCACCACTTTAGAAATCGTTGATTTGTGCAGCGATCCCGCGAATGCCAATAATGAACGATGCACCCCCGCCGTCATAGATTGTATTACTAACCCGTTTTCGAGCAAGTGTCAGAGTGATGATGTGCTCGGTAATTTCGTCAGGGGCGGGGTTACAGTCAGCAAAGCCGTTGTTTTGCAGGACAAACGGGCAGAGGACTGCCGTACGGGTAGGATAGACCGGGCTCTGTGCCAAAACCTCAGTGTGCAGAAGCAAAGATGTGCTGGTGCGGCGTTTTCCACCGATGCCATTTGCAGTGCCGTGGCGTATAGTGTTTGTAAGGCCGATGCGTTTGACCCATTGTGCGGTGAAAAAGAGGATTTTCAGGGGGTTTATTTCAACGAACGTAGTAATGTATGTTTTGAAGACCCGAATAACCCGCATTGTAAAGGCGCGAGCGGACATGTAGCCGTGGTTTGTAGTGAATACCCGTTTGATAGGCTTTGCACTGGCAATGCGGATTATGATGACGCACGGGCGAATGCCTGTGAGACCGACCCCACTGTATCTGCAAGCTGTCCTGTCGCTCCTGCGGTTCCTGTCGCTGATGTTTGTTTGGATAATCCGTTTGGCCCAACTTGCGCTGATTCCGATTATAATAACGCCCGCAAGGAGCTTGCCAAGACTTGCGCTATTCAAGCGGTTACGGGTGCGGTTACCTCGGCTTGTGATACGATTATTACCGAAGCACTCCCGTGTTTTATAAATCCGTTTAATACCGTCTGTGATTCGAATCCTGCCGTAAAGACTTATGTTGCGCAGTTGCGCTCCACCCGTGTGGCGTTTTGTAATTCTAACCTTAGGATAGCATCGCTTTGCACGGGCGCGCCCGTTGCCAAATCCGTGTGTCAGTTTGACCCGTTTGATACCGTGTGTCTTGGCGATAATGACTATGCTGGCGACCGTCTGTCCGCCTGTCGTGATGGCTCGGCAACTACGGGGCAGTGTAGCAATATAATCGCGAAGGTTTGCGGTAATGATCCGTTTGATACCTTGTGTGGCAGTGGTTATAATGATGACCGTGCAAATTTTTGCCGTAATAGTGTTGAGCCAGTTTACCGTTGTTTAAAGGTTGAAGACCGTGTCTGTGCAACCAACCCGCTTGATTCGCTGTGTTCTGCTAGTATCTATGCTGGCGCGCGGATAAATGCTTGCCGTAATGACCAAAGC
The DNA here is from genome assembly GCA_959347425.1 of uncultured Amylibacter sp. The sequence continues at coordinate 150,028 of OY365741.1, read as the reverse complement.
AATCCCAGTTGCCGTACTATTATAGCAAACCTTTGCCATAGAGATAATAATCCGTTTGATAGCTTGTGCGGTTCAAATTATGATGAAATTCGTGAGAGTGTGTGCGCTTCCAATCCAAACAGTTCGCGGTGTAGCGATACACTGACGCGGGTTTGTGGTGGCAATCCGTTTGATAGCTTGTGTCGCAATACGCAGTCCTATCTTGATGCGCGGGTCAGTATCTGTCGGGGCAATCCAGCTGATGGGCGGTGCGGTTGGACTATAGGCTCTATTTGCCGTGATGATCCGTTTGATAGCTTGTGTGGCGGTGGTTATAATAACGCGCGTGAAACCGCCTGTCGTAATGGATCAAATAATACGCAGTGTGGTAATGTAATCGCGGGGGTTTGCGGTAATAATCCGTTTGACCCCTTATGTGGCAATGGCTATATTGGCGAGCGTGAAACCGCCTGTCGCAATGGTTCAACGAATACGCAGTGTGGCAATGTAATCGCGGGGGTTTGCGGTGGTAATCCGTTTGACCCCTTGTGTGGCAGTGGCTATACCCAAAACCGCAGGAACGCCTGTTCGGGTGACCCTTTTGCCACGCGATGTGCGGGCGATGTGTATAACGATTTACGGGTCAGCTTTTGTACGCGGAACGCGGGCAACCATCCCTCCTGTCCTGCGCCAGAGCCGACCCCAACAGATGTAACCGCCGAGGTTTGGGCGGATAGTTTTGATGAAGACCTCTCCCACGGCGTAACCGCCGAAGATACCGAATCCCAATTCCTGATAGGCAGGGAAACAGATTTGGATACGGGTGGGCTTGCACCTTATAGCACGCGTTCTGATTATAATAAAGGTTTGAACCTTGCCGATGCCACCTTTAACGGGGTTGCCTTGGGCGGAGATCGCGCCGATGGCGTGGGGTTCTTTTCCGCGGAACCAGCCAACAATGGCAGGACACATAGCTATGCTGGCATTTTGTCAGGTACGAACCTTGGCGCGCCTTTAACCGATACCATCGGCTCTGCCAAATGGATTGGGTCTTTCCGATATCAGGTTGATTCCCCAACCGATTTTGTTCTTAATATTTCGTTCGGCACTGGCGAAGGGGCAGGCGAGCTTGAAGCTATCATTCAAACCCGCCGTTCTTGGAATTTTCACATAGCGGGCGAATTTGATGATACTGGGGTGATAACAGGGACGGCTCGGAGTGGATTTTTCACACCGAGCGATCCCGACAATAGTGGAACTTACATTTATCAAGAGGGCGAATTAACAGGTCTTATCGGGGAAGAGGGCGCGGTCGGCGCGTTTCTTCTTCGTAACACTTTTGGTGGATTTGTCGCGCGACCAACATCAGCAGAAGAGCTGCGGACTCTGACGGAAACCTGCAATGATGACCCGTTTAATAAACATTGCACGATTGGGTATGAGTCCGAGCGTAATGCGATTCTTGAACACTGTATTATCGGTGGCAACGCCAATGATGAAAGGTGCGATTCTGTCAATGAATCGTATGCTTGTATTAATAATCCGTTTTACAATTGGTGTCATGATATCTTGCCAGACCATTATGAACGGGCACGGGCAAACCGCGTTGCGTTTTGTCGGACAGTGGGGAATACGGATAATGCGCTTTGCACTATTGGCACGATTTTTGCCCGTATCTGCACGAACCACCCGTTTGATGCGCAGTGTCGTGGTGATAATGATTATAGACCAATTCGCAGGAACGCCTGTACAGATAACCCTTTTGCCACGCGATGCACGGGCGATGCCTATAACGATTTGCGGGTGACATTTTGTGAAAATAACGCCGATAATCCCGCCTGTCCGCAACCCCCACAGGTAACGGCTAAGGTTTGGGAAGCGGATATTGCCGCAAAACTGGCTAACACAGACGATGAAAATGACATTCGTTCTAAGTTTGTGATCCTCACGCCAGAGGAGGATGTGGCGATTGAAGGTGTCGCACAGCTTGACGATACTTTTCAAACTTTGAAAATTAGGAATGTTGGCGGTGTGGCGTTCCTTTCCTTCACACGAAACGATGAATTACCTGACCCTGGTTTTGCTGGACTTCTACACGGAACCAATCTTGGCGCACCTCTAACCCAAACAGAAGGGTCGGCAAAATGGCGTGGATCATTCCAATATGATGAGTATGAACGCCCAAATTCATTTGTCCTTAATATCACTTTCGGTGGCGTGGGTAAGGCGGGTAGTATAGAGGCCATTGTTCCAGATGATTATGATTTTCACATAAGAGGCGATTTTGATACCGCGGGGGTGATAACAGGAACTGTTGAAATCGGGGATTTTACCAATATAGATAATAATAACAGAGGGGAAAGAAGTCCTTTTGCTAAAACGGGCGTATTGACAGGCTTGATAGGAGAGCATGGTGCGATTGGTGCCTTTATCGCTGAACAGGCCGATGAATACCCCGAATGGTATACTAGACATAGAAGTTATAGACCCTACTATTATACTGGCGGGTTTGTCGCCAGACCAACATCGCGATCAACGCAATCATTGATGGACCAGTTAGAACGGGGATGCAACGCTAACCCCTTTGGATATTTGTGCAATATCGGATATGACGCGCAACGCAATGCGGTTATTGAACGATGTATCGTCGGGGATACCGCCAATGATACATCTATTTGTCAAAAGGCTATCGCATTTCAGGCGTGTATCGGTAATCCCTTTGGTGAAAATTGTAATGTCAAGCTTCCTGGCTATTATGAACAGGCGCAGGCAAACCGCGTTGAGTTTTGTCGCACAGAGGGGAATGCGGATAATGCGCTTTGCACTGTTACAGAGACTTTTGCCCATATCTGCACGAACCACCCGTTTGATGCGCAATGTCGTGGTGATAATGATTATAGACCAATTCGCAGGAACGCCTGTACGGATAACCCTTTTGCCACGCGATGCACGGGCGATGCCTATAACGATTTGCGGGTGACATTTTGTGAAAATAACGTGGGCAATTCCGCCTGTCCGCAACCAGAGCCGACCGCGCCAGATGTAACCGCCACCGTTTGGGCGGATAGTTTTGATGAGGATTTGGCACACGGTGCAACCAGCGATGATACCGAATCCCAATTCCTGATAGGCAGGGCAACGGATTTGGATACGGGTGGGGTTGGTTCTCTTAACACGAGTTCTTCTTATAATAGGGGTTTGAACCTTGCCGATGCCACCTTTAACGGGGTTGCCTTGGGCGGGGATGCAGCCGATGGCGTGGCATTTTTTACCAAGGAAAGAAACAGTAATCGCAAGATTTATAGCTATGCTGGCATTCTGTCAGGCACTAACCTTGGTGCGCCTTTAACCGATACCATCGGCTCTGCCAAATGGATTGGTTCTTTTCGGTATGGAGGCAGTTCCCCAACCGATTTTATTCTTAACATTTCGTTCGGCACTGGCGCGGGCGCGGGCGAAATTGAGGCTCTTGTTCAATCATACGGCCATTCTGTACTTTCTGATTATAACATAGCGGGCGAATTTGATGATGCTGGGGTGATAACAGGGACGATTCAGCTGGGAGACTTCAAAAGGGACGACACTCCCGATAATCCCGTCAATAGGGGGACGATCTACAGGACAGGCAAATTAACAGGTCTTATCGGGGAAGAGGGCACGGTTGGCGCGTTTCTTATTGGCAGCTGGTTCGGTGGGTTTGTCGCACGACCACCATCAGAGCAAGAGCTACGGACGGTGACGCAAACCTGCAATGATAACCCGTTTCATGAGCATTGCAATATCGGTTATGAATCCGAACGCGTTGCGCTTATTGAACACTGTATTATTGGCGATAATTATTTGAATCGATCCCGTTGCGGGGCTGTTAAGAAAGCATATCCTTGTATTAAGAATGTGTTTAATGGTTGTGGTCTACCCGGAGAAACATTGGAACAACAGGCACGTGACAATCGCCTAGAGTTTTGTCGCACGGCGGGGAATGCGGATAATAAGGCTTGCACTGTTACATCTACGTTTAAGCATATCTGCAAGAAATACCCGTTTGATGCGCGATGCCTTGACAGCGTTGATTATAGCAGATTCCGCGAAAAAGTGTGTCGTCCTCGTGGCAGTGCTAGCAGTACTCAATGCGCGCGTTTGGCAGAGATAAATTGCGCCTTATATCCGTTCTATTCCTATTGCGATAGTGGGTATAATGGGGCGCGGGAAACCGTTTGTGCTTCCAATCCAGACGAACTGCGGTGCACCGATACGATTGTTCGGGTTTGCAATGGCAATCCGTTTAACCCCTTGTGTGGCAATAGCTATACCCAAAATCGCAGAACCGCCTGTACCGATGATCCTTTTGCCCCGCGATGCACGGGCGCTGTGTATAATGATTTGCGGGCCAGCTTTTGTGAGGATAACGCGGGCAACCATCCCTCCTGTCCTCCGTCAGAGCCAGCCGCGCCACAGGTAACGGCTAAGGTTTGGGCGGATAGTTTTGACACGCCTCTGGCCCGCACAGTGACCGCCGATAGTACCAAATCCAAATTCCTGATAGGGAGAGCAACGGATTTGGATGGTAGCGCGGTTGCGTCTCGTACTACCAGCGATCCCCAACTTAGTAACCGTGGAGACTCGCCCGATTTTAGTGGCAATTTAAACCTTGCCGATGCCACCTTTAAAGGTGTTGCCTTGGGCGGGGATCGCGCCGATGGCATGGCATTTTTTGTCGATAAATCAAACCGTGTTGACTACTCGACTCGTGGTTATGTTGGCGTTCTGTCAGGCACGAACCTTGGCGCGCCTTTAACCGATACCGCAGGCTCTGCCAAATGGATTGGGGCTTTCCAATATCATGGCGAGGACCCACGCGATTTTATTCTTAATATTTCGTTCGGCACTGGCGCGGGTGCGGGCGAAATTGAGGCTCTTATTCAAAAATCCCACTCGTTTTATGATATTCATATAGTAGGCGAATTTAACGATGCTGGGGTGATAACGGGGACGGCTGTGTCTGGATTTTTCAGAGTGAACGACCCCGACTATAGAGGCAATAGGAATATTAACACTACAGGCGAATTAACAGGGCTTATCGGGGAAGAGGGCGCGGTTGGCGGGTTTCTTATTCGTAACTCTTACGGTGGATTCGTCGCGCGACCATCATCAGGGGAAGAGCTGCGGACTCTGGAACAAACCTGCAATGATAATCCGTTTGACAGGCTCTGCGCTGTCGGGTATGAAACCCAGCGCAATACCATTATTGAACACTGTATTATTGGCGGCAATTCTTTTGATAGCAACCGTTGCGGTTATTTGAATAGATGGTATGGTTGCCTTAGGGATCCGTTTCAGAGTGATTGTGATGACAACTTTCCAGTACATTATCAGCAGGCGCGTGACAACCGCCTAGCGTTTTGTCGCACGGTGGGGAATGCGGGGAATGCGGCTTGCACTGGCAGGTATACTTTTGCCCATATCTGTAGTCACCACCCGTTTGATGCGCAGTGTCGTGGTGATAATGATTATAGACCAATTCGCAGAACCGCCTGTACCGATAACCCTTTTGCCACGCGATGCGCGGGCGATGCCTATAATGATTTGCGGGTGAGCTTTTGTGAGGGTAAGGTGGGCACCCATCCCTCCTGTCCAACGCCAGAGCCAACGACTCCACAGGTAACCGCCACCGTTTGGGCGGATAGTTTTGATGAGGATTTGGACACCACGGTGAGTGCCGACGATACCGAATCCAAATTACTGATAGGTAGAGAAACAGATTTGGATACGGGCGGGCGTAGTCCTTGGTATAACCGCTCTCCTAACTATTTTGGCAATTTAAACCTTGCCGATGCCACCTTTAACGGGGTTGCCTTGGGCGGAGATCGCGCCGATGGCGTGGGATTTTTTACTATGGAAAGAGCCAAAGATAACGGGTGGTATAGCTATGCCGGAATTCTGTCAGGCACCAACCTTGGCGCGCCTTTAACCCAAATCCAAGGCTCTGCCAAATGGATTGGGTCTTTTCAACATCAAAGTTATTCCCCAACAGATTTTATCCTTAACGTGTCTTTCGGTACTGGCGCGGGGGCGGGCGAGATTGAGGCTGTTGTTCAACTCTACTCCTTTACTTATGATACTCACCTAAAAGGCGAATTTGATGATGCTGGGGTGATAACAGGCACGGCGAGGATGGGTTCTTTCAGGACGAACGATCCGAACAATAGGGGGCATGTCCCCTATGCAAGCTTTACAAGCAAATTAACAGGTCTTATCGGGGAAGAAGGCGCGGTTGGTGCAGTTGTTACTAGCGGACATTACGGTAGTTTCCGTGGGTTTGTCGCGCGACCACCATCAGCAGAAGAACTGCGGGCTTTGGAACAAACCTGCGCCGATGATCCGTTTAATAAGCGTTGCACTATCGGGTATGAATCCCAGCGCAATGCGATTATTGAACACTGTATTACTGATGGCAACGCCAATGATGAACGTTGCGATTCTGCCAATACATGGTATTTTTGCATTAATGATCCGTTTGGCACTAATGATCCGTTTGACCATGAGTGTAGTACCCTCTTGCCTCAATATTATGAACAGTTGCAGGCAAACCGCCTTGCGTTTTGTCGCACGGCAGGGAATGCGGACAACGCGCTTTGCACTGTTGAAACGACTTTTGCCCATATCTGTACGAACTTCCCGTTTGATGCGCAGTGTCGTGGTGATAATGATTATAGACCAATTCGCAGGGACGCTTGTTCGAGCGACCCTTTTGCCACGCGATGCGCGGGCAATGCCTATAACGATTTACGGGTGACATTTTGTGAGGGTAAGGTGGGCACCCATCCCTCCTGTCCAACGCCAGAGCCAACGACTCCACGGGTAACCGCCAAGGTTTGGGCGGATAGTTTTGATGAAGACCTTGCCACCGTGGCGAGCGTTGATGATACCGAACACAAATTCCTGATAGGCAGGGCAACGGATTTGGATACCGACGGGATTCGTCCTTATGGAGCGAATCCTGATTATAATAAGAGTTTGACACTTGCCGATGCCACCTTTAACGGGGTTGCCTTGGGCGGGGATGCAGCCGATGGCGTGGCATTCTTTACGGCCCAAGCCACCAACTATAGCTCTGCTCATAGCTATGCGGGCATTCTGTCAGGAACGAACCTTGGCGCGCCTTTAACCGATAACACTGGCTCTGCCAAATGGATTGGGGCTTTTCAACATGGACGTTATTCCCCAGCAGATTTTATCCTTAACGTGTCTTTTGGCACTGGCGAGGGCGCGGGCGAAATTGAGGCTGTCATTCCAAATACCGCTTCTGATTACTACGTAGCGGGCGAATTTGATGATACTGGGGTGATAACAGGGACGGTGCAATATGGGCTTTTCAGAACGAACGTTCCCGACAATAGGGGGTCTGCCCTCCCCCTCCCCGGCTTTACAGGCAAATTAACAGGTCTTATCGGGGAAGAGGGTGCGGTTGGCGCGTTTTTTATTAGTGAGCATTACGGTGGGTTTGTCGCGCGACCATCATCTGCAGAAGAACTACGGACGGTGGCACAAACCTGCGCCGATGACCCGTTTAATAGGCTTTGCGCTGTCGGATATGAATCCGAACGTGTTGCGCGTATTGACCACTGTATTATTGGTGGCAACGCCAATGAGGAAATTTGTCTTTCTGCCAAACTATCGCATCATTGCATTAGTGAACCTTTTGACAGTTCTTGTGAAGACTTCTTGCCGCAACATTATGAACAGGCGCGAGCAAACCGCATTGTGTTTTGCCGGACGGGGGAGAATCATTCTTCTGATAACCTTTGCCGTATTAGAAATGTTTTGATTCATGTCTGCCAGAGTCACCCGTTTGATACGCACTGTCTTGGCGACAACAATATATTTACGCCATTTCGCAGAGCCGCCTGTACCGATGACCCTTTTGCCACGCGATGCGCGGGCGATGCTTATAACGATTTACGGGTCAGCTTTTGTGAGGGTAAGGTGGGCACCCATCCCTCCTGTCCAACACCACAGGTAACCGCCGAAGTTTGGGCGGATAGTTTTGATGAAGACCTTGCCTCAAGGGGTTCCATCAGAGATACGGAGTCCAAATTCCTAAAAGGCGGAGAAACAGGCTTGGATATGGGTAATGCGAGAGTTCATACCCGCGATTATAGTGTAAATTTAAATCTTGCCAATGCCACCTTTAACGGGGTTGCCTTGGGCGGGGATGCCGCCGATGGGTTTTCATATGCGCCAACACGGAATTACGACATACCCTTGTACATGCTATCAAACATTGTTTACAGCGGCATTTTGTCTGGAACCAACCTTGGTGCGCCTTTAACCCAAACGCAAGGTACGGCAAAATGGATCGGTCAATTCGAATATGCAGACGATGGTGGAAAAGATTTTGTTCTTAATGTTTCTTTTGGTACTGGCGACGGGGCGGGTGAGTTGAAGGCTCTTGTCCAAGATTATTATACGAATTTTAATGTAACAGGCAGTTTTGATGAAGTTGGGGTGATAACAGGGGCTGTTGAACTGGAACTTCTGCTCAATCCATCTTTTTATGTTTATGGGGGTGATCCACAAAAGGATACAAGTGTATTAACGGGTCTTATCGGGGAAGAAGGCGCGGTTGGCATATTTATTATAAATGGAGATGGTATATATAGCGTCTCTCATCAAACGCCTGGCGGGTTTGTTGCGCGGCCTGCATCACAGGCAGAGTTGGCAAAATTGATGGAAACCTGTGCTGATAATCCCTTTAATAAGCATTGCAATTTAGGATATGAATCCGAACGCAATGCGATTATTGAACACTGTGTTGTGGGTGATAATGCCAATGATAGCTCGCGGTGTCACGACGACGGTCTTGTTTATGATTGCTTTAAAAATCCTTTTAATCGTTACTGCTTTGGTAAACTAACAGAAGCTTATTATCGCAAAGCGCAGAACAGTCGGGTTGCGTTTTGTCGGAGGGCGGGGAATGTGGATAACGCCCTTTGCACGGTTGAAGATACTTACAACCATATTTGCAGGACCCACCCGTTTGATGCGCAGTGCATTAGCAACGATAGATTTACCGAAGACCGCAGAGACGCCTGTCGGGGCAACCCTTTTGCCACGCGATGCGCGGGCGATGTGTATAACTATTTGCGGGTCGATTTTTGTAGGAGGAACGCGGATAACTCCGACTGTCTGCGTCTGCCCACGCCAGTTGTGCCATCTACGTCCACGCCAGTTGTGTCAACGCCCACGCCAGTTGTGCCATCTACACCAGTTGTGTCAACGCCAACGACAGATAGGGTAACCGCGGCGGACTGGGTGGATAGTTTTGATACTGCACCACCTACCAGTCTTGCTAGTACTGATCACAATCAATTTTTGCAAGTTACGGAATCAATGTTAAATGGGCTCCGTGCCGACAAAATTCTAACACTTGCCGATGATGTTTTTGGTGACAAGGGTGGGGATGCATCCGATGGTATAGCGTTTTTTAATACCTATGAAAAATTCAGATATGTTAATGATGGGGTTGGGATTTTACCTAGTACCGATTTAGGCGAGCCTTTGGCGGTTCTGCCCGCCGATGCCGAGGGCAATCCTGTTACCGCAATTTGGGAGGGGAAATTTAAGGTTATATCTCATTCATCCTCGGTAACTTCCAACATGAATCTTAACCTAGATCTTACAAATCGAACGCTTAACTTCAGCCATAGCGATGCCCATCCTTACTCAATTATATATGATTACTACCATGAGATTTCTGTGGAAGGCAGTTGGGACGATAACGGCGTGATAGACGGAACGGTATTGTTTCAGGGTTTTCAGCCTCTTTCACCTGAGAATGTGCGGGCTGGTACTTTGAAAGGTTTAATCGGGCAAGAGGGTGCGGTTGGCGCGTTTATTAGCAATCCTGCTCGCGCGGGCGATACTAGTAGCCGTAGCTATGTTGGTGGGTTTGTCGCGCGTCCGCCCAGTGAATAAATCGGTAGGGTGGGCTGGCGCATAGAATCACCGCTTGACATTCGCGCAGGTTAGCGTTATCTATTGATTAACCTATCCCCAAACAAAGGTTTCACCCGATGGTATCGCCCGCTTCCCCTGATAACTCCCCCAGTAATCCTCCACCCGAAGGCACGCCCCTTATCGTGCCGTCTACGACGCAGAGCCCTCTGTATGAGCCGATATGCGAAGCATGTCGCACCGTTCATGACCCCGAAATCCCCGTCAATATCTTTGACCTTGGGCTGATTTACACTATTACCATTGAAGACACGGGCGATGTTTTCGTTAAAATGTCCCTGACCGCCCCTGGTTGCCCCGTTGCTGGTGAAATGCCGATATGGGTGCAGGACGCGATCAGCGCGGTGCCAGGCGTGCTATCCGTGCAAGTTGATTTGATATGGGAACCCCAATGGGGTATGGATATGATGTCGGACGAAGCTCGGCTGGAACTAGGGTTTATGTGATGGAAAAACTACAAAAACAGGCGTTAAACCTAACCCCCCGTGCGGCGCAGCATATCGCTCGTTTAATGCGTGAAAAGACGACTTTGGGCTTGCGATTGGGCGTGAAAAAGGGCGGTTGCGCAGGGATGGAATACACGATGGAGTATGTGTCCTCGGTCGATCCGCTGGATGAAATTATCCGCCAAGACGGGGCGGTTGTTATGATTGCGCCGATGGCGCAGATGTTCCTGTTTGGTACAGAGATTGATTTTGAATCTGGCTTGTTAGAGAGCGGATTTCGGTTTAGAAACCCCAATGTGTCGGAAACTTGCGGTTGTGGCGAATCTATTCAGTTTGATACGGGTGGTAAGGCCGCACCTGCCGCCGCGCCAGAGCCACTGGCAGGTTTGGTAAAAAAATGACGAGGGCAGGGGGGGACGCACCACGCCGTAAAATAGCGGCGGGGAATTGGAAGATGAACGGGTTGCTGAACGCGGGCGATATGCTGGCGGAATTGCAGGGCGAATTGCAAAGGGCTATGAAAACCGCGAAAACCGCGCCAAATTGCGACATTATCATCTGCCCGCCTTTCCCTTATATCCACCCGTTCGGGCAGATTCTTGGGCAGAAACCCCCGCAGATTTTATTAGGCGGACAAGACTGCCACCCCCAGGAAACGGGCGCATACACGGGCGACATATCGGCAGAGATGCTGGCCGACATAGGCGCGAAATTCGTCATTATCGGTCATTCGGAACGCAGGGCAAACCACGGGGAAACCGACGCTATCATAGCGCAGAAAACCAACGCCGCGTGGCGGGCAGGGCTGTGCGCGATTGTTTGCGTGGGGGAAACTTTGGCGGAACGCGCAGACGCGCAAACCGTCGTTGCCCGTCAGTTGCAAACCAGCCTGCCTGACGGTGCAACCCCCGCGAATCTTATCGTCGCTTACGAGCCGATTTGGGCTATCGGCACAGGCCACACGCCGAATGATGATGACATCGCGCAGATGCACGGGTTTATCCGCAAGGCTTTGGCAGAGCGATTCGGCGCACCCGTGGCGGGCGGGGTTCGCGTGTTATACGGCGGGTCGATGAACGCGGGCAACGCTGAACGGATAGCCCATTTGCCCGATGTTGACGGCGGACTGATAGGCGGCGCGTCCTTGAAAGCCGCGGATTTCGCGGGAATTATTTTTGCGATGGGTGGTTAAGGATTAATGATGCCCTTCGGGTCTTCGTCATCGCTACGCGAATGCCGACCAGCGTGGTCTTTTGTGCGTAGCCCCCACTTCGTGGGAGCATGCCAAAAGCCCTTGGGTTTCAAGACGATAATGATTCTATAAATTTACTATCTGGAATAACAAGACGTTAGATTGGATTATTTGCAAAGAATACTTGGGGATTGGTGATGGGTTTGCTCTAAATTTATTTAGACTATCTACAAGACGCTGAGCCAAACCCCAGCCAAAAAATAGCCCGTCCAGCTCTCCGCAGGAGGGGTGGGCGGGCGGGCGACCGAACGAAGGGGCTTGCCCCGAAGTGAGGGCGCAACAAAAAACCTCTATCCTTAACTTCTAATAACAAACCCCAACTCTTAATAACCAATCACTAATCACTAATCACTAATCACTAATCGCTAAACCCCCCTTGACCTCACGCCCATTTTCACATAAAGAAAGGGCAATAACCCGCACACCCCGCAAACCATACGGCACCGAAAATGACGACCCTCCCAAAACCGCAATCATTCCAAGACATCATCCTACGCTTGCAAAATTATTGGGCAGCCCAAGGGTGCGCCCTTATGCAGCCGTATGATATGGAGGTTGGGGCAGGCACTTTCCACCCAGCCACCACGCTTTGTTCCTTGGGCAAACGCCCGTGGTCCTTCGCTTATGTCCAGCCGTGCCGCCGCCCGACCGACGGGCGATACGGGGAAAATCCAAACCGATTACAGCATTATTACCAATTCCAAGTGATGATAAAACCCAGCCCGCCCGATTTCCAAGCCCTATATTTACGCTCATTGGCCGCCATTGGCATCGACCAAACCCAACACGACATACGGTTTATAGAGGACGATTGGGAAAGCCCAACGCTGGGCGCGTGGGGGCTAGGATGGGAGGTCTGGTGCGACGGCATGGAGGTCAGCCAATTCACCTATTTCCAGCAAGTTTGCGGGCACGATTGCCGTCCCGTCACCGGGGAAATCACCTATGGGTTAGAGCGTTTGGCGATGTATATTCTGGGGATAGACCACGTGATGGACATGCCCTATAACGACCCGACCGCGCCTATCCCTTTGAAATACAAGGATATATTCCTGCAAAAGGAACGCGAATATGCAAGGTGGAATTTTGATGTGGCGGACACGGATATGTTGTTTGCCCACTTCAAAGATGCGGAATCTGAATGCACACGGATTTTGGACACACCCGCCCGCGATGCCAAACGCGGCACGGACATAGTCATGGTTCATCCCGCCTATGACCAGTGCATCAAAGCCTCGCATTTGTTCAATTTGCTGGACGCGAGGGGGGTGATTTCGGTGACCGAACGCGCCGCCTATATCGCGCGAGTGCGCGGGTTGGCGAAGGCCTGCGCCGATGCCTATGTCGCACAAACGGAGGGCGAATGATGAACGGCAGAGTTTTGATAATTTTGATTATCGCGGTGGCGATGATGATGGGCGTGGGGCTGGTGTATTTCAATCAGTATTACCCTTATACGCCCGATGACGGCGCGAAATCGGTAACGGTTAGCACGGGGCAAGTGCCTGTGCAGGGGTACCGAGGCATTGACGGGCGCAGTTCGCCGTTGAATTTGCGGGCTTGTTTTGTTGGGGATTTTTGGGATTTCTGGGCGTTTGGCGATGACGGGGAAGCTGCGCAGGAGGCTACACCCCTGACCGCCCCCCGATGGTTTGATTGTTTTGATGCGGGCGCGATTGACGCGGATATTCGCGGCGGAGTGGCGCGGGTTTTGCGGGCGAAATTGGACGAACCGCTGGGGTTTGATACTTACATAGCCTATTATCCTGACGGGCGCGGGTTTATGTGGCGGCAGATAAATATGTGTGGAGCGGCGTTGTTCGCGGGCAATCCCTTGCCTGCGGCGTGTCGCGATCGTGCGGGTTTTTAGGGGGTTATTATGGCTGAGTTTTTATTAGAGTTATTGAGTGAGGAAACGCCTGAAATTTCACAAGTTTTTGGCACGGAAATTTTGATGCAGTTTCTACTTAAGGGTATAACTGAAAAAAGTGTACATACACGTCAAACGCCCATAAAACAGTATTCGACACCGCGTCGTTTAATTGTATCTTTTAATGTAGCGGATAAAAGCGATGACAAAACAGAAAAGCGTAAAGGACCACGGATAGATGCCCCGCAAAAGGCTCTGGACGGATTTTTACGTTCTTGCGAAAAGAAAAAAGAAGAATTATTGATTGAAGAAGATGAAAAAGGAAAATTTTATGTTGACGAGATAATAGTCAAAGGACAACCAGCAGAGGAAATTATGGCAGAGATTTTGCAAGATCTCATTAGCACTTTCCCATGGCCAAAATCCATGCTTTGGGGGGAGGGAGATTTACGCTGGGTGCGTCCTTTACATTCTATCTTGGCTATTTTGGATGGAAAAAAAATTGACTTTGAAGTAGGGGGGGTAAAATCGGGTAATACGACTCTGGGGCTTTTTAACGATACCACACCGATTAAAGTAAATAGCTTTGATGATTATTGCGCCAAGTTAGACAAAGCGGGCGTTATGTATGATCATTGGAAAAGGCGTGAGAAAATTGGAGAAGATGCGCGTATTCTTTGTAAAAAACAACATCCAGAGCTAGTACTAAAATTAGTAGAGGATCAGCTATTGATTGAAGAAATTTCTGGTTTGGTAGAATCTCCGTTTTGCCTTATGGGGGCGATTGATAATGAATTTTTAGACCTGCCAACAGAGGTTTTACAAACCTCTATGCGGACGCATCAAAAGTTTTTAAGTGTGAAAAATTTTAGAAAAAAAATTACCCATTTTATCACCGTTGCCAATAAACATAATCCTAGCAAGTCCGCACAAAAAACTATACTTGCGGGCAATCAAAAAGTCCTATCTGCTCGTTTGGCGGATGCAAAATTTTTCTGGGAAAATGATAAACGTATTGCTGATGATGGCATGAAAACATGGGAGGCACAATTACAAAAAATAACCTTTCATAATAAGCTGGGAACGCAAGCCGACCGAGTTAATCGTATTGCCGAATTTGCCAAAGCCCATGCTGATTTTTTTGGGGTAAATGCTGAAAGAGCAGAGACCACCGCCAAGATAATGAAACTTGATCTATGCTCTGATATGGTAAAAGAGTTCCCCGAATTGCAAGGAATTATGGGCGAATATTATGCTAAACAAGCGGGCTATAATGCTGAAATAACGCTGGCGTGTAAAGAACATTACGCCCCGCTTGGGTTAAGAGATACAACACCTGAAATGCCCATGAGCATTGCCCTTGCCATTGCCGATAAGCTGGACACGCTGGCAGGGTTTTGGGCTGTTGGGATAATCCCCACTAGCTCTAAAGACCCGTTCGCTCTACGCCGAGCAGCTTTGGGTGTGATACGCATAATCCTGCATAATAACTTGCGGTTGTCCTTAACGGATTTGCTGGATACCGCATTCAAACCATTCAAAAGCGAAGACCCAGAAGCCCAAGAAAAGTTAATGGATTTTTTCCATGAACGGCTTAAAATATACATGAGCCAAAACCCAAATAACATTTCGGGTGATACTGTTGATGCGTGTCGTTTCGGGCAGGGGGAAACTGATTTTACTCTTTTACACAAACGGGCTAAAGCCTTGAAACATTTTCGTAAAACAGACGATTGCAAAAACCTCCTGCAAGGCTTCAAACGCGCCCACAACATCCTGCATGCCGAGCAAAAGAAAGACGGAGTCTTCTATGAAATGCCCCCCGAACCGCAGTATTTCCAAGACCCCACCGAAACCGAATTACACACAGCATTAAACGCCGCCGAACACGCGCTCCCCCCGTTGATGGAAAAAGAACAATTCGCGCAAATGCTACAAACCCTAGCCAACCTCCGCGCCCCGATTGACGCATTTTTCACACAGGTACAGGTGAATAGTGACCAACAAGCCGTCCGCCGTAATCGTTTGTGTTTATTGCATAAATTGTGTAGCGTTATGAAAACCTTCGCCGATTTTTCACGCTTGAACGGATAGATCCATGCCCCAAAAATACCCGCCTTGCATCGCGCTCACCGCCGACGCGGATATCCCGAATGCGGATTATTTGGCGCATTATGGGATGCGCGCGGCTATGCTGGTTCAGCTGAAACGGGCGGATTTGCCCGTGCCGAACGCTTGGGCGTTTTCTATGGAGGCTGTGGCAAAATTAACCGAACGCCAGCACGATTTAACCCTGCCCATGCTGCCGCTTATGCAGAAGGGTTGTTTGATGCTGGTGCGTTCCAGCGCGGGGATGCGCGATTGGGGCGGTCCAGAAAACCTGTTAAACATCGGTATGAATGCGAAAACTTGTGCGCAATTCGGCAAAACGCTGGGGGTGAAAACCGCCTTTGCTCTGTATTTTCGGTTTATAGAGGATTTTTCGGTCATCATAGCCCGTCTGGACTCCGAAGATTTTGAAAATATCCTGCGGGCGACTGGTAAAACCCCTGATTATAAACGGGCTGTAAAGGATGCTCTGGCGTTTTATGCCGAGGAAACGGGCACGGAATTCCCCCAAGATCCCGCCGTACAACTGCTCCGCGTTATGCGGTCAATGGCGGTGGCGTGGCGTGGCACTTCCGCCAAAATCCTGCGGGATGCGCAAAACGCACCCGTGGACGCGGGGCTGGGTTTAATCGTGCAAGAGATGATATTGGAGGTCGGTAATTTCGGCTTTGGTGAGGCGCAATTTATCTCCCCAACCACCGGCGATTCGGGCGCACACGGGCGGTTTAACAATCAAACCAGCGTGTCGCGCACCCCACAAAACAACGACGCGCAGTTCCTTGCCAAGGATAAACGCGGGCAATCCTTGCAGGAATCCAACCCGAAAGCGTTCCAAACGCTGGGCGATTTATCCGCCAAAGCCCGCCAGTTTTTCCGTGATGACATGCGGCTGGATTTTATTTTGGACAATGACACGGTTTGGATAGTTGATGCCCGCCCCGCCGAGCGGTTTGTTCGTGCCTGTGTCGCCTCCAACGTTAATCTCGTCCGTGATGGTTTGCGGACGAAACAACAGGCGTTATTGTCGCTCGCCCCCCATCATCTCAGCGAAATTCTGCATCCGCAAATATCGCCAAAGGCGAATCCAGACCAGATAGCAAAGGGTATAGGCGCAAGCCCGGGCGCGGCCACGGGGCGGATTGTATTCAGTGCTTCCGCCGCCCAAGCCTGCGGTGCGCGGGGCGAGGCCTGTATTCTAGTGCGTGTGGAAACCGCACCTGACGATATCCGTGCGATGCACTCTGCCAACGGGATTCTGACGGAACGCGGGGGGATTACCAGCCACGCGGCCGTGGTTGCGCGGGGTTTCGGCGTGCCCTGCGTGGTCGGTGTGTCGGATTTATCGATTGATGTGCGCAGCAAAACGATTACTTTGAAAAATGGTGAAGTTTTGAAGGTCGGCGATGTTTTAACGATAGAGGGCAGCTCTGGGCAGATATTCCGTGATGCTCCGCCGTTGGTCGAACCCGAATTGGGCGGTGCGTTTTACGAATTTATGTCTTGGGCCGATGAATTTCGCCGATTGGGCGTGCGGTGCAACGCCGACACAGCGCAGGAGGTGCGATTGGCGAAAACCTTTGGCATAGACGGGTTGGGATTGGTTCGCACAGAGCATATGTTTTTGGAAGACCGCCGTTTAACCATGATGCGCGAGCTGATTTTCGCCACCACGGATACCGCGCGATTGGCGGCGTTGGATTTGCTCCGCCCCATACAGCAAAAGGATTTTTACGATATATTCGCGCTGATGGGCTCTGCCCCCGTGTGTATTCGCCTGCTTGATCCGCCCTTGCATGAATTCCTGCCGAAGAGCCGTGAAGACATAGGAAACCTTGCCGAATCCATGGATTTACCCGTGGCGCAGGTGTTGGCGCAGATAGAGGATTTGCGCGAATTCAACCCTATGCTGGGGACGCGAGGGGTGCGGCTCGGCATCGTTCTGCCCGATATTTACAAAATGCAGGCGCATAGTGTTTTTGAGGCTGTGGCGCAGTTAAAAAAGGACAAAGGCTTGGATGTAAAGCCAGAGATTATGATTCCTTTGGTATCCGCCAATCGCGAGGTTGCTCTGGTAAAAGCCGCGGTGGAATCGGTAGCCGTTCTGGTTCGGGCAAAGCATAATATCGCGCTGGAATACTCGCTGGGGGTGATGGTGGAAACGCCGCGCGCCGCGTTGCGGGCAGGGGATATCGCGCAATACAGTGATTTTCTAAGTTTCGGTACGAATGATTTGACGCAGATGACTTATGGTTTGTCGCGTGATGATTCGGGGCGGTTTATGGGCAGTTATTTGGCGAATAAGGTTTTCCCCGATGACCCTTTCCACCGTTTGGATGTGGAGGGTGTGGGCGAATTGATGCGAATTGCCGTGCGCCAAGTGCGCGGGGAGGGGAAAAAGGATATAGTGCTGGGGTTGTGTGGCGAACACGGCGGTAACCCTGAGTCCGTGGCGTTTTGCCATGATTTGGGGCTGGATTATGTGTCCTGTTCCACGTTTCGCACGCCTATCGCGCGGTTGGCGGCGGCGCAGGCGGCTTTGGTGAGTGAAAAAGTATCATAATTGCCACAGTCGCAAACCCCAATGTTTCACAATAAAAACAACCAGTTGCCATAGATTCCGCGTTCTTATCACAATAAAACAAAGCCGAATTCCCACAATAACGCTAATTTTACACTAATTTAACAAAAATTCCCTAGACATAACCCAGGGCATCCTTTATAGCCTTAACAAATCTTGACCCAGACCGCGATCAAACCCGCGCACTCAGAAGCATCAAAAGGACATTATGCTTCTATGGAAAGGTAAATCCCCCCCATGAAAATTATGACTAAAACCATAAAAAGCACCATCCTTTTGCCGATTATCGCCGTTCTTTTCCTGCTGATAGGGGCGTTTGCCATGACCGCCCCCACGACCGCACACGAACAAATCCTCACCCACACGCATGACACTATCGCGGCGGATGACGGCTCTATCCGCGTCTCCGCTCTCAGCGATGAATTGCTGGGGTTGCCTTATTCCCCGCCGAAAACCCGCAGTAAGAACTATTACAACCCCCATAATTCCGCGAAAATGCGGGATTTGCCGACAGACGATCAACTGCTTGCCCCCCCAATCAAGGGCGGGCAGGAGTGGCAGTGTTTAACCGAAGCCCTTTATTTTGAAGCCCGTGGTGAAGAAATCAAAGGCATCATTGCCGTTGCCGAAGTTATCATTAACCGCCGTGATTCCAACGATTTCCCCAATACCATTTGCGGGGTGATTGAACAGGGCTCGCACAAACGCAATCGTTGCCAATTTTCCTATAAATGCGACGGTTTGCACGAACGGTTTAGCGAAGCGGAGGCCTATAATCTGGTTGGCAATGTCGCCCATTTGGCATTGAAAGAACCGCGTGGTTTTACCGGTGGCGCGACCTTTTATCATTCCAAATCCGTGCGCCCTTATTGGGCGGATTCGTTTGACCGCACGGCCGATATTGGTCGGCATTTGTTTTATCGCTAGTCGGTTATGACGGATGAAACCGCGCTTGCTTTTGGCGATTTGGCAACACGCGCGGGGGCGGGTGGTTGTGGCACGGGTGCTGACCGCCTGATTTTGCGCGATTATACTCGGCACGGGGAAATCGGGGCTTTTACTGGCGAATATGGGGCAGAGCAGGGGTTGCGGTTTAATATCGTGGCAGAGGTTACGGTGGCGGCCGACCCTCACGACGATGTGGATAGCGTGCTTTCTTATGATACCCTGACCCAAGCGATTGACGACCAGTTAGCGCAGGAACGGTTGCATCTTTTGGAAACGCTGGCAGAGCGGATTTGTGCGCAGATTTTGGATTGTCCGCAAGTTGCCCGCGTGTTTATACGGATTGAAAAGTTGGATAGGATTGACGGGGCTTTGGGGATTGAAATAGTCCGTACCCGCGCCGATAACCTGCATCATGGGGGTGTTAAAAAATGGGATGCGCCTGTGGTTTTTATCCCTTGTGTTGTGGCGGAATCGGGGGATATGGAGCGTTTGGTAAAGGATTTATTAACGCGATATAAGGGCGTGATTATTTGTATGGAGGCGGTGCGTGAGACCCCGCAGAACACGCGGATTCACCTGCTGGCTATGGAGCAAAACGCATGGTTGGTTACGCAATATAACCCGCATCTTGCCGTATTATCGTCTCGTACAGAAATCGATTCGGCGGTTCGCGCAAAGACCCCCGCATTATGGGCGCCTGCCAAAATCTGGACGGATGCTGCGCCCGCGCTAACAAACCCGTCCTCTTTGGAAATAGCCCAATGGTTCGCCGATGAATTCTTTCAAAATCCCCTGCAAATCCTTAAAACCCCTTAATATAGGTGATTAAATGCAAACCTATTATCGCCCGATTGTCCAAACAGACGCGCATCGCCCGCCCGATGCCCAGCCGCTCGCGGGCGGGAAACTGTGGTTTAATATGTGCGAAGCCCTATCGCGCAAAGCCCCCCCGCGGTTGATACAGGCGGGCGATATTCCGCCCGATAGTCTGGCGCGATTGACCGCCCCGCGTGCGCCTCTGATGGGGTTGACGCTGGATAAACCGCGTATTATGGGGGTTTTGAACGTGACCCCCGATAGCTTTTCTGATGGCGGTCTGCATAATGACCGAGTCGGTGCGATAGCCCGTGCCCTGACCTTGGCAAAACAGGGGGCGGATATTATCGATATCGGCGGGGAATCGACCCGTCCGGGGGCGGTCGCGATTTCGCCAGAGGTTGAAACCGCCCGTACGATAGCCGTTATTGCTGGGTTAAAGCTGGTGAAAAGCCACGCTCTGATTTCCATTGATACCCGCAAGGCGAGCATCGCGCGGGCTGCTTTTGACGCAGGTGCGGTGATTTTTAACGATGTTTCGGCGTTGAGCTTTGATGCGCAAAGTATTGATTTTGTGCGGGATTGTTCGCCGAGCGTGTGTTTGATGCACAGTATGGGGGAGCCGCAGACTATGCAGGATGACCCGCGTTATGATGATGTGGTGCTGGATGTTTATGATTATTTGGCGGCGCGGGTGCAGGTATGTTTGGATGCGGGGTTGTCGCGTGGGCAGATTATCGTGGATGTCGGCGTGGGGTTTGGCAAGACTCTGGCGCATAATCTGGCGTTGTTGCGAGGGATGGCGGTGTTCCACGGGCTG
The DNA here is from genome assembly GCA_959347425.1 of uncultured Amylibacter sp. Next base: position 129,196 of record OY365741.1, on the reverse strand, counting down.
GGGTGTGGCGTGATGCTGGGCGTGTCGCGTAAGCGGATGATTGGGGTGGTTTCTGGCGTGGAGTCGCCTGCGGATCGGGTTTTCGGGTCGGTAGCCGTGGCGCAGGATGCTTTGGCACAGGGGGTGCAGATTATCAGGTGCCACGATGTGGCGGAGCATCGGCAGGCGTTTGATTTGTGGGAGAGATTAGTGATTAGTGGTGAGTGATTAGTGATTAGTGATTCCCCATTTACAATTCATAAAAACCCCGCTAAACTCCCCCAAACCCAAACCCACAAGAGGCACCCCAATGAAACGCACTTATTTCGGCACGGACGGCGTGCGCGGCACTGCGAACACCCACCCTATGACGGCGGATATGGCCTTGAAACTGGGCGCGGCGGTCGGTCGTTATTTCCGCAAGGACAAAAAGGAACACCGCGTAGTCATCGGCAAAGACACGCGCCAATCCAGCTATATGATAGAAAACGCGCTGATGGCGGGGTTTATGTCGACTGGGATGAATGTTTTTCCCCTTGGACCCGTGCCTACACCGGCGGTTGGGATGCTGACGCGGTCTATGCGCGCGGATGTGGGGGTGATGATTTCCGCCTCCCACAACCATCATTTTGACAACGGAATAAAGTTCTTTGACCGCGACGGGTTCAAACTATCCGACCAAGCCGAGACTGAAATAGAGGCTCTGATTGACGGTAAAATAGACCTCTGCCAGCCGCAATATATCGGCAAAGCCAAACGGATTGACGACGCGCTTGGGCGGTATATGGAATTCGCAAAGACCACTTTCGCCAGCAGGCGCAAGCTGGACGGGTTAAAAGTCGTCGTTGATTGCGCCAATGGTGCGGCGTATAAGGCCGCCCCGACGGTATTGTGGGAGATGGGGGCGGAGGTGATAACCACCGTGGGCTGCACCCCCAACGGGGCGAATATCAACGAATCCTGCGGTTCGACCGACCCCGCCAGCGCTATCGCGGCGGTTCTGGAACACGGCGCGGATATTGGCATTTGTTTTGACGGAGACGCGGACAGGCTGATATTAATTGATGAAAAAGGGTATGTGGCGGATGGCGATCAACTGATGGCTCTGATTGCCAGCCATTGGGCGCAGGAGGGGCGTTTAACCCATAATACACTGGTTTCCACCGTTATGTCAAATATGGGGATGGAGCGGTATTTGACCGAGCAAGGGATTACCGTTTTGCGCACCGATGTGGGTGATCGCTATGTCGTGGGGGCGATGCGTGATGGCGGATTTAATCTGGGTGGCGAGCAATCTGGGCATATTGTCATGACCGATTATGCGACCACGGGGGATGGGTTAATCGCGGCTTTGCAGTTTTTGGCGGTGTTGGTGCAGGGCGGGGCGCGTGCCTCCGATGTATTGCGGGTGTTTGCCCCGATGCCTCAGGTTTTGAAAAATGTCCGTTATACGCGGGGGCAGAGCCCGTTGCAAACCCCTGCTGTTAAGGACGCAATAGCCGCGGGTGAGGCTGCCTTGGGGCAGGGCGGGCGGTTGCTGGTGCGTGCGTCTGGCACGGAACCCGTGCTGCGGGTTATGGGTGAAAGCGATGATGCGGCTTTGTTAGAGCGGGTTGTGGGGGAGGTTGCCTCTGCTTTAGTGATTAATGATTAGTGATTAGGGGGTAGTGATGCCCTGCGGGTCTTCGTCATCGCTTACGCGAGTGCCGACCAGCGGGGTCTTTTGTGCGTAGCCCCCACTTCGTGGGAGCATGCCAAAAGCCCTTTGGTTTCAAGACGATAAAATTATCATAAATTTACTATCTGGAATAACAAGATTATAGATTGGATTATTTGCAAAGAATACTTGGAATTGGTGATAGGTTTGCTCTAAATTTATTTAGGCTATGCCTAGATATAAAGACAGGCTTTAGCCAATAAAACCCGTCCGCCCAAGCCTTGTTTTTATTTTCGGGCAGGTTCAACTGCCCTTGTGAGGGGTGGGCGGGCGGGAAGCCCGAACAAAGGGGCTTGCCCCGAAGTGAGGGCGCAACAAAAAACCTCTGCTCTTAACCTCTAATAACCAATCACTAACAACTAACAACTAATAACTAACAACTACCGCCGCCATTGGCTAACCGCCAGTCCAACCAGAATTAACGCAAGCGCGGCAATAAACTGGGGCGGTAAAATCTCATCAAACACGATAACCCCGAAAATCACCGCCCAAATCGGCACCTGATAATTAACCAAAGTGAAAAACGTAACCCCCGCGCGATTGACGACCAGCACGACCAACGCCATCGCTAACCCCGTTGCCAATACACCCAAAGCCAACACACCCAGCAATCCAAACAGGCTCGGCCAGCTTGGCACACCCTCTATCGCCAACATCACGGGCAGGCTGATGACCGCGCCCAACATCATCCCTGCCGCGCTGTACGGCAGGGGCGCGACCTTTGGCGCGAACCGCGTTATCAGTATCCCGCAGGCATAGCTGGAGGCGGCGATAATACAGACTACGCGGGCGAAAGGTTCCAGTGGGTCAGTGCTCTGCGCCGACATAGCGTTCGGTCCCAGCAAAATCGCAACACCGATAAAGCCAAGACCAAAGCCTATCATTTTGCGCCGAGTCATCCGCTCTGACGGGATGAAAAAATGCGCCAAAGGCAATAACATTAACGGAATGGTTGCCATGGTCATGCCCGCGAAGCCCGAGCTCACGTGTAACTGCCCCCAGTTTAGCAATGAAAACGGGATTAGGTTTGAAAAAATCCCCAAACCTAAGCAATGCAGCCATATTCGCGCCCCTTTGTGCGCAGTGAAGGACGGCAATCCGCCGTTCCATAAGATAGCCATTGGCAACAGGGTTGCCGCGCCGATGATAATCCGTAAGGAGGCGACCGTTAATGGGCCGAAATCCTCCAGCGCGAATTTTGCCGCCATAAAGGCTCCGCCCCAGAACACGCCCAGCATCAATATGCATCCCCAATTTATCAGGTGGAACAGGATGGGGCGGATGGCGGGCGTTTGGGGGGTATTATTCATAGGGTAAGTATAGGGTAATTTTGCCAGAAAAGCGACCCCCGCATGCCATAAAACGTGCCATAAAAAAAGGCGAGGGGTCAAAGACCTCTCGCCATTATTTTTTATTTACTGAACCGCGCCTAATGAGCTGTAGTAATCTTTGCGCCCCAAACATGCGGATGAGTGACACTCCGCCAGCTGTTCACTCTCAACAGGCGCATCATTCAGCAGACACCCGCCGAATTCTGAGGGTGCCAAAACTGGCGGCTCATCTGTAAGCGCAATTTCAGGTACTACCGCTGCTGTATCGAATTGCACAAAGTCTGTAGTGTCTAGTTCTGCTGCTGCCCACGTTTGCGAGCCATTTCCCTGCGACCAGCAATGGGTAAAGAAGCACAACCCGCCTCGGTTATCGCCTCGGGTAAAAGCGGATGCAGAGCTAGCAGATGCCAATAAGGCACCGCATACGATTAAGATTGCTGTGATTTGAGTTTTCATTGTGCCATTCCTTTTTGATGGATAATTTGATTGATGGGGTTTTACGTCCGTGATTAAAATGTACGCCACCTTAAGTGGATTTCAAGCGATTAATTTCAAAAAAATCATAAAAAAGTTAGATAAATTTGCACAAACCCATAAAAAAGGCGAGGGGTCAAAGACCTCTCGCCATTATTTTTATATAGGTAGGTTTATCTACCGATAGGTTTATCTACCGACCTTGCCGAATGACCCGTAGTAGAATTTGCGCCCCAAACATGCGTCTGAGCGACAATCCACCAGCTGTTCAATATCAATAGGCTTGTCCTCGAGCAGACAGTTGCCGAATTCAGTAGAAGCGATAATCTGTTCCACAGGTGCCTCTACTTCAGAATCATTGCAATAGGAGCTACGTCTTCCATAAGGATTCAGTGAGCATGTAGAACCTCTCCCTCTGAACGCAAGCTGTGTTGCATAATTTTCATCTAGATCGACAGCAGAGTAATCATAATGACGCTCTAATGTGCTTCTCCAAGAATCGACCATGTCCTGAGTCATCATAGCGACTTCTAGGTTAGCATCACCAGTATATTCACCTGCGACTACAACATCGTTTGCACCTGTGTATTCACCTGCATCTCCTCTTCTACCATAAACTGGTCTAGGAGTTCCGCCAATACAGGTAGAGTCTTTATGCTGCATCTGTTTGCCCATAGAACCTTTCATGCAGTACCAGGCTTTGAGTTCATAGGTAGGTGTCCACATAGCCACATCTGTTTCAGCTTCTAGAGTTCCAGTGTCTATTTCTGCCACTTCTGTTTCAGCTTCTAGAGTTCCAGTGTCTGCGTCTGCACGACCACCATAGTTAGGTTTCCATTTGTTAGGTTTATCCCAGCAAATGCCTAAGATGCACGCTTGGCCTGGTTTAGGAGACATTGCTGATGCAGTTGTAGCAGATGCCAATAAGGCACCGCATACGATTAAGATTGTTGTGATTTGAGTTTTCATTGTTCCATTCCTTTTCTTTTGATGGATGGGCTTTATCGCCCAAATGATGCACGGGCTTTATTACCCATAATGTATATTTACGCTAATTCTGGGGGGATTTCAAGTGATTTATGACATAAAATCACAAAAAAGTTAGATAAATGTGATAATTATTGGTAATTTTACGGAAATTTGCGAAAAATTACAAAAAAACTGCGAATCACCGCGAATCACCGCGAATCACCTCCGCCAACCGCTTGACATAAAAAAAGGCGAGGGGTCAAAGACCTCTCGCCATTATTTATACCGGTTTATCTGCCGATAGGTTTATCTACTGATTACTGACCGTGCCGTAGTAATCTTTGCGCCCGACACATGCGTCAGATCGACAATCCACCAGCGTTTCAATAACAACAGGCGCGTCATTCAGCAGACACCCGCCGAATTCTGTGGAAGCTAACTCAGTGGTAGATGGTTCAGGTAGTATCACCGCTGTCTCGAATTGGACAAATTCTGAGGTGTCTATTTCTGCGTCTGCCCGTCTACTACTGGGGGGGGCAAAGCAAATGTTTGCTTTAGGAGTCCAAGAGAATAGACATGCCTGTTCCCCATGGAATGCTGCATTGGCAGTGCTAGCAGATGCCAATAAGGCACCGCATGCGATTAAGATTGCTGTGATTTGAGTTTTCATTGTTCCATTCCTTTTCGTTTTGATGGATGGGCTTTATTACCCATAATGTATATGTACGCTAATTCTGGGTGGATTTCAAGCAATTTATGTCATAAAATCACAAAAAAGTTAGATAAATGTGAGAATTATTGGTAATTTTGCACAAAACCATAAAAAACCGCGAATCACTGCGAATCACCTCCGCCAACCGCTTGACATAAAAAAAGGCGAGGGGTCAAAGACCTCTCGCCATTATTTTTATATAGGTAGGTTTATCTACCGCTAGGTTTATCTACCGACCTTGCCGAATGACCCGTAGTAGAATTTGCGCCCCAAACATGCGTCTGAGCGACAATCCACCAGCTCTTCCAGAACGATAGGCTTGTCATCAAGCAAACAGTTGCCGAATTCAGTAGTAGAAGCGGTAATCAGTTCCACAGGTGCCTCTACTTCAGAATCATTGCAATAGGAGCTACGTCTCCCATAAGGATTCAGTGAGCATGTAGAACCTCTCCCTCTGAACGCAAGCTGTGTTGTATAATTTTCATCTAGATCGACAGCAGAGTAATCATAATGACGCTCTAATGTGCTTCTCCAAGAATCAACCATGTCCTGAGTCATCATAGCGACTTCTAGGTTAGCATCACCAGTATATTCACCTGCGACTACAACATCGTTTGCACCTGTGTATTCACCTGCATCTCCTCTTCTACCATAAACTGGTCTAGGAGTTCCGCCAATACAGGTAGAGTCTTTATGCTGCATCTGTTTGCCCATAGAACCTTTCATGCAGTACCAGGCTTTGAGTTCATAGGTAGGTGTCCACATAGCCACATCTGTTTCAGCTTCTAAAGTTCCAGTGTCTTCATTTTCCGCAAATGCAGGGTGGTCTTTCTGCCAAGAGTAAGTAGCAGGGTCAATCCAGCAATGGACATCTTGGCCAAAGATGCAGATAGAACCTGCCTCCTTGCCTCCCATAAAAGCTGATGCAGTTGTAGCAGATGCCAATAAGGCACCGCATACGGCTAAGATTGTTGTTATTTGATTTTTCATTGTTCCATTCCTTTTCGTTTTGATGGATGGGCTTTATCGCCCAAATGATGCACGGGTTTTATTACCCATAACGTATTTGTACGCTAATTCTGGGGGGATTTCAAGTGATTTATGACATAAAATCACAAAAAAGTTAGATAAATGTGATAATTATTGGTAATTTTACGGAAATTTGCGAAAAATTACAAAAAAACTGCGAATCACCGCGAATCATTGCAAATCACCGCTCCCCAACCGCTTGACATAAAAAAAGGCGAGGGGTCAAAGACCTCTCGCCATTATTTTTATCAGACTTTGCGTAAAGACGCGCGATTACAAACCGTAGTAGAATTTGCGTCCCAGACATGCGTCAGAGCGACAATCCACCAGCGTTTCAATATCAATAGGCTCGTCATTCAGCAGACACCCGCCGAATTCAGTAGAAGCCAACGCAGTGCTAGATGGTTCACTGGTAGATAGAGGCATGGTTTCTGTATCTACTGAGACACCCTGCCACTGCCAGCCTTCCGCCGTCCACCACTGCCAGCCAGCCAATTCCATGGCGGATGCAGAGCTAGCAGATGCCAATAAGGCACCGCATACAATTAAAGTTGCTGTAATTTTAGTTTTCATCGTTCCATTCCTTTATTTTGAGGAAGGCATTATTGCCAAATGATGCATGGGTTTCATACCCATAATGTATATTTACGCTAATTCTGGGGGGATTTCAAGTGATTTATGTCATAAAATCACAGAAAAGTTAGATAAATGTGAGAATTATTGGTAATTATGGATAATTTTGCAGAAAATTGTAAAAAAACCGCGAATCAACATAAAAACCCCTTTTAAAAACTCTTTGATTATGTTTGGTGATTATGTTTGGCAGGTGATTAGGGCTGCAAACTAATGCCCGCCTTTGCTCAAATCATAGCCCTCTATCAGTCCCAAAAGCGGACCTATCCCATTTGTCGCATCAAAAATCCCACGATACATCATCTCCCCCGCGACATAGACCAGCACAATCAGCCCCAGCCATGAAATCCACGGATACCGCGCCAGCAGTTTCATAATCAAAGTCGCGGCAAATATCATCAGCAAAATCGCCAGCCCCAGCCCGCCGACCAGCAAAACCGTGTCGCCATCGGCTATCGCCGCGACCGCCAGCACATTGTCCAAGGACATGGACACATCGGCTATCGTTATGGAAATCAGGGCACTCCACAGCGTAGTCTTGCCGTCCATCGCCATCGCATCATGCTCTGCTGGTTGGCGGATTTCGCCATATAACCGCCAGCAAACCCAAAATAACAGCACCGAGCCAAAGAACAAAATCGCTGGGATTTGCAATAAAGTGGTTGCCAATATCGCGAAGATAATCCGCAAAACCGCAGCAATCACCATGCCAAAGATAATAGCATATCGCCTCTGTTCGGGTGCAAGCCCAGCCGCCGCCATGCCTATAATCAAGGCGTTATCGCCCGATAAAATCAAATCGGCAATGATAATTTGCCCAAAGCTCAAAATAAATTCCATGTTTTATATCCTGTACTATATACTATGTAAAATCATATCGGCGGCCTTTTCCCCGACCATAATCGCGGGGGCGTTGGTATTGCCCGATGGAATAATCGGCATAACAGAACAATCGGCGATTCGCAAGCCTTTAATGCCATGAACGCGCAGTCGGCTATCGACTACCGCCGTTTTATCGCTCGCCACACCCATTTTGCAAGTCCCCGTGGGATGATAAATCGTCACCGCCGTGCGTCGCGCCCAATCCAGCAAGCCCGCCGTGTCGCTATCGGCAATCCCAGCCCCCGGTTCATATTCTTCGGTAATCACCCCGCGCAATGGCTCAAAGGTGGCGATTTTCCGTGCGATTTGAATGCCTTTGACGATAATATCTTGGTCAATGGGGGCGGATAAGTAATTCGGCTCTATAATAGGGTGGTCTTCAATCCGTGCGGAGGCTAGGGTAATCTGCCCCGTGCTGTGCGGGCGTAATTGCAAAACTGAGGCAGTAAATGCCGAAAACCGATGCGTGCCTTCAATGGCGTTATTCGCGCTGAACGGTTGAATATGAAATTGAATATCGGGACGGGCAGAGCCATCGGTGGATAAAAAAGCCGTCCCCAGCGATGCTGCCATAGCCATCGGCCCGGTGCGATTGGTCGCGTATTGCAGGGCTATCATGGCTTGTTTGAAGATATTACTTACCTCTGTATTAATCGTGGGCAGTTTGGTTTTGAAAATAGGGCGGGCTTGCAGATGGTCTTGCAGGTTTTTGCCAACCCCCGCCAAATCTGCGACCAGACGGATTTTATGGCGCGCCAGTGCGTCCGCCTCGCCAATCCCAGATAGCATCATGATTTGGGGTGAGCCTATCGCGCCCGCGCATAATATAACCTCTCGCCCCACGTTTATAGTTATCGGTTTGCCGTTTTGCAGGGCGCGTACGGCGGTGGTTCGCTTGCCGACTATGACCAGTTTTTCGGCGATGGTGTGGGTTAATATCGTCAGGTTCTTGCGTGATTTAATACCGCGTAGATAGGCGCGGGCGGAACTGCATCGCCGCCCCTTGTCCATAGTCAGTTGGAAATACCCAACCCCCGTTTGCGAGTCGCCGTTGTAATCGGGGTTAAACGGATAGCCCGCGGCTTGCCCCGCTTTCACCCAGTTATCCACTATGGTTCGGCGTAATCGCGTGGGGGAGACTTGCAGGGGGCCGTCCGTTCCGCGCAATGCGTGCGGAGTGCCGTGCCATGTTTCGCTGCGTTTGAAATAGGGCGCGACATCGGCCCAGCCCCAGCCGTCATTGCCCAAATCGCGCCAATCGTTGTAGTCATCGGGTTGCCCGCGGACATAAAGCAACCCGTTAATGGAGCTGGAACCGCCGAGGACTCGCCCGCGTGGCCAAGGCATGGCTCGCCCGCCCATGTTCGGGTCGGTTTTGCAGGTGTATTGCCAATCGGTTTTCGGGTTGCCCATGGTTTTGAAATAGCCAACGGGGATGTGAATCCAAGGGTTTGTGTCTTTGCCACCTGCTTCTAATAGTGCGACCGAATGCCGCCCGTTCGCGGACAATCGGTTTGCCAGTGCGCATCCAGCCGAGCCCGCGCCTATAATCACAAAGTCAAAATGCATGGTGGTTTCTTTTTGGGTTTTTTTAAGGGGGGTGTTAGCAGGTTAGGGGGGAAGAGGCAAGGGTGTGAATTGTGAATTATGAATGGTGAATTGTGAATGATTGGTTGTTAAGAATTGGGGGTTGGGTATCGGAAGTTAAGAGCGGAGGTTTTTTGTTGCGCCCTCACTGCGTTCGGTTGCCCGCCCGCCCACCCCTCCTGCGGAGAGCTGGACGGGCTATTTTTTGGCTGGGGCTTGGCTCAGCGTCTTTTGCATAGCCTAAATAATTATCATAAAAACCACATAAAACCCGTATAAAACCAGTGTAAAACCAGTGTAAAACCCATATAAAAACCGCCACAGAAATCGTTTTGATCCAGCGCGGTTTTGCCTTATACACTGCCCAAATCCACGCCACAAACCAACCACAAAGGAACCCCCATGCTCGGTATCATAAACAAAGCCCTACAATCCTATGTCTGCGATATTTTGGGGGCGGACGACTGGTACGCGTTGTGCGCCGCCACGCCATTATCCGCCGACCAATACGAGCCAATGCTGGTTTATCCAGACGAAGAAACCGAAGTTTTAATAGAGGCAATTTGCCTAGCCAGTGGCCGCACCCGCGATGATATGTTAGAGGATTTCGGCAATTATGTCGTCAGCCAGCATTCCTCGCTCGCCGTGCGTAAATTATTACGTTTGGGCGGGGAAACCTTCGTGGATTTCCTGTATTCCTTGGAACAATTACACACCAGAGGCGCGGTTTTAGTCCCCGATTTGGATTTGCCAAACTTGCGGTTGGAGGTCGCGGGCGATAACCAATATATCCTGCATTGCACCGAACATAAACCGGGGTTTGGTGCGGTTTTGCAAGGGATTTTATACGCGATGGCCAGCAGCTATGAGGCATTGATTGTCGTGGGGCGGGGCGGCGAAGGCGTAGCCGAACATTTCACCATAAACCTTGTGTGCGAAAACTGGTCGCAACATCCGTCTGCCCACCGCACAACCCCCCCCGTTTGCCGTCAAAAACCCGATTTTAACTGCGAGATTCCTAGCCGTGTTATGGATAATTTTATGCCAATGCACCTGATAATTGATGAAGACGGGGCGATTCGCGCGGTCGGGCGGAGTTTGGCGAAAGTGCTGGATGATGATGTTATTGGTCGGGCGTTCTTTGATATTTTTGCTTTTAAACGCCCGCATGATTTGTGCAGTGCCGATGATTTGCCTCGGGTGGCTGGTTGCCAGAAAATAGTGCTAAATACCCGCACCGACCCGCACTATCATCTGGTCGGTTTGATTAGCCTACTGCCCGATAATAGCTATTTGTTTAACCTGTCTTTGGGCTTGGGTTTAAGTCAGGCCCTGAATGATAACATATTGAATAATAATGATTTTAGCCCAACTGATTTGGCCGTGGATACGATGTATTTTCTGGAAGGGCAGGCGTTGCTGATGCAAGCGAAAAACGCGCTGACTCTGCAACTGGACGGGGATGTGCAGACCGCTCGCCGCCAAGCGTATTACGACCCTTTGACTCGGCTGCATAACAGGCGGTCGGTCGCGAGTACCGTCAAACGGCTGATAAAACGAGAGCCCGCGACGGTGTTCGCGGCCTTGCTGCTGGATTTGGATGATTTCAAACGGATAAACGACACGATGGGGCATGTGATGGGCGATGAAGTGCTGAAAAGGGTCGCCAAACGGCTGGTCGATACCGTGCGCCACGATGATATGGTGGCGCGGTTGGGCGGGGATGAGTTTTTCGTGCTGTTGCGCGGGTTTGAGGATGCTATGGCGGTGAAAATCTTTGCCGCGCGGATTATCAATCGGCTGTCTATGCCGTATCAGATTGAAAGCCAAGTGTGCCAGATTGGCGCGAGCCTTGGCGCGGTGATGGTCAGTGGCGCGGGCTTGGCGGGGTTTGACGGGGTGATGGCGCAGATTGATAATGCGCTGTATGATGCGAAGAATAACGGGCGAGGGCGGGCCTGTGTGGCGGAATGCTTGGGTGCGGTGATGCAGATTGAGGGGGAGGTGGTTAACGGTTAGTGATTAGTGATTAGTGATTAGTGATTAGTGATTAGTGATTAGTGATTTTTGCTACTTCTTGACTGGTCGGCATTGCGTAGCAATGACGAAGACCCGCAAGGGCTAAATAATGATGATTGGTTATTAGAGGTTAAGAGCAGAGGTTTTTTGTTTCGCCCTCACTTGGGGGCAAGCCCCTTCGTTCGGGCTTCCCGCCCGCCCACCCCTCTGCGAGGCTTGGGCGGACGGGTTTTTGTGACTAAAGCCTGTTTTTACATCTAGGCAAAGCCTAAATAAATTTAGAAATTGCCTATCACCAATTTCCAAGTATTCTTTGCAAATAATCCAATCTATCGTCTTGTTATTCCAGCTAGTATATTTATGACGAATCTATAATCTTGTAACCAAAGGGCTTTTGGCATGCCCTCACACCGTGAGGGCTACGCACAAAAGACCATGCTGGTCGGCATTCGCGTAAGCGATGACGAAGACCCAAAGGGCTAAACCCACTAATCACTAATCACTCACCACTAATCACTAGTCGCGCCACGCGAAAACATTCCAACCCCTGCGGAACACCGCAATAAATCGCAATGACATGCACTATCGCGCGGATTTGCTCTGGCGTGACCCCGTTGTTTATCGCGCCACGGCAGTGAATCTCCCACTCGTGCATTTTGCCCAACCCGCCAAGCATCGTCAAATTCATCATAGACCGCGTTTTCGCGTCAATCACATCGTCGCCCCAGCCGAATCCCCAGCACCACGCTGTCATAGCCTCCTGAAACGGACGGGTGAAATCATCGGCCTTCGCCAAATTATCCTCCACATATTGCGCCCCCAAGGTAGCCTTACGCTGTTCCAACCCCTTTAAAAACAAATCCTCGTCAAACAAGGTGGTCGGTTTGTCCATATCTGCCATAAAATTCCCCTTTATTCGTTAAACCATCCTGTAAAAATGGTACCAGCGCCCCGGCTCGAACGGGGGGCCTCTTGATCCACAATCAAGCGCTCTAACCTACTGAGCTACGCCGGCACACGATTTTCACGCATATTTACCCATTTTTATCGCAAAAGACAACCCGCCACGCTTGCCAATTTTGTTTTTTTCACTATTTTCACGCCAAGTATTGACTTTTGTGGGCAAAACCTCCACATATACAACGAAATACCCAACGATACACACAAAGGAAACCCAATGATTGATAAAAAACGCCTGACTTACCCCGTGCTGCCCTTGCGCGATATTGTTGTGTTTCCGCACATGATTGTGCCTTTGTTTGTTGGGCGTAAGAAGTCCATTTGTGCACTGGAAGCCGTGATGCAGGAGAATAAAGAAATCCTGCTTTGCGCCCAGATTGATTCGTCCGAGGATGAACCCACCACCGAAACCATCTATCCCATCGGCGTGGTTGCCACGGTTTTGCAACTGTTAAAACTGCCTGATGGTAAGGTAAAAGTACTGGTGGAGGGCAAATCGCGCGTCCAGATTGACGAATACCTTGATAACCCCGATTATTTTGAGGCCGAAGCCCGCCCTTTGGAACAAACGCATGGCGATGCCGGGCCGCTCCGCGCCCTCTGCCGTTCGGTTGGCACGGAGTTCATTCGCTATGCCAAAATCAATAAAAACATCCCGTCAGAGGCGTTAAAAGCCATCACGGAAGACCAAGAACCAGACGTTCTGGCCGATATTATCTCGGGTCATATCACCGTTCAAGTGGAACAAAAACAGGAACTATTGCAGGAATTGGACATCGGCAAACGGCTGGAATCCTTGTACGAAGTCATGCAGGAAGAATTATCCGTCATCCGCATGGAAAAGAAAATCAAATCGCGGGTGAAAAACCAAATGGAACGCACCCAACGTGAATACTATTTGAACGAGCAAATGAAGGCTATTCAAAAGGAATTGGGCGAGGCTGAGGGTGGCAGTGGCAACGAATTATCCGAATTGGAAACCCAAATCAACACCGTGAAGATGAGCAAGGAAGCCAAAGAAAAGGCGAATTCGGAGCTGAAAAAACTGCGCAATATGTCGCCTATGTCGGCAGAGGCGACCGTTGTTCGCAACTATCTGGATTGGCTGGTCAGCATCCCTTGGGGCAAGAAAACAAGGATTAAAAAGGATTTGGGACAGGCGCAGGTCATCCTAGACGAAGACCATTTCGGTTTGGAAAAGGTCAAAGAACGGATTGTCGAACATCTGGCGGTGCAGCAACGGGCGACCAGCTCTGCTGGGCCGATTTTGTGTCTGGTTGGGCCGCCTGGGGTTGGCAAAACTTCGCTTGGGAAATCGGTGGCGCGGGTGACTGGGCGCGAATTTATCCGTATTTCACTGGGGGGCGTGCGTGATGAGGCGGAAATCCGCGGGCATAGGCGGACGTATATTGGCTCTATGCCCGGCAAGATTATTCAATCTATGAAAAAGGCAAAGACCTCTAACCCTCTTATTTTGCTGGATGAAATTGACAAAATGGGGCTGGATATGCGCGGCGATCCGTCCAGTGCGTTGTTGGAGGTTCTTGATCCCGAACAAAACAGCACTTTTATGGACCATTATTTAGAGGTGGAATATGATTTGTCAAACGTGATGTTTCTGACGACTTCCAATTCGTATAATATCCCCGCGCCCTTGCTGGATAGGATGGAGGTCATTCCTCTGTCGGGTTATACCGAGGATGAAAAAACCGCGATTGCCTCGGGGTATCTGGTGGAAAAGCAAATCAAACGCAACGGGCTGGCGGCGCGTGAGTTTGAACTCGGCAATAATGTCCTGCGCGATGTTATTCGGTTTTACACGCGGGAGGCTGGGGTGCGTAATTTGGAACGCGAGCTGGCGAAATTATGCCGCAAAGCCGTCACCGAAATCGTGAAAGGGCAGAAGAAAATCATCCAAATCACCACCGATAATTTAAAGGATTATCTGGGGACGCGGCGGTTTAAATTCGGGCTGGCAGAGGAAAAAGACCATATAGGCGTGGTCACAGGGCTGGCTTATACCACTTTCGGTGGCGAGCTGCTGTCCATTGAGGCGTTAAAACTGCCCGGCAAAGGGCGGATAAAAACCACTGGTAAATTGGGCGATGTGATGAAGGAAAGCATAGAGGCGGCTTCGTCCTATGTGCGGTCGATTTCGCTGGATATTGGGGTGAAACCGACTATGTTTGAAAAGCTGGATATTCACGTGCATGTGCCAGAGGGTGCTACGCCAAAGGACGGTCCATCGGCTGGGATTGGGATGGTGTGTTCTATTGTTTCGGTTATGACTGGGATTGCCGTGCATAAGGATATAGCGATGACGGGTGAGGTGACTTTGCGCGGGCGTGTGCTGCCGATTGGCGGTTTGAAAGAAAAATTGCTGGCGGCGTTGCGTGGAGGGATTAAGACGGTGTTAATCCCGCGAGATAATGAGAAGGATTTGGTGGATTTGCCTGATTCGGTGCTGAATGGGTTGGATATTATCTGCGTGGATACGGTGGCTGAGGTGTTGGAACGTGCGTTAGTCTCGCGCCCCGTGGCGATAGAGTGGGACGAAGCGGCGGAAGAAAAGCTGGCGGCGGCGCGGTTAGCTGGGGCAGGGGGCGCGGCGGTGGCGCATTAGGTTTTAACGATTAACGATTAACGATTAATTTTTAGCCCTTCGGGTCTTCGCCATCGCTTTGCGATGTCACCACGGGGTGCGCCCGCACCCTTGAGGGCAAGCCCTCTTCGGGGCGGGCGCACCCAAGCCTGTCCGAGCATCTTTTGCCAAGCCTAAATAAATTTAGAGCAAACCCATCAACAATTCCCAAGTATTCTTTGCAAATAATCCACTCTCTCGTCTTGTTATTCCAGATAGTAATTTTATAGAATCCCTATCATCTTATAACCAAAGGCTTTTGTGTATGGGCTTTTTCGCAAGAAAAAGCTCTATATGCACAAAAGCCACGCCCTCGGCAAACGAGTCCCCACGATAAAACGCATTTTCCTCGAAACACTCCATTTTTATCGCAAAATTTTTTATTTACGCGGATATGGGGTTGCTATCCTTTGCCAAATGGGGTAAAGACCGCGTGATTGTGGGTGATTAGCTCAGTTGGTAGAGCGCTTCGTTTACACCGAAGATGTCGGGAGTTCGAGCCTCTCATCACCCACCATTTTTTATAACACCCTTTTTTATATAGGCTCGCGGGCGGGATGGGTGTTCGTTATGTTTCTGCTCATGATTCTACCCACTGCCTCTTCCATATCAGACAATTCATATCCCTCTTCCATTTTGTTTGGTATATCTGTCATAACACAGTGGGACTCATCTTGTTTTATACTGCCAAATTGCACCACAGGATCATGGACAATATCTGCGTGTGGAATTTGCGTCTGTATCTTTTGCCGAATGATCCCCACGTTTAATTCTGCAAACACGGCACTACGTGCCAAGGTTAAATTGCCAATTCCCCTAATCCCGCGCAATTTATCCTCTGTCGTTCCCTGAAAGAAATCCAACCAGTTATAGGACACGCACCCGTTGTCTATAGGTCTGGAAAGAAATGCAACGCCTTGGATAGAGCCGTCATCATTGACATAGCGACCCTTCACATATCTAACGACTGTATGGTCGTTTGATAGGGGGTTGCCCTTGATAATTTTATAAGATGATTTCATTGGATTGGATAAATTTTATAACACCGTCAATAGTATCATTGCCATGCAAAATAGCCTCCACCCCGCCAGTTCTATTTAAAAACGCAACATAGTTTAAGCTGCCATTGCGTAAAAATGTAAGGTTAAATTCTTCCCCATTTTTACAGTCCCAAGAGATGGATAAATTCCCATTATCCTGCAAAACAACAAACGGCGCGCGGGTTATTTTGTGCATCTTTGCGAAATTGAACAGGCCTGTTTTACTGGGTTCAGAGACCGCAATATCGCCTTCACCTTCTTCCATAGCAAGGCGCAACTGGCGACTTATACCTGCGGTTATTCTGTCGCGTATTTCCGCGCTGGTCGCGTGTGTGTCTTGCCTATTATTGGGTGAAACATTCGGCAAAGAGCCGCCATAGGACGCACCCCTCACCCCCGTGGGCGCATCATCCCATGCGGGTTCAATCGCCTGATCGTCTTTAACAGGTCGCATAGTCATCAAACAAGCCCCCTTAAGTTCCAGTTGCCTTACTATATCATATAGTCCGCCATTGTAAATAACAAAATTATAAATAACACAAGTGCGTTATATTATCGTCCGTTATACTATACCGCCGCCCGCGATTTCCCCCGCCACACCAGCAAAACCACGCTTGCCAATAACACCGCACCGCCCAGCATTTCTAACCAACTTAACGCCTCGCCGATAAAAATCCATACCCACATTGGCGATAGCAAGCTTTCGGTTAATGCCAACACGCTGACCTCGGCGGCGGGCAATCTCGGCGAAGCCCAAGATAACATCGCCACACCCAGCCCAATCGTGGCAAACCCCATTAAAAACATTATGACAAAATCATAGCCACTGACCGCCAGCCCGCCCTTGCTGAACACCAACGCCGCGCCAACCATCCAGATGGACGCGAACACTGCCCCCAACAAATTACCGCCCAAAACGTCCGAACGCCCAGACCCACGCGATATCACCAGCATAACGGCAAAGAAAAACGCGGCCAATATGGCGTAGAGATTGCCCAATCCTCGCCCCAAATCCGCGCCCGACCAGACCATAATACCCACGCCTAACACTGCTCCGCAGATGGCTATTACCGTGCGTTTTGCCGGCTTTTCGCCAAGGAAAATCCAACTGAGCAAGGCGGTGAAAATCGGCGCACTGCTCTGAATAAACAAGGTGGACGCGACCGAGGTATTCAGCAACGCAAACACATAAAAACAATAGGACAGCCCCATCGCCAGCCCCATCCACAGACCGCATCCGCCCAGACTGGTGAATACGCTGGTGAAAAACTGCGCGGGCGTAACCCGCCGTATCAAACAGGCCGCCAGAGTGATGACTAAAAACTGCCCAATCCCCCTATAAGCAAGGATTTGAAAGCCGTCAGCCGTGTCAATTAACCGCACAAATAGCGCGGCAAAACTGATACATAAACCGCCGAGAAGGACGATGATAACGGCTTTTGAATGGGTCATGGCAGGGCTTTCTGGGGGTCTTTGCGTTTCCTCCGCCACACCAACAAAACCACGCTTGCCAATAATACCGTGCCGCCCAGCACCTCTAACCAGCTTAACGCCTCGCCCATAAAACCCCACACCCACAGGGGCGCGAGCAAGCTTTCCACCAACATCAGCACGCTGAGCTCGGCAGGGGGTAAAAACGGCGAGGCACGGGCAACCATCGCCATCCCCATGCCGATTGTGACAACCCCCATCGATATCATCAGGGTCAAATCGTATGTACTGACGCGCAATCCAGTATCGCTGAGCACCAACGCCGTTGTCCCCATCCAAATCATCGCGAAAAACGCGCCCAGAAAATTACCGCTCAGCACGTCCGTACGACCAGAACCACGGGCGATAACCAGCATAACGGCAAAGAAAAACGCGCACAGAACCGCGTAGAAATTGCCCAACCCGCGCCCCAAATCCGCGCCCGACAGCATCATAATACCCACGCCAATTAACGCGCCTATGATAGAAATAGTCGCCCGTATCGTCGGCGGTGCGCCAAGGAACATCCAAGCGAGCACGGCGGCGAAAACCGGCCCGATACTCAGGATAAACAGCGCCGAGGCGACCGAAGTATTCAGCAGGGCAAACACATAAAAACAATAGGACAAACCCATCGCCCCACCAATCCAGATGTCTTGGACACACAGGCTGGCGAAAAACCGCCACGGCGTGGTTTTTTTCATTAAACAGGCGACTAAAGTGATGATAAAACACTGGCCAATACTACGATAGGCAATGATTTGAAAGCCGTCGTTGGTTTCAATCGCCCGCACAAACAGCGCGGCAAAGCTCATGCAGGTCGCACCGAACAGAACCATCATAACGGCTTTGGAATGTTGCATGGCAGCCCTTTTTAAAACGCGGGCAAACGCGGGGGAAATACATAGCCCCTTTTGCAGGGGCTATGCTAAAAGATTATTGTTTTGGGTCAATCGGCGTTGCTGGCGTAGCCGTGGCAACAAAGTAGCCGATTTCATCGGTTTCTTTCAATTCGCCTTCAAAGCTGACGAATTGGCAATTCGCGGTCGCCTTATCCAAGGCTTTTTGATTTTTCACCTTAGCAAAATAGTCAAAACCCAGCAAAACAGGTTGCCCGTTAATCGTTAAACCGATAGGGCGCAGGGCGGTCAATTTATCATCCTTGGACAAATCGCCAGTCATAAAACCAGCACCGCAGAGGAACAAAAGTGGCTCGTCACGTGATTCGTCTTCATAGGGGTAAAGAATGACTTTGCCGGTATAGACGCTTTCATTTTCCCACTGCCAGCCGAAATCAATGAAGAATTCATTAACAGAAAGAGTCGCGTGGACTTGTGGCTCGTTTGGGTCTGTTTCGGCGTCTTGGGCAAACGCGGGCGCGGACGCACCGATTGCAACCACAGCCGCACCTGCAAGCAGGTTTTTAAGGGTGTTTAAGGATTTAATGGACATGGTTTTCAGTGCTCCGTCTTGGATGTTAAGTGTTTTTTTAATGTCGTTTTGTGTCTCGTCTGTGTGACGATTCGTGCGAATATAACACAAAATAAACTTTTGCCAAGTGTTTTTTTGTCAAAAAAGCGTGATTTATTTGAAATAAAAGGTGGAATAGGGTGAAAATAAAGGTGGCAGGGGGTTGAAATAAAATTAATAATCGGTTAGAAGGGCGACCAAGCGCGGTTGTAGCTCAGTTGGTTAGAGTGCCGGCCTGTCACGCCGGAGGTCGCGGGTTCGAGCCCCGTCAACCGCGCCAGTATGTTTTAATCGTTCAAAATATACAGCGTTAGACATCGCGCCACTACCGCCACGCTGTTTTCGCCCCCATTTTCGCCCTTGACCTCCACGCTCACCTCTGCCTCCACCAGCCACGCTCCCGCGCGTTTTTGCTGAACACTCACCAGCACCACATTCGCGCGAATCTCAGACCCGCTGACCACAGGGCGCACGAACCGCACCCGATTAAGCCCATAGTTTATAAAGGTTTTCACCCCATCCATCACAGGCATAGCCTGCCCGACCAAAACCGTCAGCATGGATAATAGTAAATATCCGTGGGCTATCGTGCCGTCAAACTCGCCTTCATCACGCACTCGCGCCTTGTTAATATGGATATATTGCCAATCGCAAGTGACATCGGCAAAGCTATCAATCCGCGCCTGATCAATCCGCACCCAGTCCGAATGCCCCAGCATATCGCCAATCCGCCCGCTTAACGTGGGGAAATCGGTGATTCGCGGGTTTTTGTCATTATTATCATGTGTCATCGTGCGATTCTGCCCAAATTCCCCGCAAAACGCAAGAGAAATCCGTGGAAAACCGCAAAATCCCGCAAAAACCCACTATCCATGCGGTTTTTCTTTAAAAACCCCCTTTTAATCCGTGAAATAATAGGCTATATGGGCGACTTGTTAATAAACATAGGTCTAACGGCCGCGCAGTTCGAGGTAAATAAAACGTTTGGCAACATCGCTTGCCAAAGACCACAGGACGCGAAAGAAAAAGGAAAACGCAATGTTTGCGGTAATAAAAACTGGGGGTAAGCAGTATAAAGTTGCCCAAAAGGATGTTCTGCGGATAGAGAAAATCGTCGGCGTGGCTGGTGATATCGTGCAGTTTAATGAGGTTTTGTTGCTGGGTGGGAAAACGCCTGTTGTCGGTGCGCCTATGGTTGCAAACGCGGGTGTGCAGGCAGAGATTTTGGAACAGGCTAAAGCCCCCAAAGTCATCCACTATGTCAAGCGGAGGCGCAAGCATTCTAGCCAGCGTACTAAGGGGCATCGCCAGCAAATAACGGTTTTGCGGGTGAAGGATATTCTGGCAACTGGCGCGGATAAAAGCGGCGTTATGGCTGCGGTTAACGGGGCTGGGTTTGAAGTGGTTGTCGCGCCTGTTAAAAAGGCGGCGAAGAAGCCCGCAGTGAAAAAAGAGGCGGTGAAACCAGCCGTGAAAAAAGCTGATAAACCAGCAGATAAACCAGTGGTGAAAAAAGAAGCGGTGAAAAAACCAGCCGCGAAAAAACCAGCGGTGAAAAAAGCACCAGCTAAAAAACCAGCGGCTAAATCCGCTGACAAAACATAAAGGAGTTTAAAAATGGCACATAAAAAAGCAGGCGGTTCATCGCGTAATGGTCGTGATTCGGCGGGTCGGCGGCTCGGCATAAAGAAATATGGTGGCGAAGCCGTGATACCGGGCAATATAATCGCTCGGCAACGGGGCAACAAATGGTGGCCTGGCAAAGGCGTAGGGCAGGGCAAAGACCACACGATTTTTGCACTGGTAGAGGGGTCTGTCACCTTTCGCAAAGGGATTAAGGGACGCAGTTTTATCTCTGTCTCGCAGGTTAACGATTAACGATTAACGGTGAATGATTGGCTATTAGAGATTAGGAGTTGGTTATTAGAAGTTAAGAGCGGAGGTTTTTTGTTGCGCCCTCACTTGGGGGCAAGCCCCCGATCTTCGGGCTTCCCACCCGCCCACCCCTCCTGCGGAGAGCTGGACGGGTGATTTTTGGCTAAAGCCTATCCAAGCATCTAGGCACAGCCTAAATAAATTTAGAGCAAACCCATCACCAATTCCCAAGTATTCTTTGCAAATAATCCAATTTATCGTCTTGTTATTCCAGATAGTAAATTTATGACAATCCCTATCATCTTGTAGCCAAAGGGCTTTTGGCATGCCCTCACACCGTGAGGGCTACGCACAAAAGACCACGCTGGTCGGCATTCATTGTTTTATTTTACGGGCAGGTTCAACTGCCCTATGTCGCGATTACGAAGACCCGAAGGGCTAAAGCCACTAACCACTAATCACTAACCACTAACCACTATTGACAATCCCCCGAAAACCCGCCACACCACACTCATGAAATTCTTAGACATAGCGCGGGTTCACCTAAAATCAGGGGCAGGAGGCAACGGCTGCGTTTCCTTCCGCCGTGAAGCACACATAGAATTCGGCGGTCCAGACGGCGGCAACGGCGGCAAGGGCGGCAACGTCTATGCCCACGCGATTGACAACCTAAACACGCTGATAGACTTCCGCTTCCAGCAACATTTCTTCGCCGAAAACGGCAAATCTGGCGCGGGTCAGCAGAAATACGGACGCAATGGCGCGGATAAAATCCTATTCGTCCCCGTTGGCACGGAAATATTGGAAGAGGACAAAGAAACCCTCATCACCGATTTGCACACGACTGGGCAGAAGGTTTTGCTGGTCGCTGGCGGGAACGGAGGCTTTGGCAACCTGCATTTCAAAACCGCCACGAACCAAGCGCCCCGCCGTGCTAATGGCGGGCAACCCGCGTTGGAACGCACCATTTGGCTGCGCTTGAAACTGATTGCCGATATCGGGCTTGTCGGGCTGCCGAACGCTGGTAAATCCACGTTTCTGGCGGCAACAACACGGGCAAAACCAAAGATAGCGGACTATCCTTTTACCACTCTGCATCCCAATCTGGGCGTGCTGGGCGTGGATGGGCAGGAATGCGTGATTGCCGATATTCCGGGGCTGATTGAGGGCGCGCATAGGGGCGTGGGACTCGGCGCTCGGTTTCTGGGGCATGTCGAGCGATGCTCGCAATTGTTGCATATTATCGATGCTACGGGCGATGATATTGTTGCGGATTACAAAACTTTAAGGCACGAATTAGAATGTTATGGTGGCGATTTGGCGAGTCGCGGCTCGGTCGTTGTTTTGAATAAAATTGACGCACTGACGGATAAAGCGGCGGCAAAGCAACGCGGGGTTCTGGAACGCGAATTGGGGGTTACAGTTTTCCCCATTTCGGCGGTGTCAGGGCAGGGGGTGACGGATTTATTGCGTCATCTTATGCCTTTGGTGAAGGCCGCGCGGGTTGGCTTGCATGACCGCGTGAATACCGATAAAACAGGGGGTGAAACTGGAATGCAGGAGGCACCGCCATGGACACCTTAAACGGGAAAAACGATAAAACCGATGTGTCGGGGGATGCTTTGGGCGACACCCTGAAAAACGCCAAGCGGGTTGTTTTGAAAATAGGCTCTGCTCTGCTGGTTGATAGCCAAAATAACGAGCAGGGGGAGTCGCCCCTGCGGTTGCGCTGGTTAGAGGCTTTGGCACAGGATATATCCGCCCTAAAATCCCAAGGCAAAGACGTGGTCGTCGTGTCCTCTGGCTCTATCGCTTTGGGGCGGGCAGTTTTGGATTTACCCGATAAAGCAACAACCGAAAAACCCCTATCTCTGGACGAATCCCAAGCCTGCGCCGCGGTCGGACAAATCCGCCTTGCCCAAGCGTATGAGCAAGCCCTGCAACCGCTTAACCTAAAAACCGCACAGGTTTTATTGACGCTGGAAGACGGTATAACGCGGCGGCGATATTTGAATTCACGGGCGACTATGTTGCGCCTTTTGGGTTACGGAGTCGTGCCGATTGTCAATGAAAATGACACGGTTGCCACGGATGAAATCCGCTATGGCGATAACGACCGTTTGGCGGCGCAAGTGGCGGCTATGATCAGTGCGGATTTGCTGGTTTTGCTGTCCGATGTGGATGGGTTTTATACCGCCAATCCCCGCGCCGATAATTCCGCCGAACATATCGCACGGGTCGGTGTTATCACCAAGGAAATGGAGTCAATGGCGACCGATTCGCACAACCTATCCGCGAAGGGGGGCATGCGAACGAAGATTATAGCGGCCAAGACGGCTATGGCGGCGGGCTGTGATATGGTGATTATGAAGGGCGACGGATTGCGCCCTGTTCAGGCGTTGCAAAACGGGGCGCGACACACGTTATTTTGCGCGGCGGATAACCCGCAACAGGCGCGGAAAAACTGGATTGCGGGGATGAAAACTTGCGGTGAAATTGTGATAGATGACGGGGCGCGGCGGGCTATTGGGCAGGGGAAATCGCTGTTACCTGCGGGGGTTGTTCGTGTGGAAGGGTCGTTTTCTCGCGGTGATGTTGTGGCGATTTTGGATGAAACGGGGCGGGCTCTGGCAAAGGGTTTGGTCTGTTATGATTCGGCGGAAGTGCAGGTTATCGCGGGGCATCAAACCCATAAAATAAAGGATTTGCTGGGGTATAATCGGCGTAATGTTTTGGTGCATCGCGATGATATGATTATCTTGTGAATTGTGAATTATGAGTTGTGAATTGTGAATTATTGGTTATTTTAATTATCCATTATCTAAAATAACTATGGTGAGTTATTTTGGTTATTTAATAACTAGGTGTTAGTTATTTTAGGAAAGAAGCTCGCCACAAATCCAATTCACCATTCATCATTCACCATTCTCCAACGTGTCATAATATCTGCACCAATAGGTTGAACGAACTCCAGAGCAAACCTCGGCGCATCGTCCAAAGAAGCCAGCCCCAAACCCGCCAAAGCGGGGATACCCTCCGCACCGATAGCCAGCCCCGCGTGAAAGGTAATCAGGCTATCCACAAGGTTTTGCCGTAATAAAGAGGCTGCCAGTTGCCCGCCACCTTCGCACAAAATACGGGTGATGCCTTGCCCCGCCGCGTCCGCCAAAATATCGGGCAGGGACAGCCCATTCTCATCCATATCCACGCCAATCAAACGGGCTTGGCTATCGTTCATAGCCTTACTAATATCGCATTCATTCGCATGATACAGCCAAACGGGTGCGTCATCTGCCGAACCCATTAAACGCGAGCCCACCCCGACCTTTAGGCGCGAATCCAGCACCATCCGCACCCGCGATTGCGGGACACCGCCCAACCGAGCCCGCAGGTCTGGGTCGTCTTTTATCGCCGTGCCACTGCCTATCATAATCGCGTCATGGGTACTGCGTAGGCTCTGCACGGCAGCACGGGCAGGGGGGCTGGTTATCCATCTGCTCTCACCCGTTCCAGTTGCAATCCGCCCGTCAAAGCTGGTTGCCAATTTCAAAGTAATCAGCGGGCGCGACCGCTCAACACAAAGAAAAAACCCGGCGTTCAAAGCCCGTGCTTCGCGTTCCATTACCCCCACGCTCAAGGCAACTCCCGCGTCTTTTATCATCGCATGCCCGCGCCCCGCAACCCGACTATCGGGGTCTTCACAGGCGGTAACAACCCGTTGGAGCCCCGCCGAGACCAACGCGGCAGCACAGGGCGGGGTTTGCCCGTGATGGGCGCAAGGCTCTAACGATACATAGGCTGTCGCGCCTTTCGCCTCCGCCCCCGCCTGTTGCAAGGCGACGGACTCGGCGTGGGGGCGACCGCCGTTTTGAGTATAACCCCGCCCGATTATACGGTTGTTTTTAACGATAATACAGCCAACGGCAGGGTTCGGGGCGACCGTGCCAAGGGCGCGTTCCGCCAGCCGAAGGGCAAGGGTCATCCAGTGGGTGTCGGTTATATTGGGGGTTATCGCACTATCCACCAGCCCGCGCCCCTATTTATCACCATCTTTATCACCATCTTTATCACCATCTTTATCACCGTCTTTGTTTGGGCGCAATTCATGGACAAAATCCTCAAAATCATTGGCCTTTTGGAAATTTTTATACACGGAAGCAAAGCGGACATAGGCGACCGTGTCAATCCGCGCCAGCGCGTCCATGACTATTTCCCCGATAGTGTCGGATTCCACGTCCGAATCGCCAAGGCTTTCCAAACGGCGCACGATGCCGCTGATCATTTGATCAACGCGGTCTGGCTCTATCGGGCGTTTGCGCATGCACACGCGCACGGAACGTTCCAGTTTATCGCGGTCAAAATCCTCTCGTCTGCCGTTCTTTTTAATGACGACAAGGTCGCGGAGTTGCACTCGTTCATAGGTAGTGAAACGACCGCCACAGGCAGGGCAATAACGGCGGCGGCGGATAGAGACGTGGTCTTCCGCAGGGCGGGAGTCTTTGACTTGGGTTTCTTTGTCTGTGCAAAAGGGGCAACGCATGGGGGGCTCTTTTTTAAATGTGGGTTGTGAATTGTGAATGGTGAATTGTGAGTGGTGAATTGTGAATTATGAATCATTAATCCGCGATTGTCAATGTTATTAACGATTAACGATTAATGATTAACGATTAGCGGGGGCTTTTGTGGATATAGAGCTTTTGCATAAGGGCAGTTGAACCTGCCCGACCAAAATAAAATCATGAAAAAGCCCATCCACAAAAGCCTTTGGTTACAAGACGATAAGTTTATTCTAAATTTGTTTAGGCTTTGCCTAGATACAAAGACAGGCTAGGGTGGGCGGGTGGGCGACATTTCGAAGAAATGTCCAACAAAAAACCTCTGCTCTTAACTTCCAATACCTAACCCCTAATCTCTAATAACCAATAATTCACCATTCACAATTCACCATTCATCATTAACCGCCAATGCCGCCGACAGAGTGAAACATACGCCTCATTCCCGCCGATTTGGATTTGCTCGCCTGCCTTAACCACACGCCCCGCGCCGTCCTTGCGCACGACCATAGTCGCTTTTTTCCCGCACCAGCAAATCGTCCGTACCTCGCGCATTTCATCTGCCAAGGCCAGCAATGCCGCCGAACCAGCAAATGCTTCGCCCAGAAAATCCACGCGCAAACCATAGCACATGACGGGGCAATTCTGGTCATCCACGACTCGCGCCAGTTGCCAAACTTGATCGGGGGTAAGGAATTGTGCCTCATCAATCAGCACGCAAGCGATTTCCGCAGTATCGCGTTTTTTCGCGATTAAATCAAACAAATCGGTATCGGGTAGGTAGGTGTCTGCGGGCTTGCCAATGCCTATTCTGCTGGTGATTTCGGTGGTTATACCGCCCGAATCCCCCTTATGTCCTGTGGTCAGCAAATAACACTGCATCCCACGTTCTTCATAATTATGCGCCGCCTGCAATAACAGGGTGGATTTCCCCGCGTTCATCGTTGAATAGTGAAAATAGAGCTTTGCCATTTACCCAAGCACCCACGCGTTTATTGATCCAAAAACCCGCGAATTTTGCGCGACCTTGACGGATGTTTTAACTTGCGCAACGCCTTTGCCTCTATCTGGCGAATCCGCTCGCGCGTCACATTGAACTGAGAACCAACTTCCTCCAAAGTGTGGTCGGTACTCATCCCCACGCCAAACCGCATCCGCAAAACCCGTTCTTCACGGGGGGTCAAACTGGCCAACACCCGCGTTGTCGTTTCCTTCAAATTAGCCTGAATAGCCGTGTCCAGAGGCAAAATAGTATTCTTATCCTCCAAAAAATCACCCAGTTGCGAATCGTTTTCATCCCCCACGGGGGTTTCCAGCGATACCGGTTCTTTGGCGATTTTCATCACTTTGCGCACCTTATCCACGGTCATTTGCAGCTTATCCGCCAATTCCTGTGGCGAAGGCTCGCGCCCGATTTCGTGCAAAATCTGGCGGCTTGTCCGCGTGAGTTTATTAATCGTTTCAATCATATGCACGGGGATGCGAATAGTGCGCGCTTGGTCGGCAATGCTGCGGGTTATCGATTGACGCACCCACCATGTTGCGTAGGTGGAAAATTTATAGCCCCTGCGGTATTCAAATTTATCCACCGCCCGCATCAGCCCGATATTACCCTCTTGTATCAAATCCAAGAACTGCAACCCGCGGTTATTATATTTTTTCGCAATGGAAATGACGAGGCGCAGGTTGGCCTCTATCATCTCTTGCTTCGCTATATTGGATTCCTTTTCGCCCTTTTGCACCTGATTAACAATCTGGCGATATTCGGTGATATCCATGCCGACATACTGCCCTATGGTCGAGATTTCCTTGCGCAAATCGGCAATAGCATCGGTATGCTTTTCGGCAAAAGTATTCCACCCGCGACCCGTTTTCTTCTTCACGGTTTTCATCCATTTAGGGTCTAATTCCGCCCCGCGATAGGTTTTGATAAAATCCTGTCGGTTGATACGGCATCTGTCCGCCATACTGACAAAAGCCGAATCGATTTTCGTAATACGCTGGTTGATACCGTAAAGCTGGTCTATCAAACCCTCCACCCGATTATTATGCAAATGCAACGAATTCACCATTTCCACCAGCCCCGCGTGGAGCTTTTGGTATTCCTTTTCCGCCTTTTTGGAAAACGATTCATCTTTGTTAATGGAGGCGGCCATACGGTCGGCCTGCATAGCAGACAGCTTTTTATAGCTCTTCGCGATTTTCGTCAAAGTCGCCAGCGTGGGCGGCATCAAAGCCGATTCCATAGCGGTGATGGACATATTCGCGGGCTCCGAATCCTCGTCCATATCAAAAGCATCCACCTTTTTCGTGGGCTTTTTGATTTTAACGGTTAGCTCTGCCTTCGCGTCCTTTTCCGCGCTTTCGCTAAGGGTTGCGTCCAAATCAATCACATCGCGCAGTTGGATTTGTTCTTCCAATAATTCGTTGCGCCAAATTGTGATAGCTTGGAAGGTCAGGGGGGACTTGCAAAGCCCCTCTATCATAGTCTTTCGCCCAGCCTCTATCCGTTTGGCAATGGAGGTTTCGCCTTCGCGCGAAATCAATTCCACCGCGCCCATTTCACGCAGATAAATACGCATAGGGTCATCGGTGCGGTCCAGTGTGGTTTTGCCCGTTTTGCCGATGGACAGGTCTTTTTTGCCCTTATCGGCGGGTTCAAGGCTGGTTTCTTCGGCTTCCTCTGCCTCTATCACCGATATGCCCATCTCTGATAGCATGGACATCACATCCTCTATCTGTTCGGACGAGACCATATCGGGGGGCAAGGTTGTATTCAGCTCATCATAAGTGATAAACCCACGTTCGCGCGCGTTGGCAATCATTTCCTTGACGGCAGCCTGTTCGGCATCGCCCATCCCCTGCTTTGTATCAGTTTTGGTGGGGTCGTTTATTTTTTTATCGGTCATGGTATGCCTTAAATTTGTCTTCGCTGGGATTGTCTTGGCGCGTCATGCCACATATCGGTTTGAATCGCAATGTTATTTTACCGCTTTTTCTTGACCCAAATCTGTTTCTTTTGAATATTATCTAGATAATTTGATGCTTCTTCTTCTGCTTCGCTGATTTGGGCGGAAAAATCATTGGGGATTTGCGCGGTTTTTTCTTTGTTTTTAATGGCTTCCTGCAAACGCCAAGTGGTGTTTTCGTCCCTTGCGTCTTCGCCCAATTCAATACTATCGGCGATTTCCTGATGCAAGCCAATTTCCGCCAAATGACGGTTTAAAGTATCGCCCAGCAACCGTTCCAGCTTTTGCGGGTCGGCATCGGGGCGCAAATCGGGGTTAATACGCAGGGGTTTGGGTTGCAAAAGCGTTTGCATCGGGTCCTCTCCCGTTTGGGTTTTAATGGCGGTAAGCAAGGCTTCAGACGGATTATTTACAGATAGGCAGTCGTGCAGATTTCGCAATAGGGCAGCGTGGATTTTTTCCAGATTGGTGAATTTGGCGGGGATTTGGACGAGTTCCAAAGTCGCCTCCACCGCCGCCGCCGCGTGCGGATTTAACAGGGCGGCGCAAAGGATAATGGATATATTATTATGGATAACAGCGTCTTTCCCCGCCGTTGCCAAGGGGGAGTTTTTCGCCGCCATAGTCGCTTTCCCCGCCGTTTTTTTCCCACCCCATTTTTTTTCACGCGAGGTGAAGAAAAGTTCCGATTTACGTTGGTTCAGCATGGTTTTATAGTGGAATTGCAGGGACGAATCGTTAATTTGCCCAATCAGCATATTTATCCGTCCATCCAAAACCGCTCGTTTTTCAGGGGTATCAAAGGTTTTCCCCCCAATTTCGCGATTCCACAGGAAATCCACCAAAGGCGTAGCATTCTGCAATATCCTATTCATCGCCGCCGCCCCGCCGGTTTTCAGCACATCATCGGGATCTAGCCCTTCGGGTAGCAGAGCAAACCGCAGGCTCTGCCCGGCTTTCAGTATAGGCAGGGCAATATCAATCACCCTATGCGCCGCGCGAAGCCCCGCCGTATCACCATCCAACGCGATAATCGGCTCTGGTTGGATTTGCCACATAAGACCCAATTGATAGGGCGATATTGCCGTGCCGAGCGGTGCCAAAGCATCGGTAAATCCGTGTTGGGATAGCGCCAGCACGTCCATATAACCCTCGGTCACTATCAACCGCCCCGCCTTACCCGCGGCGGTTCGGGCAGGGGCGAAGTTATACAGGGTTCGCCCTTTATCAAACAGGTCGGTTTCTGGGGAATTGAGGTATTTAGCAGGGGCGTTTTCATCCATAGCCCGCCCGCCAAAGGCTATACACCGCCCCGCGCTGTTGCGAATCGGGAACATAATGCGGTTGCGAAACCTATCAAAGCCAGCGTTCGCATCGTTTGGCTGGTCGTCTGGTTGAATGGCGAGGCCGCAGGCTATTATATCCGTGTGGGAATGGTTTTTATCGCGTAGGTGTTGGAATAACGCCTTGCCCGTCGGGGCAAATCCTATGTCAAAAGCGGTGATAGTGTCTTCCGTCAGTCCGCGTTGTTCAATATATGTGCGCGCCCCCGCCCCCGCGTTGGTTTTCAATTGCAGTTTAAAGAAGTTAACGGCTTGCTCCATAATATCCAGCAGGGTTTGGGCGCGGTCGTATTTTTCTTTGGCTTCGGGGGTGTTTGCGGGCATGGGTACACCCGCTATACCTGCTAGTTTTTCCACCGATTGCATGAAGTTTATATTGTCGATTTCCTGCATAAAGCTAAAGTGGTTGCCTTTCGCGTGGCACCCAAAGCAGTAGTAGTACCCCTTTTGGTCATCCACGTGGAAGCTGGCGGTTTTTTCTTGGTGAAAAGGGCAGGGCGCCCAGTAATCGCCCTTGCCTGTGTTTGTTTTCTTCATGTCCCATGAAACGCGAGTCCCAACGAGCTGCGATAGCAGGACGCGGGATTTTAAGTCGTCAATGAAATTATGGGGGAAGGACATGGGGGGGTTACTTATTAGAGGTGAGTTTTAGTTATTAGTCATAAATTATAAATTGTAAAGAGAGGAGATAATTGTGAATGGTGAATGATGAATTGTGAATTGGGTTTTGTAGCAAAGATTTTTCCTAAAATAACGAACGCCTAGTTATTCAATACCAAGAATAACTAACCCCAGTTATTTTAGACAGAGGATAACAAGAATAACCAATAATTCACCATTCATAATTCACAATTCATCATTCACCACTAATCGTTAGCACCTTACGCAACCCAAAATCCCCCGTATCATAAAAGAACACCTTACCCTCATCATTCAAAACAATCCAAAACGCGTCGGTCTGGGTAACCGCAATCGCCCGCCCCGACGGTAAAACAATCCCCACAGGCACGCCCAAATCACCCGACCCGCCCGCGCTTAACCGCACGGCAAACATCCCCAACAACCCGATAAACCCAACAATCATCACAACCAGCAACACAATCACCAACCGCCGTAGCCATTTGATATTGGCAATCTCTGCATTATTCTCTAAACCAGTCACATGGATACTCCTTTTAACCCTGATACGCAAACCTTGACGCTCTGCTTGGACGCGCCCGCACCCCGCCTTGATAAAGCATTGGCGGGATTAGTGCCAGCCCATATTGCGGACTCCTTTGGGCTATCGCGGGCGAAAATCGCGAAATTAATCCAAGACGGGCAGCTCACCGATGAAAACGGCGTGGTCATCCGCAAACTGAACGCCAAAGGAGCGGAGGGCGCGATCTATACCCTGCACCTAACCGCCCCGCCCGCCGATGAAACGGCGCAGCCCGAAGACATCGCGCTGAATATCATCTATGAAGACGACGACCTTATTGTCATTAACAAACCCGCAAACATGGTCGTGCATCCCGCCGTTGGCAACCCGCGTGGCACCGTGCTGAACGCCTTGCTATACCACTGCAAACACTTGGGCGGAGGCGTTGGCGAGCGAACTGGCATCGTCCATAGGATTGACAAAGACACCACAGGCCTGCTGGTTGCCGCCAAAACCGACCAAGCCCACGCAGGTCTATCCGCCCAATTCCGCGACCATTCGATAAAACGCCATTACATAGCCGTTGCCATCGGTGTGCCTTCGGCTGCCGACCCTCGGCTGATGGGGTTATCGGGCGTATCGGCAGAGGATGGCGGGTTGCTGCGGATAGCCACCCAAATTGCTCGGCATAGGTTTGAACGCAAACGCATGGCGGTGGTGCTAAACAACGGGCGCGGCGCGATTACCCGTATTAAAGTCTTGGAAACGTTTGGGGAGGCGGATAAAAAACCGATAGCGTCCTTGATCCAATGTCGCTTGCAAACCGGGCGGACGCATCAAATTCGCTTGCATTTATCGCATATTGGGCATGGATTGATTGGCGACCAGATGTACGGGCGGGCACGGCGGATTTCCCTTGCTGGCTATGAACAAAATTTTGTGAATAGGGTTGAGGCTTTCACCCGCCAAGCCTTGCACGCCGCGTCTTTGGGCTTTATTCACCCTAAAACAGGGGAGTTTATGGAATTTGAATCAGATTTGCCAGATGATATGCTTGATTTGGTGGCGGCACTGCGTCATAAAGAAACGAATTGATAGGGGTTGAATTCGCGGCAGCCCGTTCCTATATCATAGACAACTGGGGGCGGTAAATTCCCCCCAAACCCATATAAAACGAACAAGGACGACAAAATGAGCTATAAAAACTTACCCGTGCCATCACCTGATGAGGGCTTGAACCGTTATATGTCCCAAATCAGCAAATTCCCGATGTTAGAGCCAGAGGAAGAGCAAATGCTGGCCAAAGCCTGGGTTGAAAACCAAGACACGAAGGCCGCCCATAAATTGGTCACCTCCCACCTGCGGTTGGCGGCGAAAATGGCGGGTGGCTATCGCGGCTATGGTCTGCCGATGGGCGAGGTGATATCGGAGGCTAATGTCGGTTTAATGCAAGCGGTAAAGCGGTTTGACCCTGACAAAGGGTTTCGCTTGGCGACCTATGCGATGTGGTGGATTCGCGCGAGTATACAGGAATATGTGTTGCGCAGCTGGTCTCTGGTGAAAATCGGCACGACCGCCGCCCAGAAAAAGCTGTTTTTCAATCTGCGTAAGGTGAAGAATAAAATCGGCGCGATGGAAACGGGGAATTTACGACCTGAGAATTTGGCGCGGATTGCCAAGGATTTGAACGTGACTGAGGATGAAGTTGTCTCTATGAACCAGCGGATGAGTGGCAGTGATTTATCCCTGAATACTCCGCTCGGTAATAGTGGCGACGGCGAAGACGGTGGCGGCGAATGGCAGGATTGGTTAGAGGATGAATCCGCCGACCAAGCCGCCGATTTTGAGAAAAAGCAGGAGCTGGATAAGTATCGTGCGATGATGGCAGAGGCGGTTTCGGTTTTGAACGAGCGGGAGCAGGCTATATTGACCGATCGGCGATTGAGCGAACCCCCTGCTACATTGGACGCGTTATCGTCCAAGTATGGGATTAGCCGCGAGCGCGTGCGCCAGATTGAAATGCGGGCGTTTGAAAAGTTGCAGGCAGAGATGGTGGCGATGGTGGAAAAGCGGGATTCGGAGTTAGTGATTAGCGATTAGTGATTAGTGATTAGTGGGGGCTTTTGTGCATATAGAGCTTTTTCATAAGGGCAGTTGAACCTGCCCGACCAAAATAAAAACATGAAAAAGCCCATACACAAAAGCCTTTGGCTATACTTGGCAAATATTTTTCAAATAAAATAACCATCAGTCATGTTTGGCACGGGTCGTGCGAACCCGAAGGGTGTGCGTCTTGTTAGCTAGGTGTTAGGGATTTGCGTCACCAGCGACTCTTAAAGACGATTGACCCAGTACAACCGATAAGCTGACGCGCACCCGTGGGGGTGAGGGTGCGCGCGACCGCCCCCCAGCGGACACGTCCGCTAAAATTAAAAAACAAGGCGGTCGTTTCCTAGATTATTAGGTCTGCTCTAGAATAATAATTACCGATTCTGCCCTGCGGGTCTTCGTCATTTCTTCGAAATGCCGACCAGTCAAGAAGTGGCAAAAACATTCACAATTCACAATTCATCATTCACCATTATTAAATCCCTCTATATGCTTGATAATCTTTTGCATATCGGTTTCAAACACCCACTCATGCGGGCTTTTATAGATGTCGTTATGAATATAGGATTCAATCTCGCGAAAATTGGGCGTTTCAAAACTATATTCCAGCACATACCCACGTTTCGGGTCAGAGGTTTGATAAGAATTCAAACGGCGTTTTGGGTCAGACGCTATACCGACCTTAAAATAATTCTCATATTGGGGGTTTGATATGATATAAACATATTTTTGCACGCGGGTATCTGCGCCCGTACGAACAGGCGGGCTGGTTTCGAAATACACATCTTTTTGCAACGATTTAAATTCACCCTTGCGTTCCACCTCTTTTTTCATTCGCTCCTGCACCAATTCATAGGCTTTTATTGATACATCCACACCAACCCATCGCCGACCCAGTTTTTCCGCCGCAACGCAAGTGGTCGCACAGCCGCAAAACGGGTCTAAAACAATCCCATCTTCAACGCAGGACGCGGTGATAATCCGTTCCAACAACGCCAGAGGTTTTTGCGTGGGATAGCCCGTGCGTTCCTTCGCCGTTGATCCCAAATATGGAATTTGCCACACATCATTTAATTTCACACCCTTGTCGGGGTCTTCCAAATAAACCTTGTAACGTTTGCCTTTTACCGTGTGCCACCGCCATCTGCGCCCGTCCTTATCGGTATAATTGTAATCCTTTTTTATCCAGTCGCCATAGGGTTCATATTGCACATTAAACACGAAATTATCCGATTTTGAGTATCTGAAAATAATATCATGCATCCGTTGGAAGTTTTTATTTCCAGCCGTCCATCGGCGATAATGCCAGATGATTTCGTTGCGGAAATTGGCTTCGCCAAAAATACAATCCAATAGAAGTTTCAAATAATGCGACATAGTCGGGTCGCAATGGAGGTATATTGACCCCGTGGGTTTTAATACCCTTTGGCATTCTATCAAGCGAATCGCCATATAAGCAAGGTAACAAAAATTATAGGACGCGCGCCCCTCTATCACTTTTACAGTGGAAAGCAGGTTATGAATAAAATAATGCTCTTCTTTAATATCCTGCAACCATTCGTCTTTTACATCTTCCTCGCGGAATATATCACTGAACGACGCGCCCACGGCATTTTTACCAATCGGGGAGGTGAAAACCTTTTTCTTATTAAAGGGCGGATCAAGATAGATTAAATCCACGCAATCGGAGTCTATCCCACGTAAGATTTCCAAATTATCGTGGCAAAAGATGGTTCGGTTTTTTATAGACCCGTTATTTAGCAAGACCTGCATCCCTTTTGGATTTGTTTTATCCTGCGACCATAACGGCTATTTATCTTTTGTCAAGCCATTCATCACTAATCGTTAATCGTTAATCGTTGAACCTAAAGCGTCTCCAACTCATCAATCATCCCTGCGATAACCCCCAGCCCTTTATCCCAGAAATCCGCCGCACTCGCGTCCAGCCCAAACGGAGCCAACAGCTCTTTATGATGCTTTGAGCCACCAGCCGCTAACATCTCAAAATACGCCTCTTCAAAGCCCGCGTTCCCCTCCTGATACACGGCATAGAGCGCATTGACCAACCCATCGCCGAACGCATAAGCATACACATAAAACGGCGAATGGATGAAATGCGGGATATACGCCCAAAAAGTCTCATACCCCTCAGCAAAATCAAACGCCGGCCCCAGGCTTTCACCCTGCACCGACATCCATAAATCATTGATACTCTGCGCGGTTAATTCGCCATCAGCCCGTGCCGCATGAAGCTTACATTCAAAATCATAAAACGCAATTTGACGCACGAGGGTGTTAATCATATCCTCCGTTTTACTCGCCAACAAACGCTTCCGTGCCGCTTTATCCGTGGTTTTATCCAGCAACGCACGGAAGGTCAGCATTTCGCCAAACACACTCGCCGTCTCCGCCAGAGTCAGCGGAGTATGCGACAACAGCTCGCCTTGCCCCGCCGCCAAAACCTGATGCACTCCGTGTCCCAATTCGTGCGCCAGAGTCATCACATCGCGCTGTTTGCCCATATAATTAAGCATCACAAACGGGTGGGCATCGGACACGGCAGGGTGGCAGAACGCGCCTGGGGCTTTGCCGTCCTTCACACCTGCGTCAATCCAGCCTTTATCAAAGAACGGGCGGGCTATATCCGCCATTTTCGGGGAAAACCCGCCGTAGGCATCCAGCACCAACGCCCTTGCATCGTCCCAGCCAATAGGCGTTTGCTCGGCATTCGGCAGGGGCGCAGAGCGGTCCCAGATTTGCAAACGTTCCAGCCCCAGCCATTTGGCTTTCAACTGATAATACCGATGCGAAGTCTTTGGGTACGCCGCGACAACCGCATCCCGCAGGGCGGTAACGACCTCTGGTTCAACATGGTTGCTGAGGTGACGGCTGGCTTGGGGAGTGGGCAGAGTGCGCCATCTATCCTCCACCTCTTTTTCCTTCGCCAGAGTGTTCGTTATCCGCGCAAACAGCGATATATTTTGCGATAATTCCGCCATAACCGCGCGGGCGGCGGCTTCGCGTTTCGTGCGGTCTGTATCGGAAAACAGGTTTAACGCGGATTCCAAATTATGGGTTTTATCGTTTATTTTGAACTGCATAGAAGCCATAGTTTCATCAAATAAACGGTTCCAAGCGGCCGCGCCGACTACCGATTGGTCGTGCAGGAATTTTTCCAGCTCGTCCGATAATTGATAGGGGCGCATGGCGCGAATCCGCTCAAATATCGGGCGATAGCGGTTTAACGCAGGGGTTTCATTAAGGGTAGCGTCCAGCGCGGGCTGTTCCAAACGGTTAATTTCCAGTGTGAAAAACACCAGATGGGCCGAGGTGGCGGTTAGGTTTTCCTCCATATCCGCAAGGAACTTCGCACGGTCAGGGTCGGTGGTTTTTTGATAATAACGCAGTCCAGCAAAGGTCATAATCCGCGATGTGGTGCGGTGGATGGTTTCATAGCGGGCGATACAGGCGAGCCATTGCTCGGCGGTCAGCGTGTGTAATTTGGTGGCGAAATCGGTTTGGAAGGCGGCACATTCGGTTTGTAGCCAGCTCAAATCTTTTTGCAGGGCAGGGGAATCGGGCGCGGTATAAAGGTCGGATAAATCCCATTCGGGCAGGTTGCCGAATTCGTTATCCTTGGCGTTGGCCGATGGTGCGGAATCGCGGGGGATGGTATTTATGAGCATAGGATGTCCTTTGTGGTTTTTGGGTTATTGGGGGTTTTTAGCGTAATACAAATAATTGTCAATGATTAATCATTAATCACTAATCACTAATCATTCACCATTCACAATTCGCCACGCCTTATTCGCCTGCACCAGCCGATTGTTCGCTAGTATCATTGCCTCTTTGGGCAACCCCTTGGCAACCAGCCTATCTGGATGGTTTTCCTTAACAATCCCCACCCACGCCGCACGAATATCCGCCAAATCCGCGTCCGCCTCTACCCCCAAGGCGAAACACGCATCATCATAGCTGCTTAACCGCAACGCTCCATCGCCGGTATATCGCCGCCGCATCCGATAAAACACCCCCGCGTCCAGCGCGAATATATCCGCGACCTTATGGATAAAATCATCCTCGGATGCGTGATAAACCCCATCAGCCGTGGCGATTTGAAACAAGCAATCCATCAAATCCTCTAACATAGCGGGTCGCTCCGCGAACATCCCCGCTATCTGGCGGGCGTAAAGCTCAAACCCCGCAATATCCTGCCGTGCGAGGTTATAGACCTTGGCCGCTTGGGCTTCATCGGCCTCGTCAATATGGAAAATCTGGCGGAACACGGCGATTTCATTGCGGCTGACGTGACCGTCGGCTTTCGCCATTTTCGCACCCAAGGCGATAACCGCGATGGTGAAAGCTATGGAATGTTCAGGCGGAGTCCGCCATCCGTCCATCCACGCGGACAGAGTCTGGGTCGGTGCCAGTTCCAATAAATAAGTCGCGATACGTGTCCAAATAGATGCGGGGGTCATGGGGTCTTTCTGCGCTTTAATGGTTAATTATTCGCTATTGCTGTGGGGTTTCGGTGGGCTATCGTTTGGGAAAATATATTGCATTAGAACCAAATCGTGCCATTGGGCGAATTTATAGCCAGCCTCTGGAATATGGGCGCGGTGGATAAACCCAAGATTGCGGTGGAAATCAATGGCGGCCTGGTTGCTGCCCGTTATACCGGCAAACAGGCTGTGGGTGCCGTGGGATTGCGCCGTGTCCATTATCGCGCTCATAAGGGCGCGACCCGCGCCGCCCTGCGTGTTATCAGGGGCAATCATAACGGTGTGTTCCTTGCTGTGGGCGTAACCTATACCCTTGCGGAACGCGCCATAGGTGGCGAATCCTATGATAGTCTGGGTGGTTTCCGCGACAAAGAACGGCTGGTTATCTATCATGCCTTGCACCTCTTGGATGGTTTTTTCTATGCTGTTAAAGGTCACCAAGCTATCGCGGATATAGCCGTTCCAAATCCGTGCAATCTCAATCGCGTCCGTGGCGAGCGCGGGGCGGGTGGTTATGGTAGGGTGTTTGGTCTTCATAGGATTTATCATAACCAGATTTGCCGGATTTGCAAGAGGGGCGGGGCTTTGGCTTGCACTTTACGCGAACTCCTGCTAAACACCCTCCATTAACCCAAAAATACAACCCAAAAAGGAAACACAATGCAATATAAAAAACTCGGCAGCAGCGATTTGATGGTCTCTGAAATATGCCTAGGCTCTATGACTTGGGGCACGCAAAACACCCCCGAAGAAGGACACGCGCAAATCGATATGGCGTTGGATTACGGCGTGAATATCATTGACACGGCGGAGGTTTATCCCGTCAACCCCATGTCCGCCGAAACCCAAGGCAGTACCGAGCGGATTATCGGGCAATGGATACAAAAAAGCGGCAAACGCGATAAAGTCATGCTGGCGACTAAAGTCGCGGGTGCGGGCTATGCGCCTGTGCGTGAGGGCAGCCCGATTAGCCGTGCCAATATACAGGCGGCTATGGATGCGTCCCTGCGCTCGCTCTGCACGGATTATGTCGATTTGTATCAGTTGCATTGGCCGAACAGAGGCGGCTATATGTTCAGGCGTAACTGGGATTATGACCCGACCGCGCAGGTGAAAACCGAGGTTCTGGATCACATGTTGGAAGTATTAGAAACGCTGAATGAATTCGTCAAAGCGGGCAAAATCCGTGCGATTGGTCTGTCCAATGAAACCGCTTGGGGGGTTGCCCAGTGGGTGCGGATTGCCGATGAAAACGGGTTGCCGCGGATGTGCGCTATTCAAAATGAATACAGCCTGTTGCATCGCCTGTTTGATACCGATTTGGCAGAGGCGAGTCATAACGAACAAGTTGGCTTGCTGGCGTATTCGCCTTTGTCTGGCGGGTTATTGAGCAATAAATATAAGGGTGGGGCGGAATGTCCTGCTGGTTCGCGTATGAGTATTAACAACGATATGTTCGGGCGGATAACCCCGCGTTTGTGGGACGCGATTGCCGCGTATAAAGCGATTGCCGATAAGCACGGCTATGATATGGTCGGCATGTGTATCGCGTGGTTGCAAACGCGCCCGTTTATGGGGTCGGTTATCCCTGGGGCTACGAGTGTCGAGCAGTTGCGCCCGATATTGGAGTCGACGAAGCTGACGTTAAGTGCGGAGGCTATGGCGGATATAGCGGAGGCGCATAAGGCGTGGCCTATGCCGTTTTAGTTATTAGTTATTAGTTGTTAGTTATTAGTTTTTTAGCCCACAAGGGCAGTTGAACCTGCCCGAAAATAAAAATAATGTCTTCGTCATAACTTCGTTATACCGACCAGCGTGGTCTTTTGTGCGTAGCCCCCACTTCGTGGAGGCATGCCAAAAGCCCTTTGGTTACAAGATGATAATGATTCTATAAATTTACTATCTGGAATAACAAGACGTTAGAGTGGATTATTTGCAAAGAATACTTGGGAATTGGCGAATTAGTGATTAACGATTAGTGATTAGTGATTAGTGATTTTTTGCCACTTCTTGACTGGTCGGCATTGCGTAGCAATGACGAAGACCCGAAGGGCAGACTCGGTAAGCATTATTCTAGAGCAAACCTAATAATCTAGGAAACGACCGCCCAAAGGGTGGTCGCGCGCACCCTCACCCCCACGGGTGCGCGTCAGCTTATCGGTTGTACTGGGTCAATAGTATCCAAGAGTCGCTGGTGACGCAAACTCCCTAACACCTAACGACCAAGACGCACACCCTTCGGGTTCGCGCGACCTCCGTGCCGCCATGATGAATGGTTATTTTATTTAAAAAAGATTTGCCAAGTATAGCCAAAGGCTTTTGTGTATGGGCTTTTGCAGGTTTTTATCTCAGTCGGGCAGGTTCAACTGCCCTTATGCAAAAGCTCTATATGCACAAAAGCCACGCCCTCTGCA
This sequence comes from uncultured Amylibacter sp., assembly GCA_959347425.1. Next base: position 89,377 of record OY365741.1, on the reverse strand, counting down.
AACGAGTCCCTGCGGTGATGCCATTCATCGTTAATCGTTAATCGTTAATCGTTAATCGTTAATCCTTAATAACCAATAATTCACCATTTACAATTCACCATTCATAATTCATAACACCCACCATGCCCGATAAAACCGCCCCCACGCAAACCTTTACCGAAGGACAAATTGTCGGCGTAGTCGTCTGCGCCCCTTTGGATAAAATCCTAGACTATAAAACCCCCGCGTGCGGTGTCCAGACGGGCTCTATCGTGCAAGTCAATCTGGCACGGCGCAAAGTCCTCGGCATCGTATGGGGCGCGGGTAAATCCAACCTATCCCCCGATAAAATCCGCCCGATAGCAGAAGTCCTAGACCTGCCCCCCTTGGACGCGACCTTCCGCGATTTCCTAACGCGAGTCGGCGATTATACCTTGTCTTCCCTTAACGCCATGGCGGGGTTGGCAGTCCGCACAAACGATTTGATGAAAGCCCCGCCGCGCACGGCTTTTTACAGGTTCGGGCGGCTCGCCAATGAAAAAATCCGCACGACACCGCCACGCGAAGCCCTATTAGAATTCCTAAAACAAAACAAAGAAAAAATGTTTTCAATGAAAGACTTACAACGCGAAGCGAATGTTAATCCCTCGGTAGTCAAAGGCTTGCTTGCCAGTGGTCTCGTCCAAGAAATTATCGCTGATAGCCAACCGCCCATCGCCACGCTTGACCACACGAAAACGGGGCTTAAACTCACCGATTTGCAAACCAAAGCCGCCAAGGAATTGCGCGAACAAGTCGCCCGCAAAACCTATCATTGCACTCTGTTAAAAGGCGTTACGGGCAGTGGCAAAACCGAGGTTTATATGGAGGCCGTTGCGGAATGCCTAAAACAAGGTCGCCAAGCCCTGATTTTGCTCCCCGAAATCGCGTTATCCGTGTCGTTTGTCCAGCGTTTCCAAGACCGTTTTGGAGCAACGCCCGCCCAATGGCACTCTGGCGTGTCGCCGCCTTTGCGCCGTCAATGCTGGCGTGGAGTGGCGGACGGGCAGGTGGGTGTAGTCATCGGGGCGCGTTCTGCCCTGTTTCTGCCGTTCAAAAACCTTGGGTTAATTGTGGTGGATGAGGAACACGATAGCTCCTACAAACAAGAGGAAACAGTGTTTTATTCGGCGCGGGATATGTCGGTGATGCGTGGGCTTTTGTCCAAGGCTACCGTTATTTTATCCTCTGCCACTCCGTCTTTGGAAACGTGGGTCAATTCCCAGCAGGGCAAATATGGGCGGATAGATTTGCCTTATCGGTATGGTCATGCCAGCTATCCCGATATTGAAATGATTGATTTGCGAGCCGAACGCGGGACGGGCGCAAAAACCCCCAAACGCTGGATTTCCCCGCTGTTAGAAACGCAAGTGCATCTGCGGTTGGAACGCGGCGAGCAATCTTTGTTATTTTTAAACAGGCGAGGCTATGCCCCCATCACGGTTTGTCAGGAATGCGGGCAGCAGGTCGCGTGTCATCAGTGCGATTTCCGCCTTGTAGAACACAAGTTCCACAATCGTTTAATGTGCCATCATTGCGGGGAAACCCGCCCCGTGCCTGCCCAGTGTCCGTCCTGCGATGCCGAGGCTATGGCGACCATCGGCCCAGGCGTAGAGCGTGTGTATGAAGAGGCGCGTAGGATGTTTCCAAACGCACGGATTGACCTGTTATCCTCCGATATGGCGTTATCGGCGCGGGCATTAAAGGATAAAATTGAATCTATCGCAGCGGGCGAGGCGGATATTATTATTGGCACTCAACTGGTGGCAAAAGGGCATCATTTCCCGCATTTAACCTGTGTTGGCGTGATTGACGCGGATTTGGGCTTGTTTGGCAGTGATTTACGGGCGGCCGAGCGTAGCTTTCAATTAATCCGTCAAGTCGCGGGCAGGGCAGGGCGTGCCGATAAGGCTGGCGTGGCGTATTTGCAGACCTATCAGCCCGACCACCCCGTTATGCAAGCGATAAAAAGCGGCGAGGAGGAGGCGTTTTGGGCAGCCGAAGCCGAGCAGCGTGAGGTGTTTGCCGCGCCGCCCTATGCTCGGTGGGTTGGTGTGATTATTAACGGTGTTGATGCGGGGGAAGTCCGTGGGTTTGGCCGAGCGTTGGTGCGGTGTGCTGATGCGTTGCGGGCGGTCGGGGCGGAGGTGTATGGACCAGCCGAAGCCCCCGTATCGCTGGTGCGTGGGCGGTATAGGATGCGGTTGTTGGTGAAGGCGGATAAGCGGGTGGCGTTGGGTGGCGCGTTGCGGGCGTGGCGGGCGGTGGCTTGGGCGGATAAGCCCAAGGACGTGCGGTTTTATATTGATGTCGATCCGCAAAGTTTTTATTAGGCGGCCAGTTGCTCAATATATTTTTCTTTTTCGCTAAACCAAATAGGCGTAATATCATAATTAACCAATGTTTCATTAACTTGCTTTGGTACGTTGTTTGCGTCATTAATAACAGCATAGGCTTTTGTAGGGATAAGGCGTGAATCTTTAGTGTCCAGCCAACCGAACGCAAGCTGTTCTGCTTTGGCTCTTGTGGGATGGTTTATTGTTTGAATAATCCGTTCGGGGTTATCTTTGAATGCAGGAATGGCAAAATCAAAACGTCTATTATACCCAGACACACCATTAAAAGAGAGCCCAGGACTAAAGCGAATTTCTGATAGTGTTAGCCACCCTTGCACATCCTCAAAAAAGAGGCTTGCAACATTCGCACGTGCCAAATAAAATATATCATTAACGGCAAGAATCGCCTGAATAAGATTATGTTTATTGACGGCAAAGTTTTCTTTGGTCGCTTTGACAAAAAGCTCTTTATCTTTAATTTTAACGCCGAATCCGTTAAGCGTGACCGTTAACAACCTTTGCCTTTTGGGGCTATCAAGGGGACACCCAGACATTTCAAGATCTTGGATTGTATAACTGGCATCGGTTAAGATATAGCCATCCCCATCTTGTTTAAGATATATTTGAATATAATCATTGTGCCTGTCCAGATAGGGTGTAGTGATTTCAACGATATCCTCTATTTGCTTCCATACCGTTTTATCTTTTAACCACTTGTAGTAGCTATCAATAAGGTTTTGAGTGTCCATATTCATGCGAATCTCCCTTTAATAAAAGTTTGGCGGTTGTGTGATATTACAGTATTTCATAAAATCATGCAAAACTTTTTGTGGGTCGTTTAAATCTGAAAAAATACCATCAATATCTTCTGTGGCGTATTTATCATCATAGCCTTCTTTATAGATATGTAAATGCGGGCTACCAACCTCCGCATTACCCAGTTCTTTTGGATTTTTATGAGGCGGACCAAAATCTAATCGTGCAAGTATAACGGTCACACGCGCCCGTGTTTGATATGTTTGTTTTAAAATGATTTGTTTTGCAAGGATGATATTATACTTGTTTATATCTAGAAAAAATTTTTCTTTTGTATGTACAGAGGTAAGATGTGCAATAATTTTACCACCTGAGTTCGCAGAAGGTAATTTATGTTTTTTATCATCAACGCTAACCTTTTCCATTTTAAGAAGCGCGTTTGCCTCTGCTTGTGTTAGGTTAATTTTTGCCATTCTGCCTCACATAATTCGTTTGTAAAACACAATATACAGATGAAAAATTATGTCAAGCCATTTTAAAAATAAAAAAATGGTGGAGCCTAGGGGGATCGAACCCCTGACCTCTTCGCTGCCAGCGAAGCGCTCTCCCAGCTGAGCTAAGGCCCCATATTTTTATACGCAAAATCGCAAAATCTTATACCACCACGGCACAAACAAACAAACCCCGCAAAGATTACTCCTCATCATCCCCCGCCACATATTCCTTGATTTCATCTAACGGCACGGTATCCTCATCCTCATCCTCTTCCAGGATATCATCATCAATAATAACATCATCCGTTTCATCCTCGGCCAATTCCGCCTCAGTCGCCAACTTAATAGCATCTTTATCCTCTTTATCCCCCATCAGAGTCTTCGCCTTATCATCCAAATCGAAATAGGACGCCTCATACTCTTTCCCCGTATAAGGGCTGACAATAGGGTCTTTCCCCAAATCATAGAATCGTTTGTTAGTCTCTGGGCAAATGCGTTTCACGCCCCATTTTTCTTCTGCCATAGTGTGTCCTTTACAATCTAGCGTGGTTTTCCCCGTCAATGCCACAGATTCGCACGATTGTCAAAGACTAAATCGCGAAAAACCGCGCGGGTTTGGGTTTTTTATGTTGTATTGTGCGCACGGGCGGGTTAAAACGCCAATTATGAACGCGCAACCCCCTATAGCGGATGTTTTTTGGATTGGCAACCCGCCTTTGGCTGTTTATCTGCGGCGCAGTGCGCGGGCGCGGCGATATAGCTTGCGGATTTCTAATAAAGACGGGCGGGCGATGCTGGCTATTCCGTTGCGGGCGAGTTTGAAATCGGCGCGGGAGTTCGCAGAGCAGCACGAATCGTGGATTCGCCGTCATATTAACAATCGCCCCGCGCCCATTGTGCCTAATATAGGCAGCTCGGTGTTGTTTAACGGGGAGCAAACGGAGCTGGTGGTGGGCAGTGCGGCGCAGATTCGGTTTGAAAACGGGCGATTGGAGTTCCCCGCACGGAGTGCGGCCGCTGTGCCGTCTGCTCTGCGTGGGTATTTGAAAACGGTTGCCCAGCAGCAGATGTTGGCGTATTCGCGCCATTTTGCCGAGCGGTTAGGCTGTGAGTTCCGCCAAATCCGCATGCGCGATGTGTTTGGGCGGTGGGGTTCGTGTAATTCGCGCGGGGATTTGATGTATTCGTGGCGGTTAGTTATGGCTCCGCGGGCGGTGCAATCCTATGTGGCGGCGCACGAGGTCGCCCATTTGTTAGAGATGAATCACTCGGACGCGTTCTGGCGGCTGGTTTGCGGGGTTTGCCCTGATTATGTGGCGCAAAAGCGGTGGTTGCGGGATAATTCGGGGGTGTTGCATAGTTATGTTTTTTCTAATAATAAGTGATTAAAAAGACGTATGCAAACCCGCATCAACCCCTATCAAAGACCGCCCCATGACTCTGTTAAACCCGTTCCTTTTCCTGACAACGATGTTGATTTGGGGAACAACCTTCATCGCCCTTGTGCTTCAAGTCGGCAGTGTCCCCGTCATTATATCCATCTTTTACCGCTTTGTCATCGCCACGATTATATTATGCGTGATATTAGCATTAACGGGCCGCCTGAAATGCCTACCGTGGCGCGACCAGCCGTTTTTAATAGCCCAAGGGGCGTGTTTGTTTTGCCTTAACTTCATCTGTTTTTATTCTTCGGCGCATTATATTCCGTCTGGGCTTATCGCTGTTATTTTCTCTCTTACCACTATTTTTAACGCGATAAACGCGCGGGTGTTTTTCCAAACCCCCATCAGCAAACGGATTATTCTGGCGGGAAGCATGGGGCTTACAGGGTTAGTTTTATTATTTTGGCGCGATGTTTTTGCCTCGTTTTCCATAACGCAGATAAACCTAGATATTCTAAAAGGCGCGGGGTTTGCGGTTTTGGGAACCTACATATCGTCGCTGGGCAATATGGCTTCGCGGAGGAATTCTCAGCACGGGATTGCGGTTAATTTAGCCAATGGTTGGGGCATGTGTTACAGCGCGGTTTTGTTATGTGTGCTGATTGTTGCCACGCAAACTCCGCTAGTCGCCCCGCCAAACGCTCAATACACATGGGCGTTGTTGTATTTGGCGGTGTTTGGTTCTGTTTTTGCCTTTGGCACGTATTTGCTGTTGGTGGCGCGGATTGGGGCGGCCTCGGCGGCCTATGTGAATGTGATATCGCCGATTATTGCACTGGGGATTTCCACGGTGGTTGAGGGCTATCAATGGGGGGTTTTAGGGGTGTTAGGGTGTGGGCTGGCGTTATTGGGCAGTGCGGTGATGTTTGTGCCCATAGGTAGAAAGATGCGGTTATAGATAAAAAGCCCCCTTGCAATCCTTCAAAAAACGACTATGATAATCCCCATGACCTCTCAAAAACCTTATTCCCAAAAAACCCGTGCCGTCCATAGCGGCATAAAACGCAGTCAATTCGGCGAGCTATCAGAGGCGTTATTCCTCACCCAAGGGTTCGCCTATGACTCCGCCGAACAGGCCGAAGCCCGCTTCATAAAAGCCGAAAAAGACGAATACATCTACGCCCGCTACGGCAACCCAACCGTGGCTATGTTTTGCGAGCGGATGGCGGCGATTGAAGGGGCAGAGGACGCATTCGCCACGGCTTCGGGGATGGCGGCGGTGTCTGGCACTCTGTTGTCGCTATTAAAAGCGGGCGACCATGTCGTTGCGGGGCGGGCTTTATTCAGCTCCTGCCACTATGTTTTAACGCAGGTTTTACCAAAGTTCGGCGTGGAAGTCACCCTGATTGATGGCACGGACGCGCAGGCTTGGCAAACCGCGATGCGCCCTAATACAAAGGTTGCTTTTGTTGAATCCATCTCTAACCCCACACTGGAAGTCATTGATATCCGTGCGGTCGCCGACATAGTTCATAATGCGGGCGCGGTTCTGGTCGTGGATAACGTGTTTGCCACGCCGATTTTCCAACGTAGCTTTGATTTGGGGGCGGACATAGTCATTTATTCCGCCACGAAACACATTGACGGGCAGGGGCGGGTTATGGGTGGCATAGTGCTGGGGTCTCGTGATTTTATCCAAGACACTTTTATCCCGTTCAATAAACATGTCGGCGGGGTGGCGAGTCCGTTTAACGCGTGGCTGTTGTTAAAAGGGCTGGAAACGCTGGTGTTGCGGGTCAATGCGCAGGCGGATTCGGCGTTGGATATTGCGGGCAGGTTGGAGGGTTTGGTTTCCGATTCTGGGCAAATCTCGCAGGTGTTTTATCCGGGTTTGCCATCGCACAGGCAGTATGAATTAGCATCACGGCAGATGACAAAGGGTGGCACGGTTGTATCGTTTGAGGTAAAGGGCGGGCAGGCGGGCGCGTTCGCGTTTCTGAACGCCCTGCGACTGGTTACGATTTCCAATAATCTGGGGGATTCGAAGACTTTAATTACCCATCCCGCGACGACCACGCATCAAAGCCTGTCTTTGGAAGAGCGCGAAGTCTTGGGTATCAGCGCGGGGTTAGTGCGGTTATCGCTGGGGTTAGAGGATGTGGATGATATTTGGGCGGATGTTGAAGCAGCTTTAGTTAGTTGTTAGTTGTTAGTTGTTAGTTATTAGTTATTAGTGGGATTAGCCCTTGCGGGTCTTCGTAATCGCTTGCGCGATACCGACCAGCCCCATGCGAGGGCGGGGTCTTTTGTGCGTAGCCCCCGCTTCGCGGGAGCATGCCAAAAGCCCTTTGGTTACAAGATGATAATGGTTCTATAAAATTACTATCTGGAATAACAAGACGTTAGATTGGATGATTTGCAAAGAATACTTGGGAAGTGGTGATAGGCAAAGCCTAAATAAATTAACGATGAATGATTTTTGCCATTTCTTGACTGGTCGGCATTTCGAAGAAATGACGAAGACCCGAAGGGCAGACTCGGTAATCATTATTCTAGAGCAAACCTAATAATCTAGGAAACGACCGCCTTGTTTCTTAATTTTAGCGGGCGTGCCCGCAGGGGGGGCGGTCGCGCGCACCCTCACCCCCACGGGTGCGCGTCAGCTTATCGGTTGTACTGGGTCAATAGTCTTTAAGAGTCGCTGGTGACGCGAATCCCTATTATCCTAACGACCAAGACGCACACCCTTCGGGTTCGCGCGACCCACGTGCCACCATGACGAATGGTTATTATATTTAAAACAGACTCAGCCAAGCATAACCAAAGGCTTTTGTGTATGGGCTTTACATGTTTTTATTTTGGTCGGGCAGGTTCAACTGCCCTTATGAAAAGCCCTATATACACAAAAGCCCCCACTAATCATTAATCACTAATCGCTAATCACTATTGAACTCCCCGTATTTTTCCTATAAACGCCACAAAAACCAATTCACTAATCACTAATCGTTAATCACTAATCACTAAAAAAGGACACCCAATATGAACCGTCATGACCTTGTAAAACCCGTCACCCCCACGCGTCCAACCGAGCAACAGGCGCACGAAGCCATCCGCACGCTCATCGGTTGGGCTGGCGATAATCCCGCCCGCGAAGGCTTGCAGGACACGCCCGCACGGGTTGCCCGCGCCTATAAGGAATGGTTTGCGGGCTATGATACCGACCCTGACGCGCTGCTGCAACGCACCTTTGAAGAGGTGGAAGGCTACAACGAAATGGTGCTATTAAAGGCGATTCGGTTTGAGAGCTATTGCGAACATCACCTCGCCCCCATCATCGGGCTGGCGCATGTCGCCTATGTCCCCACCGACCGAGTCGTCGGTATATCCAAACTCGCCCGCGTAGTGGATGCTTTCGCCAAACGCCTGCAAGTCCAAGAAAAAATGACCGCCCAGATTGCCAATACCATTGATGCCGCCCTGCGACCTCGCGGTGTAGCCGTTGTGATAGAGGGCGAACACCACTGCATGTGCACCCGTGGCGTGAATAAATCGGCGGTTATGGTTACCTCCGCGATGCGCGGGGATTTTGAAAAAGACCGCGATTTGCGCAGGGATTTTATGGAAATTATCGCCAGTTGTTCCCTAAAAGCTAGGTAAAAGCTAGATAAAACGCTAGGTAACAGGCAAAACACCCCAACCAGATAATCACAGGAACCCCATGTTTGATTTTCGCCCCGCAGGATACACGATAGGATTGCTGATTATTGCCTTAGGCGCGGCCATGGGGGTGCCTATGATTGTGGATTTTATCCATACAGGGCAGGGGCAAACCTTTGCTCTGTCGGCTTTCATAACGGGACTGTGCGGGCTGGTTCTAACCCTTGCCTGTCAATCGCAAAACAGCAAGCTAAACATCCAACAGACGTTTATTTTAACCACTGGAATTTGGGTCGTCCTGCCGTTTTTCGGCGCACTGCCGTTTATGTTCGGCACGGATATGGGCTTTACAGACGCGTTTTTTGAGGCTATGTCAGGTTTCACCACCACCGGCGCGACCGTTATTAACAATTTGGAAACGCTTCCCAAAGGTTTGCTATTATGGCGAGCATTGATGCAGTGGTTCGGCGGAATTGGCGTGATAGTCGTTGCTATGGTTTTCCTGCCGATTCTGCGGATTGGCGGGATGCAGATTTTCAGGCTGGAGGGATTTGATACTTTCGGTAAAATCCTGCCCCGAGCCGCCGAAATCGCGCGCTCTATTCTGGGGATTTACCTTTTGCTGACCTTCCTGTGTTTCCTAGCGTATTCACTGGTTGGCTTGGGATATTTTGACGCGATTAGCCACGCGATGACGACCATAGCCACGGGCGGATTCGCCAATTATGATGCCAGTTTTGCCGCCCTAGGCATTGGCGCGGAATACGTGGCGATCGTCTTTATGATACTGGCCGCCTTGCCGTTCGTGCGCTATGTTCAAATGGCCAGCGGGCGCACGGGGCCTCTGTTCGCGGACGCGCAGGTACGCGGATTTATGCTGATAGTCGGGGTGGTTATCGCGGTATTTACCCTGTGGCAGGTGCAAAACGGCAATTACACACTGGAAGTCGCCTTCCGCAAAGCCGCGTTTAACGGCGTGTCTTTATTGACGGGAACGGGGTTTGTGTCGGACGATTATATGGGCTGGGGCGGGTTTGCCATCGCCTTGTTTTTTCTGATAGGGCTGGTGGGCGGTTGCGCGGGCTCCACGACTTGTTCGATTAAAGTGTTTCGGTTTCAACTGCTGTTTGCCTCTGTCATTGCGCAAATCCAGCGGTTTTATGTGCCGAGCGGGGTTTTCCAACCGCATTATCAAAATCGCGCGGTGTCCGATGAGGTTATTTCCTCGGTCATGGCGTTTTTCGTTTTGTTTATGGCGAGCTTGGCTGGTATCGCGATATTACTAGGATTGACGGGTTTGGATATGCTGACCGCGATTTCGGGGGCGGCGGCGGCCTTGGCGAATATCGGGCCGGGGCTGGGCGATATTATCGGACCTGCGGGGAATTATAGTAGTTTGACTGACAGTGCGAAATGGATATTATCGGGGGCGATGGTGTTAGGACGGTTAGAGCTGATGGCGGTTTATATCCTGTTTAGCTTTGTGTTTTGGCGGGGGTAGGGGGGTGTTAGGTTTGGGCTTGCAATCCATAAAATTTTATGTATATTGATGGAAAACTAACCATAGTTGTATAATAAGGAAAAAAATATGGACAAGGTAACACAACACCTACTAGACAGTTTTATAAAAAAGCACGCACTAGAACATAAAAAACTAAGTGACGTTTTTGAAGATTTTTGCAATTATATCGTTATGAAAAATGAATGCAATATAGATTTAGACTTTAATTCTAATAATATATCAACAGGCGGACCCGGCGATACAGGAATTGATGGTCTTGGAATAATAGTTAATGGAAAGCTAATAAATTATCTAATGGATAATGATAATGAAAATGCTATTGATAAATATTTTAAACTTCACGGCAAATTCGATATTGAATTTATATTCATTGAGTCTAAGACTTCGCCAGGTTTTAAAGCTAACGTTATTCGTAATACTTATGCTGGCGTGAATAATTTTTTTAAAGAAAGGGACATGCCAAGCAATGAGTCCATTAAAGGATTATCTAAATTAAAGGATAAACTTCTTGCTGTTGCAGGTAAATCCGATGAGAAAAGAATCAAGATTAAGGTGTTTTATGTTACTACGGGAAAAGTGCGAGAGGGTGATGGTAATATGAACAGCGCGATTAAGCATTGCGAAGAACAATTACATGATCTTGATATTTCTGAATGTATAAAAACAAAATTATTTGGGGCAGATGAAATTAAAAAAATATGTCGTAAGATTGAATTAAAAAATGCAGCAGAATTTATATTTAAAGACAAAATAAAATTACCACGAATTGAGGGGGTTGAAAAAGCCTATTTTGGAATTATCCCATTTAAAGAATTTAAAAAGGTATTGATTGAGGATGGAGAAATGAGAAATTTATTTTATGATAACGTCCGTGACAATCAAGGAAAAAATAAAGTTAATAAGCAGATTCTAAAAACATTAGAATCTGAAAATCCTGATTCATTTAGTGTCTTAAATAACGGCGTTACAATAATTGCGAATTTTGGAGATTTGACTGGGGGCAAAGCAAACATAAAAGACTATCAAATCGTTAATGGTTGCCAAACAAGCTATGTTTTATTTGCAAACAAAGACAACAAAGACCTTGATGAAATACAAATCCCTTTAAGATTAATTATAACAAAAGACAGTGATGTTAGAGATGATATTATTCTTTCAACAAACAATCAAACAACTGTTAGACCTGCCCAGCTTTCTGCTATGTCATCATTTCAAAAAGGTTTAGAGGTATACTATCGAGTGCGATTCAACCATGGTAAAATTTATTACGAACGCAGATCTAAACAATATGATTCGGATGAAACTATAAAAAATCACCAAATTATTAGTATAGAGAACCAAGCAAAATCCTTCTCTTCAATGTTTAGACAAGACCCGCACTTGGCAACCAGTTATTTTGGCAAACTTGCTAATGCGATGAATAAATCAGATTCAGATTTAGATTCAGGTTTAGGTTTATGTGATAATAATCATGAATACGTGCCATATTATATGGCAGGTTTGGCATACTCTAAACTTGAAGTTCTTTTTCGCAATAGGACTATTGATAAAAAATTCAAAAGAGTTCGTTTTTATGTTCTTATGCTGGTGCTTATGATTGTAACAGGTAAAAAAGAACCAAAGCTAAACATTAAAGATAGTTCCAAAACTGAAGAATTTTGCGAACCTATAATAAAAAAGCTTTTAGATGAAGAGGATTGTTTAAAAATTTTCAAAAAAGCCGCTGAAATTATTGAACGTTCTGGTACTATTAAAATCAAAGACAAGATAAAAGAAAATGTTAAATCTAAAGAGATGGGAGACACAATCAAAAAGGTATTTAAACCTGCTACTGACCGCATATAAAAAATCCAAGCCTTTTAACCCAATAACACGGGCGCACCTAAAACCTATCGCGCAACCCGTACCACAGCATCGCGGCGACCAGTAGCGGACTGCGCATGTGCGCCCCGCCGGGGAATGGTGTTTTGGGCAGATTTGCCAATATATCAAAGCCCTCGGCGCGTCCCGCAATCGCCTCCGCCGCCAATCGTCCGCCCAGCGTAGCCATCGCCACCCCGTGTCCAGAATAGCCAGAAATGGAATAAATCCCCCGCCCAACCCGCGCGAAATAAGGCAACCTGCGCCGTGTAATCGCCAGCGTTCCACCCCAAGCGTAATCAATCTTTATGTCCTTTAATTGCGGGAATATCTGGGTCATTGGGCCGCGCACTTTGCCCGCAATATCCTGCGGATAACGATAGCCGTATGATTCTGTCCCGCCGAAAAGCAGCCTCCCGCAATCGGAAAAACGGAAGTAATTGACGACAAATTTGCTATCGACTACGGCAAAATTATTGGCGATAATACGGGCGCGAGCAGGGGCATCCATCGGCGCGGTGGCTATGATAAAATTATTGACGGGCATCACGTGCCGTGCGACCTCTGGTTGTAAGTCGCCCAGATAACCGTTACACGCGATGATAACATGGGCGGCTTTTATACGGGCGTTTTGGGTGTGGGTGGTGGTGTTTGTGGTGGTGTTTGTGGTGGGTTCATCCAGTTTCACAACCCGCGCGTTTTCAAAGATTTGCGCCCCAGCTTTTGTGGCGAGTGTTGCCAGCCCTAGGCAGAATTTCAACGGATGAATGTGTCCTGATTGCATATCCAAACTGCCTCCGTAATAGGCGTTTGACCCAACCATATCACGGATTTCTGCTTGATTAAGCGGTTGTAAAGATTGGTCGTAATGGGTGTTCATGTGTTCCACACGGCGGTGTTCTTCTTTGACAAACCGCTTGCGATGCAGAGCGTGGATAATCCCCGAATGAAACGGACAATCGGGGATTTCGGTGCATAATTGTTTGACGAGATTAACGGAGTCTTTTGATAAATCCCACAGCTCGCGGGCGTGGTTTTTGCCGTACCATGATTCTAGCTGAGGTTGATCAACCCTCTGCCCCATGCCGACCTGCCCGCCGTTGCGCCCTGACGCGCCAAAGCCTACCCTCTGGGCTTCCAGAACGGCGACTTTATAGCCCAACTGCGCCAGTTTCAAAGCCGCCGATAGCCCCGAAAACCCCGCCCCGATGATACAGACATCAAAGGTGTACTCGCCTTTTGGGGCAGGGTAGGCGGGCAAATGCTCTGTGCTAGCGGCGTAGAATGACGGCGGATAACGCAGGGCAGTGTCGTTGGCGGTCAAAATATCCATGTTTAGTTATTAGTTGTGAGTTATTAGTTATTAGTGGTGGCTTTTGTGTATATAGAGCTTTACTTGCGTAAAGCCCATACACAAAAGCCTTTGGTTTCAAGACGATAGGTTTTTTCTAAATTTATTTAGGCTTTGCCTAGATACTAGGACGGGCTAGGGCGGGCGGGTGGGCGACATTTCGAAGAAATGTCCAACAAAAAACCTCTGCCCTTAACCTCTAATAACCAGTCCCCAATCACTAAAAACCAATAACTAACAACTCACAACTAATAACTAACAACTAAATCACGTTTGCAACAACAAATGATTCCGCTCCCACGGGGAAATCTCGCGTTGATACTCCTCCAATTCCGCCCGTTTGATATTCGCGTAAATCTTGCAAAACTCGGCCCCCAGCACCTCCTGCACTTCCGCACACTCCTCAAACGCTGCCAAAGCCGCGTTTAACCCATGCGGTAAATTGCAATCGGATTCATAAACCTCACCCATCGCCTCGGCGCGGGGTTTGACCTTATTCTGCATCCCCAATAACCCAGCCGCTAACGAAGCAGCAATCGCCAAATACGGGTTTGCATCACTGCCAATAGTCCTATTTTCCACGCGTTTCGCCTCATTAGAAGAATTAGGAATCCGCAACCCAATCGTGCGATTATCCCGCCCCCATTCCAGATTAGTCGGCGCACTCTGCTGTCCATTATACCGCCGATACGAATTAACATAAGGCGCAAAAAACGGCACCAACGAACGCAGATATTTCTGCGAGCCACCGATAAAATGCGCCATCTGCGCGGTTTCCACACCCTTTTTATCGCAAAAGATATTCCGCCCTGTTTTGATATCAACGATGCTCTGGTGAATGTGCATGGAGCTGCCCGGCTCATCACGCATAGGTTTCGCCATAAAGGTAGCAAATACCCCGTGTTTCAAAGCCGCCTCACGAATCGACCGTTTGAAATAAAACACTTGATCGGCCAGATGCAACGGGTCACCGTGCATTAGGTTGATTTCTAACTGCCCCGCACCGCCCTCGTGAATGACGGTATCAATCATTAACCCCTGCTTTTCGGCGAAATCGTAAATAGTATCAATGACATTGCCATAATCATCCACGGCGACCATAGAGAACGCTTGGCGCGAAGAACTGCGCCCCGTGCGCCCGACCATAGGCTCTATGTCCTTGTTCGGGTCGGTATTCGGCTTGCATAGGTAGAACTCAATTTCGGGCGCGACGACAGGCCGCCAGCCGTTATCGCGGTAAAACGATAGCACGCGTTTTAACACATTGCGGGGGGCTATGCCCAGCGGTTCGCCCGTGCGCAATTCCAAATCGTGGATAACCTGCATAGTCGGTGCCTCCGCCCAAGGCACAGCCGTGGCGGTTTCAATATCGGGACGCAGGGCGATATCCACTTCCAGCCATTGGTTTTCAATATCCATATCCACGTATTCCCCTGAAATCGTTTGATAAAACAGGGATATAGGCAGGTAATAAGTGGAGGTCGGCGCGAATTTATGCGCGGGCATGGATTTGCCACGCGATTGTCCAGCGATGTCTGGGATGATGCATTCTACCTCGTCCAGAGGGCGATCGTTGCAATAGGTGCGGAACGCTTGGGGCAGGGTGTCAAACCATTTGGGGTATGTGGTCATGATTTTAGTTATTAGTTGTTAGTTGTTAGTTGTTAGTTGTTAGTTATGAGTGATTATTAGGTATTGCTGGCGGATTGTCAAGGGGTTTTTAGTTGTTAGTTATTAGTTGTTAGTTGTTAGTGATTGGTTATTAGGAATTGTGGGTTCGTTATTAGGAGTTGGGGGTAGAGGTTTTTTGTTGCGCCCTCACTGCGTTCGGTTGCCCGCCCGCCCACCCCAGCCTGTCTTTGCGTCTAGGCACAGCCTAAATAAATTTAGAATAAACTTATCGTCTTGAAACCAAAGGCTTTTGTGTATGGGCTTTACATGATTTTATCTTGGTCGGGCAGGTTCAACTGCCCTTATAAGCCCTATATGCACAAAAGCCACCACTAATAACTAACAACTAATAACTAACAACTAAAAGGTATTGACACACCCCCAAACTATGTTTATTGTGGAAAAAATAATAACCCCGAAAGGACACGCTATGACTTATCTCAAAACCCTAATTGCCCTTACTGGGCTTGCCCTTTTAACCGCTTGCGCTGGTGGGGTTACTATTAATAATAATGATAACTCAACGACACTCGTCACAGTCGCGACTTGCGATGCGAATCCCTTCATCATGGGTTGCAATGCCACGCAAACCCAGCAGGAGGCTTTTTGCCGAGATAACACCAAAACCCCCGATGATAAAACAACCAATTGCGCCGATACGGTGACTCGCGTTTGTGAAGGCGATGTCTTTGATGGGCTCTGCACCACCCCGACCGAACAGGAGGCGGAGGTTTTCTGCCGAGATGCCACCAAAACCCCCGCGACAAAGGCAAACAATTGCACCTCGACGGTGGTTCGCGTTTGCGGGGAAAATCCGTTTGATGCGGGGCTTTGCTTGGCTGATAATACCTATCGAATCGAACGGTTGCAGATTCGGGCAACCTGTACGAATCTTGATACCAATCCCGATATAGATACTGATGATCGACACGTACTCTGCCCTGAGATAGTTGTAACAGCTTGCACGGGAAACCCGTTTTTGCCTGAATGCAGAGTGGGCGATGCGGGCGCGTCCGATGGAACGTACGGGCTGGAACGGGAAAAACAGATTACCGCGAATTGCAAGGGTGCAGATGGGACGGGCTTTGGCAATGTGTTTCATCGGGCTTGCGATGGTATACCTTTGTATGTGAATCGAAGAAACGAAATTCTTAACGCTTGCACAGCTTTGACAGCGAATACTCCAGCTTGCATGACTGAAAGAGTTGCGCAGATTTGCAATGCCAATCCGTATAATGCGGATTTATGCTTTGAGGATGATATTGATTATACCGCCAAACGGGCAGAGGAGCTGGCAGAATGCCGTAAAGACAACAAACGGCTGAGCTGTGTTGACGCGGCCGCGATTGAATGCCTCAAGAATCCGTTTCAGCCAGTGCTTTGTTTTATTGGCACGACTTACATGCAGGCTAGGATAACCCAAGGGGGAGCTTGCCTTACTAATCGCGATGGGCCAAATTGCGCGGATGCGATTATTCACGTTTGCAATGACAATCCGTTTGATGGGTTTTGCAAGGGTGAGGCTGGCTATATAGACACGCAACTGAATAGATGTGCGCTGGGCGATGCGACAATCCTGCAATGCAACGCGGTTTTTGATGACGCGCTGGCGGAGTGTTTGGAAGATCCGTTCAGCGTGGCGTGTGATACAGAGCCGACATTTACGGCGAACAAAGCCTCTGTGCGAACAAAACGGTTTGGCTTTTGCGCCGAGACTGAAAATGCACGCGATGCCCGTTGCAGGGGTTATACGGCTTGCAATACTAGCATGGCTTTTGCTCCCTTGACCTGTGGTGCGGATTTTAATCCTGTGCGGGTGACGTTTTGTGGGGTAACCGATAATGCGTTTGACGCGGAATGTGTTGGGAATTTTGCAGATACGACGGCACAATTGGCGTTTTGTAAGGTAACCGTACAAGCGTTTGACGCGCGATGTGTTGGGAATTTGGCAGATACGAGCGCACAGATGGCGTTTTGTGCGGTACCCGCACGAGCGTTTGACGCGGGGTGTGTTGGGAATTTGATAGATGCGATGGCACAGACGGAGTATTGCAAGGTACCCGCACGAGCGTTTGATGACGGATGTGTTGGGAATTTGGCAGATGCGGCGGCACAATTAGAGTTTTGTAAATTGTCCACCTCTGACCCTTTTGGCACGGATTGTGGCGGGACTGCGTTTAGAGCGGCGAGGGAGGAGTTTTGTATGGCAAAGCCGACCACCCTCGCCTGTGATACTGATTTGCACGATGAGGATTTGGAGTACGATGCTAACCTCTGCGGGAATGGCGCGTGTGTGGAGACCGCCGATTGGCTGGATAGCTTTACGGCGGATGGCGGTACTGCCCCGCCCACCACGCCAGCCGCAACAGACCCACCACGCCACGGATTTTTGCACGGCGGGGCAGATACGGTGGATTTTGGCACTCTTACGGATGCTTTTAGTAATGACCCAACTGTCATTACCCTAAATCTGCAAGATGCCACCTATAACAGCCTGCCTTTGGGCGGGGATGTACAGGATGGGATAGCTTACTTTGAAACATTTATTGCTAACAAGAGTGGCGGTTATGCGGGGATTTTTTCAGGGACAAATCTGGGCGTGCCTTTGACCGCCTATGTTGCGGGCACTGAACCCATTGCCGTATGGTATGGCAAGTTTGGGGTGGAGGGGAGTGCAGATATTCTCGATAGAGATTTTACTCTTAATGTTAATCTTGAAACACGAAAAATCGATGCCTTTGTTCAATTTGGAGGTACCAGTCATTATAAATTAGATGGCGATTTTAATGATAAGGGTGTGATTGTTAATGGTACGGTTATTTACGGTGCTTTTACAGGTAGTAACCCAGACATGATAGCCGAGATTACAAAAGCTGGAATTCTTACGGGATTAATTGGGCAAGAGGGTGCGGTTGGCATATTTCATGCTGATCTTACTACGTCTGGCTCGGATACTTACGTTGGCGGGTTTGTTGCCGCACCCTATATACTACCAGCGGACGATTTCCCAAGCAAGATTACGTTTAGCGATTGGGTGCGTAGTTTTGTTTCTCCCCTCGGCCCCTCGCCAAACACAGGCTTCCGCTTCCGCGCGAATCAATTTTTGCAAGGCACGGAAACAACTTTGCTTACAACGGGGACGCAGGATTCTGGTAGCAATACTGCCGCACCAGAAGTCACGACCATAACCCTTGCCGATAATGATTTGGGCGGGGAAGCCGCCGATGGTTTTGCGTTCTTTGATGGCCATATTGCCGCTGCTAATAAACGATATTATTATACTGGTATTTTATCTGGTACAGATTTAGGTGCGCCCTTAACAGGGCAACCGACAAGCACACTATGGCGCGGATATATTAGGCTCACGGGCTTTGGTGGTTTGAATAAACATTTTGACCTAACCGTTAATTTTGGCGCGGGTAGCCAAATGGGCGGTGGCACGCTATCCGCTTTTGTTCCTTTTGGAAGCGCTAATACTACTTTAAACTATAAGATAGATGCGGAATTTAATGCAGATGGGTTAATAATCACAGGCGATGCAACGAATCCAAATATCGTATATGATGAATTTACAGATGGCAACCCCGATATGCCAGAGGGGAGTGTGGACAAGCACACTGGAATACTTTCAGGGATTATCGGCGAACAAGGCGTGGTTGCCGTATTTATCAGCAATCCACACTCAGAACCTTCCTACGTCTTTAGTGGCGGGCTTGTCGCCGCGCCTATTCAGGGTACTTCGGGTCTCCTTAAGTGGGCCAACAGCCTTGCCACATTCCCGCGTTTCGTGCCGACAACAGAAAACCAATTTTTGCAAGGCACGGCAACAGGTTTGCATACAAAGGGGACGCGGGCTTCTCAACTTAACAATGCTGCGCCAACCGTCACGACCGTAACCCTTGCCGATAAGGGGTTGGGCGGGGAGGCCGCCGATGGTTTTGCGTTCTTTGATGGCTACAGTGGTCAACAACACTATTATGCTGGGATTCTATCTGGTACAGATTTGGGTGCGCCTTTAACAGAGCAACCGACAAACACAGTATGGCGCGGACATATTGCACTCAATGGCTTTGCTACTGTAAATAAATCTTTTGACCTGACCGTTAATTTTGGCGCGGGTAGCCAAACGGGCGGTGGTACGATTGCCGCTTTTGTCAAGGTTTTTAATAACAACGATGTTTCACACTATAAGATAGACGCGGAATTTAATGCAGATGGGGTGATAGTCCCAGTTGCGGATAGTATCGTATATGATGAATTTACAGGTGGCGAACCCGATAGTCCAACTATGGCTTCGCTGAGGCATACTGGAATGGTTACAGGGCTTATCGGCGAACAGGGTGCGGTTGGTGTATTTCTTGGTAGCACTATGAGTGGCGGGTTTGTCGCGCGAAACACGCCCTCCTCACCCTAACTAGGTCAAGATTATCTTTGGATTTTAGGGCAGGGCTTGCAATTCGTGAAAATATGTGTTTATAGTGGAAAAATAAAGAATAATATCAAAAGAAGACCCAAAGGATAACCTCATGGTACAGACTATCAAAAGCCTAATCGCCCCCCTCATCATGATGGCAGTGTTGGCTCTATTACCCGCATGTTGGGGGTTAAAACGACCCTCACCCGTTACCAGCACCATTGAACCATGCACGACGAATCCGTTTCAGAATTCTTGCGGTGAAGACTATGAGATCGAACGAATCGTGAAAATCACCGAATGTATAACAGGGGATGCCGCCGCCACCCCCACTTGCGCGGGTGCAGTGGCTGCGAACACGTGTCTTCGCGACCCGTTTGTGGAGGCTTGCGCAACTGACAACAGCTTTGCCGCCTATGTTGACCGCGCCCGTAACGCACGGGCAACCTATTGCGCGGTAGATAACGCCAACGCCACGCTCTGTGCGAGTTTCGCTGGCTCTGTCCAGTTTGATATGGCTTGTTTGGATAGCCCGCTTGACGCGCCCGCTCATCCCACTTGCTCCAGTCGCCCGAGTGTCGTTCGCATCTGCGCCGATGACCCTTTCACGCAGACGGGGTGTGGCAATATCCCCACCATTGAAATGTTGCGAATCGCCCATTGTGAAGATTCCGCGACCGCATGGGATGATGACTGTGTGGAGGCAACCTATACGGGGGCAGAGGCCGCCCGTAATACCGCCTGTTTAACCCACGGAATTGACGCGAACGCGGGCGGGCATGCCGATTGTGCGATGCGGGATAATGTTTTGCGGGCGTGCAGTGAGACTTCGCCCTTTGCCCTGCCTGTGTGTGATGCTGTGGGCGATATTATTATGAAACGAACGACTTTTTGTTTGAAAACGAGCGATAATGGCGGTGCAAATCCGTTTAATGAAGGGTGCGAGCAGGATACGCATGGCGATGTCAATATGGCACGGGATACCGCTTGTTTAGCCAGTTTATCCGCCGATACGGGGTGCGAGGCACGGATTATGCAAACCTGTGAAGACACGCCTTTGGCTGGGGTCAGTTGCGCGGGGCTGGACGGGCATCTGGGGTTTTTGGATACCTTTTGCGCGAAAGAGGATAATGCTATGTTAGGGGGATGTGCGATGACTCCAGCCGCGCTCTGCTCTGCCGACCCGTTTGGCGTGGCTGTAACGGTTAGGGATGGTATGGTGAATTGTTTAATGGATACGGCTTATGATACCAACCGACAGGCGTTATGTGCGACTGGGATGGAGGGGGCTGGTAATTGTGACACGGCAGTGATTGCCCCCGCGGTTTGCGCAAGTTCTGGTCCTAATGCCAACCCGTTTGCCACGTTTTGTAGTAGTACGAGAAATATAGGCGGAGGGGATATCGTGGATATTCGCCAAGCCGTGGTGGACTTATGTTTGAATAGTGCGAATGCGTCTATGGCTGTTTGCGTCAATACGGACGATTTTATTACAGGTTTAGAAACGGGGGGTATGCGTTGCGAATTGGCAGTGCATGCTTTCACCAATAGGTGTGTTTATACCCAATATGAAACCGCGCGGAGGGGGATTTGCACAACCGCAGCCACGTCTTGGAATAATGGGTGTAATGGTGAAAGCATCACTGGCACGGAAACCGCACGGAATCAGCAATGTATAAATGATCTCCAAGGGGATGCCGATGAATTAAATACGGGCAGTGATATGCGGTGCGCGGTGCGTTTATTTGTTATTGGTTCGTGTCCAGATGATGACCTCTTTGCCTATCCTGTTTGCAAGGATATAGCGGGGGCTACTGGCAAAAGACAGATATTTTGCCGAGATACGGCCGCCAATGGTGGCGAGAATCCCTTTCATACAGGATGCACAGGTGGCATATATAGCGATGTGACAAACACCCAGCGTGATGCTTGTTTGGATAATGAAGTTGCCCCTGATGGCAGTTGCGCCGATAATATGCTTGCAAAGGCGCATTGTGAGACGAACGGCCCGCTCTCTAGGGTTGGGTGTGTGAATCTTACGGAATATCTAGATGTTGTGCAGACTTATTGCACTGCGAACGGGACCGAGGAAGTTTGCAATGTGGTATATACCGATTGGACGGGGAGCACTTTTACGCCCGCCCTTGCCACCGCGCCAGCGACAGGGGACACGGCAAACCGATTTTTATCAGGTTTGACGGGGGCAACAGCCGTGCCAACAACGGATTTCACGCCTCTTACAACAATGGTAAGGGACGGGCATACGGCGAATGCCTCCCCCTATCTAAACCTAGCCGATACCGAGCATGGATTTGGCGGGCAAGCCGCGGATGGTGTCATGTTCTTTGGCGGGCAGCTTAACGATAATAGTTATCGCTATTATGCTGGGATTTATTCATCCACAGATTTGGGTGCGCCTTTGACCGAGGAGTCGCAAAATGCGGTGTGGCAGGCTTGGATACGTACCTCTGGCAAAGACCCAGAAAATGAAGCGTTTGAGCTGACGGTTAGTTTCACCGCAAAGGCAAGGGGGACGCTTAAAGCGTTTTTTCAATCGACTTCGGGGACTAATACCGCGCTGTATTACAATATAGACGGCAGGTTTGGCATAAATGGAGTCATAACGGGCACTGTTGCCATTGGTGTTAATGACAGTGGTAGTATAACTACACAGGGCGATGACTATACTTTGGGCGATTTAACAGGGCTTATCGGGGCGGAGGGTGTGGTTGCCGCCTTTGTCAGCCGTACTAATACGATTACCAATGATGGCGGGTTAAACCCCTTTGTCGGCGGGTTTGTCGCCGCGCCACTGGTTACTTATGCCGATTGGAATTTGGCTGCCACGCCCGATGCCTCGGTGACCACCCCTCTTGTAAATCAATTTCTTGCAGGGGCGAGTACAGAGACTGATGCAGTCTCTGTAAATCTTAAAGATGCCACCCATAACAGCAATCCTTTGAACGGGGATAATACGGATGGTTTTGCCTATAAGACGGCTGGCACTAGCCCTGATTTTGTTTATTATGTGGGGCTTTTGCCTACTACCAATTTGGGTTTGCCTTTGTTTGCGCAACCCACGGGGACTTGGAACGGGTCGTTTTTATCGATTGAGAATGGGACAGCGGCGACACCTGCCGATTTTATCCTAACCGTTACCTTTGGCGGGGCGGACGCGGGCTATGAAGGCTCTGTGGCATCATCTGCCGCAATCGGGGATTATTCCTTTACAGGCCAATTTGACGTGAACGGGGTGATAGCTGGCACGGTAACGCATGCAGATTCAACGAATGGCGATAGCACGGGTCCGTTACAAGGTCTTATCGGGGCACAGGGTGCGGTCGGCGTGTTTATCAGCGATGCGGGCACGCAAGATTTCGGTGGCGGGTTTGTCGCGCGGAGACAACCGTAAATAATCCTGTTATTTAAAAGAGAGCAGGGGGGTAGCAATCGCTATCCCCCTTTTTCGCAAAAAAACCCCATAAAAAGCACAAATTTCTATTGACAGAAATGCGAAAAGTATTTAACTTGCCATTATCTTGATTGATAAACCCAACTTGAACAAAAGGATTTCAAGCCCATGGCACATGCTCAAACATCAAAATTCACCCTATACACCCTGCTATTGGCGTTGTTTATTCTGGTCGCCTGTGGCGGTGCAAAACCGTCCCTTACTGCAGGAGGCAACGGCACACCGGGTCCTGTTGATTGTACTGTCAGGGGGAATTCGTTTAATGCGGCTTGTAGGAACGAACCCGCTGCGGTCGCTGCCAGGTTGGAATTATGTAGCGGTACGATTGCCGATTTAACGGCCGCTGGTGGTAGCAGGACTGCTTGTAATACGGCCACGTTCGTGGATGCTATTTGTGTGTCTTCTGGCCCTGATGCCAATCCGTTTGCCCCGATTTGTGTATCGGAGACAACGCGAACGTTAGAGCTTACATCGACGATTTACGAGGTGCAAGAGACTTATTGCACTGAGACCAACGTTTTCCATGAACGTTGCACGGGCGCGTTGGTAGAATGCGATGATGAGGATGTTTGTACTAATCCCGTGAATGTCCTGCGTCTTACCGCCTGTACGGATTATGATGGTGCGGATGCGACTGCTTTGATGGCGGCAGGTGGTACGGTTGCCAGTTGTGATAGCCCCTTACTGGCAGGTGTGATTTGTGGCACGGCAACCGCTATTGGCACAAATCCGTTTGCCGCGATTTGTTCGGAGTCCACGGGGAATTCCGATTCTGCCAATATAGCGGACAGACAACTTGCCTATTGTAGTGAGAATACAGAGGCTGGGGATTGCCCGATGATGATATCAACCTTCTGCGGTACTTCGGATGGTGCGAAAAGCCAATCACTCTGCCCTAGTCAATATGCGGCGGCGACCACTGCTCCTTTGATTGTCACTGCCGTGGTGGCAAAAGGCAACGCACGGAATATCGCGGATACGGCGGAGGCGACGGTTTTGGAAGAGATTGCAGGCGGTGCCTACACAAGCTATGTTGACGCTATTGCTGGCACAAATAAACCGACTTTTAACTTTGGCGGTGCCGCTCACGGGGTGGGTGGTGTTAGCATCATACAAGATGGTTTATTGCTCTCTGAACTTGTTTTTAAGGAGTCCAATGATGATACGGCTAGTGAGGGACTTGGGCAAAGTGCTGTTAGGACACTTCCCAATGTTGCGAACGCGGAGGGCACGGAGCTTGCCAATATTGGCAACACGGATGGCTTTGCCATTGCCCGTGTTGATAATCCAGCCTTTACCAATAATCCTGATGGCGCATTTGATCCGAAAGCCAGATTTTATGCAGGGTTGCTTACCACAACGGATTTGGGCGCACCCCTTACCGATAGGTCTGCCGATGGGATTTGGACTGCCGAATTTGTTGCCATAGTAAGCAATTCCAATAGTGACGGAAGAAGCGGTCGTAGAATTGCTACCCGTTCCACCTTGCGTGTTAGTTTTGCCGATAAGACCATTCAAACCAGAGAAGTCGCTGACACTTATAGCCCTGAGGTCGCTGACCCAACTGACTTTTATGACGGTATTAGTACCGAAACTAATAATGCAGGTAGACCATATAATATTGCAGGTAGTCGTATTACTATAGATGGTAGGTTTAACGTTGAGGGTGTGATATTTGGCGAATCATCATGGATTTATGATGGGAAAACATCCCGAGGCTCTGTTTCTGGTTTGATTGGGTTAGAAGGCGCGGTTGGCGCGTTTGTTTCCAATGGTCGGAATAATGGTGTCAATTCAAACGGCGAATATGCGGGCGGGTTTGTTGCATCTAACGAATGTGCCATAATCCCTTTCCATGCGTCTTGCGCGGATAGGCATTTTGATGGATTACGGGCTGCGCGTATTGGGTTCTGCAAGGATGGAACGCAGAGTGCCAACCCGCTCTGCATGCAAGCCGATGTTTTGATGATTATGAGTACCTGTACGGCTGATCCGTTTGCCTCGGCTTGTAGTCCGTATGGAAAGCAGTATGAAACAGAACAGGCAGAGCGCGCGCTTGCCTGTCGTGGTGCTAATCATGCGAGTGTGACTTGTACCAGTATTATGAGGTCTATTTGTAACTTTGATTATGACCCCTTTGCGCCAATTTGTGTTAATAATGCGCCGAATCAGACTAGCTATTGCCGACTTACTAATCCATTTGATAAAACCAACTGTATTGATGGTGAAGAGAATGATGAAGTGATAGAGCGCCAGCGCACGTTCTGTGGCGGTAGAAATCTCGTCAATGCACAGACCTCTCCTTTTTATGACGAATGCACCCGTACGATATGGAGTACATGTGGTTTGCCAGATAGACCGAATGGTAATGGTGTGAATTTGTTTGATGAAGACCTATGCCAAGGTAATGAATATGATGCCGCGCGTGGGTTGGCTTGTATGACGGCTGGTCAAGTGCCTTCAAGTATAACACCAGCACCTAATTGCGGTGATGAAACTGACTCCAATAGTTATATCTACGCCTATTGTGATAGCGACGCGGGGCTTACGAATGCTAGGGATTGTCCTGTTGCCTATGCACGGAAGAATCCTGTTGTTTCCACCGTGTCTCTGGCTGATTTTACGAGTACGGGTAAAAACCAACTGCTCAAATCCGATCGTTCAGGTCCATTAACGGTTGTGGCTTCTGGCGGGGCGAGCCTTGCCGACGCGAATACGAACTTTATCACGGACGGTGCTAATAGGCTGGATTTGGGTTTAGCGAATGACAAAACTGTCGGTACAAGAACCTTGAAGTTAAATGAACTTGGTGGTAATGATAATGCTACCAGTGGCTTTTTCATTGCGACTGGTCTTATTGATAATGGGGGGACTGATGTCATAAAGAAGTATGTCGGTTTGTTATCTGGCACGAGTTTGGGTGCGCCTTTGAGCGATGCCATGCATGGTGGTACTTGGGGTGGAAAAATACGTCTCAGAATGGGTAAGATAAATGCAGCTACCCCTGTCGGCAATGCTACATTAAACTTGGATTTCAAATTGAAAGTTGATTTTGCTACGAAGACCCTTAAAATTGTTAATAGCCAAGGTGCTGATGCCGTTGTTTCTTTTACTGAATCTGATTACGAGGGAAAGCCTGTTAAGATTACGACGTCTCCGTTTAGTCCTAATAGATTTACTGTGATTAGTCCTACCTTTTCTATAACTAACGGTAAATTCACCGACAATGGCGTGATATATGGTACCACGAATTTGCTTGTTTTTTCTAGAAACACTGCTGGTACCTTGGCAGGTTTGATTGGGCGGGACGGTGCGGTTGGTATATTCGCCAGCGATGGTGAGCATGGTCTTGATTGGGATTATGTCGGTGGGTTTGTTGCCACGCCAACGGCTCCTCCCCCCCCTCCAGTGGCTACTAAGGATTTTACGAAATGGGCGAGGAGTTTTACTAAGAGCGGGGTTAATGCCTCTATGGCATCATATCCTCTGCAGAATTCGGGTTTTGTTAATTCTAAACATTATACTGCAAATTATATCAGATTGGATGACAACAATGCTATAACTTTTAAAGCACCGCCTATAAATCCTAGTGAGAACGCTGTGAATACACTAATCGATTTGACTCTTCCTACCACGATTTTACGCTTGTCCACGGATTCTGGATCACAGGACTATAAAAGCGGTGTTGCCTATGCCTATAGTGATGATTACAACCAAGCCTATTCTGGTCTGCTACCAACCACAGATGTGGGGCTGCCTTTAAGCTACCTACCCCAATTCGCTTATTGGGACGGAAAGATAGCGGGGACTTTAGGAGGCACAGATTTCTCTGATAATACTTTTACACTACATGTTAATTATAATGCTGGCAGTCATGCAGGAACGATTAGGACTGTGGATGTGCAGAACTTCGACGGTAGGACTTACCTGAGCACCACGAACATTGTTGCAAAATTTCGTCGAGGTAATTCTATTAACTCCATTAATATAAAAGGTGATTTTGACAGTAATGGTGTGATGTTTGGGACTGTTGCTTTTAATGGTGTTATTAACAATGGTACATTCAATGGGCTGATTGGTCAAAAAAGCGCGGTTGGCGTGTTTAACGGCGTGGTTAGTGCTTTTGTCCCCTACGCAGGTGGGTTTATTGTGGATAACCCCAATAACTAGGGCAGGGCTAACCCCGCACGCCCAGAGGATCAAGGTTGCGCGGTGCATCTCCCGCCATCATGCCTTGCCAATCCAGCACTTGACGCATGCTAACCGACCGCCCTATGCAAATAATCGCGGGCGGACGCAACCCCGCGGTTTCCACATCCGCAACCGCGTTTTTCAATGTCGTTTCCAAAATCTGCTGGCTGGGCAGGGTTGCATTGCATAAAATCGCCACGGGTTCGTCCCCCGCACGCCCCGCCGATAGCAACCGCGCCGTTATCGTCGCCAAATGCTTCAGCCCCATATAAATCACCAGCACCTGCGCTCCATCCGAAATCGCTCGCCAATTCAGCGTATCGGGCGTTTCACCCCGTTGATCATGCCCGGTAATAAACGTCACCGATTGATTAACATCACGGTGAGTCAGCGGAATCCCCGCGTAGGCCAGCCCGCCTATCCCCGCCGTAATCCCCGGAATAACGCGGATGGGGATTTTGTGTTGGACGAGGGTTTGGGCTTCCTCGCCCCCGCGCCCGAAAACAAAGGGATCACCGCCCTTTAGGCGCAGGACTTTCCTGCCCGCACGGGCCAGCGCAATCAGTTTCAGCGATATATCGTCTTGTTTGGGCGAGGGTTTGCCGCCGCGTTTGCCCGCGTATATCTTTTCGGCGGTCGGCGACGACCATTGCAGGATTTCATCGGCAACCAGTGCGTCATAGACTATCGTATCGGCTTGGTTCAACCCGTTTAACGCATGCAGAGTCAGCAACCCCGCATCCCCAGGACCAGCCCCGCACAGCCAAACCCAGCCTGATTGAAAGACTGGCCAATTATATGGAGGCAGGGGGTGGGGCATTTTATTAACTTGGTTTTGTGGGGGTCGGTTTTTGCCACTATAACCGTATTTTTTATCTTTGCAAGTGGGGGAGTTTGTGGTAAAAGAGCCTATATATAATAAAAGGAGCAAACTATGTTAGAATATGCAATAAATTTTGAAGATGACGAGGGTACTTTTCTGGTAAGATGCCCCGATTTACCTGGGGTGATAACCTTTGGCGAAACCCGCAAAGAGGCTATCCATTATGCCAGAGGCGCGATATCGGAGGCTATCGCCTACTATCTGGCGGAAGGTCGCGATATCCCCCCGCCAAGGGCTACGGGCGAAGCAATGGTACGTGTCCCCTTTGATTTGGAACTCAGAGTACGGCTTAAATGGCTGTTAAGCCCCCATAAGCCTTGGGCAGAACGGATATTTGGTTAAATTCTCATACCCATCCTCGGTCACCAGCACTTGGTCTTCCAGTTTAATTGAAAAATCCCCGCCTTCGGGGCTAACCAACGCTTCCACGCACAAAACCATCCCCGCTTGCAGTTCGTAATCAAACGCACCCTCCACAAACTTATCCTCATAGGACACCATCGGCCATTCATCGCACAACCCAACCCCGTGAAAACGACACCCGTATTTGCCGCTCTGATATTGCGCGTCTAGCTGATGCCCTTTGAACGTCAAATCGCGCAAGGAAACCCCGGGGCGCAACATATCCATATTCGTCATTATATGCTCGTGTGCGTGGCGCATCGCGTAAATCATATCATCGCGGGGCGCGTCATCGCCTATCCACCACGTCCGCGATATATCAATGCAAATCCCATAACAGCCGATTAAATCCGTGTCAAAAGCTAGTATTTCATTGTTGTTTAATCGGCGCGGCCCGCATTCTTGGAACCAAGGATTAGTCCTCGGCCCAGTCGCCAGCAGACGAGTTTCAATCCATTCGCCACCACGGGCGATGTTGGCGCGATGCAACGCCGCCCAGATTTCATTTTCCGATAGGCCAACGCGGACGGAATCCTGCATTTCTTTGACGGCGGTTTCACACGCATGATTGGCGCACCGCATGGCAAGGATTTCATCGGGCCCTTTGACGGCGCGGGATTTTTCCGTGCATTCCTCGCCGTGTTCAATAGTAAATCCCACATTTTGC
The DNA here is from genome assembly GCA_959347425.1 of uncultured Amylibacter sp. Next base: position 60,301 of record OY365741.1, on the reverse strand, counting down.
AGGGCTTGATAGCCCTCCCACATAGCCTTATCCACGCCCAATCGCATATTCCCCCCGCCGTGTTCGTTAATCAAATCGCGCACCTCAGTGGCGAACTTTTCGGCGGCTGGGTCTATCATATCGCCTCGGGCAAAGTAAAAGAAATCCGCGCCTGAACGTTGTTCGTTTATTAGCGGGTTGAATTTGGATAGGAAAACGGCCTTTTTATAGTCCCAGATGACTAGGTGACCATCGGCGCAGAGCAGAACCGCACGGAACGGATTGTGCGTGTTCCAAAGCTGCATATTCGTGGAATCGGTGATATAGCGGATGTTAAGCGGGTCAAACAGCAGGATACCGCCCCAATCTCGCGCGACTATGTGTTCAGTCAGGCGCGTGTGGCGGTATTTGCGCATAGCTTGCAAATCGGGCAGGGTTAGCCCCGCGGCCGCCCATTCCTTCAGGGCGAGCAAGGTTGGGCCTATTTCAACGCGGTTCGCGTCGTTGGGCGTGTTATCGAGCAGGGTCGCGCCTTTGGACGGGTCAATTTTGCGGTTATCGGCGTAGTTTTCTGGCATGTGTGGGTTTCCTTTTATTGGGGTGTTTATATCGTATTAGGATGGTGATATTTCGCAGGAATGATACGATGTTTGCGACATGTTGGTGAGAAAAATGGTCGGTAATGGCGGGTTTTGATGGGATTATGGGCGGGATTGTCTGCGGGGTTTTTGTTTTAGGGCAGGGGTTGCATAGCTGGGCGATATGGTGTAAATCTGCACGCGATGGTGCGACTGGTTTATCAAAATTTTGCCGATTGCAGTATTGCATGCACCCGTAGCTCAGCTGGATAGAGCGCTGCCCTCCGAAGGCAGAGGTCAGAGGTTCGAATCCTCTCGGGTGCGCCAATTTTTATAAAAAGCTGGATTGCGTTTCTTTGGGCGGATAAAACGTTCCAATAACCAGAAATGGATTTGGTGACTTCATCAAATGGAACTTAAAGGTTGTTCCCAAAAATAAATATAAATCTTTTGTTTTTGCCATGTCATCAAAATACTTTTTCTTGACCATTTCACACGCGGTCTTTTCACCGTGTTTTTTCACGCAGTTCCAAAACAGCGCACCAATCTCCCAATCCTCAATCATCATGGTGCTTTCCTTGCCTTCATCATCTTTGAATCTGTAAGAAAACTTGTAAGGCAACTTGCGGGTTATTTTAAATCCTTCATTAGCAGTATCATCAAATAATTTCCCCTGTTGCAAGTGGTGTTTAACCTCCTCTAACTTGCTCTTATCCCATTCACGGTCTGTTGCTTTAACAATAACATCCAAAATTTCTGTCGGTTTAAAAATTGCAAGCGATAACGTGTCTTGGTGCGCTTGTGCAATTAAAGCAGTTAAATTAGTGTGAATTACATTTTTCTCTAATATGATTTTTTTACGCTCTGCCCAGTTACGCTCTGTGCCAATGCGTTCCAGTAATCTTATATCGTCACGATCCTTTGGATTATAGCTTTCTGGGCGGGAGTCCTTGCTTCTCTTTTCTAAATCCAGCTCAATCCATTGATATTTCTTAAATTGGCTTGTTGCATCCAACAGTCGAAAGGGAATAGGATAAATACGAACCCAAGACCCATCCTCACGAAAACCAGCAGTGCAGGCCAATTCCGTATATTCGCGTGAAAGCACGGGGTATGTTTTTACAGCTATTAGAATCCGTTCTTTTGCCATTATACATCCTATAATTTATACGCCTATAAATGCTGAACAGGGTAGTTCCAATTTGGCAAATTAGTCAGTGCCGTTGCAACTCTTCCCCTGTGGCACATCGTTTGACAAGATTCAAAACAAGTGATGGCAATTCGCTTTTTTTCTTCCAATAATCGCAGTAGTTTTTCCAAGGCTTGCGGATTTTCTTTCAGGGTAGTTTGTTCGTATTCTGCAAAGAGCCTTTGAAAATCGGCGTTGCTTTCAAGGGCTTGCCTTTTATCAGAGATAATCCCAAGTTCGGGTAAGTGCATGTAGTCTATATTCAGCTTTCCAAGTGCATGGCTTAGGGTTTTCTTAGAGAACCCATATTTTCGGCTTAAAGGATTGCGCCGTACATCGCAAAGCAGTTTCACATTATTTTTAATCAGGCGGTTAAGATAATTTTCAAAACTGTTGCCCTCATAACCTATTGTGAAAAAACAGATAGTGTCGTTTTGGGGGTGCGCGTCTTTAACCTTTTGCCGTTCTTCTGGCGATAAGACCTTATTGACAATACTGCTTGAAATAGCAAAGTAGGGATATTTATTATAAACCTTTTTGATAAGGTTATTGCCAGAAATATTCTTATATTTATTATGAAAGTTAATGATTTGTGCAGACTCTGCATTGCTGAGATCGTTCAAATACGAATGGTTTTTTAATTCCCAATCGTTATTATCCAGCAAATGCCCTGTTTCAATCAATTTACGGCGATCTGCGTAAGACTGAAAAGAAAAACAACCATATTTATAAGGAACAAATTCGTAGCTTTTGTTTTTCTGGTTTTCTTCTGTAAAAAGAAAAAGGTATTTTTGAAGGTCAGTTTTTTTAAGACACCCACCAAAAACCTCAATCAAAGCCAGTAGTATTTTTTGTCTATAAAATAACATTGCTTTTGTTCTTTCTAAAGGGGATTATGTCTTTAATAAACGCATGAGGTGGTTTTGTAAAGCATTGATTTTGGTGCTACCGCCCCATCAACCCCGCCTGCCATTCCTGCCACGACCGTTTCACCACCCGTTCCTGCGTTTCAAAATCCACATAAACCAACCCGAACCGCTTATCATAGCCAAACGCCCACTCATAATTATCCAATAACGACCAGGTGAAATACCCCTTCACAGGCACGCCACGGGCGACACAGCCCGCCACCTCCGCCAAATGGGCGGCATAATACGCCACCCGAGCCGTATCATCCACCACACCCGCATCCAAAACATCCGCCCCAGCCATGCCGTTTTCCGTCACATATATCGGCAAATCGGCGGAATAGTCCCGCGCCAATCGCTCTAAAAAGAAGGTCAAACCCTCTGGAAAAACCTCCCACCCCATGTCGGTTTTATCCAAATCGCCGCGCACACACCGAAATCCTATGTTCGGCTCGGAAGCATCAGGGACAATCACCGCCCGCGTGTAATAATTCACACCAATCCAATCCAAAGGGGCGGAAATAACCGCCATATCCGCCTGCCAATCATCGGGCATTAACCCGTCAAACACGGATAAAACCTCGGCAGGGTAGGTGCCTTTAAACAAAGACTCCTCAAACCACCGATTGTATATTCCATCAAACAAATGGGCGGATTCCTGCGCCGCGATACTATCGTCAATCGGCTGCGGATATTCCTTGTTCAAAACCGCGCCGATATTGGATTGCCCAGCCGCACGCAGAGCCTGCACCGCCAGCCCATGCCCCAGTTGAACATGGTGCATAGCCCGCGCCGTCGCCGCCAAATCACGCAAACCTGGGGCGTGGTCACCCCAATAATGACTGAGCCATGCAACGCACCAAGGCTCGTTTATTGGCGCGACAGAGTGCAATCTATCGCCGAAATGCTGGATAATCAGGGCGGCATAATCGGCAAACCGCGCGGGGGTATCGCGGTTTTGCCAACCGCCTTTATCCGCCAGACGCACGGGCAAATCCCAGTGGTATAAGGTAGCAAAGGGCGACAGCCCGCGTTCCAGCATACCGTCAATCAGGCGGTCGTAAAACGCTATACCTTGGGGATTAACGCCCGTGTGGGTTTCGGGCAGAATACGTGGCCAAGAGAAGGAAAACCGATAGGCATCAAACCCGCAGGCTTTGATAAGGTCTAAATCCTGCGCCCATAGGTTATAGTGGTCGCAAGCGGTTGCCCCGTCTTGGGATTGATGGGTGCGGTTTGCGGCGGCGAAAGTATCCCAGTGGGAGGCACCGCAGTTGCCCGCGCGGTTGCCCTCTATTTGATAGCTGGATGTGGCGGTGCCGAAGGTGAAATCGGCGGGCAGGGCGGTGATGGCTTTGGCTAGGGTCATTGTTTTTATGCTTAATTTTCAAGGGTGAAGGGTGAAGGGTGAAGGGTGCAATAGCGTGTTTTACCTTAATCTTACAAAATAAACCGAAAGGTTTCAAGCAGAATTCATCATTATTTTAATAATCAATCATCTTGGGACAATCGCGCCCGATAAAATAATTTACAAAAATAATTCATAATTGCCCTTGACAAACCCCACAAATTCCCCTTTTATGAACTCACAAGTAAAAAGGCAGGGTATAAACCCCCGCCGTTCATATTAAAAGGAGACCCAAAATGAACATTACAAAACAAACCGCGATGATTGCCATCGCAACCCTTACCACTACCGCGGCCTTTGCTGGCGGGCATGGCAAATGCGACCCAGCCGCGTTATCCAGCCTTGGCAATTTCGCTGGTGAAACCATCACTATATCCAGCCCTTGGGAGGGACAGGATGAAAAACTCGTCAATTCCGTGTTGGATTGCTTTGAAGAGGCGACGGGCGCGACCGTCAATCATTCGGGCTCTGGCGAATTTGAACAGCTTATCGTCACCGATATTCGCGCGGGTTCGGCCCCGAACATAGCGGTTTTCCCCCAACCAGGCTTGGCCGCTGATTTGGCGGCAGAGGGCGGGCTGGTGCCTTTGGGACAGCAGGTTGCCGACTGGATGACCACGAATTACGGCGCGGGGCAGTCTTGGGTAGATCTTGGCACTTACGCCGATGAAACGGGCAAAAAGCAGTTTTTCGCCTTCGCCTATAAGATGGATGTGAAATCGCTGGTTTGGTATAAACCAGAGGTTTTTGAGGATGCGGGTTATACCGTGCCAACGACTATGGAACAGATGATCGCGCTATCCGATAAAATCGTGGCGGACGGCGGATCGCCTTGGTGTATTGGGATTGAGAGCGGGGGCGCGACAGGTTGGACAGCCACGGATTGGATGGAAGACATTATGTTACGCACCCAAACGCCCGAAACGTATGATCGTTGGGTGACGAATGATTTGCCATTCAACAGCCCAGAGGTGAAAAACGCGATGGATATATTCGGGTCAATCGCCAAGAATGATGCTTATGTGGCGGGCGGGTCTGCGTCTGTGGCAAGCACGTTTTTCGGGGACAGCCCAAAGGGGCTTTTCACCACGCCTCCGCAATGTTATATGCATCGCCAAGCGTCGTTTATCCCATCGTTTTTCCCCAATAAAGGCGCGGAAGTCGCCGCGGGGGAGGCTGATTTTTTCTATCTGCCACCTTTTGCTGATGCGAATTTAGGCAATCCAGTTTTGGGGGCGGGGACTCTGTGGGCTATGACCAAGGATTCACCTGCCACGCGGGCGTTGTTTGAGTATTTGAAACAGCCGATAGCGCATGAAATCTGGATGTCTCAATCTGGGTTTTTGACCGCCCATAAGGGTGTGGATACGGCTGCCTATGCTAACGATGCGTTGCGCAAGCAGGGTGATATTTTGACGAAGGCCGATAGTTTTCGGTTTGATGCGTCGGATTTGATGCCTGGGGCGATTGGCGCGGGGGCGTTTTGGCGTGAAATCACCGCCTTTACCCAAGGGCAGGACACCGACACGACCGCCGATAATATCCAATCTGCGTGGGATGCGATTAAGTAATAGGGCGGGGGTTTTTGTGCGTAGCCCCTGCTCTGTGAGCAGGGGCATGCCAAAAGCCCGATGTGCAAGACGCTAGGTTTGCTCTAGATTTATTTAGACTATATACAAGACGCTGAGCCAAACCATAGCCACAAAAATCCGCTCGCCCAAGCCTCGCAGAGGGGTGGGCGGGCGGGCAACAAAAAACCTCTATCCCCAAATCCTCATAACAAACCCAAAATCCCTAATAACCTTAACCACAAACCATAATGACCCACATCCCCTTCTGGCAAAAAGCCACACGGCTGGCACTCATAGCGCTTTGCATCACCATCATTCTGCCCATATTGGGCGGGAGTTTGTTCGCCATAACCTCCTACCTGACGGATTTATTACGGCTTATCCTGCCGATAAGCGACCCCGCCATTATCAAAATCAGTTTTGCTCTACGCGCGGTTGCGATAGCCGTCATGCTCTGCCTATTTTACTACGGATTCGCCGACTGGCTATCGCGCAAAATCACCGGCACTTCGACCAAAGGCATTGCCATAAACGAATCCCTGCAACCTTGGATATTCCTTGGCCCAACCATCGCGTTGCTATCGGTATTCCTGATTTACCCCGCCTTCGCCACACTCACCCTGTCGTTATTCAATGACATCCCCGTGCTAATCGAGGGCGCACCCGTGCTAAACGAACTTGGACAAAACATCACCGAAAAAGGCTGGGTCGGGCTGGATAATTACCGTTTCCTCTTCGCCTCCATGGATTTCTGGCTGGCCATCCGCAACTCAATGCTCTGGCTGTTAGTCGTGCCAACCGCTTGCATAGTCTTTGGCATGACCATCGCGGTATTGGCCGACACGGTACGCTGGGGCGCATTCGCTAAATCCCTGATTTTCGTGCCACTGGCGATTTCTTTTGTCGGGGCGGCGGTGATTTGGCGCAACATATACGCGGCAGGCGGGGCGGGCGGCTATCAAATCGGGTTTCTAAACGCGATTTTATCGCCGTTTGGGGTAGAGCCTCGGTTCTGGTATGAAATGCAATTCTGGGGCAATTTTTTCATGATGGTTATATTAATATGGATACAAACGGGGTTTGCCATGGTGATATTCAGCGCGTCCTTGCGCTCTGTCCCCACAGAAACGCTGGAAGCAGCACGGATAGACGGTGGCACCGAATGGCAGATATTCTTCAAAATAACCCTACCGCAAGTCTATGGCACGGTTTTGGTCGTATGGACAACCCTGATAATTTTGGTGCTAAAGGTCTTCGACATCCCCTACGCATTAAGTGCGAATAAATCGGATAAATTACTGCTGGCAACCCTGATGGAGCAAACTCGCACCGCCCAACGCGAAGAAGAAATCGCCGCCGCCGTGGCGATAATTTTAATGCTGACAATCCTGCCTGTGATGGTGTTTAACCTATGGCGGGTGAAACGGGGGGCGGCGTGATGACGCGTATAAAACCCCGTAAAATCCTGTCAAACATAGTCCTTGCCATCATTCTAGCAATCTGGGTTGTGCCGTTTATCGGGCTGTTATTAACCAGTTTGCGCGACACCAAACACGCCAATGAAATCGGGTTTTGGCGCAGTGTTATCAGCAATGATATTGGCTATAGTATCCAGACGCTCGGCGGTGATGCGGCCGTATTTGAAAACGGGCAATATATTATTCGCGGGAATTTAATCAAAGAGCGTAACGATGCCAACCGCTCCTTTGCCCTTAATCATAACGAGCCTCCGCCCTTGGAATTGCGGGGGCAGGTTGTCGCCTTCGGCAAATCCGCCAATAACCCGCGTGAGGCCAGCATAGGTGAAAGCATAACCATTCGGGACGGGCAGTTCAGCATAGAGGCGAATGGTGACTACCTTTGGGTGTTTGATGAGCCTTATGAAAAATCAGGCAAAACCATCGGTATCGTCATCAATCACCCACCGATTTTCGGGCTGCGCAATTATGCCCGCGCCTTTATGGATGAGAAAATCCCCGCCGCGCTGGTGAATTCGTTTATAGTCACCGTCCCCGCGACTATTGTCCCTATTTTCATAGCCGCCTTTGCCGCCTATGCGTTTTGCTGGATGCGGTTTGTCGGGCGCGATATGCTGTTCGCGATGACTATGGCGTTGATGGTTGTGCCGTTGCAACTGGCGTTTATTCCCGTTTTATCGCTTTATGCGGATTTGGCGGGCTGGGCGACTGCGTTAAATATAGCCTTGGGCTGTACGGGGCAGGGGTGTCAGGTGGATGCAAAGAATTTCGCTGGTCTGTGGTTTGCCCATACCGCGTTCGGGTTGCCTTTGGCTATTTATTTATTGCGGAATTACATTATGAATATACCGCGAGAATTACTGGAATCGGCGGCTTTGGACGGTGCGTCCCATTTGCAGATATTTATGAAAATAGTCGTGCCGTTGTCTATGCCCGCCTTGGCTTCGTTCGGTATTTTTCAGTTTTTATGGGTGTGGAATGATTTATTGGTGGCGTTAATTTTGGGGCCATCCAATGATTTGGTTTTGCCGATTGTTATTCAAAAACAGATTGGCACTTTTAAGAGCGAATTGGAACGATTAAACGCCAGTGCCTTTATTTCTATGGTCGTGCCGTTGGTGGTGTTTTTATCTTTGCAGAGGTATTTTGTGCGTGGGTTATTGGCGGGCAGTGTGAAGGGATGATGATTAACCAATCACTACCCCCATTCGCCCCGCCAAATCCACCACATATTGCCACGCCACACGCCCCGACCGCGCCCCGCGAGTCTGCTGCCACTCTATCGCGCCCCGCCGCAACGCATCATCATCAATCGCCAAGCCAAACCTATCACAATACCCGCGCACCATCGCCAAATACTGGTCTTGATCGCAGGGATAAAAACCCAGCCACAACCCGAATCTATCGGACAAAGACACCTTTTCCTCCACCGTTTCACCTGCGTTAATCGCCGTGCCACTCTCATTTTCAATCATATCACGCGCCATCAAATGCCGCCGATTGGAAGTCGCGTAAAACACCACATTATCGGGGCGGCCGCGAACTCCACCATCCAAAACCGCCTTTAATGATTTATAGGCGGCATCGTCATGCTCAAAGCTTAAATCATCGCAAAATAGGATAAACCGTGCGGGATTGACCCGCAATAATTCCTGCAAAGCGGCGATGGAATGCAGCTCTTCACGTTGGATTTCAATCAGCTTTAACCCCTGCCCAACATCGGCATGCACCGCTTTTATGAGCGAAGATTTGCCCATTCCCCTCGCCCCCCAAAGCAGGGCGTTATTGGCGGGCATTGCACGGGCAAATTGCTCGGTATTTTGGCGGAGAATATCACGCGGGCTGGCTATCCCAACCAGCAAATCCAACGGCACACAATGGGGATTTTCCACAGGTTGCAATCGGTGTTTATCGGCTTGCCACAGATAAACCGAATGTGCGGATAAATCAGGTAAATCAATTTTATCGGGGGGGGCCAGCCGCTCCAAAGCCTCCGCTATACGGGTAAAGATTTTATGAGAGGTCATGATTCCTCCTCCTGCTCCCTACGGTCGCGTTGGCGTTTTTGCACCAGTATTACGAGGAAAATGGACACCTCATATAACGCATAAACCACGCTGAATAATATCAATTGGGTCACCACATCGGGCGGTGTGGCAACGGCCGCCAGCACTAATATCCCGACAATCGCGTACTTGCGCCCCTTGCGTAACATCGCCGCGTCGACTATCCCCGCCATCCCCAATAAGGACAGCAAAACGGGTAATTGAAAGCACAACCCAAAGGCGAATATAAACTTTAAGGTCAGGGAGAGGCTTTCGCGCACCGACCCCAAAAATACCGTCTGGATTTTATCGCTGGGGGCGGGCGTATCACCCCCAGAACCACCACCCGCATTCGCCAAAATCTCGGTTAATTTGGGTAAAACATCGCTGAACCCTATGAAGAAATTCATCGCCAAGGGGGTGACGACAAAATGGGCAAAGCTGGCACCCATTAAAAACAACGCGGGCGAGCCTATGATAAACGGCAAAAACGCCTGTTTCTCGTTTTTATAAAGCCCCGGGGCGACGAACCGCCACATTTGGAAGGAAATCACGGGAAAGGATACGGCCAACCCCGCTAACATAGCGATTCTAAACAGGACAAAGAATTTTTCCTGCGGAGCGGTGAAGATTAATTGCGCCTCTTGCCCGTTGGCTTGCAGGATTTCGGCGATGGGTTTGAATAGGAAATCCAGCATGGAATCGGCGAAAGGAAAACAGATTAAAATGCCTGTTATAAGGGCGATGATGGAATAAATCAGGCGGTTGCGCAGCTCTGCCAAATGCTCGATTAACGGCAGGGCGATACCGCCAAGCCCACCGTCTGGGCGGGTTTCATCTTCGCTATCGTGTTCGGGTGCATCGGTCATGAGGATTTTTGTTTAACAGGTTTTGCGGGTTTAACTGCGGGTTTTTTGGGTGCGGTCGCTGCCGATTTAGCCGATGGTGAAGATTCGGCGGGGGGCTGGGCGGTTTTTGCGGGGACTGTCCGCGCCCCGCCATGGCTCGCGGTTTTGAGTGCGGGTTTAGCGGGGGACTTACTGGCGGTCTTAACGGCTTTCCCCGTTTTGCCCTTTTTATCCGCCTCTAACGGTTTCAAATACTTATTGTGAAAATTCTTAGCGGTATCGGCTTTGCTACCTGCGGGCGTGGTTTTACCGATTTTATTCAAATCACCCAACCCATCCAGCGAGGTTTTGACATCGTCCAGCCCGCTCTGCCTGGCAACATCGCTCATCGCGGTTTGGAAATCCCGTGCCATCCCGCGAATCCGCCCGACAAACTGCCCAACACGTAAAAACACCACGGGCAAGTCCTTCGGCCCAATGAAAATCAGCGCAACAACGCCAATCGTCAGCAATTCCAGCGAACCAATACCAGACAACATGCCTTATCCCTTCGCTTGACTAAACTAACTTTTATCGGTTTTAGAGGGCGGTTTGCCCGCCTTATCCTTTGGCGTTACATCCTTGGCGGACTCGGCAGGGTCGCCCGCGTCATTCATAGCGTCATCCAATTCCGCCTTGCCATCATCCACACCCTTACGAAAGGCGGTGATACCTTTGCCCACCTCGCCCATCAGGTTAGTGATTTTGCCACGCCCGAATAAAACCAGCACGACTATGGCAATAACCAGCATGCCCATCGGACCGATATTGCCTATAAATAGGGGAGTAAGTGGGGTCATAGTTCGGTTTCCTTTGCAAAAATTAACATCAAAGACTTGCCTAGCACATATTAACGCAAACTGTAAAGCCTTTTTTCGCCTATTGTGAATTATTCCTGCGATGTACGACTGCACACACGCACATTAACGCCAGCCCAAAGCTAAACACAGCGTTCCAGCCCGCCATAGTCAGCCCGAACTGCCACACGATATCAGTGCACTTTATAACGGGTGCCTCCATTAAATGCGCCAGTAAATCAGCCGCGCTCTGCCCGTCGCCTATGCCACCAGAGCAACTTTTGGGGCCTTCCCACCATTTTTGCTCAACCCCGAAATGATACACGCCAATCGCGCCAGTCGTTGCCAAAGACACCGCCATAATCGCGCCGATTTTATAATATCCAGTTAGCAAAATAACCACGCCCAGCACAATTGCCACTGCATGCGGCCAGCGTTGCCAAATACACAGCTTACACGGCGGATAGCCCAGCGATTGAAACACAAACGCCCCGCCCAGCAGTAAAGCCGAGCCAAGCGTTGCCATTAAAATCAGTTGTTTTGGGTTTATTTTATCCATATTTACAAGTACCTTATCACATAAAATCCGCCGACCAGAGCGACGCAAAACGCCATTATAACCCATCCCAGCCGTTTTTCAATGAAATCGCGGATGGTTTCGCCGAAAACACGCAAAAGTGATGCTATGGCAAAGAAAATAAGCCCCCGTGCGATGAGCGACCATATCATAAATACGCCGAATGGCAACCCCGCCGCGCCCGAAGTGATGGTGATGACTTTGTAGGGAAACGGCGTGATACCCGCGAATAAAACCGCCCAATGCCCGTGTTTTTGGAATTCGGTTTGGAATTCGCCGAAAGCGGCGGTTTTGCCGTAGAAATCCAGTATCGGTTGCCCGATTGCGCCGAATAGCTCTGCGCCGATATAATAGCCCAACGCGCCGCCCAGAACGGACGCGATGGTGGTAATAGTGGCAAAGAAAAACGCGCGATGCGGGACGGCGATTATCAGGGGGATAAGCAAGGCGTGGGGCGGTATGGGGAAGACAGAGCTTTCCACGAACGCTATGATAGCAAGGGCGATAATCGCGGTGGGTTTGTTCGCAAAGGCTATGGTATAATGGTAAAGTCGGGTGAGCATGGGGGGTCTTTTGTGGCGGGTTTTGGCGTGTTTAGCTGGTTTTTGGGCGATATGTCAATAACGATTAACCATGCCGACCCACCAAAACCTAAACCCGTGCCTCGTTTTTAAACACATGCAAATCCTTTTTATTAAAATTCAACGCCGCATCCTGCCCGCGAGTCAGGGCAACTTGCCCCTCTTGCCGCACCAAAATATCGCCATATTCGGCGTTTTCAAAATAACACAAACTATCCGCGCCCAGCAGTTCCAAATGCTTTAGGCGCACCTTAATCGCGCCCTTGCCTTTGGCAATCTTAAAATGCTCTGGTCGCACGCCACACAAATCCCCACCCGCCGTTTGCGCCATCGCACCACCGAAAAAATTCATCTTGGGAGAGCCGATAAACCCAGCGACAAAAGGCGTTTGCGGGGTGTTATACAGCTCCATAGGGGTGCCGATTTGCTCTACCCGCCCGCCGTTTAACACGACGATTCGGCTCGCCAGAGTCATCGCTTCAACCTGATCATGCGTGACATAAATCATCGTTGTGTCCAGTTTTTGATGCAAATCCGACAGCTCGACACGCATATCCGAACGCAAGGAGGCATCCAGATTGGACAACGGCTCGTCAAACAAAAACACCTGCGGATTGCGGACAATCGCGCGCCCAATGGCAACCCGTTGCCTTTGCCCGCCGCTCAGCCCTTTTGGTAGGCGATTCAGGTACGGAGTCAGTTGCAAAATATCCGCCGCCGCGTGGATTTTTTCGGTTATGGTGGCTTTGTCCATTTTGGCGATACGCAGGCTGAACGCCATATTTTCAAAGACATTTAGGTGCGGGTAGAGCGCGTAAGATTGGAAAACCATGGCTATCCCGCGTTTTGAGGGCGGCCAGTCTGACACGTCCTGCCCGCCTATCATAAGCTGCCCTTCGCTGATGGATTCCAGCCCTGCTATCATCCGCAAAAGCGTGGATTTGCCGCAACCAGAGGGGCCGACGAAGACGACGAATTCGCCCGTTTCCACGGTGAGGGTGACGTTGTGGATGACCTTGGTTTTGCCGAAGGATTTGCAGATGTTAATGAGGTTTATGGACATGGTGGAGCTAGTTGTTAGGTGTTAATGATTAGATATTAGAGATAAATTGTGAATTGTAAAGAGGTTTTTTAGTTATTAGTTGTTAGTTATTAGTTATTAGTGGGATTAGCCCTTGCGGGTCTTCGTCATCGCTACGCGAGTGCCGACCAGCGTGGTCTTTTGTGCGTAGCCCTCACGTTGTGAGGGCATGCCAAAAGCCCTTGGGTTTCAAGACGATAGTTATTTCCTAAATTTATTTAGACTATATACAAGACGCTGAGCCAAACCCCAGCCAATAAAAGCCCGTCCAGCTCTCCGCAGGAGGGGTGGGCGGGCGGGCGACATTTCGAAGAAATGGCGCAAACAAAAAAGCTCTGCCCTTAACTTCTAATAACCAACCTCCAATCGTTAATAACTAACAACTAATAACTAATAACTAACAACTAAACACCATTCATCCACAAAAACCCATAATCCTTAAACCGCAACACACCCTCATCGCCGCAGACAACCGCATTGTGCTGATAGATAACATCAAAATCCCCAGCCAACTCACCCGAAAGCTCCACCGCAACCTCCCCTTTACCGATATGAAACACGCATAAAACCCGCGCATTCCCGTCCGCCCGCCAAAACGCCAGCACATCGTCGCACCCCAAATCCACCCATTCTAACCGCCCGCTTCGCAATGCACCGAAAGCCTGCCTCGCCCCGATAAGCTCGCGATAAACTGCCAGAACCGACCCCGCACCCTGTTTATCCACGGCACACCCGATATGCCCCGCATCAACGGGCAACCAACACCGCGCGGCACTGGAAAACCCAGCGTGCAAAGCATTCCCCGCCCAAACCATAGGTGTTCGCGCCCCATCGCGCCCTTTATACTCAGGCCAGAATTCTTTACCATAAGCATCCTGTAAATCCTCAAACGGTACGGACGATTCGCACAACCCTAACTCTTCCCCTTGATACAAACAGACACTGCCGGGCAGGGATAACAAAACCCCCGCTAACATCCGCACATGGGCGGCGTGCGAATCCCCAGCATCCGCCAGTCGGCTCGCATGGCGGGCAACATCGTGATTAGACAACGCCCAAGTCGCCCAGCCATTCGGTGCTTTATCCGCCAATTCCGATAAAACTGCGCGAATACGACCACAGGTCAGCGACTCTGGCGATAGGAAATCAAAGGCATAGCAAGTATGAACCCGCCCATCCCCCGTATATTCGGCAATAATATCCAGCCCTTTCACGGCATCCCCAACCTCGCCCAAGGCGCATCGGTCGTCATATTTATCCATACAGGCGCGCAACCGTTCCAAAAACGCTATATTTTCAGGGCGGTTGCGGTCATAGATATGGTCTTGATGATTATAGGGATTAACGCGGGGTGCGATTGTATCATTCCGCTCAAACGGGGGCAGGGGGGGATTATCGCGCAATTCGGCATCGTGAAAATAAAAATTGATAGTATCAAGGCGAAACCCATCAACCCCCTTTGCTAACCAGAAATCCGCGACCTCTAACAAAGCATCCTGCACCGCAGGGGTGTGAAAGTTCAAATCAGGCTGGCTGGTCAGGAAATTATGCAAATAATACTGGCAACGGCGGGTATCCCACTGCCAAGCCGCCCCGCCAAAGATGGACAGCCAGTTATTCGGCGGAGTCCCATCATCCGCGGCATCCGCCCAAACATACCAGTCGGATTTGTCATTATCGCGAGATTGACGGCTGGTTTGAAACCAATCGTGTTCGTGGGAGGTGTGGGAGAGGACGAGGTCTATCATAACCTTTAACCCGTGTTTATGGGCGGTTTTCAGCAATGTATCAAAATCCGCCATCGTGCCGAACATCGGGTTAATCGCGCAATAATCGGACACATCATAGCCGTTATCCTCCATCGGGGATTGGAAAAACGGGGAAATCCATATTGCATCCACGCCCAAAGACGCTATGTAATCCAGCCGAGCGGTTATACCCGCAAGGTCGCCGTTACCGTCGCCCGTGGAGTCTTGGAACGAGCGCGGGTAGATTTGATAAATAACGCCGCCGCGCCACCAGTTTGTCTGTTTTGTCATGAGGGTGCCTTTTTAGTTATTAGTTGTTAGTTGTTAGTGATTAGTAATTATTTTTGTGGGAAAGTCAAGATAGTTGTTAGTTGTTAGTGGGGGCTTTTGTGCATATAGAGCTTTTTCTTGCGAAAAAGCCCATACACAAAAGCCTTTGGTTACAAGACGATAAGTTTATTCTAAATTTGTTTAGGCTTTGCCTAGATACTAGGACAGGCTAGGGCGGGCGGGCGGGCGACATAACGAAGTTATGGCGCAACAAAAAACCTCCGCCCCCAACTCCTAATAACCTAACCCCAATCCCTAATAGCCAATAACTAATAACTCACAACTAATAACTAATAACTCACAACTAATAACTAATAACTAAAACCTTACCTCTCCGCGCGGTGCCCCCTAAAGATTTCTCTTGACTTTGCGAACGCTTGGCGGTATAACTTAAAACACGCTGGGAAAAGTCCCAGTGAAAAATCCCCACCATTCCCCTATCACTCACCCGTCACTGCCCCGCCAGTGCGCCTATTTATATAAGCGCACCATAAGGGCATCGGCGGGCGTTTGAGTGATAGCGATAACCCCAATTAGATACTATGAAGAAAAAAACACCCTTGGGGAACACAAAAACCGATCCGCACCGCCAATTAAAACAGGCGCGGATTACCTACATGTTGCTGGAAGCAGCACTGCAATCACACGTACAGGCGGTTCAAAACAAAACGAATTTGCCCAGTGAAACAACCCTAAGCACTTCCTTGAATAACTATCATAAGGTGCTTGTCCTGATACAGGAATTGGAGGCCAAACTTGAAAAACGTGGTGAAATTATCCGCCAGAACGGCGGTGGTCGACTCGACATTAAAAGCGCACGAAGCGAAGTCCTTGCCCGCCTTGCTCGCATTCGCGAACGAACAGCAGATTAACGACTTCCTTGATGGATTGTCCGAAAACGCTCTGGCGGCCTTGCCGTGGATGTTTGATTTCTGGGCATTAGACCATCAGCTCCCGCCCGCTGGCCCTTGGACAACTTGGGTTATTATGGGCGGGCGCGGTGCGGGCAAAACCCGCGCAGGTGCCGAATGGGTGCGCAGCCAAGTCGAGGGCAACACTCCCCGCGCACGGGGTGCGTATCGCCGTATTGCTCTGGTCGGGGAAACCATCGAACAAGTGCGCGAAGTCATGGTGTTCGGTGAATCTGGCATCATGGCATGCAGTCCGCCCGACAGGCGGCCGCGTTGGCACGCCACCCGCAAACAACTGGAATGGCCGAACGGCGCGATGGCGCAGGTTGTATCGGCGGCAGAGCCCGAATCGTTGCGAGGCCCGCAGTTTGATTGTGCGTGGTTGGATGAATTGGCAAAGTGGAAGAAAGGTCGTGCCACCTGGGATATGTTGCAATTTACCTTGCGTTTGGGCGATGCTCCGCAGCAGTTAATCACCACCACGCCAAAGAATATATCTTTGTTAAAAGAGATTTTATCGGCGCGGGATACGGTGATAACGCATGCGCGGACGGATGCTAATAGGGCGAACCTTGCGCCTCGGTTTTTGCAGAAAATCAGCGCGGATTACGCGGGCTCAAGGCTGGGTCGGCAGGAGCTGGACGGCGAGCTATTAGAGGATTTTGAAGGCGCGTTCTGGCGGCTGGCGGATTTTGATAAAATACGGTGCGAAGACGCGCCCAAGTTGGATAGAATCGTTATCGCGGTTGATCCGCCTGCTACCAGTAATAAGGGCTCGGATGCTTGCGGAATTATCGTGGCGGGGGTAGTGCAGAAGGGGGCTCCGCAAGATTGGCGGGCGTATGTTTTGGCGGATTTATCCGTGCATTGTGTCAGTCCCAATCAGTGGGCGAGTATCGTCGCCAATGCGTTCCGTGATTTTGATGCTGACCGAGTGGTGGCAGAAGTGAATATGGGCGGTGAGATGGTGGAATCCGTGGTACGCCAGCAGGCGGAATTCATTCCGTATCGGGGGGTGCGGGCGACTCGTGGGAAATGTGCGCGGGCGGAACCTGTGGCTGCTCTGTATGAGCAGGGGCGGGTGTTGCATTGCGGGGCGTTTAAGGATTTGGAAGACCAGATGTCGCAGATGACCCAGAAGGGCTATCACGGGGTGGGGAGTCCCGACCGCGTGGATGCGCTGGTGTGGGCGTTAAATGATTTGATGATAGAGCCCGCGGGCAGTTATCAAAGACCGAAGATACGGACTCTTTAGTTGTTAGTTGTTAGTTATTAGTTGTTAGTTATTAGTGATTGGTTATTAATAACTGCCATTACTAAAAATAACCACCTTTGGTTAATTGAGTTAATGATTAACCAAAATAACCAAAATAACCACAGGCAGTTAATCGTGGTTAATCGTGGTTATTTAATAACCAAAATAACCACAGGCGGTTAATCGTGGTTAATGTGAGTTAATAACTAACAACTAACAACTAATAACTAATAACTAACTAAAAGGAGCAAACATGCTAAACATTTTCAAACCCAAACAAACCAACCAAACCCCACCGCAAACCAAAGCCGTACCGCTATCAAACGCCGTCACCTTCCACGGCAATGGTCGCCCGATTTGGTCGGGTCGCGACACGCAGAGCCTGACCCGCAACGGCTTTGCCGCCAATCCCATCGGGTTTCGCTGTGTCAAAATGATAGCCGAATCGGTGGCCGCCATTCCCATGACGCTCTATACCGACGGGGCGCGGCTGGATACGCACCCCGTGCTATCGCTATTATCACGCCCGAATTCCGCCCAAGGTCATGCCGATTTTATGGAAAACCTGATTGGGCAACTTTTGCTGACCGGGAACGGGTATGTTGAGGCCTCTGATTGGGACGAAAACGCCTTGCCAAAACAGCTTTATGTCCTGCGTTCTGACCGTATGCGGATTATTCCTGGGGCGGACGGCTGGCCTGTTGCCTATGAATACCGAGTCGGCGCGAAAACCTATCGTTTTGATGTCAGCCAAGCGCCCGAACCCATCCTCCATATCAAATCTTTCCACCCCACGGATGACCATTATGGGATGTCGCCAATGCAGCCTGCCGCGACCGCTCTGGATGTGCATAGCGCGGCGTGCAAGTGGTCTAAATCCCTGCTGGATAACGCGGCGCGTCCGTCTGGTGCGATTATTTACAAAGGTGTCGATGGGCAGAGCGGGCTCGGCAGTGAGCAATATAACCGCCTGCTGGATGAGATTGAAACAAACCATTCTGGCGCGATAAACGCGGGGCGACCGATGTTATTGGAGGGCGGGTTGGATTGGAAACAAATCGGGTTTTCCCCGTCTGATATGGAGTTCCAGAAGACTAAAGAAAGCGCGGCGCGGGAGATTGCCTTGGCGTTCGGAGTGCCGCCGATGTTGCTGGGCTTGCCCGGGGATAATACTTTCGCCAATTATGCCGAGGCGAACCGTGCGTTTTACCGAATGACTGTGTTGCCTTTGATTGGCAAATTGGCGGGTAGTTTGTCCAATTGGATTAACCGAGGCGCGGGGGAGGATGTGCATATTCGCGCCGATTTGGATGCTATTCCCGCGTTGGCGACGGAACGTGATGCCTATTGGCGGCGGATATCAGAGGCTGGGTTTCTAACCGATGATGAGAAGCGGGCGTTGCTGGGATTAGCGATTAACGATGAATGATTAACGATTAACGATTAACGATTAACCCCTAATAACTAATAACTAACAACTAAACAAGGAGACCCCCATGACCGAACCCCAAAAAACCGGCAGCCGCTTTTTATACGAACCTTTTGACGCGGCGAACGCTCGGATTGATACCCAAGAAAAGGTACAGGCAGAGCGGTGGTCCGGATTGGAACGCCGTTTGGAGATGATTGAATCCAGCCTAGAACGTCTGGAACGGCGATTGTGGCTGGCTCTGTACGGTGTGGTCGGCTTTGTGATGATACGCGCGATAAGCGTGGTTTTGGATTTGGCGGGGGGCTGAGTCCCGCCACTAAACCACCATCTAAACCAACGCCTAAACCGCCAACCTAACCCACCAACCCAAACCCCAAACCATAACCCCCAAAACCAACCCCCAACCAGAATAGGACACCCCCCCATGATAACCAAAACCGGATTAGAAATGAAATTCCAATCCTTTGACGAGGAAACAGGATTAAAAGCGAACGCCGAGATATGCGGCTATGCCTCCGTCTTCAATACCCCCGATAAAAAGGGCGATATAGTGAAACAGGGTGCTTATGCCAAATCCCTGCAACGGATAGCCGACACAAACACCGCCGTGAAAATGCTCTGGCAACATGACCCGCAGAAACCCATCGGCGTTTGGCAGGAAGTCTTTGAAGACGACCACGGGCTCTATGTAAAAGGGCAGATATTAAAGGATGTGCAATGCGGTAAAGAAGCCCTCGCCCTGATAAAAGCAGGGGCGATTGACGGGCTGTCCATCGGCTATCGCACGCTATCCGCGACAAAAGATAAACAAGGCAACCGATGCCTTAACGAACTTGAACTTTGGGAAGTTTCATTGGTCACATTTCCAATGCTGCCCGAAGCCCGCGTTGCGCCCGATGACGGCGCACTCGCACAAGAGCTGGTTTCCGTAATCAGTAAAGCCCGCGCCAGTCTTCTGGCGTAAAACCTAACCTTAAAACCTAACCCAAACAAAAGGAGGCTCTTATGACCCTTAAAAAGAATACCGACATCCCCGTAGGGATGGAGGTGAAAACCGCTCTGACGGAACTGGTAGATGATTTCTCTACCGTCAAAGCCCACATGAAATCGCAAATCTTAGAACAGGAAAAAAGACTTAAAATGATCGAAGAAAACACAACGAATCGCCCGACGTTATCGGCGAAAACAGACACCCAATCCATTGAAAAAAAGGCGTTCAATGCCTATCTGCGTAACGGTGATGAGTCGTATATGCGGGGCGGGCATTTAGAAGAAAAGGCCGGCACAAGCAGGCTTCACGTGGCGGACAATACCTCAGGTGGGTATTTGATTGCGACGGAGACCTCTGATAAAATTAACTCAGCATTGCGCAGCACCGCCAGTATCCGTTCAGTTGCCAATGTCATACAGATCGAATCGGCCACTTACGAAGTTCTGGTTGATAGGAATGACCTTGGATCTAGCTGGATAAATGATTCAGAAAATGCAGTTATGCGGACGGATACGCCCAATACTGATATCATCAAGATTGATTTGAGCGAAATGGCCGCCTTGCCGAAAATATCACAACGTCTGCTGGATGACGGCGCGTTTGATATTGAAAGCTGGCTTATCTCGCGAATATCTAATAAATTCGCTCGGGTAGAGGGTGCGAGCCTTATCAGTGGCAGTGGGACTAACCAGCCCAAAGGTATCTTACGATATAACCTTACTGCCCATGTTCCTAATACTCCAAATTGGCAAAACCTCAGCTATATCGCAACAGGGCATGCAAGTGATTTTAAGAATGATAATCCTACGGATTCACTGATTGATTTGGTGTATTCCTTGGCTGCGGAGTATCGTGCCAATGCAACCTTTGTGATGAATTCCAAAACAGCAGGTGCGGTGCGCAAAATGAAAGACGCTGATGGGCGGTTTTTATGGGGCGATAGCATGCTGACGGGCGAACCCGCGCGTTTGCTGGGCTATCCCGTGTTGATTGCCGAGGATATGCACGATGTTGGCGCGAATAAGTATCCTATTGCCTTTGGTGATTTTAATGCAGGTTATACGATTGTCGAACGCCCTGATATGCGGATTCAACGCGATCCTTTCACCCAAAAACCGCACGTTCTGTTCTTTGCAACAAAACGGGTCGGCGGGGGTGTGGTGGATTTTGATTCTATTCGCCTGTTAAAAGTCGCGGCGACTTAACCCTTACTATCATAACGAAATACGAAAACGGCCGTGGTAAATGACTGCACTCGTTTTTGTAACCAGACGAGCCGTTCTGTTTGCTGTAAAGCATATGGGGCGGCTCGTACGGGGCATTGTTTGTTGTTTTGCTGTTCCCCCATCCAATAGCGCAAACGATGCCCCACCTTTTATTTTTCACCCTAACCTAACCCAACCGTAATCGGAGCTTTTTATGATACTCACCCAAATCACCACAATACCGCCCGCGCATCTGCCCGTCGCGGCGTTCAAAGACCATCTACGCCTAGGCAGTGGTTTTTCCGATGATAGCCTGCAAGACGGGGTTTTGCAAACCTATCTACGCGCCGCCATTGCCGCGATAGAGGGACGCACGGGTGTGATAATCCCGCGCCGTGATTTCCTGTGGTCATTGACAAGGTGGGATGAACACGGAGATTCACTCGGTGGGGGCGGGCGACGGCAGAGCTTGCCTGTCACTCCCGTTAATAGCTTAGTATCCGTGCAGTTGATTGACGCGGATGATGTCGCGCAAGCGGTTGATTTGACTGATTTTGCCCTGCAAAAAGACGGATCAAGGGGTTTGATTGTCGCGGTCAGCGGGGCATTGCCGAATGTCCCCGAATTCGGGTTGATACAGATAACCTTTAACGCGGGATATAGCGGGGATTTTGGCGATTCTGCCGATGACGCGAACACCGCTTGGGGTGCAGTTCCGTCCGATTTATATCAGGCGGTTTTGATGCTGGCCGCCTATTTTTATGAAAACAGAGGCGGGGAGGGCGGCGAATCCCCCGCCTTTCCCCCTGCCGTTCTTGCCCTTATTGAACGATACCGAGTCCTGCGGATTTCCGCAACCAGACCCGCAAATCAAAGGAGGGATGGCTAATGCCCAAAACCAGACCACATTTAAACCGCAAATTAACCTTGCAAAGCCAAACCCAAATCGCCGATAACGCGGGCGGGTATAGCACGGATTGGCGCGATCTTGGCACAGTATTCGGCGCGGTGCGTGCCTTATCAGGGGCAGGGCGCGAGCTGGCGGGCGGCAGATTCAGCGATACTCGCTATGAAATTATCGTCCGCGCCACGCCTGTTGAGAGTGTATCCCGCCCCTTGCCTAACCAGCGATTTATCGGCGGTGGGCAGGTGTTTTTTATCGATGCGGTGCTGCCCAGCGATAGGGGCGAACGTTATTTGGCATGCCGCGTGCATGAGCAGGTGACGGCATGAGCTATTTTGCGTCTTCCGCCCTGCAAACCGCGCTGTATAAGGCGTTAATGGGGGCGTCTAGCATTACCGATATGATTGGTAAGAACCTGTTTGATGCCCCGCCCAGCGGGGATTTACCGGATTTATATGTTTTATTGGGGGAGGAGCGGGTGTTAGACCGCTCGTCCGCCACGAATACGGCTGCGATGCACGAATTTACTCTGTCGGTTTATTCAACAAAGGCAGGGTTTTTATCGGCGAAAACTCTGGCGGCAAAGATTTGCGAGGTTTTGAGTGATGGGGTGGTATTATCGCGAGGCGGTGGCGATTTGATAAGCCTATCGTTTGTGTCCGCGCGGGCTTCGCGTGGTGCGATAAATCAGAGGCGACAGATACATCTGTTGTTTCGCGCCTATATTAGCGAATAACGATTAACAACCCAACCCTAAACCCTAACCCAACCCCTTAACAACCAACCCGAAAGGAAACCATCATGGCCGCTCAAAAAGGCAAAGACCTACTGATAAGAGTAGAAACAACAAAGAATTCAAGGCAATTCAAAACCCTAGCAGGGTTACGTGCGTCTCGCATCAGCTTTAATTCGCAAACCATTGATATAACAAACATATCATCCGCAAACGGCTGGCGAGAATTATTAAACGGAGGCGGGGTGCGCTCTGCCAGCGTTTCTGGTTCGGGCGTGTTTTTGGACGCAGACACGGACGCACGGGCGCGGAGCATTTTCTTTGACGCAGAAATCGCCAAATTTGAAATCATCATCCCTGATTTTGCCACGATTAAAGGGGCGTTTCAGATAACTTCGCTGGAATACGCGGGGCAGTATGAGGGCGAAGCGACCTATGAAATGTCCTTGGAATCGGCGGGTGAAATAACCCAAACCGCTGTGTAGGCTGATACCATGGCTAATCCATATTTTGGTGAGGTTGCGCTGACGTTTGACGGCAAAACCCTGCCCATGCGGCTGAGCCTTGGGGCTCTGGCAGAGCTGGAATCTGAAATGAAGGAGGATTCGCTGCTGTCCCTTGTGCAAAGGTTTGAAAATGGTTCGTTCAAAACGGCGGATATTATTGATTTATTGTTTGCTGGGCTGCGAGGGGCAGGGTGGGATGGTACAAAGGATGATTTGATGCGGGCGGATTTGCAGGGTGGGCCTTTGCAGGCGGCAAAACTGGCGGCGGTGTTGTTGCAAAGGAGCTTTGGCGCGGGGGATGTGGCGGGGGAGCCTGCCTGATATGGATACCCCTGATATGGATACCACGCCCAAAGCCCGTTGTTTTGATTGGCCAGCCCTGATGTCGCTGGGGTTGCATAATTTGAACCTATCACCGCAGGAATTTTGGCGGCTTACACCCTATGAATTGCGGATTAAACTGGGCGCGATGCCTAATAATAGGCAAACCCTTGGGCGGGCGCAGTTTGAATCCCTATGTGCGCGGTTTCCTGATGAATGATGAATTATGAATTATGAATGGTGAATTATGCCCTTGCGGGTATTCGTCATCGCTTACGCGAATGCCGACCAGCGTGGTCTTTTGTGCGTAGCCCCCGCTTCGCGGGAGCATGCCAAAAGCCCTTTGGTTTCAAGACGATAGTGTCTCTATAAATTTATTATCTGGAATAACAAGACGTTAGATTGGATTATTTGCAAAGAATACTTGGGAAGTGGTGATAGGCTATTTCTAAATTTATTTAGACTATTCACAAGACGCTGAGCCAAACCCCAGCCAACAAAAACCCGTCCAGCTCTCCGCAGGAGGGGTGGGCGGGTGGGCGACATTTCGAAGAAATGGCGCAACAAAAAACCTCTGCCCTTAATCCCTAAAAACCAACCCCTAATCCAGAATAACCAATAATTCACCATTCACAATTCACCATTAAAAAAGGAACTCCCATGCCCGACACCGCCCGCGATATTGAAACCCTTGACCGCGAACTGCAAAACCTAGAAAGCGGACTGGCCAGCACCACCCGCATGTCCGCCTCTTTCACGGCAGAGCTCGCCACTATGCAAACAGGACTTAACCGCACACAGCGCGAATCCACCACATTCAGCCGTGCGTTAAGCCGTAACCTCAGCTCCTCCTTCGGTGACCTGTTGTTTGAAGGCGAAAAGCTATCGGTCGTGTTCCGCGATTTGGGGCGGTCATTAGTAGAAACCACCCTGCAATCCTCGCTGAGCCCCATCACAAACCGCTTGGGCGAATTGGCGACAAGCGGGCTTACCGGGTTATTCTCAAACCTACTGCCCTTTGAAAAGGGCGGTGCGTTCTCTTCTGGTCGCGTCATACCCTTCGCCAAAGGCGGGGTCGTCTCATCCCCCCAAACCTTCCCTATGCGCGGAGGAACGGGGCTGATGGGCGAAGCGGGGGCAGAGGCTATCCTACCCCTATCACGCGGCGCAGACGGTCGTCTGGGCGTTAAAAACGCAGGCGGAGGCGGCGCGATAACCATCAATATGAACATATCCACGCCAGACGCGACCAGCTTTCGCCGCTCACAAGGGCAAATCGCAGCAGGATTGCGCCGCGCAGTACTGCTTGGGCAACGCAATTCATAACCATAATATAAAGAGAATACCATGAACTTTCACGAAGACCAATTCCCCACAAACCTATCATTCGGGGCAACAGGCGGCCCCGAACGGCGCACCGAAATCGTAACCCTAGGCAGTGGCTTTGAAGAACGTAACACGCCTTGGCAGGACTCCCTACGCCGATTTGACGCGGGTTTGGCCGTGCAATCCTTGGATGATATCCAAGGAGTCATCGCGTTTTTTGAAGCGAGGCAAGGGCAGCTCTACGGGTTTCGCTGGAAGGATTGGGCCGATTACAAATCCGCGCCTCCATCCCAAACTATTACGGATGCAGACCAGTTGCTGGGTGTCAGCGACGGGAACACCTTTGATTTCCAACTGGTTAAAACCTACACATCGGGCGGGCAGAATTACCAACGTATCATCACCAAACCCGTTATGGGAACAGTTATAGTCCGCGCGGGCAGGTATCCGTTGCAAGAAAACATCCATTTCACCGTGGATTACACAACGGGGATTATCACATTAACATCCATTTACTCCCGCAACACCCAAATCAAAGCGGGGTTTGAGTTTGATGTACCCGTGCGGTTTGACACGGACAGGCTGGACATTAACATAGCCAGTTTCCATGCGGGCGAAGTGCCCTCTATCCCCGTGGTGGAATTAAGGATTAACAGATGACAAAAGACATTTCACCAGAATTGCAAGCGCATTTGGACTCGGGCGCGACAACCTTATGTCGGTGTTGGAAACTGCAACGTAAGGACGGCACGGTTTTCGGGTTCTGTGACCATGACGGGGATATTGAATTTGACGGTCTGCGGTTTGAGGCGGCAAGCGGTATGAACGCCGCCGCCTTGCAGAGCACGGCTGGTTTGGGGGTGGATAACTCTGAGGCTATTGGTGCATTAAATTCCAATCGTATCAAGGACATAGACATTGATGCGGGTGTTTATGATGACGCGGAAATCTGGCATTGGCTGGTGAATTGGCGCGATGTGGAACAGCGTGTATTATTGTTTCGCGGTAAGATGGGCGAATTGCGCCGTGGGGCGCATAGTTTTGAGGCTGAATTGCGCGGGTTATCCGATGATTTGAATAAAACCACGGGGCGGGCGTATTTGCGCCAGTGTAGCGCGAATTTGGGTGATACTCGGTGTGGGGTTCGGTTAGGGTCTGGGTTTGTTGCAGAGGTGGCGGTGGTGCGATCAAGTGATAGGCGGGTGTTGTATTTCAACGGGTTGGGCGGGTTTGCTGCCCAATGGTTTAAGGGGGGTGAGGCGATTTGGCTGGACGGTGAAAACCGCGGGCAACGTTTTTCTGTGCGTGATGATAGGCAGGAGGGCGAGGCGCGTGTGATAGCTCTGGGCAACGCCACGCGCCGTCCTGTGGCGGTTGGCGATAGGGTAAAGCTGGTTGTCGGGTGTGATAAAAAGGTGGAAACCTGTCGGGCTCGGTTTAATAATATCGCGAATTATCAGGGGTTTCCGTTTATTCCTGGCGAGGATTGGCTGGTGCGCTATCCCACCCGTTCGGGGTCGCACGATGGGAAGAAACAACCGAATTAACGATGAATGATTAACGATTAACGATTAACGATGAACACCCAATAAAAAAGGCAAAAAATGACCCCCCAGCAAACCCAAATCTTCACCGCCGCGAAAGACTGGATAGGCACGCCCTACCTGCATCAAGCCAGCGTCAAACACCACGGGTGCGATTGCCTCGGGTTTATACGGGGGCTATGGCGCGATACTATCGGCGCGGAACCAGAATCCCCGCCTGCCTACACGCCCGATTGGTCGGAACGAGGCACGCGGGAGCTATTATGGAACGCCGCCCTACGCCATTTAACCCCGATTAAACCGATTAATCCAAACCACACAGGCGACATCATCCTCTTGCGAATGATGCAATCTGCCTCCGCCAAACACCTTGCCGTCCTAGCAGACGCAAACGGCGGTTTCCAAACCATTATCCACGCATACAGCGGGGTTGGCGTAGTTGAAACGCCACTCACCCCAAGCTGGCAAAAGCGCATTGTCGCGCAATTTAGATTCCCAGAAAGGAGCTAGCACATGGCAACGATTGTATTAGCAGCCGCAGGGTCTGCCATTGGAGGCTCTATCGGGGGGTCATTTATAGGCATAGCCTCGGCCGCCATTGGCCAAGCCATCGGTGCGGGTATTGGCGCACAGATTGACCAGCGAGTCTTTGGGCAATCGTCCTCTACCACCCGCAGCAAGGGCAAAGTCGAACAATTCCGTCTGCAATCGGCGGCGGAAGGCACGGCTATCGCTCGTGTTTTCGGGCGGATGCGAGTCCAAGGGCATTTGATTTGGTCGACCAATTTCAAAGAAACTCTAACCGAGCAAACAACCCAAACCCGTGCGGGCAAGGGGGGCAACAGACCGAAGAAAACCCAAACCCAGCAAACCTATACCTATTCCATCAGCCTCGCGTTCGCGTTAGGTGAAGGCATCGTCAGCAAAATAGGGCGGATTTGGGCGGATGGGCAGGAAATCGCGCCCGCCGATGTCTCGCTAACCTTGTATAAAGGCACACAAGACCAACCGCCCGACCCAACCATTGCCTCGATTCAGGGTATGAATAACACGCCCGCGTTTCGCGGTACCGCCTATGTCGTGATTGAAAACTTTCAACTGGCGCGGTTTGGCAACCGCATTCCTCAGTTTAATTTTGAAGTCTTTCGCCCCGCCAGCGCGACTAAAAAGGATAAAACCGCCCAAGACCATGTTCGTGCGGTTGCCCTTATCCCTGGGTCTGGTGAATATATCCTTGCCGATGAACCCGTTGAATACGCGGGCGATTTTGGCGCGGTTAAATCCGCCAATTCGCATAGCCAAAGGGGAAAAACCGATTTCGCACTAGGGGTGCAAGACCTGATAACAGATGCACCGAATTGCGGATCGGTCTCTCTGGTTGTCAGTTGGTTTGGCGATGATTTACGCTGTTCAAACTGCACATTACGCCCAAAGGTGGAGCAAAATAGCGCAGAAGGCTCGCCCTTGGCTTGGACTTCGGCAGGGTTATTGCGTAGAAACGCACGGGTTGTCAGCTATAAAAACAACGCCCCCGTGTTTGGCGGAACACCCAGCGACCAGAGCGTTATACAAGCGATAAAACACTTGAAAAACAAAGGCTTATCTGTCGTGTTCTATCCATTTATCCTAATGGATATTGCCGCCGATAACCAATTGGACGACCCTTGGACGGGCAGAATAGGGCAACCCGTTATTCCTTGGCGTGGGCGTATCACCACATCGCTTGCCCCGAGTCGCACAGGCACCCCCGATAAAACCAGCCGTGCGAACAGCGAGGTCGCCGCCTTCTTTGGCACGGCGCGGGCGAGCAATTTTACCGTCCGCAACGGACAGGTGAGCTATAGCGGTCCGAATGAATGGAGCTATCGCCGTTTTATCCTGCATAATGCCGCGTTATGTAAGGCGGCGGGCGGGGTCGGGGCGTTTTGTATTGGCTCTGAAATGCGTGCACTGACGCAAATCCGCGCCCAAAGCCATAGCTTTCCTGCCGTCCAGCAATTAATTACACTAGCGCAAGAAGTCCGCACATTACTGGGTCGCCACACCAAAATCGGCTATGCCGCCGATTGGTCAGAGTATTTTGGCTATCAAATCAATGACGGGGCACATTACAATGTCTATTATCACTTGGATGATTTGTGGGGTAATGCAAACATCGATTTTATCGGGATTGATAACTACATGCCGATTTCGGATTGGCGCGATGGGCAGAGCCACTTGGATTATCAAACGGCGGATAATTTGTATAATATCAATTATTTACAAAGCAATGTTGAGGGGGGAGAGGGCTATGATTGGTACTACGCATCCCAAACCGCTCGTGATACGCAAACCCGCGAGATGATTAACGATAGCTGGCGGAACGAGCATTGGATTTACCGCTATAAAGACATAAAAAACTGGTGGGGCAATCCGCATCATAACCGTATTAACGGGACGCGGACAAGAGCCCAAACCGCTTGGCAGCCGCAATCCAAACCGATTTGGTTCACCGAATTGGGTTGCCCCGCGATTGATAAAGGCACAAACCAGCCGAATGTTTTCCTTGATCCGAAATCATCGGAATCTTTTGTGCCTTATTATTCAAACGGGTTGCAGGATGAATTGATTCAACTGCGTTATATCAAGGCGGTTATGTCCTATTGGGCGGATAATGAAAACAACCCTGCTTCCTCACGTTACAACGGGCGGATGGTGGATATAGCCCGTGCCTATGTCTGGTGCTGGGACACGCGACCTTGGCCAGAATTCCCTGCGCGATTGGATATTTGGTCTGATGGCGATAATTATCAACTCGGTCACTGGATAAGCGGGCGATTGACGCATCAAGAATTGGGCGATATTGTTGCCGAAATCTGCGAATCCGTTGGGTTTTATGATTATGATGTCTCACGCATTTATGGGTTAGTCATTGGCTATCACATTGATAGCCTGCAAAGCGCACGTGATAGCTTGCAACCCTTGATGCAGGCCTATGATTTCACCTGTGTGGAAAAAGACGGGCGGTTGCATTTCCAACATACCCGCGAGGAGTCCGTAAAGAAAATCAATAAAACATCCATCGCGTTGGATATAGAGGGGCAGGATTATTATTTGAAAACAAAGACTTCGCGGTTAAATCTGCCCGGTCGTGTCCGTTTGAACTATTACAACCCCGATAATCATTATCTATCGGCAGAAACCGAGGCTGTGCTGGCAGGTGAGCAAATCGCCAATGTCTCACGGATAGAAATCCCCTTGGCGTTGCGCAGTGCGGTTGCCCGCCATTTGGCAACGAACTGGTTGCATAAAGCCCAAGCGGTGCAGGATGAATTGACCTTTGCCATGCCTCTGTCGGCTTTGATGCTGTGTGCGGGGGATGTTGTGCAGTTTTGCGATACGGATATTGCCGAATCCTATCTTATCACGGATATTGAAGAGCAAGGCGCACGGGTTATCAATGCCACGCGGATTGAACCCACCCGCACGTTACAGATGGAGGCGGTGGCTACGCCTTTGCTGATAGCGCCTGTGGAGGCGACAAACCCCATCACTGCGTTTTTATTGGATATTCCCCCGATAAACGCGGAACATGCGGCTCACGCGCCCTATTTCGCCGCCAGCTCGCCGAATTGGCAGGGGGCATCGGCTTACGCTTCGCCCGAAACGGATGGGTATGAACAAATTGGCACGGTGGAATCGCCATCGGTTTTGGGGAAAACTTTGGGGGTGTTCCCCCGCCGTTCCCCGTCCGTTTGGGCAGGGGGAGAATTGCGGGTGCATGTGTCGGATGCGGGGTTGCAATCAAAATCCGCACTGTTCGTTTTGAACGGCGCGAATGCGTTTGCCATTAAGGATAGCACCGCCACGGATTGGGAAATCGTGCAATATAGGGATGCCGAATTACAAGATGACGGCAGTTATATCCTGCGCAATTTCCTACGCGGTCGGCTGGGGACGGAGTCTGTAATCCCCGATGAATGGTCTGTTGGTGCAGATATAGTGTTTCTGGATAGGGGGCTTGCCCAGCTTGACATTAACTCTGATTTTATCGGTTTGCCTATGAATTATCTGCTGGGACCAAGCAATCATGACTTTACCCATAGATACTATCAAAATCAAACCTTTACCGCCCGTGGCGTGGGTTTGCGACCGTATAGCCCGTCGCATATCCAATTCAATCGTTACAATAATGTTTATCATTTTCGCTGGATTAGACGCGGGCGTATAGGCGGGGATTCGTGGGATGGGGATGTACCACTGGGCGAAGAACGCGAGGAATACTTGGTGCGCATAGTAAAAGACGGAGTTGAAAAACGGCGTGTTACGGTGAATACCCCTGCGTGGGATTATGATGCGGGCATGCAAACGGCGGATGGCACATTGGGCGGGTTTGACCTGTATGTGGCGCAAGTATCCCAAGGCTATGGCGCGGGGTTAGAGACCAAAATCACAATCAAATCAACATAACAAACCCTAACAAAAGGAAAACACAATGCAAACAACTCCACAATTTAACCTGCCACTGATACAATCGGGGCAGGCACAAAAACATATAACGATGAATGAGGCTTTGACACGGCTGGACGCACTGGCGCAGTTACGTTTAATCAGCATGAAGCAGAGGACTGCGCCGCCTAACCCGTCAGAGGGTGCGGCCTATTACCTCCAGCAGAACGCAACGGGGATTTGGGGCGAATTCAGGGGAAAAATTGCTATTTTTAGCAATGGGAACTGGGTTGGAATTGACCCCAAAATTGGCTGGACAGCTTGGGTGGAATCTGAAAATAAGTCTTATATTTACAGCAGCACTGGCTGGGTGCCTGCGGGTATGCCATTTACGTCCAATGGCGCGATGACGGAGGCGGTGTTTTATGAACACACCCATGAGGTCACAAACGGGTATGCTAATACGACCCGTCCGTTTATCCTCGATAAATCCATAGTGTTCGGGGTAACCGCGCGGGTGGTTAGAACGATTGTTGTGGCTGGCCGCGGGTCTAGTTGGACGCTAGGGGTTCCGAGTAGTCACGAGCGATATGGCACGGGCTATGGGTTAGCGAAGAATTCGTATGCCTTGGGGGTAACGGGGCAACCTCTTGCATATTATCGCGATGCGGGGCTGCGGATTATGCCGAATACGGGGTATTTTGATGGCGGGGGAGAGATTATTTTCACCGTGCATGCGATGCGGTTAAGCCCGCCGAGGGAGGTTTCGTGAAACGATTAACGATTAACGATGAATGATTGGTTATTAGGGATTGGGGGTTTGTTATTAGGAGTTAAGGATAGAGGTTTTTTGTTGCGCCCTCACTTCGTTCGGTTGCCCGCCCGCCCACCCCTCCTGCGGAGAGCTGGACGGGATTTTGTGGCTAAAGCCTGTCTTTGTATCTAGGCGCAGCCTAAATAAATTTAGAGCAAACCCATCACCAATTCCCAAGTATTCTTTGCAAATAATCTAGACTATCGTCTTGAATATCCAGATAGTAAATTTATGATAATCTTATCGTCTTGCAACCAAAGGCTTTTGTGTATGGGCTTTTGCCTATGGGCAAAAGCTCTATATGCACAAAAGCCCCCACTCATCGTTAATCGTTAATCACTAATCCCTAAAAAACGCTGGTAATTCCGCGTCCCATGGGTTATATTAGGATTATCCATATCCTAAAAACCCAAAAGGACACCATCAAAATGCCACAAACCGCGAAAAAATCCGAACCCATTAACCTCATTTGGGCGCAACTTATTAAAGAAGCCGAATTGCTGATTAAAAACGAACCCATCCTAGGTGGGCTTGTCCATTCCAGCATTCTGTACCACGATTCGTTTGACCGCGCGTTAAGCTATCGCGTGGCTTTGAAACTATCTTCCGATGAAATGCCCGCGCAAATCCTGCGTGAAATCGCGGATGAGGCGTATCAAACCTCGCCCGATTTGTTAAAATCCGCGCAAGCGGACGCGGTCGCTGTGTTTGACCGAGACCCTGCGTGCCATGGGTTTATCCAACCCCTGCTGTTTTTCAAAGGCTATCAGGCTATCCAAGCCTATCGTATTGCCAATTGGCTCTGGCATCAGGGGCGGCGTGAAATGGCGTATTTCTTTCAAATGCGCGCGTCAGAGATTTACGGAGTGGATATTCATCCCGCCGCGACTATCGGCAAGGGGCTGATGATTGACCACGCCCATTCCATAGTCATTGGGGAAACCGCGCGGGTTGGCGATAATGTGTCTATGTTGCATGCGGTTACTCTGGGCGGCACGGGTAAGGCCGATAAAATCCGCCATCCGAATATAGAGGACGGGGTTCTTATCGGCGCGGGGGCGAAAGTTCTGGGCAATATCACGGTTGGGCGGTGTAGCAAAGTTGCTGCGGGCTCGGTTGTTTTGAAGGATGTGCCAGCGTGTAAGACCGTTGCTGGTGTGCCTGCAAAGATAGTCGGGGAGGCGGGGTGTGCCCAGCCCTCGCAATCGATGGAACACTTTATTAGTGATTAGGTTTTAGTGATGAATGATTTATTGGCGCGTCCCTTGCGGGGCGCGTCTTTTTTGCGTTTTAGGAGTTTTTCTTACCCTGTTGATATTCATAGCTATCAAGTAAAAATTCGCAAAACATAAGTGCAGAATTCACCGCCAATTTTGCGTGATGGCGTTCTGGTTTATATGTTCTGGCATGGCGGTCGCCCATTTTATTGCTTAATCCACCAATACCCATCATAATGCTATTAAGACCGCTTAACACCTGTTTTAGAGTGTCTGATAAATCTTTTTGTGAGGAGTCAAAGTTCATAACTTTCTTAGTTGTTTTATACAATTTGCCAATATCCCCTGCATAATCTGGCAATTCCACACCTGCCTTTCTAATTAACTCTTCTTGAAATGATTCAACTAACGAGCGGGCATTGGTGATTGCACCATCATAATCTTTTTGCTCCAACTTTTCTTTAGATTTTTGTATCTGTTCTTTAATAAAATCATGCGATAAGCTGACTTCGCTTTCAATATCTATTGCCTCTTTTCTAAGTGAATCAACTCTATAATACCTATCATAAAAACCATTAGGGAAATCTTTGGGCTCAAGTCCCGGGGCAGACGAACTTAAATCTATTAGGTCATCTATATCCACGTTTGCACATTCGCGGTAATCTTCTGCTAATTTATAACCGTCTTTAATCAGGTGTTCATTTAATGCAGCAGCCATTTCATTAGACTCTGTACTATCTCTATCGTAATATATGGGATTAACTGCATCTTGAATAACCTCCACCATACACTCGCTACCATTCATCAAATTCAACTTTTCTCTAGTATATTCCAATGGTGGTGGTAAGCCTTTATGGTAAATATCACCAAGACCAAATTGATTAAAGAAATCTACTAACTCCTTATTATTGCGGTGTTCGCCCGCTTTTTTACTATCACCCCAAGTGATAATCCGTGCCAAAATTTCAATAGTTTTCTTTTGTAGTTTTATTTGCATTTTCTCTTCCTTATCCATCACATAGTCACCTTATTTTTGATAGATAAAATTCTTTATCTTACAGGGGTGGTAGCGGTTCTATAAACATGGTAATGAAATTCAGAGTCGCAAGAAACATAAAACCCGCCAATTAGAATAAGGTCAAGTTTAATAGATGTTATTACATCACATTTGTACCCATTATCAAGTATAGTTTGGTAGGAAGGCTCTGCAAGTTGTTGTCTTGCATCAACTCGCCATTCTTTTGGAAATGTGGCATCTTCAGAAAATTTTACAGAATTTGCTATTGCTGGCTGGCAAGTTGCGAACAACCCAAGCGTTATTGCAAAAATGGCGGTTGTTTTTGTATTTTGCATGTCCCTTATCCTTTAATGCGTGTTAATCGTTAATCGTTCATCGTTAATCGCTAAAAAACTGGTGCTGCCGAGAGGAATTGAACCTCCGACCTCTCCCTTACCAAGGGAGTGCTCTACCCCTGAGCTACGGCAGCATCCCCGCCTTATTTAACGATTTCCCAAAAATCTGCAACCCCAATCTGGACGCTTTGCCGATTATAGGCTAAAAGCCCCCTATGACCGATGCAAAACCACCCCCAAAACCCGTCCCCTCAGACGGGCAGAACAACACCAAAGCCCATAAACGCAACGCTCGCGACGCGCGATTGCGCCAAACCCTCCGCGCCAATTTGCAAAAACGCAAAGCCCAAAAAACCCCCGACAAAAAGGAAACCACCCCCTAATGGACCGTATTTTTATCCAAGGCAACAGCCCTTTGAACGGCGCAGTCGCCATTGCGGGCGCGAAAAACGCCGCCCTCGCGTTGATGCCAGCCGCGTTGCTGACCGACCAGCCGCTCACCTTAACAAACGTCCCGCGCCTGTCCGACATAGCCACCACGAACGAATTATTGCAATCGCTGGGCGCGGAAGTCGCCGTCATGCAGGACGGGCAAGTCATTGTTTTAAATACACAAAACATAACGAACCCCATCGCTCATTATGATATTGTCCGCAAAATGCGCGCGTCAATTCTGGTGCTTGGACCACTGCTGGCGCGGATTGGGCATGCGCAGGTTTCCCTGCCTGGCGGGTGTGCGATTGGCGCACGGCCTGTGGATTTGCATTTAAAAGGCTTGACCGCGTTGGGCGCGGATATCACGCTGAATGACGGTTATATCACGGCGAGCGCACCGAAAGGCCTACAAGGGGCGCAAATCACGTTGGATTTTGCCTCGGTCGGGGCAACGGAAAACATCATGATGGCGGCCAGTTTGGCGCGTGGCACAACCGTTTTGAAAAACCCCGCACGGGAGCCTGAAATCATTGATTTGGCGAATTTATTATCGGCAATGGGGGCAAATATCACGGGCGCGGGCAGCGATGAAATCACCATAGAGGGCGTGGAATCCTTGCACGGCACAACCCACCGCGTGATAGTCGATCGGATAGAGCTCGGCACCTATATGATAGCCCCGTTAATCGCGGGCGGGCAAGTGGAATGTATCGGCGGACGGCGGGATTTATTGGAAAGTTTCTGCCAGAAATTGGAATCCGCTGGGGCTTTGATAACGCAAACCAAAACGGGTTTGACCGTATCGCGGGCGGGCGAACGGATGGGCAAGGTGGATGTTGAAACCGCGCCTTTCCCCGGATTTCCCACGGATTTACAGGCGCAAATGATGGCGATGCTCTGCACGGCTGATGGCGTGTCGCATCTGGAAGAACGGGTGTTTGAAAACCGATTTATGCATGCCCCCGAATTGATACGGATGGGCGCGAATATAGATGTTCAGGGCGGTACGGCGGTTGTTAAAGGGGTGTCGCGGTTACGCGCCGCACCCGTTATGGCTACCGATTTACGCGCTTCTGTTTCGCTGATTTTGGCGGGGTTGGCGGCGAAGGGGGAAACCGTGCTGTCGCGGGTTTATCACCTTGATAGGGGTTATGAAAATGTCGTGGAAAAGCTGTCTGGTCTGGGTGCAGTGATTGAAAGACGGGGCGGATGATGTCTGAAAATAAGGGCACAAAAGACGCAAAATTTGAAGATGGGGCGGAACGGGCGGTTTCCTTAAAAGCCTATGACGCGGACGGTTTGGTCATAATATCCACGTTAATTCAAGATGCGGTTTTCCCAGTGGCTCAAATTCAATGGCGGGCGCAATCGCGGGTGTTCGCGGTTTTGCTAAATCGGTTTCGGTGGGAGGATGTTGCAACCGCGCAATCGGTGGGGCGCGAATTGGAACGGGTGCAATCCTTGCTGGTGGTATCAGGCGTTTTATCCGTATCATCAAAATTGCTGGCACAGGGCGAACCTGCCCGTGCGTTATCCGTGCTATCCGTGGCGTTTATCGCGGGTGAGGACGGGGCAGGGCGGTTAGATTTGATGCTGGCGGATGGGGCGGTTATTGCCTTATCGGTAGAGTGTTTGGATGTGGTTTTAAAGGATGTAACCCGTCCGTATATCGCACGGGTGCAAAAAGTGCCGAGCCATTTTTAACTCTATTTTTAACTCTATTGTTAGCCCTTGACTCATCCGCAAAAATCCGCCAAATACTCCCTAACTCTTACCTGCAAAAACCCACGCGAACCCCATCATGCCCGCATTTCTTAACATCACCGATACGGATTTCCAAACCCGATTTGCCACGCTTTGCGATTGCAAGCAAGAAACCAACGCGGCGTTAAAAACTGATGTTGCAAAAATCATCCAAGATGTGCAAACCCGTGGGGATGACGCGCTCTACGACCTCACTCAAAAGCACGATAACCTAGATTGCCGCACCACAGGCTTTGCCATACCCGCGGAAACCATAGCCCGCCATATCGCCACAATCCCACCCGAACAACGCAACGCGTTAGAACTCGCCGCCACCCGTATCCGCACATATCACGAGACCCAACGCCCAACGGACGCTTGGTGGCAGGATGATACGGGGGCGCACCTCGGCTGGCGGTGGAGTGCGATTGACCGTGCGGGGCTGTATGTGCCTGGGGGACAGGCGGCCTATCCGTCCTCGGTTTTGATGAACGCCATTCCTGCGAAAGTCGCGGGGGTGTCGCACCTGATTATGTGCGTGCCAACGCCGAACGGAGTCGTCAGCCCCCTTGTTTTATTGGCCGCGCAACTGGCAGAAATTGACACGATTTACACGCTGGGCGGGGCGCAGGCTATCGCGGCGATGGCGTTTGGCACGCAAAGTATTGATAAGGTTGATATGATTGCTGGGCCGGGCAACGCCTATGTCGCCGCCGCCAAGGCACAAGTTTTTGGCACGGTTGGCATTGATATGATTGCCGGTCCGTCAGAGGTTCTCATCGTTGCAGATAAGGATAATAATCCCGATTGGGTCGCCATGGATTTGCTCAGCCAAGCCGAGCATGACGCGGACGCACAGGCGATTTTAATCACCGATAACGCGGAATTCGCGGATGCGGTCGCCCACGCGGTGGACTCGCACCTGCCCAGATTGGAACGCGGGGATATTGCGGCACAAAGCTGGCGCGATAACGGCGCGATTATCATCGTGGAAACTTTGGCGCAAGCGGTCGTTTTATCCGATAAAATCGCCCCCGAACACTTGCAGGTTTGCACCAAGGACGCGCTGGATTATTCGGCACAATTCCGCCACGCGGGCGCGATTTTCATCGGCGGGTGGAGCCCAGAGGCAATAGGCGATTACATCGGCGGACCGAACCATGTTCTGCCCACGGCGGGTTCTGCACGGTTTGTATCGGGGCTGTCCGTGTTGAACTTTATGAAACGCACCAGCCTGTCTATGATGACTCCTGCGGCGATTTCTGCGATTGGCGGGGCAGGGGAAACTCTGGCACGGGCGGAGGGGTTGCAAGCCCACGCCGAATCTATTGCGATGCGATTAAAGGCTTTGAATGAATCGTGAATGAGTCGCAAAACCCACCGATTCGTACAAAAAAGCAATAAAAATTTTATACCCGCCCCAAACATTATTTACCCCCAACCCCCATGTGAAAAGCTAGAATTAGCGCAAACACCCCTTGCCAGTGGTAAGTTTCCCCTATACCATTTCACATAAAACCCATTACAGGAATCATGTTATGTATAGATTCCTAAACCGCGCTATTTTAGCGGTCTTTTTTATGTCCATTATCACTGCTTGCGGTGAAGGCGATACTGGGACAACACCGATTGATTCTTCAGATGACAGCAAAATACAGCTAGAAAAAGAAGCCGAGCTTACATCCAATAAGGATGATACGGATGATACCGATGATTCATCTGGTTCTGGTTCGGATTCTGATGTTTCTAACACAACTTCAGGGGGGTCTGGCACTGAAACAGGTTCATCTGGTCAGGGTTCTACATCAAATAGTGATGCTACATTAGGGGCTAGCCGCTCGTCCATATCTGCGGGCGGGGGGGCGAAATCTCCCCCAACTGCGCCGCCAACCGTGCCGCCAACAGTGCCGCCAATCGTGAGCCAAACCGTGAGCCAAACCGAACCCGAAAACCCCGCGTGTGTGCTTGCCATTTGCGATAATAACGTAGGGGTGGAAGACCTGCCAAATTATCACCCATCGCCCTCTATCGCGGGCAAATCAACTTTTTTAACGATTGAAACGGGCAAAGATATTGATACCACTGGGCTGGTCAATGAGCAACTGGTTGCTATCGGATCAGAGGACATATTACGCGGGTCGCGCCCCAGTGATGCGAGCGATGGCTGGCAGGCGTTTTGGGGGAAACTCGCCAGCGATCCGCAAGGCGATAATATTTATTTTGCCGGGCTTTTGCCAACAACCGATTTGGGCAGACCGCTCCGCACCGCGCCAACAACAACCGTTTGGCCTGGGACTTTTACCTTTGGCGGATTTAAAAACCACGCGATTGATTTTGAAATTGATTTTGCCAATAGGCAGATTGACGCGCGAACGATTGTGAACGATTCTGATTTTAGCACCAGCTTTGCCCTTGGGTTTTCCGAAGGGGGTAGTGTTAGTGGCACGGTGCTTCGCTATTCAACAGGTCGTTCATCAAAGACCAGTGATGGTAATCACCTGCTTGTGGGTCATTATCGGGCAATGGGTTTGATTGGGCAGGAGGGTTTGGTCGGCGCACTC
The DNA here is from genome assembly GCA_959347425.1 of uncultured Amylibacter sp. Next base: position 21,465 of record OY365741.1, on the reverse strand, counting down.
GTCAATATCAAAGGGTATATTGAGGATTCGCCTTTCGGTGGTTTTTCTGCCGATAATCCTACGCCAGAATCCGACCGCCCCGTTGCCTCCTTACCCTATGTTTGCCCCGTTGCCCTTTGCGATAATAAGGTGAGCGCGGCGGATTTACCAAATTATCCCGCATCGGCAAATCCCGCGGGCGGGAGCAGTTTTTTAACGATTTTACCGAGCAATGTTGCGGACGTGCCAACTAGCATTGACACAACAGGTGTAATGCCCGTCAAGAATATCACAGGAACGCGGGCGGGCGATGAAAATGATGGTTGGCAGGCGTTTTATGGCAAACTCGCCAGCGACCCGCAGGGGGATAATGTTTATTTTGCGGGGATTTTACCAACAACCGACTTGGGTCCGCCTTTAATTGAAGCACCCAAGATAACCACTTGGCCTGGTACATTTAAATTTGGGGGGCAAGCTGGGCAGGTGAATTTTGAGATTGATTTTGCCAGCAGAACCATTGACGGGCAAGGGATTACACAAAGCGACATAGACAGTAATGCCGCCCGCCAGCAACAACATATCACCGATAGTATAGCACGAGATTCAACTTTAACGGAGGCGGACATAACGCGTCTGGTTATACCTCGCCGCGAATTCATCAGGTTTTCCCTTGGTTTTAGCGAAACAGGCACGGTTTTCGGATCAATCCTGCGGAATTTAAATCCAGAGGGACAGGATAGCCACTATGGTGATAATACGGGTGTTGGTGGCTATTATCAGGCAACTGGGCTGATTGGGCAAGAGGGTTTGGTGGGCGCGGCCCTCATGTCCAAGGGTGATTTCATTGCAAACAAGCCTTATGGTGGGTTTGTCGCGGATAATCCCAATAATAAGTAATTTCCCCCCAAAGCCCCCTTGCATCCGTGCGGATTTTTCTTTATGGGTGATTAACCGCTATTAAACCCCCGATAAACCCCCGATAAACCCCCGATAAACCTAAAAGACCCCCCATGCCCGCGATTTCCTGCCTTGTTGATATTGTCTTGGATGATTCCAACCTGCCCCCCGCCTCAGCAGAGACGGAGCAGGAGCGCAATATCGCCATTTTTGATATGTTGGAAGAGAATGTTTTCGGCTTGCCAAACGACAAATCCCCCGATGGTCCGTATAAATTAACGCTATCCATTATTGATAGGCGTGTGGTGTTTGATATTAAGACCCAAAGCGATAACGCGGCGGGGCAGTTCCATTTGTCTATTTCCCCGATGCGCCAGATTATCAAGGACTATTTCGCGATATGTGAGAGCTATTTTAAAGCCGTCACCAGCCTGCCTCCATCAAAGATAGAGGCGATAGATATGGGCAGACGTGGCATTCATGACGAAGGTGCGAGCCAGCTATTGGAACGTTTGGATGGCAAAATTGACACAGACCACAAAACCGCACGGCGACTATTCACGCTGATTTGCGCGTTGCAGTTCAAAGGATGATATCGGTGCAAACTCCCCCCAAATACCATTCCGTTTTGTTCTGTTGCGACCATAATTCTATTCGCTCGCCTATGGCGGAGGGATTGATGAAAGCCCACGTGGGTAAGGCTATTTTCGTGCAATCGGCGGGGGTGAAGGGGGATTTGGATATTGACGGCTATGCGATAGCCGTGTGTGCAGAGGTTGGCGTGGAATTGGCGCGGCACAAGGTGCGCTCGTTCCAAGAGCTGGAAGAGCTGGGCGACGGGTTGCAAAGCTATGATTTGATAGTGGCGTTGTCGGAACGGGCAGAGACTCTGGCACGGGAGCATACGCGCACGGCAGCCGTGGAGGTGCAGTATTGGCCAACGCCAGACCCCACGGGGCAGGGGGTTGGTGAAAGCAGAGCCGTGCGGATGGATGCCTATCGCGCGGTGCGGGATTCTTTGATGCGGAAGATTCGGGCAGTTTTTTAAGTTTAACGATTAACGATTAACGATTAATGATTAGTGGGGGCTTTTGTGCATATAGAGCTTTACTTGCGTAAAGCCCATACACAAAAGCCTTTGGTTATACTTGGCAAATTCTGTTTTAAATAAAACAACCATTCGTCATGGTGGCACGGGGTCGCGCGAACCCGAAGGGTGTGCGTCTTGGTTGTTAGGTATAAAGGGATTTGCGTCACCTGCGACTCTAAAATACACTGACCCAGTACAACCGATAAGCTGACGCGCACCCGTGGGGGTGAGGGTGCGCGCGACCACCCTTTGGGCGGTCGTTTCCTAGGATTGTAGATTGTCCTAGATTAACTATTACCGATTTTGCCCTTCGGGTCTTCGTCATTGCTACGCAATGCCGACCAGTCAAGAAGTGGCAAAAATCACTAATCACTAATCGTTAATCACTAATCACTAATTCGCCAATTCCCAAGTATTCTTTGCAAAAGTTATAATCCCTTGGCCAACTCTCTCGTCTTGTTATTCCAGATAGTAAATTTATAAAAAACCTAGCGTCTTGGTGCCAAAGGCTTTTGTGTATGGGCTTTTTCATGTTTTTATTTTGGTCGGGCAGGTTCAACTGCCCTTATGAAAAAGCTCTATATGCACAAAAGCCCCCACTAATCGTTAATCGTTAATCGTTAATCATTGACTCTCCCGCCGAAATATCCCACACTCCGCCCATGCGTATCGCCCTCTCCATCATCATCCTAACGATAGCAGCCCTGCTGCCCCAATTCGCCACAGCCCAAGGGCTCATCCGCGATACCGAAATTGAACACACCCTCAATCGCATCGCCCGCCCATTATTACAAAAAGCAGGTCTGCCCGAATCCACGGAAATATTCATAGTCAACAGCCCCGCCCTTAACGCCTTTGTCGCCCCGGGCAACGATATTTTCCTAAACTACGGGTTAATCAAAAAACTACCCACCGTGGAAATGCTGCAAGCCGTCATGGCACACGAAATCGGACACATCACAGGCGGCCATATCATCCAGCGTAGCCTGCAAATCGCCAGCACCCGAACGGCTGCGGGGGTGGGAATTCTGCTCAGCCTAGCCACTGCCTTGGCGGGTGCGCCTGGGGCTGGCGTGGGGTTGGCAATCGGCTCAACCAGCGCGGCGGAACGCAGTATCCTCACCAACACCCGCAGGCAGGAAACCAGCGCCGATCAATCGGGCGTGAAATACTTGGCACAGGCGGGGATTGACCCGAACGCGGCGATAGAGGTTTTGAAGATATTCCAAGGGCAAGACCTTTTGACCGCCCACAAACGCGACCCTTACACCCTGACCCATCCCTTATCACAAGCGCGGATTCAAACGTTAAAAACTCTGGTGGAAACCCACGCGCACGGCGTAGATACCACGCGCGATGCCGATATTGACTACCGTTATGGGCGGATGCGGGCGAAGTTTGACGGCTTTACCACCGCGCCCCAGCAAGCTCTGCGCCGTTTGGATGCGGGGGATACCAGCGAGGTGGCGACATTGACCCGCGCGATAGCCTATCACCGTTTGCCCGACACCGATCGCGCCATGGCGGAAATCACGCGATTATTGCGTCTGCGCCCGAATGACGGCTATTATCACGAGCTCCACGGGCAGATTTTGCTGGAAAACGGCGATGCGTCGGGGGCGATTGCCGCCTATCGCAAGGCGGTCGCGATTTACCCTGACGCGCCGTTGATTCTGGCGGGGCTTGGGCGGGCGTTATTGGCGGGCAATAGCACGGCTGGGAATACGCGGGCCTTGGCTATTTTGGAAAAGGCGTATGGCAAAGACCCCCACGATAGCCGTATGTTACGCGATTTATCCTTGGCCTATGCACGGGCGGATAAGATTGGCGAGGCGGCGTTTATTGCCGCCGAACGGGCGGCTTTGAACGGGGATTTTGGGCAGGCTGTCGTGCATGCCAAACGCGCCCAAGGGTTGCTGGTGAAGGGCAGTCGGGTGTGGTTACGCGCGGAAGAGATTATTGGGGTGGCTTCGGAAGAAGCACGGCGGCGTAAGGGACGGAGGCGGTAGTTTGCGGGGGGCTGAAAATCGAAGACCACGAATATTGCTATTCATGGTCCCGAAAGTGCAAGGACTAAGCCGAACACTGTATGACATAATTACAGAATAAAAACGGGATTTGCAAGTAAAAAATGAATAAAAACCGCAAAAAAGATAAAATAACCGTCTAAAAATCGAAGACCACAGAATAATCCGTGGTCTTCGAGAGTGCAAAACTAAGTCAGGCACTGGTTGATACAGATATAGCAATAATAACATACTATATCAATACACAATTACGACATATTCACGCAAAAAAGATAAAATAACCGCCTAAAAATCGAAGACCACGAATATTTCTATTCATGGTCTCGAGAATGCAAGGCTAAGCCAAACACTTGGTAGGGTCAATATAACATCAAAAACGGAGTTTGCAAGTAAAAAATGAATAAAAATCGCAAAAAACCAGCTTTTTTATCATTTTTCCCACCAATCTTGCGGTTTTCTTATGATTTTACCATTCTTTTGATGTATTTCATCAGGAAACTGCGAATCACCCAGCAACGAATCATTGATAAAATATGTTTCACTGGCAGCATTTTTTAATTTACTATCAGGCACAGAGGTGCCAAACTTATTCTTTTTCTCATCAATAATCAATGATCGCGGGGCAACAATCACAATGGGTTTGCCAATAACTTCCTTCACCATTTTAATCGGTTCAACAAAATCAGTATCATTCGTTATCACATAGGCAATATCAAAATTATCATTACAGGCATCATAAATCAGGTGGGACGCAAGATTAACATCGGTTCGTTTTTCTTCGGCAATACTTGCTATTACTTTGATTCTATTCAGGCTGTGTTGCTCTTCTGGGGTTAGAGTCACAGATTTTTCACGGACAACAAATTTGCCAAGAATTATGTCAATCGCGGAAATCGTCATTAACGCCCGTAAATAACGATTGTGATTTTTATGTGCGGATTTGCTGATTTCCTCCGATACCCGCGCACTAAAATACTTCACACAGGCAACCGTCGTGTCATCATGGACAATCCCATCGGCCAAAGCCTTTGGATTCAGCCATTTATACTGAGGTTTTGCTTTCAATGCTAAATCATAAAAATCAAACCCATCAATGTAAAAAATCGCGCGTTTTTGTTTCATCCCAGCGGTATAGCAGACCTGCCCGCCAACCGCAACAGGCGGACAGACCGCCATTCACAATTAATAATCCATAATTCACAATTCACCATTAATTACCCTTGCCAATCCGCCAAAAATATTTTATCCTACCCGCAGAACACTGGCACGGCGACCAAAACCCGCCTGCCCAAACACATATAATCGGGGGTTAAACACCAAACTATGAGCAAAAACGACCAAGATAACGATTTAAAATTCATCCAGTCCTTGGCAAAATTGTTAACCGAAAAGGACTTAACAGAATTGCAAATAACACGGGATTACGGACCCAGCAAATCGCTGGACATCCACCTATCACGGCAAAAACACGCCGCCCCTGCCACTGCACCCGCGCCAACACACGCGGCACCCAGCGAAACCCCTGCTGAGCCTGCGAAATCGGCAGAACCCGCGAAATCCACCGAAATCTCACCAAACGCGATAACCTCGCCCATGGTCGGCACGGTTTACTTGCAGGCCGAACCAGACGCGCCCGCCTTTGTGTCCGTCGGTGCGAAGGTCAAAAAGGGCGATACCCTGCTGATTATTGAGGCTATGAAAACCATGAACCCCATCGCCGCCACGAAAAACGGCACGGTCGCCAAAATCCTTGTAGACAACGGTGCGGCGGTGGAATTCGGCACGCCTCTGTTAATTATCGAATAGCTATGTTCAATAAAATCCTGATTGCAAACCGTGGCGAGATTGCCCTGCGTGTCATCCGCGCCGCGAAAGAGCTGGGGGTGGCAACCGTCGCCATCCATTCCACGGCGGACGCGGACGCTATGCATGTGCGCATGGCGGATGAGAGCATTTGTATAGGTCCCCCGCCCTCTGCCCAAAGCTATCTTAATGTCGCCAGTATTATTTCGGCTTGCGAAGTCAGTGGGGCGCAGGCGGTGCATCCGGGCTATGGGTTTTTATCGGAAAACGCGGCATTTGTGCAGGTTTTGGAGGATCATGGGATTACCTTCATAGGCCCCAGTGCCGAGCATATTCGCCTTATGGGTGATAAAATCACCGCCAAAGAAACCATGCGTGCGCTTGGGGTGCCTTGCGTTCCGGGCTCTGACGGCGGGGTGGATACTCTGGAAGCCGCAGGGCGGATTTGTGCGGATATGGGCTATCCCGTTATTATTAAGGCGACTGCGGGCGGTGGCGGGCGTGGTATGAAGGTTGCGGAGAATAAGAACGCGTTGGAAGAAGCATGGCGCACCGCACGGGCAGAGGCAAAATCCGCCTTTGGCAACGACGCGGTTTATATTGAAAAATACCTGACGACTCCGCGCCATATTGAGGTGCAGGTTTTCGGCGATGGTCGCGGGCGGGCTGTGCATTTGGGCGAGCGTGATTGCTCGTTGCAACGTCGCCATCAAAAGGTTTTGGAAGAGGCTCCTTCGCCCGTGATAACCCCTGCGATTCGTGAAAGAATCGGGCAAACCTGCGCCAAAGCCGTTGCTGATATAAAATATTCGGGTGCAGGAACGATAGAATTCCTGTATGAAAACGGCGAATTTTACTTTATTGAGATGAACACGCGGTTGCAGGTTGAACATCCCGTGACCGAAACGATATACGGTGTGGATTTGGTGAAACAGCAAATCCGCGTGGCTGCGGGGCAGGAAATGACTTTGAAGCAGGAGGATTTGTCCATCAAAGGACACGCGATAGAGGTGCGGATTAACGCCGAATCTCTGCCCGATTTCGCGCCCTGTCCGGGGACGGTTAGCACCTATCACGCGCCTGGTGGACTCGGCGTGCGGGTGGATTCTGCGTTATACGCGGGCTATACTATCCCGCCGTTTTACGATAGTTTGATTGCGAAATTGATTGTATCGGGGATAACCCGTGATGCCGCCTTGGCGCGGTTGCATCGTGCGCTGGGTGAGCTGATAGTGGATGGGATTGACACGACCGTGCCTTTGTTTAATGCGTTATTGGCGGAAGAGGATGTGCAAACGGGGAACTACGATATTCATTGGTTGGAAAAGTGGCTTGCTGATTAGTTATTAGTTGTTAGTTATTAGTTATTAGTTATTAGTGATGAATAGCCCTTCGGGTCTTCGTCATAACTTCGTTATGCCAACCAGCGTGGTCTTTTGTGCGTAGCCCCCACTTCGTGGGGGCATGCTAAAAGCCCTTGGGTTACAAGATGCTAGGGATTCTATAAATTTACTATCTGGAATAACAAGACGATAGATTGGATGATTTGCAAAGAATACTTGGGAATTGGTGATGGGTAAGTTCTAAATTTATTTAGGCTTTGCTTAGATGCTAGGACAGGCTTTAGCCACAAAACCCCGTCCAGCTCTCCGCAGGAGGGGTGGGCGGGTGGGCAACCGAACGCAGTGAGGGCGCAACAAAAAACCTCTGCCCTTAACCTCTAATAACCAACCCCCAATTCCTAACAACCAATAACTAACAACTAACAACTAATAACTAACAACTACCGAACAGTTCCATCCCCCTGCACAATATACTTAAAACTGGTCAGTTGCGCCGCGCCGACAGGGCCACGGGCGTGTAATTTACCCGTGGCTATGCCAATCTCGGCACCCATCCCGAATTCGCCACCATCGGCGAACTGCGTGGAAGCATTTTGCATCACAATCGCACTATCCACTTGATCAAAGAACTGCGCCGCCACACCAGCATCCTCGGTCATAATACAATCGGTATGCGCCGACGAATACGCCCGCAGATGAGCAATCGCCCCGTCAATCCCATCAACCAATCGCGCCGCGATAATCATATCAAGGTATTCGCACCCCCAATCATCCGCGCCCGCGGGGACTACGCCTTTAATCCCACACAAATCCGCATCGCCGCGCACTTCCACCCCAGCCGCCAGTAAATCATCAATAAACGGCGCACCGTGGGCGGCATAAAACGCTCGGTCAATCAGCAGACATTCCACCGCCCCGCAAATCCCCGTACGGCGGGTTTTCGCGTTCATAATCACCGCGCGAGTCTTATCCATATCGGCGGCTTTGTCTATGTAAATATGGCAAATCCCCTCCAAATGCGCGAAAACAGGCACACGAGCATCGCTCTGCACACGAGCAACCAGCCCCTTACCCCCGCGTGGCACAATCACGTCAATATACTGCGTCATGGTCAGCATTTCACCGACGGCGGCACGGTCGCGGGTTGGCACGAGACCAATCGCACCAGCAGGCAAACCCGCCTGTTCCAGCCCGCGCACGAGGCAAGCGTGGATGGCTTGGGAGGAATGAAAGCTCTCTGACCCGCCGCGCAAAATCACCGCGTTGCCAGCCTTTAAGCATAACGCACCCGCGTCCGCCGTTACATTCGGGCGGGATTCGTAAATCACGCCGATAACGCCCAAAGGCGTGGATTTGCGCCTGATTTTTAACCCGCTGGGTTGTTGCCATTCAGCCAAAGTTTTGCCTAAAGGGTCTTCCTGCGCGGCGACTGCGCGAAGCCCTGCTGCCATGGCGGTTATCCGCGATTCATCCAGCATAAGGCGGTCTAACATCGCGGGGGATAGGGATTTTTCTTTGCCATAAGCCATGTCTTTGGCGTTGGCTGTGATGATGTCCGCTTGCGATTTGATGATGAAATCGGCGGCGTATTCCAAGGCGGATTGGCGGGTTTTTGCCGAGGCTTGGGCAAGCTGCATTGATGCCGCACGGGCGGTTTGCCCAAGCTGTTGCATGGTCGCGTGGAGCGTGTTTGTCTGGTCCATAAGGGTCTCCTTTATTCTGGTTTTTTGATTTTATATCGGTTTTTGGCGATTGTCAATGGATAGTTGTTAGTTGTTAGTTATTAGTTGTTAGTGATGAATTGTGAATGATTTAACTGGATTAACTAAAAATAACTGCCATTAGTTATTTTCAGTTATTTTAGTTATGGATTAACTGGATTAACTGAAATAACTGCTATTAGTTATTTTTAGTTATGGCGGTTATAAATGACCAATCACTAATAACTAACAACTAATAACTAATAACTTCTCTTGACCTTTCCCCTAAAAACGGGCAAAACCGATGGAAACCCCGCACAAAAACCCGCACAAAGGAACTCCGTCATTTTCACTGGCATTATCACAGACATCGGCACGGTTCAAACCCGCACGACTACGGAGGCGGGGGATATGCGTGTGCGATTAGCAACGGGCTATGATTGCGCGACCTTGGATATGGGCGCGTCGGTGGCTTGCGATGGAGTCTGCCTGACGGTTGTTGATAAGGGCGTTGCTAAGGGCAACGCGGAAAAAAACTGGTTTGACGTGGAAATATCCCAAGAAACACTGAACATAACCAACCTAACCGCCCATTGGCAACCGAACGCGCCCGTCAATCTGGAACGCGCATTGCGACTGGGCGATGAGCTCGGCGGGCATCTGGTATCGGGGCATATTGACGGAGTGGCGCAGGTTCGCACGATAACCCCCGAGGGCGATAGCATCTGTGCGCGGCTGGCTTGCCCGCCCGATATCACGCGGTTTATTGCGCAAAAAGGCTCGGTCACTTTGAACGGGGTTTCCCTGACGATTAACGATATTGGCGCGGATTGGTTTGAGGTGAATATCATACCCCACACGCAAAACGCGACCAGTTGGGGCGCGGTGAAAGCGGGGGATATGGTGAATTTGGAGGTGGATACTCTGGCGCGGTATATCGCGCGGCTGATGGATTTGCGCGATGTGTCTTCGAGGGGTGCGAGCTAATGTCAAATAAACAAACAGCCGTTAAGTCCGCCCCCGATAAAGCGGGCAAAACCGAATCGGGTAAAGCTGGCAAACCCCAGCATTTGGTAAAGTCCGCCACGCGACTATACGCTATCCAAGCGTTATTCCAACTGGAGGCTTCCAAACAGAGCCTGCAAGAGGTTGCCCAGCAATTCCACCAGCATCGTTTCGGTGCCACGATAGAGGATGCGATTTATAGCAAAGCCAACACCGCTCTGTTTGATGAAATTTTGGCTTGCGCGGTGAAAAACCAATCCCGTATTGACCAAATAACCGATACCGCCTTGGTGGAAAAATGGCCATTGGCACAGATTGACCCGACTTTGCGGGCGGTTTTCCGTGCGGCTGGCGCGGAATTATTGGTCGGCAAAACCCCCGTGAAAGCCGTGATTAACGAATATCTGGATATTTGCAAGGCGTTCTTTCCCCACGGGCGCGAATCGCAATTCGCCAATGGGATTTTGGATACGATTGCGCGGGCGGCTCGTCCTGAGTTTTTTAACGGTTAAGATTGGAGTCCCCTATGCCTGACACTGCCAAACCGCGCACGTTAATTACCTCTGCTCTGCCTTATATTAACGGTATAAAGCACCTTGGCAATCTGGTTGGCAGCCAGTTGCCCGCCGATGTTTATGCCCGCTTTTGCCGTGCCACGGGACACGAGGTTATGTTTATTTGCGCCACGGACGAACACGGAACACCCGCCGAAATTGCCGCCCAAAACGCCGGGCAAGACGTGGCGGAATACTGCGAGCAGATGCACGCAAAGCAAGCGGAATTGGCGGATTGGTTTAATATATCTTTCGACCATTTCGGGCGGTCTTCCAGCCCTGAAAACCACCGCTTAACCCAGCATTTTGCTACGGTTTTGGAACAAAACGGCATGATTGAAATGGTCAGTGAAAAGCAGATTTATTCGCCCACCGATGGGCGGTTTTTGCCCGATAGGTATATTGAGGGGACTTGCCCGAATTGTGGTTATGAAGAAGCGCGGGGCGACCAATGTGAAAATTGCACGAAACAGCTGAACCCTACCGATTTGCTGAACGCTCGTTCTAAAATTTCAGGGGCAACGAATTTGGAAATACGTGAGACGAATCATTTATATTTGAAACAATCTTTGAAAAAAGATGATTTGGATAAATGGATATCAAAGAAAACCCATTGGCCGTTGCTGACGACTTCTATCGCGAAAAAATGGTTGCATGATGGTGATGGTTTGCGCGACCGAGGCATCACGCGGGATTTGAACTGGGGCGTGCCTGTTTGCAAAATAATTGATGATAAACCCGTGGCTTGGGCGGGGATGGAAGGCAAGGTTTTCTATGTCTGGTTTGACGCGCCGATAGCCTATATCGCCGCCACGGCAGAAGCGGGCGATTGGCAACGTTGGTGGCGTACCGATAAGGGCGCGGGCGATGTTAATTATGTGCAATTTATGGGCAAGGATAATGTGCCGTTTCATACCCTGTCTTTCCCCGCCTGTTTGATGGGGTCGGGCGAGGATTGGAAGCAAGTGGATTACATAAAAGCCTTTAATTATTTGAATTTTAATGGCGGGCAGTTTTCTACATCCAAGGGGCGGGGAGTCTTTATGGACGATGCGAGGGATACAGGGATTCCCTCCGATTGCTGGCGGTGGTGGTTGATGAGCAATGTGCCAGAGGGCAACGATAGTGAATTCACTTGGGAGAGTTTCCAGCAAACCGTGAATAAAGATTTGTCGGATGTTTTGGGGAATTTTGTGTCGCGTACCACTAAATTTTGTAATTCAAAATGGGGTGCGGTTGTGCCTGAGGGAGGGGAGGTTTTTGAGGCAGTGAGAGATGAGGGGATTGCAATAATGAGAGGCTTATCTACACGGATTAAACAATACGAAACCTACATGAAAGCAATGGAACTTCGCAAGGCGATTAAAGAATTGCGCGAACTTTGGGTAATGGGCAACGAATACCTGCAAAGATATGAACCTTGGGCGTTGCATAAAACCGACCCAGACAAAGCCGCTGCATCTATCCGTTTTGCCCTTAATTTAATAGTGCTTTATGCCAATTTGTCCGAACCTTTTATTCCCGATACAGCAAGAAAAATCCATGAAGCTATGGGGACAAAACCAAGTTGGCCAAAAGATACTGCACCTAATGGTGCAAATTATATGAGATATAATGTTTTTGACTCTTTATCACCAAAACACGAATTCACCGTCCCCGAAAACCTCTTTGAAAAAATAACCGACGACCAAATCGCGGAGCTTTCTGCAAGGTTTTCTGGCGAATCCTAACCCTCTAAAATTTTATTAGGCGAAATATCACGCCTATCCAAAATCAGCTCAAACACCTGCCCATCCGCACTCCCAGCATCAAACGCCGCGATAAAATCGGCAACCGATGCAACCCGATGATAGCCGAAACCATACGCCCCCGCTATCGCCTCAAAATCCGGATTATCCAACGCAGTGCCAAAACCACGCCCCGGATAATCCCGCGCCTGATGCATTTTAATCGTGCCATAACTGCCGTTATTGAAAATCAAAACGCACGGGCGAGCGTTTTCCTGCGCGGCACAGCCCATCTCTGCCACGCTCATTTGAAAATCACCATCGCCCGCAAAACATATCACTTGGCGATTCGGACAGGCTATCCGCGCGGCAATAGCGGCGGGCAAACCCGCCCCCATCGCCCCAGATTGCGGGGCGATCAACCGCCGAGAACCGCCATAATTGATATATTTTGAAGGCCAAATGGCGAAATTCCCCGCGCCTGTGGTGATAATCGCGTCCTTAGCCAAAACCTCGTTTAAATGCGCACAAATCTGTGCGGGATTGACTGCGCCCGCCGAATCTGGCGTGGCGGATTGCGTGGCATAGCCCGCCTGTGCCTCCCCCAACCAGCCCTGCCAATCGCCGGTAATATCACCCGCTAACCCCTGTATTAACAGGTTCGGGCAGGCGTTAATCGCCAAATCCGCGTGGTATATTTTATGCAATTCGCCCGCGTCATTATGGCTGTGAATCAGGGTTTTGCCCGTATCAGGCACGGGCAATAACGACCAGCCTTCCGTTGACACTTCGCCAAACCGCGTATTCACCGCGAAAATCACATCCGAGCGGTCAAACAGGCGGCGAATTTGGGGCGTTTTGCCAAAGGACAAATCGCCCGCGTAATGCGCCCCCGACATATCAATCAAATCCTGACGGCGCAGGTTGCAAACAACGGGCAGGTTCGCGGTGGCAATAAAATCGCGCAAGCCCGCACGCCCCGCGTCAGTCCACCCACCCCCGCCAACCAGCAAAAGCGGACGTTTGGCGGCGGACAAAATCCGCTTTATCTCACGCAAATCCTGGGGGTTCGGCGGGGGTTTTGCGATAGTCAAAGGCGCGGATAATTTCGCGGGCAGGGGCGGGGATTCGCCACGCAACACATCCTCTGGCAAGGCAACAACGACAGGACCAGCCCGCCCCGACAGGGCGGTCGTATAGGCACGCATCAGGATTTCACTGGTGCGGGCGGGATCGTCAATTTCCACAACCCACTTGGCTATGGGCGCGAAAAACTGGGTGTAATCGATTTCCTGAAAAGCCTCACGACCGCGCATAGTGCGGGCGACTTGCCCGATAAACAGCAGCATAGGCGTGGAGTTCTGCATCGCCGTATGCACGCCAATCGCCGCGTTACACGCGCCCGGACCGCGAGTGGTGAAACACACGCCGATTTTGTGGGTTAATTTGGCGTAGGCCTCTGCCATAAACGCCGCCCCGCCCTCGTGCCTTGCGTTTATGAAATTTATCGGGCTGTCGTAGAGCGCGTCTAGGACGGATAGATAGCTTTCCCCCGGAACGCCGAAGAGTGTATCAACCTGCTGGGCGTGTAGGAAATCGGTGATGATATGGGCGGAGGAGGGCATTTTTTTAGTTGTTAGTTGTTAGTTGTTAGTTATTAGTGATTATTAGGTATTGATTGTGGATTGTCAATGTTTTTAGTGAATAAATTTCACACGCCACACGTCAAGCGAGGGCAGGGGCTTTTGTGCATATAGAGCTTTTACTTCGTAAAAGCCCATACACAAAAGCCTTTGGTTATACTTGGCGAGTCTTTTTTAAATAATAATAACCACTGGTCATGTTTGGCACGGGTCGCGCGAACCCGAAGGGTGTGCGTCTTGTTAGTGAGGATAATAGGAATTTGCGTCACCAGCGACTCTTAAAGATTATTGACCCAGTACAACCGATAAGCTGACGCGCACCCCCCGCGGACACGTCCGCTAAAATTAGGAAACAATGGTGAGGGTGCGCGCGACCACCCTTTGGGCGGTCGTTTCCTAGATTATTAGGTCTGCTCTAGAATAATAATTAACGGATTAGCCCTGCGGGTCTTCGTCATTTCTTCGAAATGCCGACCAGTCAAGAAGTGGCAAAGAATCATTCATCACTCCTCGTTAATTTACTTAGGCTTTGCCAAGCATAGAACGGGCTTTTGGCATGCCTCCACGAAGTGGGGGCTACGCACAAAAGACCATGCTGGTCGGTATCGCGTAAGCGATTACGAAGACCCAAAGGGCTAAAATCACTAATCACTAACAACTAATAACTAATAACTAATAACTAGCTACTCGCCATTAATAACTTCACTCGCCTTTTTTCTACGTCTTGCGGGTTTGGGCTTGGCTTCGCTATCATCGCTTGTGCCTGTCGGCTCAAAACTACCGCCTGTTTCAAAACTGCCACCCGCTTCAAAACTGCTACCACCACCGCTTGATGGCTCAAAACTACCGCTTGTCGGTGCAGCTGATTCTACCGAAGCCGAATCGGACATATCGCCCGCATTCGCACCCGTATCACCGCCAGAGTCTTGACCTCTGCCTTTGCCACCGCGCCGTCTGCGCCTGCGTTTCTTATTGCCATCATCGCCAGTTTCACCACCAGAATTGGCACTAAAATCGCGCCCAGACTCACGGGAAGCATCACGCCCAGACTCACGACCAGAATCACCAGACTCGCCAGTATCGCCGCCCATATCGCGTACATCACTGCCGTCATCCGCATCAGCCCCAGACTCAGAATCCATCTCAAAACTCTGCCCCGCCGACACCAACCCATCTGTATTCTCATGCACTGGCTTTAACATCCGTGACGCGGTTTTAAACTCTTTCAAAGCATACTCCCCATTCGCCACTTCCATGGAACCTTCCACCCGCACCGAAGTCTGATACTGCTCTTCAATCGCCCCAATATCCTCGCGTTTCGTGTTTAACAGATAATTCGCCACATTAATAGAAGTCGTCACCAACACCTCTTTACACGCGCGATGATAGGCACTTTCCTTAACCTTACGCAATATAGCCAGCGCAAGACTGCCCTCAGACCGAACAATCCCACTGCCTTGGCAATGCGGACAATCGGAAGTCGTCGCCTCTAACATCGTAGGATTCAACCGCTGGCGAGACATCTCCAACAACCCAAAGTTAGAAATCCCACCGATTTGTATCCTTGCGCGGTCATTCTTCAAGTTTTCTTTTAAACATTTTTCCACGGCGGCATTGTTTTTATGCTCATCCATATCGATATAATCAATAACGATTAACCCCGCCAAATCACGCAACCGAGCCTGCCGTGCCACCTCTTTGGACGCTTCCAGATTAGTCAACAACGCAGTCTCCTCAATAGAATCCTCTTTCGTAGACCGCCCCGAATTGACATCCACAGCGACCAGTGCCTCTGTCGTGTTAATCACAATATACCCACCCGAAGGCAACTGCACAACGGGATTGAACATAGTCGCCAAGTACGCCTCCACCTGATGCTTGGCAAACAAGGACACGGGGTTATTGTAAAGTTTCACATTCTTAGCATGGTCGGGCAACAACATCTGCATATATTCGCGGGCGTTATTAAACGCCGTCTCACCCTCCACCAGAATTTCATCAATATCGCGGTTGTACAAATCGCGAATACAGCGTTTTATCAAATCCCCCTCGGCATAAATCTGGCTTGGCGCGACCGATTTCATAGTCAATTCACGCACCGCATTCCATTGACGCAATAAATAATCATAATCGCGTTCAATATCGGTTTTACTCCGTTGCGAGCCAGCCGTGCGGACAATCAAAGCCGCCCCTTTGGGCGTTTCAATCCCATCCACAATAGCTTTTAATTTCTTACGATCGCTGACATTGACGATTTTACGGGAAATCCCACCGCCTCGGCTGGTGTTCGGCATTAAAACACAATACCGCCCTGCGAGCGATAGGTAAGTCGTCATAGCCGCGCCTTTCGTCCCGCGTTCCTCTTTCACCACCTGTACCAGCAGGATTTGCCCGTGTTTTATCACCTCTTGGATATTGTAGCGTTGGGAGCGCGCCCGCCGCGTGGCAATCATCGTGGAAAGGTCGTCCCCCGTGCTATCATCGCCCTTATCACGCCCGCGTCTGCGACGGGGCTTTTTATTGGGTTTATCGTTGTTTTCACTTTCGGGGACATCAACCAGTTGGTCATCGGGGGTTTTACCGTCCATAACATCGTTGGCATCGTCAGATGGCTTGGGATTTTGCGCACCATCGCCCATATCCGCAGGTGCATCCGCGCCCGTATGGGCGGGTGCGTCTGATGACAGGCTGGTGTCGGGCGCATTCATATCGGGAGCATCGCCCGTGATAGTATCCGTTTCCACCTCTGTCGCGATGGTTTTCACCGCCTTTTTACGAGTGCGGGTGGGTTTTGGCGCGGGTTCATCATCTTCGGCCTTACTGGCCGCACCTGATTCTTCCTCTTCGTCAATGAGTTTCTGTCTATCTTCCATGGGAATTTGATAGTAATCCGGATGAATCTCCGAAAACGCCAGAAACCCATGGCGACCGCCCCCGTAATCCACAAAAGCGGCTTGCAGGCTCGGTTCCACACGGGTGACTTTCGCAAGGTAAATATTTCCAGCAAGCTGGCGTTTGTTCAGGCTTTCAAAATCGAATTCTTCAATTCTGTTTCCATCTACAACAACCACACGGGTTTCTTCCGCGTGTGTTGCGTCTATTAGCATTTTTTTTGGCATAGTATCTTTCTGGCATGCTAAAACCCCCCATAAAGGTAAGGGCAACATGCATTGTTTGTTGAGACGACAAAGCCCACCCGTTTGACGGGGCGGTGTGTTTTTTTACAAAAATCAGCGCAAAAGGGCGTTATCAATGTTTTATCTCCGTTTGCTCTAAGAGCGGGTTTTAACCAAAACCGCGCTGGCAGTGCCAGACTGGGGCTTTGGGGTTTATTTTTAAGGGTATCTTTACTATAATTAAATATAAATTTACCGAAAAACTGGCTGGTATTTGCATACCATAACCCGAACATAGCCCGAATCCCCCCCATTGGCAAGCCCGAAATCGCCCATTTTGCAACTATATCCCACATTTGTGATATTATTTATCGCAGTTTTATTTTAATTATCCCTAAATCATGGTATAACAGGGGTAAATATGAAGTGGAGCAATCACTATGGTGCGAAAGTTATTTGCGCTCTTGGGCGCGGTTTTCACCTTTTTAATACTGGGTAGCGTGGTTATCGGGGCGTTTGTCACTATGATTGTGGCAACCTATGGCAAAGGCTTGCCAAAGCACGAGCAATTGGTATCTTATGAGCCCTCCGTCATTTCGCGGGTTTATGGGATTGACGGGCAGGTTATGGATGAATTCGCCCAAGAACGGCGGATTTTCACGCCGATTGATGAAATCCCCCTGATTGTGAAACAGGCGTTTATCAGTGCCGAGGATAAGAATTTTTATACCCACACGGGGTTTGATGTGTTCGGCATGGCAAAGGCGGCGTTGGATGCGGCGCAGGGGCAGAATTTGCGCGGGGCTTCTACCATCACGCAACAGGTGACCAAGAACTTTTTGCTCTCTAACGAGCGTTCGGTTGATCGTAAGATTAGAGAGCTGATATTATCCGCGCGGGTGGAAAGGTCGCTCAGCAAACAGCGGATATTGGAACTATATTTGAATGAGATTTTTCTAGGACAGAATAGCTATGGTGTGACCGCCGCGGCACGGGTTTATTTTGCCAAGGCTCTGGAAGATTTGACGTTGGAAGAGGCTGCCTATCTGGCGGCTTTACCGAAAGCCCCCAGTACCTATCACCCCGTTCGCAGAAAGGAACGCGCCATAGCTCGGCGTAATTTTGTTTTGCGTGAAATGCGCCAAAACGGGTTTGCCACGGAGGAACAAGTCCGTATCGCACGGGCAACCGATTTAATAACCGTGCAGAGCAGTGATGATTTGGAACGGCTCACCCGCCCCGATAGAACCTATTTCACCGATGAAATCCGCCGTCAACTCAGCCAAGAATTCGGCGAGGAACAATTTTTCACGGCGGGCTATTCCATCCGTGCGTCTTTGGATTCCAAATTGCAAACTTACGCTGAACGTGCCTTGCAAAAGGGCTTGCAGGCGTATGATAGGCAGTTTAATCCCTATAAGGGCGCGGTGGCGACTTTGCCAACCGAAGTTTTGGCGGACGAGCGGGTGTGGCGCAAGGCTCTGCGTAATACCACCGCCCCCCGTGATGTTCATAACTGGCATGTTGCCGTTGTGCTATCCGTGGATAGCAAGGGGGCAACGATTGGGGTAGAGGGGTTTGTGTCCAACCCCGCCCGCGATGTTTTGTCTTTTGAGGTTGAAAACGAATGGGCGGTTAATAAATTAAACGCCAAAGGCGATAAGGTACGGATAAACTCCGCCCGTGAATTATGGGCGGTTGGCGATGTGATATTGGTGCAACCCGAACGCGATGAAGCGGGGGATATAGCGGGCTGGTCTTTGCGTCAAATCCCGAAAATACAGGGTGCTTTTATGGCGATGGATACCAATACCGGGCGGGTTTTGGCTATGCAGGGCGGGTTTTCTTACCAACACAGCGTGTTTAACCGTGTGACCCAAGCGAACCGTCAGCCTGGTTCTGTTTTCAAACCGTTTGTTTATGCGGCGGCTTTGGATAGCGGGTATTCGCCCGCGTCTGTTGTTGTGGATGCGCCAGTGGCTATCAACACGCCAGAGGGTTTGTGGCAACCCAAGAATTCATCGGAAAAATACTATGGTCTCGCGCCCCTGCGAATAGGGATAGAGCAATCGCGCAACCTGATGACTATCCGTTTGGCGCAATCCGTGGGGATGGATATTGTCAGCAATTATGCCGAGACTTTTGGCATTTATGATTCGCTATATCCCGTTTTGTCTAGTGCTTTGGGGGCGCAGGAAACCACGCTGTATAAAATCGTGTCCGCCTATGCGATGTTTGCCAATGGTGGCGAGCGGGTAAATCCAACCCTGATTGACCGTATTCAAGACCGCCACGGGCAAACCATATTCCGCCACGATACCAGTTGGTGTTTGAATTGCGATGTGGCGGACTTGCCAGAAGGTGCGGGTCCTGCCGTCCATTTGGCTCGCCAAAGGATGATTGATGAGATAACTGCGTTTCGCCTAGTCTCTATGCTACGCGGGGTTGTGGAACGGGGGACTGCCTTTGGTCGCGTGGTTTTGGATGTGCCAACGGCGGGCAAAACGGGGACGACGAATGAAGCAAAGGATGTCTGGTTCGTGGGCTTCACCCGCAATCTGGTGGCGGGGTGTTATATGGGCTTTGATGTGCCGAAACCGCTGGGGCAGGGTGCCTACGGCGGGTCTATGTGCGCGCCTGTGTTTCAGGAGTTCATGTCGCAGGCGTTAGAAAGCTATGACGCGGGCGATTTCGCCCAGCCAGAGGATACTCTGTTTTACAAGTTTGACCGTTTCAGCGGGGCGCGATTGGCGAATGATGCAACGGGCGCAAATGTCATAGAGGAATTGTTTCGCACAACCGATGACCCGCAAATAGGATTGGCGCAAACCGCCATTGACGGCGGGTTTCAGGCAAACACGCAATACGATGTGTTTTCGGGGTTCAGCAATATCGGGCTGGATAAACTGCTGGAGGAAGAGGCGGAACGGCTGGAACGCGAACGGATAAAAGCGGGCGGCGCGCCCGTGCCTGTTGCACCAGTCCTCGCGCCCGCAGATGCAACGGCGGAGAGCAAACCCGACGAGGCATCCACGCCGAAACCGCCCAATGCTGACGGAACAAGTTTCGGTACTTTATCCAGTGGCGGGCTGTATTAATGCGCGCCGAAATCGACAGTACCGTGCAGGATATCAGGGAATCTTTGGCGTTATTACGCCAACGGATGAATTGGGACGCGGGGGAGGCTCGGCTGGCGGAATTGGACGCGCAATCCGAAGACCCCGCGTTGTGGGACGACCCCCAAGCCGCGCAAAAGATGATGCGCGAACGCCAAACCCTACGCGATTCGTTTGATTTGTTTAATCGGTTAGAGGGCGAATTGGGCGACCATCTGGATTTAATGGATTTGGCACGCGGGGAGGGTGACTCGGGCGTGGTTTCAGAGGCGGAATCCGCGATTATTGCCCTGCAAGCACGGGCGCAAAAATCCGCCATCGCCGCGTTATTAAACGGCGAAGCCGACGGCAACGACAGTTTCCTAGAAATCAATTCTGGCGCGGGTGGCACGGAAAGCTGCGACTGGGCGGCGATATTGGCGCGGATGTATATTCGCTGGGCGGAACGTGCGGGATACAAGGTGGAATTGGTGGCAGAGACTTCGGGGGATGAGGCAGGGATTAAATCCGCAACCTATCAAATCAAGGGGGTGAATGCTTACGGCTGGTTAAAAACCGAAAGCGGCGTGCATCGTTTGGTGCGGATTTCTCCGTTTGATAGCAACGCGCGGCGGCATACTTCGTTTTCCTCGGTTTGGGTTTATCCCGTAATTGATGACGCGATTGAGATTGATATTTCCCCCGCAGATTTGCGCGTGGATACATTCCGAGCCTCTGGCGCGGGTGGCCAACACGTCAATAAAACCGATTCGGCAGTGCGGATGACTCACGTGCCAACGGGGATTGTCGTGCAGGCTTCCGCCAAGTCCCAGCATCAAAATCGGGCGAGCTGTTTGGCGGCTTTGAAATCGCGATTGTATGATATAGAGATGAAATCGCGCAATGAATCTATACAGGAGGCGCATGAAAATAAGGGCGATGCGGGGTGGGGGCATCAAATTCGTAGTTATGTTTTGGCGCCCTATCAGATGGTCAAGGATTTGCGCACGCAGGTGGAAACGTCGGATACTCAGGGGGTTTTGGATGGGGATTTGGATAGGTTTATGGCGGCGGCTTTGGCAGGGGATGTGACGGGGAAAAGTCGGGCGGAAGTGCGGGGGTAGTTGTTAGTTGTTAGTTATTAGTTTTTTTGCTCTTAACAAATACTATGATATATGCTATTGTGTGCGTGATTCTAAATAAAAAACAACAAAATAAAGGAATTATCAAATGGAAGATTGGACAAGACGTGGGTTTATGGCGGGTGCTGGCGGTGCGATTATGGCTGGTTCGGCACATGGGCAGGACGGCACGGATGCGGACGCGGATATTGATACGGATGTGGAGTCTGGTGCGGACGCGGACACAACCGAAGGCTTTGACGCGGGATCAATAGACGACAGGGTCGCCCAAAGTTTGGAAATCATGCAAGAAACTCACCCCTTCACTACCGAATTTTTAAAGCAAGCGGCGGGGGTTTTGATAA